>JAFAAN010000091.1 GCA_023426545.1 Pseudomonadota bacterium
ACAGAAGGTCGTCTCGGCGGTCAGGCTGTCGTTCCGGGTGTCGACGGGACCTGGAAGGACCTTACGGACAACGTCAATCTGCTCGCCGCCAATCTCACAACTCAGGTCCGCAACATTGCCGAAGTGACGACGGCCGTGGCCCGCGGTGATCTTTCGCGCAAGATCACCGTCGATGTGAAGGGCGAGATTCTGGAGCTGAAGAACACCATCAACCCGATGGTGGACCAGCTCAACTCGTTCGCGTCGGAGGTGACGCGCGTGGCGCGCGAGGTGGGGACGGAGGGCAAGCTGGGCGGCCAGGCCGAGGTGAAGGGCGTGGCCGGAACGTGGAAGGACCTCACGGACAACGTGAACTCCATGGCCTCCAACCTCACCACCCAGGTGCGTGGCATCGCCAAGGTCGTGACGTCGGTGGCCAACGGCGACCTGAAGCGGAAGCTGGTGGTGGACGCGAAGGGTGAAATCGCGGAGCTGGCGGACACCATCAACGGGATGATTGACACCCTGGCGGTGTTCGCCGACCAGGTGACGACGGTGGCCCGCGAGGTGGGCATCGAAGGAAAGCTGGGCGGTCAGGCTCGCGTGCCCGGAACGGCCGGCATCTGGCGCGACCTCACGGACAACGTGAACCAGCTCGCCGCCAACCTCACCACGCAGGTGCGCGCCATCGCCGAGGTGGCCACCGCCGTGACGAAGGGAGACCTCACGCGGTTCATCACCGTGTCCGCGCAGGGCGAGGTGGCCGCCCTGAAGGACAACATCAACGAGATGATCCGCAACCTGAAGGACACCACGCGGAAGAACACGGAGCAGGACTGGCTCAAGACGAACCTGGCCAAGTTCACCCGCGTCCTCCAGGGCCAGAGGGACCTGCTCACGGTGTCCAAGGTCATCCTGTCGGAGCTGGCGCCGCTGGTGGAGGCCCAGCACGGCGTCTTCTACATCTCCGAGCACGCGGACGGCGGCGACCCGATGCTCAAGCTCCTGGCGTCCTACGCCTACCGCCAGCGCAAGGGGCTGGCCAACACCTTCAAGTATGGCGAGGGGCTGGTGGGCCAGTGCGCCCTGGAGAAGGAGCCCATCCTCCTGTCGGACGTGCCGGACAGCTACATCCGCATCTCCTCCGGGCTGGGAGAGGAGGTGCCGCGCAACATCGTGGTGCTGCCGGTGCTCTTCGAGGGCGAGGTCAAGGCCGTCATCGAGCTGGCCTCCTTCCACACCTTCAGCGAGGTCCACATGGGCTTCCTGGAGCAGCTCACGGAGTCCATTGGCATCGTGCTCAACACGATTGCCGCCAACATGCGCACCGAGGCGCTGCTCAAGCAGTCGCAGGCGCTGACGGAGGAGCTCCGCAAGCAGCAGGAGGAGCTGACGGAGACGAACAAGCGCCTGGAGCAGCAGGCCACCTCGCTCCAGCAGTCGGAGGAGCTGCTCAAGCGCCAGCAGGAGGAGCTGCGCAGCACCAACGAGGAGCTTCAGGAGAAGGCGCGGCTGCTCTCCGAGCAGAAGACGGAGGTGGAGCGCAAGAACGGCGAGGTGGAGCAGGCGAAGCTCGCGCTGGAGGAGAAGGCCGAGCAGCTCAGCCTCACGTCCAAATACAAGTCCGAGTTCCTGGCCAACATGAGCCACGAGCTGCGCACGCCGCTCAACTCGCTGCTCATCCTCAGCCAGACGCTCAGCGATAACGTGGACGGCAACCTCACGCCGCGGCAGGTGGAGTTCGCGAAGACGATTCACGCCTCGGGCGCGGACCTGCTGGAGCTCATCAACGACATCCTCGACCTGTCGAAGATCGAGTCCGGCACCATGGCCGTGGACGTGGGACCCCTGCGCTTCGGTGACCTGCGCGAGTTCGTGGACCGCACCTTCCGGCAGGTGGCGGACAAGAAGGGCCTGGAGTTCCAAATCGCCCTGGCGGACGCGCTGCCCGGCGAACTGGAGACGGACGCCAAGCGCCTCCAGCAGGTGCTCAAGAACCTGCTGTCGAACGCCTTCAAGTTCACCGAGGCGGGCTCGGTGTCGCTGCACATCGGCCTGGCGAAGAGCGGCTGGTCCCAGGACCACGCCATGCTGTCCTCCGCGCCCGCGGTGGTGGCCTTCACCGTGGTGGATACCGGCATCGGCATCCCCAGGGACAAGCATCAAATCATCTTCGAGGCCTTCCAGCAGGCGGACGGCTCCACCGCCCGCAAGTACGGCGGCACCGGCCTGGGGCTGTCCATCAGCCGCGAAATCGCGCGGCTGCTCGGCGGCGAAATCCGGCTGGAGAGCGACGTGGGCAAGGGCAGCGCCTTCACCCTCTACCTGCCGGTGACGTTCATGGCGGAGCGTCCGCAGCAGGAGCCGCAGCGCTGGGAGCCCAACCCGCTGGCCCCGCTGACGTCCGCGCCGCCCGGCGAGCCCGCCATGCCGTCGTTGAACCGGCTGGACATCGATGACGACCGGGCGTCCATCCAGCCGGGAGACCGGGTGCTGCTGGCGGTGACGCACCTGGCGGACCACGCCGCGCGCCTGCGCGCCGCGGCCCAGGACACGGGCTTCAAGGTGCTGGTGTCCACCGAGGTGGAAGGCGCGCTGGAGGCCATCCGCGACACGCGGCCGGCGGCGGTGGCGGTGGACCTGGACCTGCCGGAGATGGCGGGCTGGGTGGTGCTGGACCGGCTGAAGCACGACGCGGCCACGCGCGCCCTGCCGGTGTACACGGTGTCGGTGGAGGACCACCGCGAGCGCTCGCTCAACCTGGGGGCCCTGGGCCACCTGCGCGCGGCGGCGGACCCGGCGGCGGCGCTGGCGGCGCTGGAGGCCCTGAAGCACTTCGTGGAGCGCAAGGCGCGCGGGCTGCTCATCGTGGAGGACGACCCCGTCCACCGCCAGACGCTGCTGGAGCTGCTCGGCAGCGAAGACGTGGAGACGGTGGCGGTGGGCACGGCGGAGGAGGCGCTGGCCGCGCTGGCCGAGCGCCGCTTCGATTGCATGGTGCTGGACCTGGGCCTGCCGGACCTGCCGGGCACGGAGCTCATCCGCCGCATCCGCGAGGCGCACGGCGCGGGCGGGCCGCCCCTCATCGTCTACACGGGCCGCGAGCTGACGCGCGCCGAGGAGACGGAGCTGCGCCGGGTGGCCGAGGCCATCGTCGTGAAGGACGCACAGAGCCCGGAGCGCCTGCTGGAGGAGACGAGCCTCTTCCTCCACCGCTCGCCCGCGGCGCTGACCGAGCCCAAGCGCCGCATGCTGGAGAAGGCGCGCGAGCGCGACCCCTTGCTGGTGGGGCGCAAGGTGCTGGTGGTGGACGACGACGTGCGCAACATCTTCGCCCTCAACACCGTGCTGGAGCGCTACGGCATGAAGGTCGCCTTCGCGGAGAGCGCGCGCGAGGGCCTGGAGCAATTGGAGAAGTCCGCGGACATCGAGCTGGTGCTGATGGACGTGATGATGCCGGAGATGGACGGCTACCAGGCCATGCGCGCCATCCGCCGCATGGAGCGCTTCGCCCACCTGCCCATCCTGGCGCTGACGGCCAAGGCGATGAAGGGCGACCGGGAGAAGTGCCTGGAGGCCGGTGCCTCCGACTACATCACCAAGCCGGTGGACATCGAGAAGCTGCTCAGCCTGCTGCGCGTGTGGCTGCACGCGCCGCGTGGCGCGCCGGCCAGCGGCCCGCGCACGGAGGTCTCCGGATGACGGGGCCCGGCGCGCGCGGCGCGGCGCTGGAGGCGCTGGAGGTGGACCTCCTGCTGGAAGGCGTGGCCCGGCAGTGGGGCTTCGACCTGCGCAGGCGGTCGCGTCCGCAGCTCCTTCGGCGGCTGCGGCGCCACCTGCGCGAGGAGCGGCTGGACAGCTTCTCCGCCCTCCAGGGCCGCGTGCTGCATGAGGCCGAGGCGCTGGACGCGCTGCTGCGCACGCTGTCCTGCACGCCGCCGGCCCTGTTCTCGGAGGCCGCCTTCTTCCGCGACTTCCGCACCCGGGTGGTGCCGGTGCTGCGCACCTGGCCGTCCGTGCGCGTGTGGCACGCGGGCTGCGGCACGGGGGAGGACACCTACGCGCTGGCCATCCTGCTCCACGAGGAGGGCCTGTGGGGCAGGTGCCGGCTGTACGCATCCGACGTCAGCGAGGGACTGCTGGCGGACGCGCGCACCGGCGTGCTTCCGCTCCCTACGCCGGAGGACGCGCGCCGATACGCGGAGGCGGGCGGGAAGGGCGCGCTGTCCGACTACTACACGCGCGATGGCAACTGGGCGCTGCTCCACCCGAAGCTGCGCGACGGCATCTTCTTCACCCAGCACAACCTGGCCACGGACGGCTCGTTCAACGAGTTCCACGTCATCGTGTGCCGCGACACGCTGCTGGCCTTCAACCGCGCCATGCACGACCACGTGCACGGCCGGCTCTTCGAGAGCCTCGCCCGCTTCGGCTTCCTGTGCCTGGGCCGCAAGGAGTCCGTGGCACGCACGCCCCACGCGGGGGCTTACGAATCGCTGGAGGACTGCGGCCGCATCTACCGGAGGGTGGGATGAGCCCCTTGGGCCTGCTGGCGGTGGGGGCACCGCGAAGCGCGGCGGCGGACGTGGCGTCGGTGCTGGCGCTGCTCCCTCCGCACCTGCCGGTGCCGGTGGTGCTGGCGCTGCACCGGGGGCCGCTCGACGTGCTGGCCGCGCCGCTGGGCCGCCGCTGCGCGCTGCCCGTGGTGGAGCCGGACGACAAGGACGAGCTGCGGCCCGGCTGCGTGTACCTGGCCCCGGCGGGCTACCACCTGCTGGTGGACGGGGGCTGCGTGGCCCTGTCCGTGGAGCCGCCCGAGCATGGCCAGCGGCCGGGCCTGGACGCGCTCTTCGAGTCCGCGGCGGACAGCCATGGCGCTCGGGCCGCGGGGCTGCTCTTCACCGGGCACGAGGACGGCGTGGCAGGGCTGCACGTGCTCCAGGCGCGAGGCGGGCGCGTGGCCGTGGTCGGAGCGCGGCGCACCGGCGGCGACGGCGAGGAGGGCGGGCTGGAGCAGCTGACCCCGGGCACCGTGGGCGGGTGGCTCGCGCGGCTGGCCTACGTGCCGCGGTCCAGGGTGCAACCGTGAGCGCTGCGCCCACGCGCGAGCGCCTGCCCGCGGTCCCCGCGGAGCCCGTGTCCCTGCTGCTGGTGGACGACCAGCCGGAGAACCTGCTGGCGCTGGAGGCCACCCTGGCGCCGCTGGGGCAGCGGCTCGTCACGGCGCGCAGCGGGCGCGAGGCGCTGCGCCACCTGCTCACGCAGGACTTCGCCGTCATCCTCCTGGACGTCGTGATGCCGGACATGGACGGCATCGAGACGGCGCAGCTCATCCGCGAGCGGGAGCGCAGCCGGAGCACGCCCCTCATCTTCCTCACCGGCATGTCGCGCGGTCCCCAGCCCGCGCTGCGGGGCTACGAGATGGGCGCGGTGGACTACCTGCTCAAGCCCTTCGAGCCGGTCGTCCTTCGCGCCAAGGTGAGCGTCTTCGTGGAGCTGTTCCGCAAGGCGGAGCTGGTGCGGCGGCAGGCGGAGGCGCTGCGCGAGGCGCAGCAGCGCGAGCACGCCCGCGAGCTGCTGGAGGCGCAGCGGCGCATGGAGGCGGAGCGGCTGCGCTCGGAGTCCCACCGCAACCAGCAGCGCTGGCTGGAGGCGGTGCTGGCCGCGGTGCCCATGCCGCTGGCGTTGGTGGAGCGCGGGAGCGGCCGCACGCTGCTGGCCAACCGGGCGGCGCAGGGGCTCGCGGGCGGGAGCCTGGCGTATTCCGAGGCACGCGCGCTGCATGCGGATGCCCGCTTCTGGGGCGCGGATGGGCGGCGCCTCGACGAGGACGTCCTGCCGCTTTCGCGCGCCGCGCGGGGCGAGGTGTTCCAGGGCATCGCGGTGGAGTGGGAGGTCGGGGGGCAGCGCGGCTCGGTGCTCGCGTTCAGCGAGCGGCTGCCGCGCATGCACGGACGTCCGGAGACGGTGCTGTTGGCGTTGATGGACGTGACGGCGCTGCGAGCCACCGCCAGCCAGGACTGGCTGCCGCTGCGGGTGACGGAGCACCTCGCTACATTGGAGGCACGGGGAGAGGACACGGCGCCGCTCACCCGGCTCATCGACGTGTTGAGGAACCTACCGGGCCCGCTCACTGGCAGGCCCGGCCAGACGCACGGGGACGGCTCTCCCCCCGCGGAGGACAGCAGCCGGGCGGACGGCCACGGCGCACCGGACGATGAACATCGCCGGACGCGAAATGGTTGACGCACAAAATAACATGGGCAAGGTGGATGCGTGAGTGACGCCGGAATCCCTCAGCGGGTCCAGCGCTTCATCACGACGCACATCGATTCCCTGGAGAAGCTGGAGGTGCTCCTCCTGCTTCGTGCGCGCGCGGACAGGGAGTGGACGGCATCGGCGGTGAGTCTGGAACTGCGCATTACAGATGCTTCCGCCGCCTCCAGACTGGAGGACCTGACGAACCACGGCATGTTGGTGAGCGATGGCGCCACGCCCCCGTCCTACCGTTACAGCCCCGCGTCCTCGGAGGACGTCCAGGCCGTGACGGAGCTGGCGGAGGTGTATAGCGTGAAGCGTGTCAGCGTCATCTCGTTCATCTTCTCGAGGCCGCTGGACAAGGTACGAGGCTTTGCCGAGGCATTCATCCTGAAGAAGGACAAGGACGGCGATGGCTGAGGCAGTCTACATCCTATGCGCCTTGACGAGCCTGGCCTGTTCGGTGCTGCTGCTTCGGGCCTACAAGCGCACGGGGATGCGGTTGTTGCTGTGGAGCGGCCTGTGCTTCGCGGGGCTGGCGGTCAGCAACTCGCTGCTCTTCGTGGACCTGGTGCTGCTGCCCACCACCATCGACCTGTACATGCCGCGCGTCATCGCCACGCTGTCCAGCGCGTCCGTCCTGCTCTATGGCCTCATCTGGGATGCGTCCTGAGGTGTCCTGATGCTCAAGCCCATGCTCAATGGCGCGGTGTCGATGGCGTGGTTGGCCTGCGCGCTGTTCTTCCTGCGCTTCTGGGTCCAGTCGAAGGACCGGCTCTTCGCCTTCTTCGCGCTGGCCTTCACGGTGCTGGCGGGCAACTCGGTGGTGGCGTCGCTGCTGGACGCGGATGACGAGCGGCGCCACTACATCTACGTGGTGCGGCTCTTCGCGTTCCTGCTCATCCTCTATGCCATCTGGGACAAGAACCGGGCGGGCCGCCGCGGGACGGGCTAGGCCCGCAGCGCCGTCCGGTAGGTCGCCCACCTGACAGTTGTCTCGTACCTGCGTCCGAGCGCCGTTGTCGACGCCCCGACGGCGTCATTATCTCGGGCACCCATGCCGCGCCGCCCCTCTTCACCTCCGCGGCCCACGCCCGAGGAGCCCGGCTCCTCGGAGACGGCCGAGGTGTGTCCACTCCCGGTGCCGGAGGGCGTGCCGGGAGGGGCCGGGCAGGTCGCCCGCCTCCGGGGCGGCGATGACGCCGAGGAGCGCCTCGCGTTCCTGGCCAGCGCGGGGGAGCTGCTGGCCTCGTCCCTGGACTCGCGCACGGTGCTCCAGCGGCTCGCGGAGCTGGCTGTGCCGCTGCTGGCGGACTGGTGCGCGGTGGACGTGCTCACCGCGGAGGGACAGGTGGAGCGCGCGGCCGCCGCGCACCGCGCGCCGGACAAGGTGGCGCTGGTGCACGAGCTGGCGCGCCTCCAGCCCCTGGACCTGACGGCCACGGGCGGCATCCCGGAGGTGCTGCGCACCGGCAAGGCCGCCCTCCTGCCGGAGGTCCTGGACGCGCTCCTGCCGGGCGTGGTGTGCACGGCGGCGCAGCTGGAGGTGGCGCGGCGGCTGGGCATCCGGGCGGGCCTCATCGTGCCGCTGCTGGCGCGAGGCCGCGTCCTGGGCGCGCTGTCACTGGTGCGCTGCGACGAGGGCGGCGTGCCGGGCGCGCCCGACCTGGAGCTGGCGCTGGAGCTGGCCCGGCGCGCCAGCCTCTCCCTGGACAACGCGCTGCTGTACGCGGAGGCGCGTGGCGCGCAGCAGCGCACCGAGCGGCTCCAGGCCGTCACCGCGGCGCTGTCCCGCGCGGCCACCGCCGAGGACGTGGCGGAGGCGCTGATGCACGGGGACCTGCGGCCCGGGGGCCCGGTGCGCGGCGCGGTGCTCGGCATGCTGGAGGATGGGCGCCTCCATGTGCTGGGCTCCTTCGGCTACGCGCCGGCGGTGCTCGACGGCCTGCGGGGGCTGTGGGCGGACCAAGTGCCCCTGGTGGACCGGGCGCTGGAGCAGCTGGAGCCCCAGTGGTTCTCCACCCACGAGGCGGTGCTGCGCGCCCTGCCCGCGCCGTCGCGCGACAGCATTGGCATCACGGGGAGCGGCGCGTGCGCCGTGCTGCCCCTGCGGGTGGAGCACCGCATCCGGGGCTTCCTGATGTTCGCGTGGGACGCGCCGCGGGCCTTCCTCGCGGAGGAGCGGGGCTACCTGTCCTCGCTGGCGCAGCAGTGCGCGCAGGCGCTGGAGCGCGCGGCGCTGTACGAGGCGCTGCGTGAGCGCGGCGGCAAGCTGCACGTGGCGCTGGAGGCCGGCAGGGAGGCCGAGGAGCGGCTCTTCTTCCTGCTGGAGGCGAGCCGCGCCCTGGCCGAGCACCTGGACGACGTGGAGTGGACGCTGGAGCACCTGGCGCGGGTGGCCGCGCAGAACGTGGCCACCTACTGCCTGGTGGAGCTGGTGGGCGCGGACGGCGTGCTCCGGTGCGTGGCGGCGTCCCACCGCGAGCCGGAGCGGGACGTGTCGGTGCTGGCGTCGCTTCCGCCCGAGTGGGTGGAGGGCACGCTGCACCCGTCGCGCGAGTGCTTCCTGTCGGGCGAGACGCGCTTCCTGCCGGAGGTGGGGCCGGAGCTGCGCGAGCGCATGGGGCAGGGGCCCGAGCACCGCGGGCTCCTGGAGGCGCTCAACCCGCACTCGCTGCTCGCGGTGCCGGTGCGCACGCGGGGGCGCACGCTGGGCGTCATCACGCTGGGGACCGCCGCCCCCTGCCGCAGGCTCGTCACCGCCGATGTGGCCATGGCGGAGGAGCTGGCGCGGCGCGTGGCGGTGGCGCTGGAGAACGCGTCGCTCTACCGGGACGCGCAGGCCGCGGTGCGCCTGCGCGACGAGTTCCTCTCCGTGGCCAGCCACGAGCTGAAGACGCCGCTCACCAGCCTCAAGCTGCAGCACGGGCTCATCGACCGCGCCGTCAGCGGGGAGTGCCGGGACAAGGTGCTGCCCCGGCTGAACACCGCCATGCGGCAGGTGCAGCGGCTGGGCGCGCTGGTGGACAGCCTGCTGGACGTCAGCCGGATTTCGCTGGGGCGCCTGGCGCTGGAGCCGTCCGAGGTGGACCTGGCGCAGGCGGTGCGCGACGCCGTGGACCGGCTGGAGGAGGTGTTCACCCAGGCCGGGTGCTCCGTGCGGGTGGACGCGCCGGGCCCGCTGCAGGGCCGGTGGGACTCGCTGCGGCTGGACCAGGTGCTGGTGAACCTGCTCACCAACGCGGCCAAGTACGGCGCGGGCCGGCCCGTCCTGGTGGAGGCTTCGTTCGAGGGCGAGGAGCTGGTGCGGGTGTCCGTGCGCGACGAGGGCATCGGCATCTCCGCGGAGGACCTGCCGCGCCTGTTCGGCCGCTTCGAGCGCGCCGTGTCCGACAGGCACTACGGCGGGCTGGGACTGGGGCTCTACATCAGCCGGCAGATTGTGGACGCCATGGGCGGGCGCATCGAGGTGGAGAGCCGTCCTGGGAGCGGCTCCATCTTCACGGTGCGTCTGCCCCGCGAGCGGCCCGGGGCGCGCTGAGGGCGCCAGGCGCATGGGCCGGGGAGGCCCGTGGCGCGTCTGGAAGTCGTCAGCGTGCAGGTTGCGCGTGCCTGGGGCCCGGACCACGGCACAATGCGCGCCATGCTGACTTCAGGGGCGGGGCCCGGTGCGCCGCGAGGGGACGCCGGAGCGTCCACGGTGCTGTCGGTGGTGGACCTGCGCAAGGAATACGGCGGCAAGGCCGCGGTGAGGGGCGTCTCGTTCGAGGTGCGGCGGGGCGAGATTGTCGGGCTGCTGGGGCCCAACGGGGCGGGGAAGACGACGACCATCAACATGGTGCTCGGCGTGCTCCAGCCCACCGCCGGCGCCATCCACATCGAGCGGCTGGACCTGGCGAAGCAGCGCTCCGCCGCGCTGGAGCTGACGAACTTCGCCGCCGTCTACTCGCCGCTGCCCGGCAACCTCACCGTGTACCAGAACCTGCGCGTCTTCGGCCTCATCTACGGCGTGAAGGCGCTGGGCGCGCGCATCGCGGAGCTGCTGGAGCAGTTCGACCTGGTGAAGTACCGCGACATGAAGTGCGGCGTGCTGTCCTCCGGGGAGCAGACGCGCGTGGCGCTGGCGAAGGCGATGCTCAACCGCCCGCACCTGCTGCTGCTGGACGAGCCCACCGCGTCGCTGGACCCCGCGACGGCGCGAGACCTGCGCGCCCGCATCCGCGAGTTCGCGGAGCAGGGCACCGGCGGCGTGCTGTGGACGTCCCACAACATGTACGAGGTGGAGGAGGTCTGCGACCGCGTGCTGTTCCTGTCGCACGGCCAGGTGCTGCTGGAGGGGGACCCCCGGACGCTGCCCAGCGAGCATGGCCAGCCCTCGCTGGAGGAGCTCTTCATCACCGTGGCGCGCGAGCCGCTCGCGCTGGAGCGGAGCTGACCATGCGAATCCACCGGGCCGCCGCCGTCGCGCTCCGCCACTACTACCTGCTGCGCGGAAGCCTCGCGCGCTTCCTGCCGCTCTTCGCGTGGGTGGCCATCGACATGGTGCTGTGGGGCTTCATGAGCCGCTACCTCAACACCGTCACCTCGCAGGCGTACAACTTCGTCCCGGCGCTGCTGGGCGCGGTCCTCCTGTGGGACTTCTTCATCCGCGTCATGCAGGGCGTGACGATGGTGTTCTTCGAGGACGTGTGGTCGCGCAACTTCCTCAACATGTTCGCGTCCCCGCTCTCCATCTCCGAGTACCTGGGCGGGCTGGTGCTCTCCAGCATCGCGACCAGCACCATCGGCCTGGGGGTGATGCTCGTGCTGGCCAGCGCCGTCTTCGGCCTGTCCTTCGCGGTGTACGGCGCGCTCTTCGTGCCCTTCCTCCTGGTGTTGTTCCTGTTCGGCATCGCGCTGGGCATCTTCGGCTGCGCGCTGGTGCTGCGGCTGGGGCCGGCGTCGGAGTGGTTCGTCTGGCCCATCCCCGCGCTGCTGTCGCCCTTCGCGGGCGTCTTCTATCCCCTGTCCACGCTGCCCGCGTGGATGCAGGCCGTCTCCCACGTCCTGCCACCTTCCTACGTGTTCGAGGGGATGCGGGCGCTCGCGGCGGGCGGCACGTTCCAGGTGTCGACGCTGGCCTGGGGCGGCGGTCTGGCCGTGGTGGAAATCCTGCTCGCGTGCGCCTTCTTCACGCGGGTTCACCACCAGGCCGTGCGCTCCGGACTCATCGCGCGGTACAGCGCCGAAAGCGTGAGCTGATATCGGATGTTTCCATTGCCGCTGTCGGGCGGCGTGGCGCGTCGTTTCCCGAGTGGCCGGAGCGCGTCCGCGGGGGTCTTCCTGGCGTGGTGACGGTATCCGCGGGGGCTGAGTCCTGGACGAGCCGCGCGGACGGCTCCAGGTGCGGCACCCCGGCCTACACCTGGTGACGCCGTGCGCATGCGGTGGCAGGTGTTCGTCGCGGGAGGAGGCCCGGCGCGGGTGGCGGCTCACGAACCCCCCGAATCAGGAGCGTATCGATGCGAAGCCTCAAACCTGTTTTTTCGTCCGCTGTGGTGGTGGCCCTGTGCTCCCTTCTCACGGCTGGCTGCGGCGGCTCCCCGGCGAGCGACGACTCCCCTGACACGCACGGCCCGCAGAGCGGCGGCCTGGGTGGCAAGCCTGGCGAGGCGGTGACGTTCAGCGAGGCGTCGTCCGATGACGCCGACGCTCCCGGCGCCGCCGCGGGCAGGCCGGGCAAGATTGCCATCTGCCACATCCCCCCGGGCAACCCGGCCAATGCCCACACCCTGTGGGTGAGCGAGTCGGCCTGGCCCGCGCACTCGCGCCACGGCGACGTGCAGGGGGCGTGTGAGGGTGGTGAGGAGCCGGGCGGTGAGGAGCCGGGTGGCGAGGAGCCGGGCGGCGAGGAGCCGGGCGGCGAGGAGCCGGGCGGTGAGGAGCCGGATGGCGGCGCGACGACGTGCTCGCCCATCGGTGAGATCTGCGGTGAGGAGCTCTCCTGTTGCCTCGGGCTGACGTGCGGCGCCGACGGCATCTGCGAGCCCACCATCGGCTGAGGAACGTTCGAGTGAAGTGCCTCCCTGCCCGGCTCCGGGCAGGGAGTTCTCCGCGCGCGGGAAAGGCGCCCGGTGGGGAAGGGGGACGTCGAGCGCGGCACTCTCGTGCAGGCTCCGTTCCCTGGCGTGTCCCGCGCCGCGCGGATGGAAACTTCCGCCGCATGACGTTTGGGCCGCGTGCGTGCTACGGCCAACAGAGCAGCCGTTGCGCGTTCGACGCACGTCCTGGGAAGACGTCGCGAGCCGTGTCGTGGCGGCGCTAGGGTTCCCGAGTCACTGGCAGTTGCCCGTGTACGAAAGGAAGGGGGACTCCGGAGCGCGATGGCGCGCGTTCCACACGGCATCGCAACGGCCTCAACCCGATACGCGCTTGTTCGCGCACGGTGTCCGCCCCGGGCTTCCTGGGGCGGGGGGCCGCGCGCGCGGAGGATTGCAGCGCCATGTCCCGGATGGACCTCACCCCCTCCGTCTCCGCGTTCCCTCCAGCGCTTGGGGCCACCTGTGGCTGCGTGCCGGCCCCGGTGGGGCCTTGCGGCTGCCCGGGCCGGACGCGTCCTCGCCGCGAGCCCCTTTCGGCGGAGGCGGCGTGGAGCGCGTCCGGTGCGCCCTCGCTGGTCGGGCAGCAGCTCGGGCACTTCCGGCTGCTGCGCGAGCTGGGCCGCGGGAGCCTGGGCACGGTGCTGCTCGCGGAGCACGCGCTCATCCAGAAGCGGGTGGCCATCCAGGTGCTCCACGCGCACGTGACGCGGGACCCGGCGCGGGTGGCGCGCTTCCTCTCCGAGGCGCGCACGCTGACGCTCATCCAGCATCCGCGCATCGTGTCGCTCTATGACCTGGGCATGCGCGACGGGTGCCCCTACCTCGTCATGGAGTACCTGGAGGGACAGAGCCTCGCGTCCTTCGCGCGAGGGCCGCTGGCGCCGGCGCTGGTGGTGGACCTGCTGGTCCAGGTGTGTGACGCGCTGGAGGCCGCGCACGCGCACGGCATCGCCCACGGCAGCCTCCAGCCCGCCAACGTCTTCCTCATGCCCGACGCCCAGGGCCGCCAGCACGTGAAGCTGCTGGACTTCGGCATCGCCGGGCTGGGCTGGGCCCCGCTGGCCTCGGACGCGCTCGATGCTCCGGCATCGCCGCCGGGCGACGACATGTCACGGGCCCTGCACGCGGACCTCCGCGCCGTGGGCGCGCTGGGCGCCATGCTCCTCTCCGGGTGTCCGCCGCCGCGTGGTGGTGGCGCGGAGGCGGCCCTGTTGGGCCCCGCGCGGCAGGCGCCCATCCCGCCGCGGGGCCTGCCCTCGGCGCTGTCGCGCGTGCTGCTCAAGGCCCTGGCGCGCCGCCCGGAGGAGCCCTCCGCCAGCGCGGGCGCGCTCCGGGAGGCGCTGCGGGCCTCGCTGGCGCTCGACGGGGCCCCGGTGGGGCAGGGGCCTTCGAGCCCACGAGGACTCGCGGGCTGGTACGCGCTGCATCCCCCGTCCGGCGACGCGCCCGTTCCCCGGTAGGGCGGCCTGACGGTCGCGGTGGGGTAGCATGTCTTGCGCCTCGCGAGGCCCTCCTCGTTAATCCACCCCGGTTCCCATGGCCTCGGACTCCGACGACAAGCTTCCTCCCCAGGGGCGGTTCACCCGACTGCGCAAGCTGGCGGGCCTCTCCGTGCAGGTGGGAGCGGACGTGCTCAAGAGCGGCGCGAAGCGCCTGTCCGGCAGCGCGCCGGACCTGCTCAGCAAGGAGGCCGCCGAGAAGCTGGTCTCCACGCTGGGCGAGCTCAAGGGCGCCGCCATGAAGATGGGCCAGGCCGTGTCCATGGATCCGGACCTGCTCACCCCCGAGGTGCGGCAGGTGCTGGCCCGCCTGCAGAACCAGGCCCCCGCCATGTCCTACGCGCAGGTGGCGCGCGTGGTGGAGGCGGAGCTGGGCGCGCCGCCGGAGGCGCTCTTCCGCGAGTTCAGCCAGGAGCCGCTGGCCGCCGCGTCGCTGGGGCAGGTGCACCGCGCGGTGCTCGAGGACGGCCGGGCGGTGGCGGTGAAGGTGCAATACCCCGGCATCGACGCGTCCCTGGCCCATGACATGGAGAACCTGGGGCTGGTGGCGAAGACGGCGTCGAAGGTGCTGCGCGTGTCCGACGCCGCCGCCTACTTCCAGGAGTTCCGCGACGAGATGTTGCTGGAGCTGGACTACCACCGCGAGGCCGAGCTGGCGCGGGGCTTCTCGCGCGGCGTGGCGGCGCGGCCGGAGCTGTGCGTGCCCGCCGTCGTCGCCAGCCACAGCACGAAGCGGGTGCTCACGCTGGAGCTGCTGGAGGGCCTGACGCTCAAGGACTGGCTGCCCACGAACCCCTCGAACGAGGAGCGCTTCCGGGTTGCGCGCCAGCTCATCCTGGCCACCTACGTGCCCTTCTTCGGCGCGGGGGAAATCCACGCGGACCCGCACCCGGGCAACTTCATGGTGATGCCGGACGGGCGGCTGGGCCTGCTGGACTTCGGCTCCATCAAGCGCTTCTCCCCGCGCTTCGTGGAGGCCAACCAGCGCATGCTCCGGCAGACGATGCGGCACGAGCCCCTGGACATCCTCGGCATGAGCCGGGAGGTGGGCTTCACGGTGGAGCTGCCGGACGAGGAGGCGGAGGCGCTCATCGGCGAGGTGCTGCGCATCGCCGGGCGCCCCATGCGCGCGCCGGACTACGACTACGCGACGTGTGAAATCAACCGCGACATGCGCAACCACTTCTCGCGCAACGCGCCGCGCTTCCTCAAAATCCGGCCGCCTCCGGAGGCCATGATGTTCTTCCGCGCCACGGGCGGGCTGGCCCAGAACCTGCGGCTCATCGGCGCGCGGGGTGACTTCCGCGCCGTCTTCCTGGAGGTCACGGACCTGCCCGCCTGAGGCCGGCGCCGCTCAGCGGACGGCGGGCACGGGCTCGGGGGCCGAGGGCTTCTGGTGGATCGCTTCCAGCTTCCGGGCCAGCTCCTCGCCCTGCACGCTCTTGCTGATGTAGCCGTCCGCGCCCGACGCGCGCGCCAGGGCGCGCAGCTGGGCCTCGTCCGAGGCGGAGTAGAGGATGAACCGGGTGCTCTGGGGCGCCTGGCCCCGCGCGAGCGTCAGCACCCGGTCGCCGCTGAGGGCGGGGATGTTCACGTCCAGCAGCACCAGGTCCGGCTGGGTGGTGCGCACCAGGTTGGACACGCCCAGGGAGGAGCGGTGGGTGCGGACGTCGAAGCCGAAGGCGGAGAGGGTGCGCTCCACGAGTGAGAGCTGGTCCTGGTCATCGTCCACGATGAGGACGCGGATTTTCGTCTCAGGCATGGCTTCCCCCTTGGCGTGCGGATGGCATCGCGATGTCGCCCTGGCGTCACCGCCAGGGAAGGCAACGTGGCGAGTATCCTCCAGTCGTCATTCCTTGTCGCCTCCTGTCTGAGGGAATCCCCTTAGAGGGGTTGAACTTCGAGGGACGAACGTCAAGTCTGGCGTTGTCAGCCGTCGCCCCGGGCCCGGCCCACTCCGGCGAGGGCGGCTGACACCAGCATCTCCGCGGAGGGGCACGCCCGGTGCCCGGGCGGGATTCTCGGGAGACGGACTGCCATGGAATCGGAACGCATCCGAGTCGCCATCCTGGAGGACCAGCAGGTCTTCCGGGAGGCCTTGGTGGCCGTGCTGGAAGGCGCGGGCATGGAGGTGGTGGCGGGCTGCGCGGAGCCGGCGCCTTTCTTCGCGCGCGTGCGCGAGACGCTGCCTCACGTCGCGCTGGTGGACCTGCGGCTGGAGCTGCCGGAGCGGGAGGCGCCCACGTGCGGCATGTCGGCGCTGCGGCACCTGCATGACTTCTTCCCGGCGGTGAAGCCGCTGGTGCTGTCGGGCCACCGGGAGCAGGAGGTGGTGGAGCAGTGTCTCCAGGCCGGCGCCGCCGGCTACCTGTGGAAACAGAACGTGGGCTGCGCGGAGGTGGTGGAGGCGGTGGAGCGGGTGGTGCGGGGTGAGCGGCTGCTGTCGGTGGGTATGTCCCCGCCGCGGCCGGAGACGTCCTCGCGTGGGGCGCTGGACCTGCTGACGCCGCGCGAGCGCGAGGTGCTGGGCTTCATCGCCGCGGGCGCGGACAACCTGAGAATCGCCACCCACCTGCGCATCACCGAGCGCACGGTGAAGGCGCACATCACCAGCATCTACAAGAAGCTGGGCTCGGAGAACCGCGCGCAGCTGGCGGTCCTCGGGTGCCAGCTGGGTGTGCAGCGCCCGGCATATCTCTGAGGCCCCAGGGCCCGCGGGTGAGACCGGAGGGCGGCGTCCCCTGGACCGCTGGCCACTGGGAGCGCGCCGCGAGCGGTGGCACCGTTCCGGATGCTCCGGCGTCAGGCGCCCCGCGCGCCTTCCCCCCACGCCAGGGCGGCCCGGGGGCCAGGGCAGCGCGGCTGGCAGCCCTGGCCCGCCAGCTCCAGGGATGGTGGGCCGTCAGCTCCCGGCGGCGCGCTGCGCGGGCAGGGGCTCCCAGCGCGGCGCGCCCAGGTGCTGGAGGAACCAGAGGCAGGCCAGGTCCACCATCTGCGTCAGCGCGCCGGGCTCCTCGAAGCGGTGCGTGGCGCCGGGGATGACCTCCAGGCGCTTCTCCGCCGTCAGCGCGCCATGGGCGCGGCGGTGCGGCTCCAGCGCGGAGGTGTCCTCCGCCCCGACGATGAGCAGCGTGGGCGCGCGCACCTTCGCCAGCGGGGCGCCCACCTGTCCCAGGCGCCCGCCGCGGCACACCACCGCGTCCACGAGCTCGGGCCGCATCGCCGCCGCCGCCAGGGCCGCGCCCGCGCCGGTGTATGCCCCGAAGTAGCCCACGCGCAGGCCGTGCGTGCGCGGGCTCCGGCGCAGCCAGCGCGCCACGCCCGCCAGCCGCCTGCCGAAGAGGCCCAGGTTGAAGCGCAGGTCCCGCTCGCGGCACGCCTCTTCCTCCGCCGCCGTCAGCAGGTCCACCGCGAGCGTGGCCAGCCCCTCGCTCTGTAGCAGCCGCGCGACCTTCAGGTCCGTGGCGCCGCGCCGGCTGCTGCCGTGGCCCCGGGCCAGCACCACCACCCCGGTGGCGCCCGCTGGCACCCGGAGCAGGCCTCGCAGCTCCACGCCTTCCTCGACGGGGATGCGGACCTCTCCGTCCGTCAGGGGGGGCGCCCAGGCCGCTGCTCCGGGCTCGGGCATCACCAGCCCGCGGACGGCCTTCTCCGACCCTTCATCCGACCTGCGTGAACCCTGCTTCTTCATGCGGAGTCCCTCCTCTTTGTCGGACTGCGTCGCTGCCGTGCTACATGCTCTGTCGCTGGAACTTTGCAGAACCCGTGCCAGGGCTTCGACGAACGGGTGTACGCCTGGCTGGCCTCCTGGTGGGCCCGGGGATGGGCCCATTCTACCAGGGCTCCCGCGCCGCGACGCGGCAGCCCGGTGACTTCGGGCCGCCAACCCTGTCGTTTTTACCGGTGGGCGACGATGAGCTCGAAGGGGCCGGGGAGCACCTCGGCGCCGTGGAAGCCCGTCTCCTCCAGCACGCGCAGGTAGTGCTCCACCTCGCGCAGGCGGCTGACGCAGGTGTCCACGCCCATGAGGAAGTAGGACCAGAAGAACTGGGCGGCGAGCCGCTCGGGGGTGCGGAACTCCTCGCAGATGAGGACGCGGCCCCCGGGCGGGAGCGCCTCGCGCGCGGCGGTCAGCAGCGCCCGCGCGGTGTCCGCCGGCCAGTCGTGCAGCACCCGCACGAAGCACAGCGCGTCATAGCCCCGCGGCAGCGGCTCCTTCAGGAAGTCGCCGCCGCGGAAGCCCAGCCGCCCGGTGGGGAGGCCGAAGCGGGCGCGGGTGTGCTCCACCAGCGGCGCGGTGGCGGGCAGGTTGAAGACGTCCACCTGGAGCTGGGGGTGCTCGCTCGCCAGGTGGGCGGCCAGCGTGCCGTCGCCGCCGCCCACGTCGAGCACCCGCCCGCCCTCGCGCCAGAGCCGGGGGCCGTGGGCGCGGAACGTCTCCAGGATGGGCGGCAGGCCCGCGGCCATGCTGGCCTCGAAGCCCTCCACCTGCTCGGCGGTGCGCGGCGGCCAGTCGAAGGCGGCGGCCGGCATGGCGTGCTCGCCGCGCAGCACCGCGGGGAGCCTGCCGTGCAGCTCCCGCCACGCGTAGCGCTCCCGGTCCTTCTCCAGCGACTGGGGGCCCAGCACGGCCAGGGCCGCCGCGCGCAGCCCCGGCACCGCCTGGTAGCGCGCGGACTCCAGCGCGTCGGTGGGCTGCTCGCGACGCACCAGCCCCAGGCTCTCCAGGCAGTCGAGCAGCTTGTAGAGCCGCACGGGCACCAGCCGGTGCCGCGCGGCCAGCTCTCCAAGGGTGACGGGGCCGGGCTCCAGGGCGTCCAGCAACCCCAGCTCCAGCGAAGCCTCCAGCACGTCCACCGCGCGGGCGCCGTTGAAGAGCAGGTGGAGCAGCGCGCGAGGCGTGGAGGCCAGGGCCGTGGCCTCTCCCCTCATGGGCGGTCCACCTGCTGCGCGCGGGCCGCGTGGGCCATGGGGCAGCCTCCGGCCTGGGGCGCGCGGCTGGCGCCCGGGGCGATGCCGCCCTCGCGCCGCCACCCGGCCGTCAGCTCCAGGCGCACGTCCCAGAGCTGCTGGAACAGCGGCAGCGTCATCCGCCCCGCGAGCACCTGCGTGGGCAGGCCGTCCAGCGCCTTCACGGAGCGGTCCACGCCGATGGTGCGGCGCACCAGCTGGAAGTGCGCGTGGAGCCAGCCCTGGAAGGCCTCGTCCACGTCCAGCAGCTGCTCGCACAGGCGCTTGAGGTCGTCCGGGCCGCCCGTGGCGTACACGGACTGGAGCGTCTGCCCGCGGCGCGTGAGCAGCCGCGCCAGGGCGTCCTCCAGCCCCTGCGCGGCCCGCCGCAACATGTTGTAGCCGGGGGACTCCTGCCCGCTGCCATTGCCCAGGCTGCGCCGGATGACCTGGTAGGTGTCCGGCGTCATCGTCTCCAGGATGGCCAGCTCCTGCCTCACCGCCTGGAGCACGCGGCAGATGCGCTCCAGCCGCGCCGAGGCCGCCCACAGCGCGTCCCGGTCCAGCTCCGCCACCACCTCCACCGCCTCGCGCGAGGCCAGCTTCAGCCAGAGCTCCTGCGCCTGGTGCACCACCTGGAACATCAGCTCGTCGTGCGCCACCCGCTCGCCGTCCGCCGCCTGGAGCGACAGCAGCGTGGGCGTCTTCAAGTAGACCTCGTAGTCCAGCTCGCCCTTGCCCACCCATTTCTTCAAGAGGGGGTTGAAGAGGGGCTCAGCCAGTTCGAGTCGTAACCTTTCAGCGTGACTGTAATCCATGGACGCGCTCATGCGGCCCTCCAGAGTGGGGGAGGCTCGGAAGGTGTGGAAGCGCGGGAACCGTACCTGCGGTACCCGCGGGCATGTCAGTCGGCGCTCAGCTGGCGGGAGCGGGCGTCGGCGGGGGCGGCCGGGGCTTCAGCTGGAAGGCGCGCAGGCGCTGGGCCAGCTCCTCGCCCTGCACGCTCTTGGAGATGTAGCCGTCCGCGCCCGAGGCCAGCGCCAGCGAGCGGAGCTTCGATTCGTCCGATGCCGAATAGAGGATGAACTTCGTCTTCGGCAGCGCGTACTGGCGGGCCAGGTTGACGACCTTGTCGCCCTTGAGGGCGGGGAAGTTCACGTCGATGAGGACGAAGTCCGGCTCCGCGGAGCGCACGAGGTTGGAGACGCCCAGCGCGGAGGTGTGCGTGAGCACCTCGAAGCCGTAGGCGCTCAGCGAGCGCTGTACGAGGTCGAGCAGGTCCGGGTCGTCGTCCACCACCAGGACGCGCGCTTTTTCTTCAGACATGGGTTCTCCCTAGATGCTTTCGAATCATCTCGAGCAACTGGTCACGATCAAGGGGCTTGGTCAGGTACGCGGTGCACCCCGCAGAGTGCGCCTTGTCCTGGTACTCCCGCCCCGCGTGGGCCGTCACCGCGATGACGGGGACATTGGCCGCGGCCGGTAGGGCGCGCAACCTGCGGGTGACCTCCCAGCCGTCCAGGCGGGGAAGCGACAGGTCCATCAGGATGAGGTCCGGCGCGTCGCGGATGGCGCGCTCCAGGCCGTGCTCGCCGTCCTCCGCCTCGATGACCTCGAAGTGGCCGTTGAGGTAGCGGCGGACGATGTCGCGGTTCTGCGCGCTGTCCTCCACGTAGAGCACGCGGGGCAGCTTGCCGGCGGTGGCGGCGCGCTGGGACAGCAACAGGCCCTTGGCCTGGGCGATGACGTCCTCCAGCGCGTGCCCGCCCTTCTTCACGAAGCCGGCGAAGCCGTCGCGCAGGAGGGCCTCCTCCTCCGCGGACAGCGTCTTGCCGGTGAGCACCACCACGGGCACCTGGAGCTTCTCGGCGCGCAGCCGGCGCAGCACCTCGAAGCCGTCCAGGTTGGGCATCATCAGGTCCAGCACCACCAGCGCGGGCGGCGAGACGCGCGCCTTGAGCAGGGCGTCCTCGCCGCTGCGGGCCTCGGTGGTGGAGAAGCCCGCGCGGCGCAGGTTGCGGCTGACCAGCTCGCGCGTGGCCGAGTCGTCGTCCACCACCAGCACCTCGCCCGCGTTGGCGCAGGTGCCGGCGCTCAGGCTGAGGCTGCGCTGCACCACCTCCACCAGCCGCTCGGGCTCCACCGGCTTGACCAGGTACTCGCAGGCGCCCAGCGAGAAGCCGCGCGCGCGCTGCTCCTCCACGGAGATGAGGATGACGGGGATGCCGGCCAGCGTGGGCTCGCCCTTGAGCTGGCTGAGCACGGCCCAGCCGTCCAGCTTGGGCAGGTGGATGTCCAGCAGGATGGCCTGCGGGCGCAGCTCCCGGGCGCGCTTGAGGGCGGCGATGCCGTCCTCGGCCACCACCACCTTGAAGCCCGCGGGCTCGAGCTGCCCGGCCACGAGCTGCTGGATGAGCGGGTCGTCGTCCACCACCAGCACCGTGCCGCCCGGCTGCGCCATGGCGCCCACGTGCTGGGCCACCTCGGACACGGGCACGCCGCGCTCCAGGTGCGGCGCGCCGCCGGTGGCCACCGTGTCCAGCGAGGTGGGCATCCGCACCGTGAAGGTGGTGCCGCGGCCCAGCGTGGACGTCACGGAGACGGTGCCGCCCAGCACGCGCGACAGCTCGCGGACGATGGCCAGCCCCAGCCCGGTGCCCCCCACCTTGCGTGTGGTGGAGCCGTCCACCTGGCGGAACTTCTCGAAGATGAAGGGCAGCTGGTCGGAGGGGATGCCGACGCCGGTGTCCTCCACCGTCATGACGACCTCGTTGCCCGCGGGCACGAGGCTGAGCGCCACCTCACCGGCCTCGGTGAACTTGGCGGCGTTGCTCATGAGGTTGAGGATGATCTGCCGCAGCTTCAGCGCGTCCGAGCGGAGCGTGCGCACCGCCGGGTCGATGTTCGTGGTGAGGGCCACGTCCTTGCCCTTGAGGTACTCCCTCACCGTGGCGAGGCACTCGTCGGCCAGCTCCTGCACGTCCACCAGCTCGGTGACGACCTCCACGCGGCCCGCTTCAATCTTGGACAGGTCGAGGATGTCGTTGATGAGCGCCAGCAGCGTCTTGGCGTTCGTCTTGACGACGTTGAGGTCGCGGCGGCCGTGGGCCGTCAGCCGCTGGCCCTCCTCGCGCATCAGCAGGTCGCAGTAGCCGATGATGCCGTTGAGCGGGGTGCGGATTTCATGGCTGAAGTTGGCCAGGAACTCGCTCTTGAGGCGCGCGGCGGCCTCGGCCTCGCGGGCGCGCTCCTCCTCGTTGCGCTTGGCCACCGCCAGCTCCTGGGCCAGCCGGTCCAGGTCCTCGTTCTGCTGGCGGATGATTTCCATCTGCAGCGCGCGCTGCTGGTAGGACGCCAGCGAGCGGGCGGAGACGGCGCGGGTGCGCTTGATCTCCTCCAGGCTGGCGGCGAGCTGCTTGTTGGCCGCCTCCAGCTCCGCCTTGGACGCGCGCAGCATCTCCTCGTGATGCTTGCGCTCGGTGATGTCCTCCGTGACGCCCATCACGTAGCGGGCCACGCCGTGCTCGTCGAGCAGGGGCAGCTTGCGCGTGGAGAAGATGCGGTCCACGCCGTCGGCGCGGGCCACCTCCTCGAAGGACTTCATCTGCCGCGTTTCCAGAATCTCCGTGTCGATGGCGATGAACGAGTCCGCCTGCTCCTTGGGGAAGTAGTCGTGGTCCAGCTTCCCGAGCAGCCACTCCTTGGTGACGCGGAAGGCGTCCGCGAACGTCTTGTTCGCCACCACCAGCCGGCGCGTCTGTGCGTCCTTCACGAAGAGGACGAACGGAATCGCGTCGATGATGTTCTCCATCAGGTAGTGGGTGCGCTCCAGCTGCTCCGCGGTGGCGGTGTGACGGCGGCGGTCGGCGGTCATGCGCAGCTCGCGCTGCACCACGGGCACCAGCCGGCTGAAGCGGTCCTCGGTGATGTAGTCCAGCGCGCCGGCGCGCACGCTGGCCTCCAGCGTGTCCTCGCTCCAGTCGCGCGACATCACCACCAGGGGCAGGTCCTTGCCGTGCTTGCTCCACAGCGCCCGCACCTCGGCGAAGCCCATGCCGGGCACCTCCGAGCCGCACAGCACCAGGCCCCAGGTCCGCGACAGCGCCGCCTCCGCCGCGGCGGCCGTGGTGGCGCGCTCCGTCATCACCGACACGCCCGCGCGCGCGAGGGCCTCCTCCACGCGCTGGCACTCGCGCTCGCTCGCCACGAGCAGCAGGGAGGCATTGTCCGCCGGCGAGTCGGCGGAGGACTGCGAGGGAGGCTGCGAAGAGGCCATGGCTCAGTTCGCCCCGAAGACCAGCGCGGTCAGCGTGGTGTTGATGTGGAACCCCGAATAGATTTCGAAGTGCACGTTCATACCAGCGGCGGTGGGTGCCGCCCGCAGCGTTTCCGCCAGTTGCTGAGTGGTATTGGTGGCGCTGGCGTACCACATGCGTCCACCGCAGTGGAAAAGGAGGGCGGCCTGGGGGTTCTGCACCCGCCGGGGCACCTCCTCGGTGAAGAAGCTGCGCGTCATGCCGGCCATGTCGCCCAGCTTCATCAGCTCCAGCTCGGTGCCTTCCTCCAGGAGGTTGGCGAAGAGGATGGAGCCGTCCTCCTGCGGGCTCCAGGCGGCGCGGATGAAGTACTCGCGGCCCACGCGCAGGGCGGTGGGGCGCACCGCGAAGCCGCGCGGCGTGCCGAACTCCAGCTCGCTCACGTTCACGCCCAGGATTTCGGCGTAGCGCTTCGCCGCCGGGTGGCCGTCGATTTCGAGCGCGCGGGTGTGGCTCTCGTCCACCTTGGTGATGGTGATCTTCTCACCGGTGGGCACGTACCAGTGGGAGCGCAGCGCCGCCCAGGGCGCGCTCGTCCGGAAGAGGGCCACCAGCACCGCGTCGGTGGCCACCTCGCCGTCCACGTGGACCATGGCGGACTGCTTGGCCGGGTCGCGGTTGGCGTCGCTGGCGCCGCCGCCCACGAGCACCAGCGTCTGGCACTTCTCCAGGATGCCGAGCAGCAGCTCTTCCTTCTTGTAGCGGAAGCCGTCGTCGATGACGAGGCCGACGTAGCGGCGCGGGTCCAGGTCCTGCTGCCGCACGCCCAGGTCCTCGCACGCGCGCTTGATGGCGGCGGCGCCCGCGCTGATGGCGTCCAGGCTCAGGCCGTTGCCCAGGCCCAGGCCCACCTCGAAGTCACCGAAGAGGGCGCTCATCACCACGCTGCCCTCGTGGATGCCGGTGTTGTCCAGCTCGCCCGCGGTGGTGGCGCCAATCAGGCGCGTCTCCGCAGGCAGCCGCTGCCGCACCGCGCGGTTGAGGGCCTGCTGGTCCCGCTCCCGCGAGGCGAACATCGTCACCAGCCGGGGCGTGCCCACGCCCAGCTGGCTCAGGAGGTCCTCCGCGGCTGCGTCCGGCTCCATCAGCGTGGTGCGAGCCGTCTGCATCTTCACTTGGGCCATGGAGGACCTCCAGGGGAGCGCGAGCGGGGGTTAGAGGCCGCTGCCGGGATGCCGAGTATGACAGGCGCCGGTGCACTGCTGGAAAGACTCCGCGCCACCCCCCACGTACATGCTCTCGATGGGGCCGAACTGCGCCACGTGGCTGTCCGGGTAGCTCTTGTGGCAGGACAGACAGGCGGCCTTGCTGGTGCGCTGGATGCTCTCCTTCGTCAGGTGGCAGGACGAGCACTGGTGGAGCGGTGCGTCAAAGCGGTTCGAGCGCGAGTGGATGAAGTGGGTGCGCACGAAGATGGGGCCCTCCAGCTCGAAGGCGAGCGGGGCGTGGCACCCGGCGCAGGCGGCGCGGTTCTCGTTGGCGTGCAGCACCTCGCCCAGCTCGCCGCCCTTGCTGTGGCAGGACGTGCAGGGGCCGGTGGTGTGCTGGGGCTCGGTGCGCTGCCGGGTGCCCACCTGGATTTCGATGGTCGTCGACCCCGGGAGGTCCTCGCCCAGGTACACGCGGCGGCCCTTCACCGTCACCAGGTAGGTGCCGGGCGCGGCGTTGTCCGGCAGCTTGAACCGCCAGGTGTCGGTGTTGGGCACGTCCCACAGCGCCGGGTCCACGAAGGCGCCGCCGAAGAGGACGTTGGCGAAGGGCAGGGTGGCGAACTGGGAGAAGACGCCGTCGCGCTCGGGCGTGGCCACCACCTGCTCGTCGATGGCCGGGTCCAGGAACGCGTCCAGCTGGACGATGGAGCGGATGGGCTGGATGTGCTGCGCGGGGCCGATGATCTGCGTCATCATCATCCGCTCGCGGTGCTTGCGCCGGTAGTAGGTGGTCGTCGCGTCGAAGAAGGCGCGGTAGTACTGGAGGCCGGACTCGGTGCCGTCGGGCGCCACCTGGTTGTACGGCGGCAGGTGGCCCTTGGGGTGGAGCCGGTTGCCCGCGCCGTCCCGCAGGGTGAGCTGGAAGGTGATTTCCGTGCCCGGGGCGTAGGTGCCGTCCGGGCGCGGCGGGGTGAGGGCCTCCACGCCGATGCGGAAGCCGTACGCGTACTTCGCGTCGTGCACCTGCTCCACGGGGATTTCATAGGGCGCGGCCGGGCGCAGGCTCCAGCGCAGGCGCAGCGCGCGGGTGTCGGAGCGCAGCGTGAGCGTCTGGCGCCGGGCGTGCTCGTACGCGTTGCGCAGCTCCAGGATGGCCTCCTCCTCGAAGGAGGTGGACGCCGAGCAGTCGTCGGGCGTGGCGCAGCCGGTGGCCGTCTGGATGCCGCGGAAGCGGCGGATGAAGAAGTCGTCCGCGTTGGGGCGGCGCTGGTGCTCGGCGCCCGCGTTGAGGAGCAGGGGCACGCCGGTGAGCCGGCCGCGCGCGTCCACCGGCTCCACGATGAAGTGGCTGGGCAGGCTCATCCACGCCGCGTCCCGGTAGAAGCGGCGGCGGGTGTAGGGCCCCGGCGCGCCGATGGACTCCTGGTCCACCTGGCGCACGCCGAGCCAGCCCAGGCCCCCGAAGTCGCTCTGCCGGATGAGGTTGCGCAGGCCCTCGTCCCGGGTGGACGTCACGAAGGAGCGGATGTCGATCTGGTTGATGAAGAAGGTCGTGCCCGCGCGCACGCGCAAGGGCTTGCCCCGGCCGTTCTCCACCTCCAGCGCCAGCGCGACGGCCGGCGTGGGGGCCGGCCAGGGCCAGCCGCCCAGCAGCGCCTGGGACGCCTCGCCGAGGGGGGCCTCCTCCGCGGCCGCGGTGCCTGACGAGGCCTCGTCCGTGATGTCCTGTCCGCCGCAGGCGAGCAGCAACCCTGCGAGCGACGCCAGCAGGGCCCGGGGGGCTCCAAGTCCGCCCATGGTGCAACTCCTCGTACATTCAAAAGCCGACGCCGGAATGGCGCCTGGGGCCAGTGGGTCCTGTAGCCCGTCGCCTGTGGGGCGATGTGGGCCGGACCTCTCCCGTTTCCGGGTTTCCCCGGTTCGAGCCTTTTTAGCCGTACGAAGATTATCTGCAACGAGCAGATTTGTTCAACTTCTGGGAAAACAATCCACCCAGAGTCAAGTGCCAAGTGTTTTCAAGGAGATGGAGGCTCGCCCTGCTGGGCAGGTCTCCTACAGCGTCACACCCCCGCTTCAGTCATCAAGCAGGAATCCTTGTTTATCTTGCGCGGAAGTTCAATGGTGAACTCTGCACCCTCGCCGGCGCGGCTCTGGACCTGGACGGTGCCGCCGTGGGCCTCGACGAGCTGGCGGACGATGTAGAGGCCCAGCCCGGTGCCGGGGTGCTGGCCGCCGGCGTGGACGCGCTGGAAGCGGTGGAAGAGCCGCTGCTGGGCCTCCACGCCGATGCCGATGCCGCCGTCCCGCACGCTGAGGCGGACGCAGCGGGCGCTGGCCTGGACGCGCAGCTCCACCGGGTGGCCGCGGCCGAACTTGAGGGCGTTGCTCAGCAGGTTGGTGATGACGCGGTCCAGGCGCTGGCGGTCCCACTCGCCGGTGGCGCCCTCGTCCACGCGGACGGACAGGGCGCAGCCGGCGGCGCTGGCCTGGTCGCCGTGGCGCTCGGCCACCTCGCGCACCAGCTGCGCCAGGTCCAGCTTCTCCGGGTCCAGCACCATGCGGCCGGCGGACAGGCGGGACAGGTCCAGGAGGTTGTGGACCAGCCGGCCCAGTCGCCGCGTCTCGCCCTCGGCGCTCGCCAGCCCCTCGCGCAGCCGCGCGTCGGGCGCGGTGGCGCTCTGCATCGCCAGGCGCCGCAGCCGCAGCTGGAGCGAGCTGAGCGGGTTGCCCAGGTCATGCGCGGCGATGCCAATGAGCTCGAGCGTGCCCTGCGCCTCCGACAGCAGCCGGGCGTTGTCGAGCGCGAGCGCGGCGCGCGCCGCCAGCTCCTCCATGAAGGCCCGGTCCACCTCGCCGAAGCGGCGGTGCGTCCCGGTGGACAGCAGGCACAGCGCGCCCAGCACGCGCGAGCCCACCGCCAGCGGCACCGTGAGGGCCGACGTCACCCCCAGCGCGCCCAGCAGCTCGCCGTGCGCGGTGCCCGCCAGCGCCTGGGGAAGGCGGGCGGCGTCCAGCTCCGGCAGCAGCTCGCTGCGGCCGGTGCGCACCACCCGGGAAGGGCCCACCTCGCCGTCCTCCGGACAGCGCAGCAGCGGCTCCCACAGGCGGTGGGCGGCGGCGGGGTCTGCGCAGGCCACCGCGCGGGGGCGCACCGTGCCGTCCCCGGCGGGCAGGAAGAGGATGCAGGCGTCGGCCACCTCGGGCACGCACAGCCGGGTGAGGGCCTCGCCCACCTCACGCGCGCCCGACAGGGGCTGGAGCACGCGCCCGGCCTCCGCGAAGAGCGCCTGGGCCCGCTCGACGCGGCGCCGACCGGTGATGTCGCGCGTCACCTTCACGAAGCCGCGCAGCCGCCCGTCCTCGCCATACAGCGCGGTGAGCAGCGTCTCCGCCCAGAAGCGGCTGCCGTCGCGGCGCATCCGCCAGCCCTCCGCCAGCAGGCGCCCCTCGCGCGCGGCGCGCTCGCGGTGGGCGCGGGGCATGCCGGCGGCCACCTGGTCCGCCGGGTAGAGCCGGTCGGTGTCCCGGCCGGCGAGCTCCGCCTCGGCCCAGCCGGTGAGGCGCTCGGCCCCCGCGTTCCACGCCGTCACCCGGCCGTGCCGGTCGAGGAAGCACAGCGCGTAGTCCGTCACCCCCTCCATGAGGAGCCGCAGGTGCTGCTCGCTGGACTCGTGCCGCGCGTGCAGGGGCGCCAGCGCGCGGTGGAGCACGAAGCCCAGCGTCGCCACGCCCCCCAGGCCCAGCAGGCCCGCGAGCAGCGCCTGGGGGAGGGCGCCGTGCCCCGCCGGGGTGGTGGTGGCCTGCGCGTACACCGCCGACAGCAGTGTCGCGAGCAGCAGCAGCCCCGCGAGCAGGCAGGCGGACAGTCCCGCGCTCACTCGCTGGGCATACGTCCAACGGCGCGTCATGTCGTGACTCCCCCCCAAGGGCACCCCGCCGGGCGTGCCATCGGTGAAGAAAGCATCACCCGGACTGAACGTTGGGGGACATCGTCCCGGTGGACGGGGTGGCGCCGCCCCAGGGGCGCGGCGAAGGGCGCCGCGGGCCTCCGGAAACCGGTGCGCCGGACGGCGCTACGGAATGGCCTTCGTCAAAGCAGGGGGTTATGAGCGCACGTTCCATGTCTCTCGTTGAAGGTTCGAAGGTCCGCTACCTCCCGCAGCCCGAATGGGGTGTGGGGCATCTGTTGTCGCTGCAGGAGGACGGCGCCAAGGCGCTCGTCGCCTTCCCCGCCCGGGAGGACGCCCCGGTGCTGGTGTCCACCAAGGGCGGCGCCCTGGTGCAGTACCCGCTGCCCCCGGGGGAGCCGGTGCTCACGTACAAGGGCCGCCTGGCGGTGGTGGTGCGGGAGGAGCCGGGCGCCCGGGGCCTGCGCCGCTACGTGCTGCGCTACGTGGAAGGGGGCGAGGAGGACGAGCTGCCCGAGTCCTCCGTCCGCGCGCTGCCGCCCCGGTCGGACCTGCTGTCCACCCTGCGCGAGGGGCGCGTGGGCGAGGCGAGGGCCTTCACCCTGCGCAAGCAGGCGCTGGTGCTGGACGACGAGCGCCGCTGCGACGCGCTCGGCGCGCTGCTCGCCAGCCGCATCATGGTGAAGCCCCACCAGGTGGGCGTGGTGCAGCGCGTGCTGTCCGCCCGCCGCCCGCGCTTCGTGCTGGCGGACGAGGTGGGCCTGGGCAAGACGATTGAGGCGGGCATGGTGTTCAGCGCGCTGCGCCTGTCGGGGCTGGCGCGCCGCTGCCTCGTGGTGGCGCCCAGCCACCTCACCGTGCAGTGGCTGGTGGAGCTGTTCCACAAGTTCAACCAGCTCTTCACGCTGATGGACTCGGACCGCTACGCGCAGTCCCTCAAGGAGGCGCCGGACGTCTCGCCGTGGGCGCGCTTCCCGCTGGTGGTGACGAGCCTGGAGATGCTCCAGCGGAGCGAGGAGCACCGCCGCGCGCTGGCCCGCGAGGACGCCTTCTGGGACCTGGTCATCATCGACGAGGCGCACCACCTCAAGGGCGAGCGCGCCTTCGAGGCCGCGCAGGTGCTGGCGAAGAACACCTGGGGGCTGCTGCTGCTCACCGCCACGCCCATGCAGCTGGACCCGGCGGAGTACCACGGGCTGCTCACGCTCATCGACGCGGCCACGGCGCCCACCGTCGCGGGCTTCGAGGAGCGCCTCAAGCGCCAGGAGGAGCTGTCCGCCGCGGTGCGCGCGCTGATGGAGGGCGGCAAGCCGTCCGCCGCGGTGCAGGCGCTGGCGGAGCGCTTCCCCGAGGACACGAAGCTGTCGTCGCTGAAGGACCGGGACGCGCTGCTCCAGCACCTGGCGGAGACGTACAGCCTGAGCGACCGGCTGGTGCGCAACCGCCGCGCGGTGGTGGGCGGCTTCTCCTCGCGCCGGCTCCACCGCCACCCGGTGGCGCTGCCCGCCGAGGAGCTGAAGGTCCGCGACGCCGCGCTGGCGGTGCTCGCGGGGGCCAGCCTGCGCGGCGCGCCGCTGGGCAACGTGCTGCGCCGGCTGGAGTCCAGCCCCGCGGCCTTCGCGGGCGCCGTGCGCGCCAACCCCGCGTTCAAGGGCCACGCGGACGCGCTGAAGCTGCCCGCGCGCGACGCGAAGTTCGGCGCCTTCCTGGGCGTGCTGCGCGGCATCTGGAAGGCGGAGCCCGCGGCGAAGGTGCTCGTCTTCACGGAGAGCCGCGACACGCTGGAGGCGCTCCAGTCCGAGCTGGGCCGCGAGGGCGTGGAGGCGCTGGGCTACCACGGTGATTTGCCCCTGGTGGAGCGCGACCGGCAGGTGGCGCGCTTCCGCGACCCGGAGGGGCCGCGGGTGCTGCTGTGCACGGAGGTCGGCGGCGAGGGCCGCAACTTCCAGTTCGCGCACCACCTGGTGCACTACGACCTGCCCTGGAGCCCGGCCACGGTGGAGCAGCGCATCGGCCGCCTGGACCGCATTGGCCAGACGCACCCGGTGGACATCCACGTCTTCGACCCGGCGGGCACGCTGGCCTCCGACGTGCTGATGCTGCTGGCGGACGCGGTGGGCGTCTTCGGTGAGACGGTGGGCGGCCTGGACGCGGTGCTGGAGGAGGTGGAGTCGCGGCTGGCCGAGCTGGCGCTGATGCCGCGCGAGGCCCGCGTGGCCTACGCGGGGGAGCTGAAGGCCCGCGTGGAGGCGGCGCGCGCGCAGGTGAAGCGCGCGTATGACCCGCTCCTGGACGTGCGCAGCTTCGACCGGCCCGCGGTGGAGCGCCTGGTGAAGCGCGCCCAGGAGCGCATGGGCATCGAGGCGGACGAGGAGGAGGACGGGGAGGGCGAGCCGGGCGCGTCCGGCGTGGAGGATGGCCTGTGGGGCATCGCGCGCGACCTGGACGAGCGGCTGGAGGAGACGGTGACGGAGCTGGCGCGCCGGGTGGGCATCGGCGTGGACACCGACGAGCAGGTGGAGGCCTTCCAGGTGGCCTTCCAGTTCGGCCACGCGCTCAAGGTGGACGGGCTGCCGGGCATCGACGTCATGGAGGACCGCACGCAGCTGGGCACCTTCTGGCGCGACACCGCGGTGGAGGCCGAGGAGCTGGAGTACTTCGCCACCGGCCATCCCCTGGTGGAGGCCCTCTTCGGCTTCCTGCGCGACGGCCCCTATGGCCGCAGCGCCTTCCGCTTCATCGAGCGGCGCGGACCCCAGAAGGGGCGCGGCGTGGAGCTGCTCTTCCACGTCCAGCTCCCCGAGCCGGAGGACACCTCGCCCGGCGCCCGGGTGCCGAGCCGCCAGCTGGCCCGCTTCCTGGAGCGCACGCTGGTGCACGTCGCGGTGGCGGAGGCCGCCGGAGGCCCCCGTTCCGAGCCCGCGCTGCTGCCCGCGCTGGAGGCGGAGGGGAAGTCGCTCAAGGGCGACGAGGTGTCGCGCGCCTTCCCGGGCTTCGCGAGCTTCGTCGACGCGGCGGTGCCCGTGGGCCAGCAGGCCGCGGAGGCGGAGCTGGCGAAGCTGGCCGCCCGGGCCCGCGGGGCCATCGAGGCGGAGCGCGACGCGTCCGTGGCCCGCCAGCGCCTCTCCCTGGGCCACCAGGGGCTCTCCGCCGAGGCCGTGGAGGCGCAGCTGGACGCCGAGCGCGCCCACTACGCGCGCCTGCTCGACGCCCTGGCGGGCGCGAAGGTGGTGCTCGACTCGGCCTGCGGCTTCGTGCTCAACCGCTGACCGGGGGGCGCACCGGTCGAGTGTCCACGGCTGGACGCGCGGTGAAGTGTTCCTGGGAGTTCTGGAAATAGAGGTTTTATTCTCCCAGTGAAATCGCGCGTCTTCGGCCGTGCGGGCCATTTGACCGATTCCTCAATCAACGAGAAATAGGATGGTGGAGGCAAGCATGATCCACCGGGGCACTCCACGCACACGACGTCAGTCGGGCCAGGCCGCTGTGGAAGCGGCGTTGACCCTTCCGCTGGTGGTGTTCCTGGTGTTGGGGACGCTGCAGCTCTTCATGATGTTGCAGGGGCGCATCCTGGCGCAGGTGGCGGCGTACCGCGCGGTGCGCGCGGGCAGCATCAACCACGGCAACTGCCTGCCCATGATGCACGCGGCCCTGGTGACGATGCTGCCCACGGTGGCGCGCACCGACAGCGCGGACACGCTGGCGAAGGCCTTCTCGCCGCGGCGCCACAACCACTTCCGGGTGCGCAGCACCTACGGGCGGGACTTCAACGAGCCCCTCGTCGAAATCGTCCGCGAGTCGCCGGACGCGGAGTGGGCGCAGGGGCTGGCGGGCGACGAGGACCTGCTCTTCGACCAGCCCACGGACAGCGCGGCGGCGCTGCGGGCGCGCACGTTGGAGATCCGCATGGTGGCCTGGTACTACATGCGCATCCCCTTCGCGAACTGGGTGATGAGCCGCATGCTGCTGGCCCACTTCGGGCTCAAGCGCTACACGGCGGCCAACCCGCTGATGCCGGTGCAGCGGCGCTCCGCCTGGTGGGGCGAGACGAGCGCGACGCTGGGCCGCGACGGCTGGCCCGGCGGTGACCTGGGCACGCGGATGCTGCGCTGGAGCGAGCAGGGACACTTCCTGTTCCCCATCCAGGTCAACGCGGCCATGCGGATGATGACGCCCGTCATGGCCGAGCACTTCATGGGAGGTCCCGCGTGCAATCTCCACGGCTCCTGACGCGCGCCCGGCGAGGGCAGGCGCTGGTGCTCTTCGCGCTGACGCTGCTGCTGCTGGCGCTGATGGTGTTGATGACGCTGGGCTTCGGCATGCGCGCCAAGGAGCGCGTCGAAATCCAGATGGCCGCCGACGCGGCCGCCTACAGCCAGGCCGTGGCCACGGCGCGCGCCTTCAACGCCATCGCGGTGATGAACCGCGCGCAGGTGGCGCACATGGTGGCCATGGCCGGCACCCAGGCGCTCATCAGCCACAGCAGCCAGGAGTACGCGGCCCACGACGTGGCCTGCCCCGGAGTCATTCCGCCGCCCGCGTGGTTCGCCGCGGACGTGGGGGCCGCCACGCAGGTGCAACAGCTCCAGGGCCGGGCCGGCAACATGTACCGGGCCGGGCTCAACATCTACGGCAAGCTCCTGAGCGAGCACATCGCGGGGCAGGAGCTCACCCGGCGCATCGCCCAGGCGGTGCACCCGGAGCTGCGCGCGCCGCCCGAGGGCGCGGCCAAGAGCTTCTCCGAGCTCAACGGCGGCAACGACGTGCCGGAGCGCGACGCCGTCATCCAGTCCATCAAGGCGGGCACCTACAGCTGCGGCATGGGCGACGGGACGCTGTGCCCCTCCGGCGGTGGGACCCCGGCGCTCAACGCCACCATGGGCAGCATGGGATGGACCTGGGTCCACAACCGCCCGGGGGGCACCGCCAGCTTCGGCACCGGCGGCGCGGCCATCTCCCTCAGCTTCCGCCGCTACGGCTCGGTGTCGCAGATGGACCCGTCGACCTACCACACCGTGTCGGGCCGCAACTCGACGGCCCATGACCACGGGCGCGTGGTCTTCCCGAAGCTCTGCCCCAAGCCGCCGGACATCCCGCCCGTGGCGACGGACGCGTGGGTGATGTCCGACGAGGAGCAGACGCACGAGGACCAGCACGTGTACGGCGCGCGCCTGCCCCCGGGCCAGGCGCCGGAGGATGGCAAGCCGCCCTACGAGACGCACACGCTGGGCGCGTGCGTCGTCTGCCCCGGCATCTGGCCCTACTCCATTGGCTACAACGTGGACGAGCTCCAGGCAGGGCCGTCCAACCACTACGGCCAGCCCAAGCTGTACAGCATCCTCTACCGGGACTACGCGAGCGCGGAGCGCCGGGCCCGCCCGGACCCGTGGAACCTCTTCTTCCGCTTCCGCTTCTCGGCGGAGTCCGACACGGCCTTCGACAACAGCAGCCCGCTGGGCCGCATCCGCCCCACCGGCCGCGAGGACGTGCACCGCAACCAGGTGGCCCTGTCCGCCGGGCAGGTCTACTACCACCGGCCGCGCCCCGCGGCGCAGGGCGGTGGGTGGCGCGAGCCGCCCAACTTCCTCAACCCCTTCTGGCGCGCCACGCTGGTGAGCGCCGAGGGCGCGCGGGACGACCGGCCCGCGGACAGCCTGTCCGCGGCGGGCTTCGCCGGGCACGCGCGGGCGCTGCGAGAGCTGCACTCCGTGGGCTACCGGGGCGGCGGCCCCAGCGGGAGGGGCTACTGACATGCGGGCTCGCCATGCACGAGGCCAGTCGTTGGTGGAGACGGCGCTGGGGGTGATGGTGTTCGTCACCATCCTCCTGTTCGGCATCTACTTCGCAGAGGTGGGGGCGCTGTCGCTCAAGGTGCAGGAGGCCGCCAACTTCGCCATGTGGAACGCCACCGGGCGTGTGATGCACGACCCGCAGGGCAACGAGTGGGGGCGGCGCGGCACGGTGCTCGCCGCGGAGGCGGAGGCCAACAACCGCTACGCGGACTTCGACGGGCGCGAGCGCATGGGCGGTACGGGCGTGGCCATCCAGCAGGCCATCGCCCGCGCGCAGCCCATCCAGGTCGACTGCCTGCCGGGCCTGCCGGGCACCATGCGCGGCCTCTCCATGGCGGACGCGGACCCGGCCCTCGCGGGCACCCTCTCCATGCGCACGCAGGGCATGGGGTGCACGGCGTCCTCGCGGATTCGCGGCGTGCGCATCGGCCGCTACCTGGAAGACCGCGGGACGGGCTTCTTCCAGGTGTCCCAGCGCCGCGCCGCCGATGCCTTCACCGTGTGCGCCGCCGGGCGCGCCTCGGGGGGCCGCTGCACGGCGCGCTTCGGCATGCTCCTGGACGACTGGGGCCTGGGCGGCGTGGACGAGGGCCGGTCCTGCGCGCTCAACATCGACGGCGCGCGCCGCTGCGCCAACCCGGACTACTACGAGTGGGCCCAGCGCGTGTACCGCGCCAACGGCGCGGGGGGGAACCGGGGCTCCGCGCTCGCGGCGCTCACCGGCGCGTCCGGCGTCAACGAGGACCAGTTCTTCATGAGCTTCCGCGGCGAGGAGGACAACTACGAGGAGAACCTCGGCTCCACGCACGCCGGAGGTCAGGCGCGCTGGGAGGTGACGCCCTTCGACGCGCCCAACATCCGCTCGCACAAGACGAACCGGACCAACCGCTGGCTGGGAGGGGTGCCCCGGTGAGGCGGCGGTGGGTGCCGCTGGCCGCGGCGTGCCTGCTCGGCGCGGTGCCCGCGGCGGCCCGGGACGCAGCGGCCCCCAAGGCACCGGGCGCGGCGCCGGCGCCTCCAGCCGCCGCCGAGCGGCCCCGCTTCGCCTGGCCCCGCGTGCAGGTGCTCGAAGCCGTCGAGGCGAGCGAAATCGTGGAGGCTGGTGGCATCCCCGTCGCGCTGCGCGCCGTGCACGCGAAGGAGCGGATGGACGCCCTGGTGCAGCGCTTCGCGGACGCGTTCCTCCGGGCGGGCCTTCACGTGCCGCCGGGCACGGAGCAGCCCCAGCTCGCCAGCGGCGCGGTGATGCTCACCGCCATCGACGGGCACCGGGGCATCACCTACACCGTCATCTTCCAGCCGGGCCCGGACCACACGACGATGCTGTACCTGGGCGAGGCCAACCACGCGCTGCGCAGGGACCCCGCGGCGGCGGGCGACTTCGCGCCCATGCCGCCCAACGCCCGCCAGGTGCTGCGCGTCAACGGTGAGGGCTCGCGGACGCTCGCCTTCCACGTCCCCCTGTCGGGCGCGGAGGTGGACGCCTTCTACGCCGCGGCGCTGAAGCGCGCGGGCTGGCGGCTGGCGGAGGGCGAGACGGCCTTCTATGTGCGCCCGGGCGAGGAGCTGCGCGTGGTGCACGAGCCCGGCGAGGCCAACCAGCGCGCCGTGGTGCTGGTGTACCGCGGCGGGCGCAGCGGGGTGCCTCCGGAGCCCGGGCCCGGGGCCGCCGTCGTCCGCTGACGCGGGCCCCGTGTGGGGACGTCAGGCGCGCAGCTTCTCGCGCAGCGCCTTGGCGCGGCCCTGCATGTCCGGGTCCATGCTGGTCAGCTCCACGGACTTCAGGCGCTGGTCCAGGCTCTGCGGCACCTTCGTCTTCAGCTTGCCCTCCTCGCCGAGCACCTCCAGCTTCGCCAGCGCCTTGTCGACGATGCGCTCGCGCGGGTGGTCCAGGAGGCTGTCGAGGAAGTATGCGTCCTCGGGGAGCTCCGGGTACTTCTCCAGGTAGTCCACCACGGCCTTCACCCAGTCGGCGCGCGTCTCGGACTCCGTCACCTTCTGCATGGCCTGCTTCTGGGCCTTGCGCTTGCCTTCGGGGTCGAACGTCTTGGCCAGCCCCTCCGGCAGCTCGCCGCCGGTGAAGAGGGCATCCGCGGCGGCCTTGTACTTCTGGTAGCTCGCGCTGCGCTCCAGCCTCTGCTGCGCGGGGTCATCCTGGCGCGAGGTGTACTTGCTGCCCTTGCCGCGCCCCGCGTCGATTTCGCGCCAGCTCTTGGTGCGCTTGCTGTCCTTGGCCATCCTTCATCTCTCCTTGCGTGCGCCCCAGAGCGCCGCGAGTCCGCGATGGACGAGGCGCCGCACCACCTCCAACTCCTGGGAGGACAGGGGCTGCTCCTCGTCCTGCTCCGCCTCGAAGAGCGCCTCGTCCGCGTAGTCCTTCAGCGGGCGGGGCACTGGCGGGGCATCCGTGTCCGCCTCCAGCACCGCCGGGCTGACGGACGTGAGCCCCGGCGGCCAGCCCAGCTCCAGCATGGCGTACAGCTCGAGGAGCAGGTGGCGGGCGACGCCGTATCCTTCGTCCGTGAGCGCCGCCGCGTCAAGCGCGCCCAGCAGCGCGTCCTGGCGGTTCTCGAAGGCGTGGTTGAGGCGCGTGCGCGCCTTCTCGTCGTCTTCCAGGTAACGCCAGGCCGCCTCCACGAATTCGCGCGTGGGCGCTCCGGGGTGGAAGGGCGTGGGCGCGGGGGCCTTCACCTTCTTCGGGCGGGGCGGGCGCGGGCCGTCGTCCAGGCGGATGGGCGCGCCGCCTTCCACCAGGTCCCAGAGGCCCAGCAGGTTCTGGTACAGCCGCCGGGCGATGTCGGGGGACGGGAAGCGCGGCTCCTCGTCGAACAGCGTGGGGATGAAGTCGCTGGACGGCATGCCCTGGCCGCGCGCGGCCCGCATGCGTTCGAGGACCTGGGCGCTGTCCAGCGCGCTGCCCGCCAGGTCCAGCAGACCGTCGAGCGTGGGCGCGCCCTCGAAGTGGTGTTGGAACTCAGTCCCTCTGTCACGAGAACGGCTCATGGGGTCGGCACGCTAAGCACAGCAGGCGGGCGGGCGCACGTGGCTTCAGGGTTTCTCGGGCCACTCGCCCATCAGCTCGTCCTGGAGCTCCTTGGGATTGGACGTCCACGCGAAGTCCTCCGGGACGTGCCCGCCGCCGTGGGCGGACCAGCCGTCCCAGCTCACCTGGTCCTTCATGAAGGCGTCGGTGGGCTCGTCGGTCACCTCGGGGCGGTTGGCGGGGGCCTCGAAGGGGGTGTCGATGGGCTTGTCGGGGATGGTGATGGACATGGGGCCGCTCCTTGGGGGAATCGCCGGGCGCGGTGTCCGCTGCCGCACGTGGCCAGCGCCCTCCTTCCAACGTAGGAAGGCAGGCGCCGCGTGAGGAGCGGGGCGGGCGGACAGGCGGGCGGTGGGCTGTCTTCCGTTTCCGGTCCTCCGCCCCTAGTCTCCGCTCTCACATGGCAGAGTCCTCCGTGGAGACCTTGAAGTCCGCGGTGCAGGCGCTCTACCGCGTCCATGCGGTGGAGGGCCCACCGGGTGAGAATGGGCTGCGCACCGTCTGGCACCTGTGCCCGCGCGGCGCGGAGCTGATGTCCCTGGTGGACGCGGAGGGCCGCGTCCGCCGGCAGGAGCTGACGCTGCTGGAGGACCACTACGTGTGGTCCAGTGGCGAGGGGGTGCGCACCGGCTCCCTGGAGCGGGGGCGCGACGGCAGGACATCCACCGCGGCGGTGGTGGTGGTACAGACAGACCCGGAGCTCGTCCCGCAGCGGCTGATGCGGGCCGCGCTCGCGATGGGCACCTACACGGGGCAGGACCGCTACCTGCTCCACATGCAGCGCGTGCTGGCGCTCGCGCGAGAGGGGTTGGAGATGAAGGGTGGACTGCAGCGTCCCTCGGAACCCACGCTACCGACGGTGGAGTCGCCGTCGGAGACGGCTCAGGCCGTCTTCGACGTGCCGCCCACGGCGGGGGTGGTGCAGGACGTGCCGCCGCCGGTGGTGCGCCCGGCCGAGGGCATGACGATGGTGCTGGTGCTCGCGGTGGGGCTGGTGGTGGGGCTGGGGATGCTGGCCTTCATCATGATGGGCTGAGCCCCGGGGGCCTGTCCGCCGGGGGGCGCCTCCGGCAGCCCTGGCGCGGGGAACTCGCCGTGCTCGGCGGGAATGGCCACCGGCGCGTGCTCGGTGGCGGAGCTCACCGGGTGGGCATCCAGCACCAGCAGCACCCCCACCGCCATCGCGGAGACGATCCGGGCGGACCAGCCCAGCGGCGTGTGGGGGTCCCCCCCCGTCCGCCGCGCCATCAGCGTGAGGCCCAGTACCGTCAGCACGCCGGTGCACATCCACCGCAGCGCGCGCAGGCTCGCCGTCGCTGAGAGCCCCGCGGCGATGAGCTCCCCGTGCTCGGTGTCCGGGATGCGCGCCAGTCCCGTGAGGAGGCCCAGCAGGTGACGGGCCTCGAGCGCGCCCACCAGGGCCACCGACGCCAGGGACGCGGTGACGCCGCTGGCCAGCAGCAGGCCCCGGCCGCGGCCACCCGTGTCGCCGATGTGCTCCATGAGGAGCCCCAGGGCCACGCCCAGGAGCAGCGCGGTGCTCGTCCAGGCCCCCAGCAGCCGCGGCGCCATGGCTTCGCCGGTGCTGGACGCCAGCACGACGCCGGCCTCCACCGCGTCCAGGCGGGGCAGGGACGCCAGCGCCCGGTCCATCAGGACCTCGGTGCCCATCAGCCCCAGCATCCATGGCAGCGTGGCCAGCCCCAGGATGGCGGACAGCGGCACCCGGCGCTCCACGCCCGAGCTGACCAGCGCCAGCGCCAGCAGCGGAATCTCCAGCGCCAGCACCCCGGCCACCAGCGCGCCGAACGGCCCGGCCGCCTGGAGCGCCCGCCACACCCCGGCCACCCCACCTAGCAGGGGCCCCAGTGTGAAGCACCACACGAACACTGTGAAGGGCACGGCCAACGCCACGGGGAGACCGGACGCGAGACGGAGCCGGAGCGGAACGAGCATTTCAGGAGAGAGTAGTCTCTCCGGTTAAGCCTGTGAAATTAGACCGGGGGACGACCCACGAGCCAGTAGATGACGCTCGCCAGCGCCCCTACGACGGGAGAGACGAGCACACCCTGCAGGTAGAGTTTGGGGCAGCCGCCCTCCGCGCAGCCGATGCGGCCATACGCCAGCGCTCCGGCCAGCAGCAGCGGTACGTGCATGCCCACCAGGAAGACGCCGGCGCCGCGCAGCACCAGCCCGCGATACCAGGTGCGTGTCCACAAGCGGAAGATGATGGGGAGCAGCACCAGCGTCAGGGTGGCCGCGACGGCCAGGGCCACCTGACGGGCCGACACCGCCACACACGCCAGCGCCGCGAGCACCAGTGCGGGGATGAGCAACAGCGCGTTGAGGGACAGGGGCTCCCGGGGACGCATCGAACCGGGGAGGACCGTGGCAGAGCGGCGGTGCCGGTGCAAGGACGCCGGCGCGAGCGCCCGCGCCGGAGGTTCACGCCGCGACGGCGCCTTCGCCCAGCAGCTGGGTATAGCGCCCGCGCAGGGCCAGCAGCTCCGCGTGGGTGCCGGCCTCCACCACGCGGCCGTCCTCCACCACGGCAATCAGGTCCGCGTCGCGCACCGTGGACAGCCGGTGCGCGATGACCAGCACCGTGCGTCCCTGCATCAGCGCGACGAGGCCCTCGCCCACCGCCGCCTCGCTCGCCGCGTCGAGCGCGCTGGTGGGCTCATCCAGCAGCAGCAGCGACGGCCGGCACAGGAAGGCCCGCGCCAGCACCAGCCGCTGCCGTTGGCCGCCCGACAGCCGGCTGCCGCGCTCGCCCACCGGTTCGTCCAGGCCGCCGGGCAGGGCGCGGACGAAGTCCTCCGCGTGCGCCAGCCGCAGCGCCTCCCACAGCTCCGCGTCCGTCGCCTCGGGCCGGCCCAGCCGCAGGTTGTGTCGCACGGTGCCGGAGAAGAGCACCGGCTCCTGCGGCACCCAGGCCACCTGGCCGCGCACGCTGGAGGGCTTCAGCGCCGTCATCGGCGCGCCGTCCCACAGCACCTGGCCGCCGGACGCGGGCAGGAAGCCCAGCAGCACGGAGAAGAGCGTCGTCTTGCCCGCACCGGAAGGGCCCACCAGCGCCACGCGCGCGCCGGCGGGCACCACCAGGTCCATGCCGCGCAGCGCCTCGCGCCCGTCCGAGTAGGTGGCCCGCACGCCCTCCAGCTTGAGCTCGCGCGCCAGCGGACCGGCCGCCTCGCCCACGTCCGGCGGGGACGGCGCGTCCGCCATGTCGAAGAGGCGCTCGGCCGCGGCCAGTCCCGTCAGCACCTGCGACAGCGTGCCGCTGAGCGACTTCACCGGCTGGTACAGCAGCAGCGCCGCGGCCATGAAGGACAGCAGCCGCCCGGCCAGGGCGGGGTCCGCCGCCACCGCGCGCGCGCCCCAGGCCACCGCCAGCGCCACGCCGGCGATGCCCAGCAGCTCCACCGTGGGGCTCACCGCGCCGCGCAGGAAGAGCGAGCGGCGCATCTCCCCCAGGTAGTTGTCCGCCTCCACCTCGAAGGACGCCAGCGCGCGCGGCTGGCCGTTGTAGGCCTGCACCACGGGCAGGTTCTGGAGCTGCTCGGCGGCGAGCGCCGTCAGCGCGCCCAGCCGCTGCTGCGAGCGCATGGCCACCTTCTTCAGCGACCGCGCGAAGCGGTTGATGGGCAGCACCGTCACCGGCACGACGACGAAGGTGAAGAGGAACAGCGTCTTGTCGATGAGGAAGCAGGTGACGAGCAGCGCGATGATTTGCAGCCCGTCCTTCACATAGGACGTGAGCGCCTGGGTGATGGAGAACTCCACCAGCGGCACGTCCGCGGTGAAGCGCGCCAGCAGCTCGCCGGAGTGGCGCCGCTCGAAGAACGCCGGCGGCTGGCCGAGCAGCCGCCCGTAGAGGAAGCCGCGCAGGTCCGCCATCACCCGCTGTCCCAGCCGCTGCATCAGCCCGCCCTGCAGGAACTGGGCGGTGGCCTTCACCGCGGCCACCGCCACCACGAGCAGGGGCAGGCGCTTGAGCAGGGCGTCCCCCGGAAGGGACACCCCGGCGACGGTGACGGGCGCGTCGGTGAGCACCGCGCGCAGAAGCGGGCCCACCACCCAGGCGTACGCGGAGGTGGCGACGGCGGCGGCCACCGACGCGCCGAAGCCCGCGGCGAGCAGCAGCCGGTAGGGCCGGAGGTAGCCGAGGAGCCGGCGATAGACGTGAGGAGAAGGACGTGGAGCCACTGTTCGGCGGCGGACTCTCTCACCGAGTCGCCGCGACGTCCAAGGCTACTGGCCTTCCGGGGTAGGTGCCCTGTCGGCTGCCCTGCCACCGGGCACCTGCGGCGGCCCGGCCAGTTCCATTGCCCACCTTCAACCCTGCGGACAGGTTCAGGGGAGCCATGGAAACGAATAACGAAAAAGAGGCCCTGTTCAATCCGGGCTGCGAGCCGGTGGTGGAGGACGAGGAGCGCCGCCGACTCCTGTGGCTGATGGCCGAGTACTTCCGCACCATCGGGTATACGGACATCAAGGCGCGGCTTCCCGGGTTCATGCCTCCTCCCATCCTGTCGGGCACCATCGAGGACCACCGCCCCGATTTCACCTGCCGGCAGTCGGACTCGGCCCGCACGCCCATCATCCTGGAGATTGTCACGCCCACCATGGTGGATGACCCCACCGCGGAGAACCGCTGGAGCCTGCTGGCCAGCGCCGCCAAGCTCTACAACGCGGAGCTCCACTTCGTGGTGCCCAAGTGGGCCGCCACCGGGGCCGTGGACCCGGGGCTCAAGCGCAGGTTGGCCCGGATGGAGCTGACGGCCAACCGCGTCTGGACCGTCTGACAGTCCCTCCGCCCCGCGCCGCTGCCCCCGCCCGGTCGCCCGCCCGGCGCCAGGTGGGCGGAGGCGCCTCGTGTCCTCGCTGGATTGCTGGTGCGTTTCGCTGCGTTATAGTGACTCAAGATTTCACGTAGCGCAGAAAAGCACAGCAAAATCCAGGGGTTGTAATCGATGCCAGCGGCGGCGGGTCAGAAGCGCGACTACTATGAGGTCCTGGGCGTCCAGAAGTCGGTCTCCGCGCAGGAGCTCAAGAGCGCGTTCCGCAAGGTGGCGCTGCAGTACCACCCGGACCGCAACCCGGGGAACGCGGAGGCCGAGGAGAAGTTCAAGGAGGCCTCGGAGGCCTATGAGGTGCTGAGCGACCCCGAGCGGCGGGCGAAGTACGACCGCTTCGGGCACTCGGGCAACCCCTTCGAGGGCTTCGGCGGCGCCGGCGGCGGGTTCCAGGGCGTCAACATCAACGACATCTTCGGGGAGATTTTCGGCGACATCTTCGGCGGTGGCCGGGGAGGGCGCCGGACGAGCTCGCGCGGCGCGGACCTGCGCTACAACCTGGAGATCACCTTCGAGGAGGCGGCCTTCGGCTGCCGGCCCAAGGTGACCATTCCCCGGCCGAAGAAGTGCGAGACGTGCTCCGGCTCGGGCAGCAAGAGCGGCTCGGGGCCCCGGCCCTGCTCGGCGTGCGGCGGCAGCGGCGAGCTGCGCTACACGCAGGGCTTCTTCGCGGTGTCCCGGCCCTGCGGTGAGTGCAGCGGCACGGGCGCGGTGGTGCCGGACCCGTGCACCCGCTGCAGGGGCTCGGGCAAGGTGCCCTCCGAGGAGGTCATCGAGGTGGCCATCCCCGGCGGCGTGGACAACGGCACGCGCGTGCGGCTGTCCGGCATGGGCGAGCCCGGCGACCGGGGCGGACCAGCGGGCGACCTCTACGTCACCGTCATCGTGAAGGAGCACCCGCTCTTCCAGCGCGAGGAGTACGAGGTCTTCTGCGAGGTGCCCATCTCCTTCACCCAGGCGGCGCTGGGCGCGAAGATCGACGTCCCCACGCTGGACGGGAAGGTGAAGATGACCGTCCCCAGCGGAACCCAGTCCGGCAAGGTGTTCCGGCTCAAGGGCAAGGGCATCCCGCACCTGCACAGCCAGCAGCGGGGCGATCAGCACGTGCGCGTCGTCGTGGAGACGCCTACCGAGCTGTCCTCGAAGCAGCGCGAGCTGCTGGAGCGCTTCGCGGAGGCCTCTGGCGAGGAGTCGCACCCGCAGTCGAAGAGCTTCATCGCCAAGGTGAAGGAGCTGTTCGGCTGACGACGGTTGCGGGCGCGGGGCCGCGAAGCCGTGGCCCTGGTGCCGCACCCAGCAGGCGGGCGAGCGCCGTGCCATGGCGGGTGGCCGTGGGCACGGGCGCTGCAAAACAGCGGGCACAGCCGGTGGAATCTTCTCCCCGCTCGGGTGTCGACGGGGGCCCACCCCACTGCTATGCACGGCCCTGCCATGGATGTCCTGCCCACCCTGCGCCGCTCGCTCGTCATCGCCCTGGCCCTGCTGCTGACGGCCTGCCCCCGGACCACCCGCACGCCCTCTCGGGGTGACGCTGGCGGGGAGCTGCCCGCTGGCGACCCGTTCCCCACGCGCCCCGCGGTGGAGGCGAAGAAGGACCCCGCCGCGGATACGGCGCTGGCGCAGGCCGCGCAGACGGCCCGTGGCACCCCGGACAAGAAGAAGGCCGCGGAGGCCTACCTGTCGGTGCGCAAGGCGTACCCCGCCACCACCGCCGGCCAGGACGCGCTGTACCAGGCGGGCGTCCTCTTCTTCGAGTCGAAGGACTTCGTCAACGCGCGCAAGACCTTCAACGAGCTGCTCTTCGAGAACCCGCTCCACGCGCAGGCGGAGGACGCCAAGCACAAGCTGGCCCTCTCCGCGATGGAGGTGGGCGCCTACCGCGACGCGTACCAGACGCTCTCCAGCCTCGCGGAGCGCGCCAGCGGCGCCGAGCGCACCCAGCTGCTCAACGAGGCCGCCCGCGCCGCCGCGGGCGCCGGCCTCTACGGGCAGGCGCTGCAGATGGCGGTGGACGAGGCGGGGCAGGCCCAGGGCGCGCAGGCCCAGGCCGCCGCGGTGGCCAAGGTGGAGGCGCTGGTGGAGGGCCGCGCCGGCTTCGTGGACGTCGCCCGCGTGGCGGAGGGCCTGTCGCCGTCCAACCCGGCGTGGCCCGTCATCACCTTCAAGCTGGCGCGCATCTACTACCACCTGCGCGACTGGTCGCGGCTGGAGGAGACGCTGAACCGCTTCCTCGCCGAGGCCCCTGGCCACCCCTTCGCGCCGCAGGCCCGCGAGCTGCTGGCGCGCGCCACGCGCCGCGTGGAGGCCCGCCCGCGCACGGTGGGCGTGCTGCTGCCCATGACGGGGCGCTACCAGCCCATTGGCGAGGCGGTGCTGCGCGGCATCCAGCTGGGGCTGGAGGGGAGCGGCGTGGAGCTGGTGGTGAAGGACACGCAGGCCGACGTCAACAAGACGGGCCAGGCCATGGAGCAGCTCGCCTTCGATGACGGCGCCATCGCCGTGCTGGGGCCCCTGCTGGGAGACGACTCCAAGCGCGCGGCGCTGCTGGCCGAGGAGCTCCAGGTCCCGCTGCTGACCATGACCCGCCAGGACGCCATCACCGACCTGGGCGCCTACGTCTTCCGCAACATGCTCACCAACGCGGCGCAGGCGGAGGCCATCGCGGACTACGCGATGAACGTGAAGGGCTACAAGCGCTTCGCGCTGCTCTACCCGAACATCCCGTACGGCGTGGAGCTGGCGGATGCCTTCTGGGACCAGGTGGTGGAGCGGGGCGGCGGCGTGCGCGGGGCGGAGCGCTACGCGCATGACCAGACCACCTTCACCGCCGAGGCCAAGAAGCTGGTGGGCCGCTACTACCTGGATGACCGCGGCGACTACGTGGAGGGCGTGCGCGACGTGCAGGGTGAGAACCTGGACGCGTTCCGCCGCCGCAAGGCGCTGGAGAAGGTGAAGAGCGGCGTGGAGCCCATCATCGACTTCGACGCCATCTTCATGCCGGACGACTGGCGCCGCGTCAGCCTGGTGGCGCCCGCGCTGGCGGTGGAGGACATCGTCACCAACGCGTGTGACCCGCGCGACCTGGAGCGCATCCGCAAGACGACGGGCAAGAAGGAGCTGAAGACGGTGACGCTCTTCGGCGCCAACCAGTGGAGCAGCCCCAAGGGCCGCTCGGGGCTGCCGGAGCTCGTCGAGCGCGGCGGCAAGTTCGTCACCTGCTCGGTGTACGTGGACGGCTTCTTCGTGGACTCGCAGCGCCCGGCCACGCGCCGCTTCGTGCAGCAGTACCGCGAGGCCTACCGCGCGGAGACGGGCCGCGACCCGGGGCTGCTGGAGGCGATTGGCTACGACTCCGGTCGGATGTTGCGGCAGCTCATGGAGCGCAAGGATGCGCCGCGCACCCGCGCGCAGATGCGTGACGCGCTGGCCAACCTGAAGGACTTCGACGGGGCCACCGGGCGCACGTCCTTCAACGAGAAGCGCGAGGCGGTGAAGCAGCTGTTCCTGCTGTCCATCGACGGCAAGGGCGTCACGGAAATCAACGTCGAGCAGGAGCGGCAGAAGGCCGCGGCGGCGTCAGGAGGCTCTGGGACATGACGTTCGCGAGGGGGGCGTTCGCACTGCTGGCGGGGGGACTGGTGGCGGTGGGAGGCGGCTGTGCACACGCGCCTCCCCGGGTGTCCCCGGAGCTCAGCGCGCGGCTGGACGCGGAGCCGGGCACGTGGCTGTCCGGCAGCGCGGCGGGCCTGTCGCGCCGGGCCGTGCTCAACAACAAGGACTTCATCTGGGGGCTGGCCTTCGCGCCGCGGGGCAGCCGGGTGGCGTACTCGCGCCTGGGCAGCAAGTCCTACTTCCTCTCCGTCTGGGAGCTGGGCTCCGCCAAGCCAGCGATGCTGGCGGACCCGGCCATCAACCCCTACGAGTTCGACGTGGAGGGCGTGGCCTTCTCGCCGGATGGCGCGCTGGTGGCCACCGCGGGCAAGGACGGCGTGGTGCGCCTCTTCGACGCGGCCACCGGCGCGCTCAAGGGCGAGCGCCGCACCGAGGAGCCGCTGTCCGTCGTGGCCTTCCACCCGGAAGGTCAGTGGCTGGCGGTGGGCAGCTACAAGGGCCTGGTCACGGTGCTGTCCGCGCCCGCGCTGGAGTACGCCTCCGAGGAGCGCGGGCACGTGGGCACGGTGAGCGCGCTGGCCTTCGCGCCGGACGGGACGCTGTACTCCGGCGGCTGGGACAAGCACGTGCGCGCGTGGCGCACCGCTGTCGAGGCGCTGCGGCCCGGGCAGGCGCGCATGCGCTTCGAGCGGCGCGCCGGCTCGGTGGTGCTGGGGGGCACGGTGAACGACAAGGCGCCCCTGTCCTTCGCGCTGGACGCGCGCGCGCCCGCCCTGGTCGTCACCAGCGAGGCGGCCGCCGCGGCGGGCATCGACGTGCCCTTCCTCCAGGAGACGCTCGACGTGCCGGGGCCGATGGGCACCATCGCCGCGCGGCTGGCGCGGGCGCAGGCGCTGCGCTTCAAGTCCATGCGCCTGGAGGGCGTGGACATCGCCGTCTGCGACGCGTGCGTGCCGCAGGGCACCCAGGGCGTGCTGGGCGCGCCCTTCTCCGAGCGCGTGGCGGTGGCCTTCGACGAAGTCACCGAGGAGGCCGTGCTCACGCTGAAGGGCGGCCCGTCCGAGGACGCGCCCGCCGTCGAGGCGCTGGTGCTCGTGCGGGGCTCGGACTTCGCCTTCCCGGCCTTCGTCAGCGACGTCACCGTGGACGCGCGCGGCCAGCGGCTGGGCGTGGGCCTGTCGGAGCAGAAGCCGGAGCGTGACCGCGCGGTGTACGAGCGCGAGCGCAAGGGCGTGGACGAGCCGCGGGGCCCCTTCAACGCGGGCGCCATCGTGGATGCCCGGTCCGGCCAGGTGCTGATGAAGTGGCCGCTGCACCAGGGCGTGGTGGCCACCGCGGCCATCTCTCCGGACGGGCGCTCGCTGGCCAGCGGTGGTTGGGACAAGCGCGTGTACCTCTTCACCGAGGGCGACGCGGGCGCGCGCGGCGAGCACCGCTTCGACTGGTCCGTGCGGCGGGTGCGCTTCAGCCCGGACGGGCGCTGGCTGGGTGTGGCCGCGTGGACGCCCCAGGTGGCCAGCCGCGACGGGGACAGCGACCCGGCGGCGGTGCTGCTGGACGTGGCCTATGAGTCGCCCACCGTGGACGGGCCCGGAGCGAGCGCCGCCGCTCAGTAGTTGAGGTGGACGTCGCCCGCGGGCATGCCCAGCGCCTGGAGCGTCCTCCTCACCCCCTGCACCATCTCCTTCTGCCCGCAGAGGAAGGCCACCGCGGAGGGGCGCAGCGGCCCTTCACCCAGGTGGGCCTGCACGTAGCCGGTGAGTCCCTGCCAGCCGCTGGCGCCCGGCTGGCTGACGGTGCGCACCACCTGTACGCCGCCGGCCTCCCACTCGTGCAGCTCGTCCGCGTAGGCGAAGGCCCCCGGCGTGCGCGCGCCGAAGTAGAGCGTCACCTGCCCGTAGGCCCCGCGCTCGCGCTGGATGCTGGTGATGACGGAGCGGATGGCGGAGATGCCGGAGCCGGTGGCGAACAGCAGCACGTCGTGGCCGCGCGCGCGCTCCAGCGGGAAGCCCCGGCCCTCCGGCCGCGACACCTCGACGCGGGCCCCCGGGGGCAGGCCGATGAGCGCGTCGGGCAGGGGGCTACCGTCCTTGAGGAGGAACTCCCACCGCGTCCCCCGGGGACCGGGCGGGGAGGCGATGGCGAAGAGGCCCTGTCCCACGCCGGGCAGGCGGAGATGCACATACTGTCCGGGCCGCTCGTGGGTGCCGGCCAGGGGCGTGCCCTGCACGTCGAGCACGAAGTCGGTGAGCCCGTCGGCGGCGGGGGTGCATTCGGTGACGGTGGCCGGGTGCCAGTCGGGCATGTCGCGGTTCTAACCCACGCGCCGCTCGCGTGCCGCCCCTGGTAGCCTGGGGGGGTGAAGAGTCTGCTCTGGGTAATCCTGTTCGTGCTCGGCCTGGCCGGCGTGGTGATTCCGCTGACGTACCTCTACACGGCGAGCAAGCTGCCGCCGCTGGAGAGCGAGTTCGATGTGGAGAAGCAGCTCAAGCACAGCATCGAAGGCGAGCGGATGAGCCTGCGGGCGGGGCAGTACGAGCGCAACCCGCGCCCCATCACCTTCGTGCGGCCGGACTTCTCCAAGCTGCCCAAGGACCTGGTGGCCCTCTACATCCGGCACATGGAGTGCCCGCGCTACTTCCAGACGCCGCGCGAGGACGGCCCCGCGTGGACCTGGCGCCTCTTCCTGGGCGCCACCGTGGGCACGGCGCCGCCGGGTGATGGCGCCTGTGAGCGCATCCTGGCCATGCGCATCGCGGACGCGCTGGGCATCAAGGGCACGCGCGAGCAGTCCGTGGCCGCCCACCGCATCCACACCTTCATGCAGAAGGACCAGCTCATCGCGTATGACCTGGCCACCATCTACTTCGAGCGCGGCATCGTCGGCGTGGAGGACGCGGCGCTGAAGCTCTTCGGCCGGGAGTTGAGCGAGCTGAAGCTGGAGGAGCTCGCCGAGCTGCAGCTCGCCCTGCCGCCGTACCACGACTACTTCGGCATCAAGCTCTGCAAGAACCCCACGGTGCTGCGGCAGAACCGCAACATCCTGCTGGAGGACCTCGCGGGCTGGCGGCTGGTGAGCGAGGACCGCGCCCGCAACGCCATGGCGCAGCCGCTGGCCTGCACGCGCTGAGCGGCGCTAGCGAATCATCCCCGCCACGCCCGTCACCTTCTTGAGCAGGTCGATGCGGGCGGGGGCGCTGGTGTCGGCCCGGGCGTCATCGCGGTACTTCGCCAGCAGGTTGCGCGCGGCGTTCGCCTTGGGCGCGTCCAGCTTCCCGGACGTCTCCAGCCGGTCGACCCGGCGCTCCAGCCGGTCGATGCTCTGGAGGATGTCCTCCAGGCTGGGCGCCGACGCCCGCATGGGGCGGGGCGGCGCGACGGGGGCGTCGGCCTCGGGACGCGCCCGCACGGCCTTCGCGCGCGGGCCTCCCGTGGCGTCGGCATCAGCCGGCGCGGCGGCGACCAGCGGCTGGAGCAGCACAGCCTCCTCCGGGGACGCCTGAGGCTCGGCGGGCGCAGGGGCAGGCGTGGCCACCTCGGCCTGCGCCGGAGGCTCGGGCGGCGAGGGCGCGGCCTCGGCCCGCTCCGGGGCGTCCTGGGGTACGGCCGCCACGGGCGCGGCGCCGCTCGAACCCCGGATGATGATGGCCGCGGCGCCCGTGAGCAGCACGCCGGCGAAGGCCAGCGCCGCCACCAGCGGCAGGTGCTTGCGCAGCGGGCCCTGCTGGACGCCCGCGGCGCGCAGCTCCTGGGACGTCGGCTCCGCGCTCAGCTCCGGGGGCACCGGCACTGGCGTGGTGGGGCGCCGCGAGTCCGCCTCCGCCGCGGCGATGGGCTTCTCGAAGCCAGGGGCCGGGGCGCTGGGGTTGGAGCGCGTGGAGGCCCGGAGGGTGCGCCGCAGCTTGTGCAGCTGCTGCCGCAGCGCGTCCGCGGAGTTGGGCCGCGTCTCCGGGTCCTTGGTGAGCATCTGCAGGATGAAGGCGTCCAGCGCGGGCGGCAAATCGGAGACGAACTCCGAGGGGCGGGGCGGCCGCGCCTCCACGTGCTTCATCAGCAGGTCCACCGGTGAGCTGCCCACGAAGGGGAGCCGGCCGGTGACGATTTCGAAGGTGACGACGCCCAGGGCGTAGAGGTCCGTCATGGGCCCCACTTCCTGGCCGCGCGCCTGCTCCGGCGCCATGTACTCCGGCGTGCCCACCACCATGTCCGTGCGCGTCTGCGCGGTGCGGCCGGTGGGGCCCTGGCCCCGCTTGGCGAGCCCGAAGTCCAGCACCTTCACGTAGCGCGAGCCGTCCGGCTGCTGCACCAGGAAGATGTTGCTCGGCTTGAGGTCGCGGTGCACCACGCCCGCGCCGTGCGCGGCGGCCAGCGCGGCGAGCACCTCGTCGAGCAGCGCCAGCGCCTCCTGCACCGGCAGCCGGTTCTTCTCCGTCAGCACCGCGTCGAGCGCCTGGCCCTCCAGGTACTCCATGACGATGTACTGCCGGCCGTCCGGCACCTGGCCGAAGCCGAAGATGTCGATGATGCCCCGGTGGCGGATGGCGTTGACGGCGCGGGCCTCCGCGAGCAGCCGCTCCACCTGCTCGGTGGAGTGGGCCAGCTCCGGCCGCAGCACCTTCACCGCCACGCGCTTGCCGATGAGCGGCTGGATGCCTTCGTACACCAGCCCCATGCCGCCCACGCCGATGCGCGAGCGCAGCTCGTACTCACCCAGCTTGAGGCCGATGAGCGGGTCCTTCTGCGAGGCCGCGGCCGACGGCTCCGAGGGCTGCACCACCACGTTGGGCTCCTCTCCGCGCGGGGGCACGTCGAACGACGTCAGCACCACCGTCCCATCGCGGGGGCACACGGCGGTGTCGGGAGGTACGGCCAGGCCGCAGGTATCGCAGATCAACTCGGAAGCCATCTCAAACCGGGAAGCAGCGTAGCAGGAGGACCCGGGTGGGGCGATGTGCTCTGGCCAGGAGTGCCTGTCGGGCGGTCAGGCGCAGCACGCCGCTTCCCCCCGGCAGGCACTCCAACGTCGGACAGCGGACGCTATGGGTTGGGTGTGGTGCAGTCGGCTTCGGTCAGGCGCGCGCCTTCGCTTCCTCCCTCTCCGGGACCCGTGCCGCCCTCTCCACCCGGACCGACCTGGAAGGTGACGCCGCTGTTCGCGATACGAACCGTGGAGCCCTGTCCACACCAGACGCCTACCGAGGGCCCGCCCCCACCACCGCCCCCACCGCCGCCGGGTCCGCCGCTGCCGCCTGGACCGCCAGGGCCGCCCGAACCACCCGTGGTCCGGTAGAGCGTCCCGTTGCTTCGGGTAACGCGTCCGCCAATGCCGCCCAGGCCGCCTTCTCCTCCGGTGCCGCCCGGGCCGCCAGCGCCGCCCTCACCACCCGGGCCGCCGCCGAGCGTGCGCAGCACGCTTCCGTCCTCCACGGACGTGTCGGAGCCGATGAGCAGCAGCGAGATGGAGGCACCGCCTCCGCCGCCACCCTGGCCGCCCGTGCCACCACAGCCGCCCGTGCCACCCGCGCCACTTCCGCCGCCGGCGGCGACGCTCACGCCAGAGATGAGGCAGGTCCCACCCGAGCCGCCGCCACCGCCACCGAAGCCCGGCGTTCCGTCACTGCCCGGCTCGCCGGATTGGTCGGCGGTCCAGGTCTCCTTCTGGAGTTGGCCACGTCCCGAGCCGCCGCCGCCAGGCGTGCCGGGGCCTCCATCCGCGCCGCCCAGGCCGGGGAAGCCCGGGTCCGGGTTGCAGATGCACTCGCCGCCCGAGCATGCGGTGCCCGCCGTCATGCCGCCCGCGCCGCCCGCGCCGCCCAACTCGCCAGGGCCGCCCGTGCCGCCATCCAGTCCCGCGCTGCCCGGCGCGCCGCCCAGCATGCCCGCGCCGCCCGTGGGCTCGCTCCCATCCGGGCAGGTGATGGGGACCGGCCGGCCGCCCTCGCCGATGTCGGAGCTGTCGACGCCGCCGTCCTGACCCGCGCCGCCCGCAGGGCCCTCGGTGCCCGCGCCTCCCGGCAGCCCCGCGCTGCCCTGTCCACCCATGCCCGCGGCCAGGGTGACGTGGCGCAGGCGGACGCCGGAGGAGTCCACCATGCGCATCGCGATGGACGGCTCTCCATGGCCCGCCGCGCTGGCCGCGCTCACCTGCACGTACTCCATGACCACGCCGGCATCCTGAAGGCCGCGCACCGTCAGCCCCAGGGTGCCGGCATCGACCACCGCCAGGCGGTCCGCGCTGCGGCGCCAGCCGCCGCTGCGCCCGGCATAGCCACCGTGCAGCGACACGGGCACGTCCAGCACCAGGTCCGCCTCGTCGTAGGCGCCACCGGCCAGGAACAGGTGGCGCGCGCCACCGTCCGTCTCGCGCACCATCGCCAGCGCCCGCCCCACGGTGCGCAGCGGCGCCGTCCGTGTGCCGGTGCCCGCGTCGTCATCGCCGTCCACCGGGTCGATGAAGAGGCCCGCGTCCGCCTGTCCATCCACGCCGTCGCAGTCGGTGTCGGCGAAGGCGTCATCGGGCAGGTCCAAGCCGGGGACGGGCGTGCAGGGCGGGACCTCGGGCTCACAGCGCCCCTCGTCGCTGCAGCGCCGCCTCGCGCCGTCGAAGTCGAAGCACCCGCCAACGGCGAGCATCGTCGCGAGCGCCATGCCCGTGGCGCCGAGCATCTGGGTCTTCCGCATGACTCTCCTCGAGTTCAAGGCAACGTCCCGGACAGGCCGACCATGCCTCCACCGGGCACCACGGTGGCGGAGGGCCGCACCGTCGGGGCCTCCTCGCCGGGCAGCAGGAACATCACCACGCCCGTCACCAGCCCCGCCGCGCCCAGCCCGAAGGCCACCCGGCTCACCGTCTGCGCCCGGCGGCCCGACGCCGCGAGCCGATCCGCGTCACGGAGCGGTTCCCCCGGCGTGCCGCCGGTGTCGAGCCGCGCATACTTGTCACGGGCCTGCAGGTAGAAGACGGTGCCCACGCCGGCCAGCGCCGCGCCGCCCGCGGCGGGCAGCCACGACCAGCGGCGCAGCGGACGGATGCGCTCGGGCTCCGGCTCCGGGGTCAGCGGCTTCGCCTCCACCACGGCCGCGGGGGCCGGGGGCGGCTCGGCGGAAGGTGGCGCTGGCGGTGGGCCGCGCAGGGCCGCTTGCGCCACGGGCAGCACCGCGTCGAGCGACTGGGTGAGCGAGTCCAGCAACTGCTCCTCGCGCACGCCCGGGATGAGGTGCTCGGTGACGAGCGCGCCGTCGCTGGAGGTGTAGAGGCGCGCGCCGGTGCGGTAGCCGCTGAGCAGCTGGCCCAGCTCCGTCACCAGCACGAGCTCCGTCTTCCCCGCGGCGCCCAGCGCGCGGATGCAGGAGGCCTCCGTGCGGTTGCAGCGCAGGAGCGGGCGGCGCTTGGCGGCGGACAGCTTGCGGGTGATGTCCTCGATGCGGACCACCACCAGGCCGCGGGCCCGGAGCTGCTCGGCCACGTGCTCCTGGGCGAACTCGACGACGTGGGAGGGGGCTCCCGCCGCGTCAGGGGGGGCGACCAGGATGGAGAGGGGCGGCGGGGGAGGCGCGGCGGGCACCTGGGTGGCCAGGGTGAGCGCGGCGAGGAGGGAGATCCACACGCAATCACTTTCCCCCCGACGGGACCTCCTCGCAAGGTCGGGAATTGCGGCCCGTGCTTCGAGTGAGTCCTCGCGGGGCACGGAGCGCGTGGTGGGAGGCCGCCCCACCGGCCCGGGGTCGTTTTGGACGCGCCGGGCCGGGAGCGTGTTTCAGCTCAGCGCCGGGGGCGCTCGGACGGCGCCGGGCGAATCTGCGTCTTCTCGGAGCCGCCGCTGGCGTTGTGCGAGCCGCCGGTGTCGTCGTCCTCGTCGTCCACCGCGGGGGCGGGGCGGGACGGTGGCGGGCGGCGCGCGCCCAGCGCCGGGCGGGCCCCCGTGGCCACGTTGGGCGAGGGCGCACGTGACGGCGGGGTGAAGGGCGGTGGCCGGCGCGGCGGCACCGTGCGAGGGCCGTCATCCTCCGCGAGCAGGTCCTCGGAGACCTCGACCTTGGCCTCGATGGGCACGGCGGTGCGCGTCTCCTCGGGGGCCTCCGCGAAGGGGTTGCGCGTGGGCGGCGGCGTCGCGTCGTCGTCCACGTCCGGCGGCGGGGGCCGGGG
>JAFAAN010000139.1 GCA_023426545.1 Pseudomonadota bacterium
GCCAACCCAGGCGCTCCCTCGGGTAGCCCGGGTCCACCGGCACGTACGCGGCCCCCGCCTTCAACACGCCCAGCAGCGCCACCACCAGCTCCACCGAGCGCTCCAGGCACACCCCCACCAGCGACTCCGGCCCCACACCCAGCTTCCTCAGGTGGTGTGCCAACTGGTTGGCTCGCGCCTCCAGCTCCGCATACGTCACCCGCTGCGACTCGTACGTCACCGCCACCGCGTCCGGCGTCCGTGCCGCCTGCGCCTCCACCAGCCCGTGCACCGTCGTCTCCGGTGCGTACACCACCTCCGTCCCCTGGAAGCCCTTCAGCACCTGCTCCCGCTCGGCAGACGTGAGCAGCGCCAACGTGGACAGCCGTGCGTCCGGCGTCTCCACCATGCCGCGAATCACGAGCTCCAGATGCTCCAGGACGCGGTCCGCCGTGGCCGCGTCGAAGAGGTCCGCGGAGTACTTGCAGCCGATCAACAGACCCTCAGGGCGGTGGGTCGCCTCGAAGGTCATGTCGAGCTCGGCCGTGTGGTTGTCCACCAGCGACATGTCGAGCGTCAGCGCGCCGCGGACGGACAGCGCGCGAGGCAGCTCGTAGTCATCGAGGATGAACCCCACGTTGTAGATCTCGCGGCGCGCCGAGCCGGGCTGCTGCACGGCCGCGAGGATCTGCTCGAACGGCACGTAGCCGTGTGCGAGCGCCCCCAGCATGCGCGCCTTCACCTCCGCGAGCATGTCCGTCGCGGTCGCGGCTTCAGGCAGGCACACGCGCAGCGGGATGAAGTTGGTGCAGTCGCCCATCACCTCCCGCGTGCCCTTGGCGTCGCGGCCCGAGATGACGGTGCCCACGATGAAGTCGGATTGGCCGCTCCAGCGGTGCAGCACCGTGGCCAGCGCGGACATCACGCTCATGAAGGGCGTGGCGCCCTGACGCCGCGCCAGGGCATGCAGCCGCGCCATCAACGCGGCGGGAAGCAGCCGCAAGCGGCGCGCGCCATGGACCGACAGCCGATGGGGCCGAGGTCTGTCGGTGGGCAGGGCCAACAACTGGGGCGCCCCGGCCAGCGCGTCACGCCACCACGCCAGCTCCGAGGAGAGGGCCTGGGGCGTGAAGTGGGCGCGCTGCCAGACCGCGAAGTCTCCATACTGGAACTCCGGCGGGGGCAACGGCGATGGCCGGCCCTCCACGAAGGCGCCGTAGAGCGCCGCCAGCTCACGCACGAACAAGGCGACGGACGTGCCGTCCACCACCAGGTGGTGCAGGACGGTCAGCAGGACATGGTCCTCCGGCCCGAACCGCAGCAGGGAGCACCGCACCAGGGGACCGGCCTCCAGGTCCATGGGGTGCCGCGCATCGAGCACCGCCTGGGCCTCCAGCGTGGCCTGCCGCGCCTCCCCCGTGACACCGGTGAAGTCCAGGCACGCCAGCGCGATGGGCTCCGGGGCATGCACCCGTTGCAGCAGCTCGCCATCCCGTGACGTGAACGAGGTGCGCAGGGCCTCGTGCCGGCGCAGCACCTCGGACAGCGCCCGCTCCAGGACGGCCACGTCGAGCGCGCCACGCAGCGTCAGCGCCACGGGCAGCTGGTTCGACGTCCACGACGCGTCGAGCTGGAGGAGGTACCACAACCGCTGCTGGGTGAAGGAGGCAGGCGTCAGCTCCGCCCCGGCAGGCCGCGCTTGAAGCGGCGGGAGACGGTGTCCCGTCCCCTGGGCGGACACCGTCTCCGCGAGTGTCCGGAGGCTCAGGTCCTGGAGCAGCGCGGCGACGGAGACGCGCACGCCCAGGCGCTTCTCCACGCGGCCCTGGAGGTCGGCGGCCCCCAGCGAGTCCAGGCCCAGCAAGGTGAGCGGCGTGCCAGCATCCTCGCCGACGGCCTCGCTCCCCAGCACCGCCACCAGCTCCTCGCGCAGGGCCGCTTCGAGCGCCTCCTGGGACTGCGCGGGCTGGATGGCTGGAGCCGGCGAGGCCGAGGGCAGGGGAGGGGGACCGGAGACGACGCCCGTTCCATTGCGCCACAGGACGGGAAGCCCGCCGGCCAGCAGGGCCGCGCGGCAGGCGAAGCGCTGAATCTTCCCGCTCGACGTCTTCATCACCGAGCCGGGTGGCAGCAGCGCCAGCGTGTGCGGCTGGACCTGGAGCTCCGCGACAATCGCCTGCCGCAGCGTGTCCGCCACCGTGCCCAGCGCGCCCGAGTCCGAGCCGTCAGCCAGCTCCCGCGACACCTCCACGACCACCGCGAGCGCTTCACCGTCCGGTGTCTCGATGGCGAACGCGGCGACGCAGCCGGGGCGCACCTTGCGGTGGGCCCGCTCCACGACCTGCTCCACGTCCTGCGGGTACAGGTTCCGGCCGCGCAGGATGATGAGGTCCTTGCGCCGGCCGGTGACGATGAGCTGTCCGTCCTCCAGCAGCAGGCCCAGGTCGCCCGTGCGCAGGTACTTCGGCCCGTCCTCCGCGCCCACGGGGACGGCACGGAAGATGTCCTCGCTGTCCTCGGGCTTGCGCCAGTAGCCCTGCGCGACGCTTCCGCCGGAGACCCAGACCTCGCCCACCTGTCCCGCGGCGCGCGGCACGCGCGTCTCCGGGTCGACGATGAGCAGGCGCTGCTCGGCCAGCGTGGTGCCGCAGCCGATATGGGGGCGTGAGCCCTCCGCCCCGGCTTCCGCCTGAACCGCCTGTCCCCGGCCCAGCGCGGCGTCATCGAGGACGTGGACACGGGGCACGCGCCCCTTCTGCTCACCCGTGACGATGAGCGTGCCCTCGGCCAGGCCATAACAGGGGTAGAAGGCCTCGCGCCGGAAACCGCAGGGCGCGAACACCTCCGCGAAGCGGTCCAGCGTGCTGGCGCGAATGGGCTCGGCCCCGCTGAACGCCACTTCCCAAGTGCGCAGGTCGAGCGTCTGGACGTCCTCGGCCGTGGCCCGCCGCGCGCACAGCTCGAAGGCGAAGTTGGGCCCGCCGCTGATGGTGCCGCCGTACTGGGACACCGCCTCCAGCCAGCGCATGGGCCGCTGAAGGAAGGACATGGGGGACATGAGTGTCACCGGGTAGCCCGCGAACAGCGGCTGGAGGATGCCGCCGATGAGCCCCATGTCGTGATACGGCGGCAGCCAGATGATGGCCGAGCTCTGCGTGCTCGTCTGGAAGGCGCCGGAGATCAGCCCCAGGTTGTGGAGGAGGTTCGCATGGCTGAGCATCACTCCCTTGGGCGTGCCCGTGGAGCCGGAGGTGTACTGGAGGAACGCCAGCGAGTCCGGGCCGACCTGCGGCTCGCGCCATGACGACGCGCCGTCCAGGGGCAGGTCGTCCGTGGCCAGCCATTTCAGGGCCCGGAAATCGGGCGCCTGCTCGAAGACGAAGTCCGCGAGTGAGAGGACGCCCTCGGTGGTGAGCACCACCGTCGCCTCGGCGTCCTGGATGATGGCGCGCAGGCGGGGCAGGGTGCGCTCCAGCCGCGCCGGGTCTGGCGGATACGCGGGCACCGCCACCGCGCCCGCATAGAGGCAGCCGAAGAAGCCCGCGACGTAATCCAGCCCCGGCGGGTACAGCAGCAGCACGCGCTGTCCCCGGGCACCGTGCGCTTGCAGCAGGGCGCCGATGCACGCCGCGCGAGTATGCAACTCGCTCGCGCTCAGCGCGCCTTCGTCACCTTCTGCATCTCCGAGGAAGACGTACTGTTTCCGGTGCGCCGACTCTCCAAGGGCGCGGTGGGACAGGACCTCGATGAGGGTTCGCGGAGTCTCTTGCATGGAGCGCACTCGGCTGGCCAAGGGGGAGCGAGGCGCTACTCATAGCAGGCAAAAACAGACGTATGTGTTTGACCAGGACTACCGGAAAATTACCCCAAACCCATGAAACTCAGAGTGTACCCACGATAACGGGCAGCGAATTCAGGGGCGCCCGAAGAGCCCCTTGAGCCACTCCACGAAGCCTCGCTGCTTTGGCGTCACATGGGGCGCCATGGGCAGTGCGGACGGCGAGGGGCGGGCCGCCGGCGGGACATGCCGCACGGCCCCGGCAGTCGAGGCGCCAGCGGGTGGGACATTGCTTACAGACGCCTTCATGGGGGCCGCCGGGCCGGTGGCCACCGCGCCCGCATGCCCCGCGTCCCGGGTGGAGCCCCCTGGCGCGCTCTCCCCCTCGGCCTGGGCCAGCCGGGCCTTCACCGCCTCCGAGGTGTCGCGCGTGGAGAAGGTGCTCGTCACTTCGCGGCCCGAGGACGACTCGCGCGCGGTGACCTTCAGCAACGACTCGTTGTTGACCTCGAAGGTGACGTTCACCTGCACGGCGCCGCGCGGGAGCTTCGGCAGGCCCTCTAACTTCAACGTGCCCAGGTACTCATTGTCCGCCGCCTTGTCCGAGTCCCCCTGGAACACGGTGAGCTCCAGCTCCGTCTGCCCGTCGCGGTGCGTGGCCAGGGTGTAGCTCTTGGTGGAGGGCAACGACGTGTTGCGCTCCATCACGGCCTTGAAGCGTCCGCCGGGCAGGCCCACGCCAATGGCCATGGGGAGCACGTCGATGAGGACCACGCCATCGAGCTGTCCCAGGCTGTGCGCCAGCAGCGCCGCGCCCAGCGCCACGGCCTCGTCCGGGTGGACGCCCTTGCTCGGCGGCTTCCCGAAGAACTTCGTGATCTTCTCGTGCACCAGCGGGAAGCGGCTCTGGCCCCCCACGAGGATGACCTCGTCGACGTCCCGCGGCGTCAGCTTCCTCGCCGCCAGCACCTCGTCGCAGACCTGGAGGGTGCGGTCCACCAGGCCTTCCGTCAGCTCGATGAGCTTCTGCCGCGAGAGCGTGACGTCCAGGTCACACGGCTTGTTGTCGACCATCGTGACGAACGCGACGTGCACCCGCACCTCCGAGCGCTCGGACAGCGCGCACTTGGCGCGCTCGGCCGCGTCGTTGATGCGCTGCATGGCCACCCGGTCTCCCTGGAAGGGGCGGCCCATGGCCTTCTGGAACTCGTCCAGCAGGTACGTGACGACGGCGTTGTCGAAGTCGATGCCGCCCAGGAAGGTATCGCCGCCGGTGGAGATGACCTCGTAGACGTTGTCGTTCAGCTCCAGCACCGACGCGTCGAAGGTGCCGCCCCCCAGGTCGTACACCAGCACGCGCTGGTTCAGCTGCCGCCCATAGCCGTACGCCAGCGCCGCGGCCGTGGGCTCGCTGAGGATGCGCTCGATGTACAGGCCCGCCAGCTTTCCGGCCTCGCGCACCGCCTGGCGCTGGTTGTCGTTGTAGTAGGCCGGCACGGTGACGACGGCCCGGGACACCGGCTGCCCGAACTGGTTCTGCGCCACCTCGCGCACCTCGCGGAGGACGAGGGCGGAGATCTGCTGGAGCGTGTAGACGTGCTCCCCCAGCTTCACGCCCGCATCGCCGTTCTCACTGGCGACGATCTCATAGTGGAACCGGTCCTTGAGCTGCTCCACCACGGGAGACGCGAAGGGACGTCCCACCAGCCGCTTGGCGCCGTACACCGTCTGGCGCGGGTTGGTGAGCATCTGCCCCTTGGCGGGGTGTCCCACCACCAGCCGTCCCCGCGTGTTGACGGCGATGATGGAGGGCACGGTGTTGTGCCCCTCGCGGCTGGGCAGCACCCCCGGCTTGCCGTTGCGCACGTAGGCCGCGCACGAGTTCGTCGTCCCCAGGTCGATGCCGATGACGACGCCCGCGCGCCGGGGCTCCTCCGTGCCCAGGTTCAGCGCGGCGTTCGACATCATCAGCGCGGGGTCGGGCTGCGTGGAGGCCGCGGGGCTCCCAGGGGCACTCGCGGTGGCGGGCCGCGCTTCCGCCGCCGCCAGCGTGGCGGGGGCTTGAGCCGCCGTGGGTGGGACTGTGTAGTCGGGCGGCCCCACGCCGGAGGGAACCGGTGGAGCGTCCGATTGGGCGTGGGGCAGGGTGACGACCAGCGAGTCCAGGAAGCGGCGGGTCGGGGCGTCCGCGTTCAGGAAGCGCAGCCCCATGCCGAGCACGCCCTGGCCCCCCTGGCCGGTGACGTAGTGGACGACGGCCGCCGCGTAGATGATGCGCTCCCCGCCCGCCAGCTTGAGGTCCAGCGTGACGGCCGTCCCCGGAGGCTTCACCGCGCGTGCGCGCAGGTAGATTCCCCCTCGGGTCACATTGGGGCCGTACTTCGCCAGGAACTCCTCGGGTGTCGAGAAGGGCAGCTTCACGACCAACCCGACCGCGCCCTGATTCGAATCCGTCAATGCCCGGTTCCTGAGACGAGAGGGGATACTGGGTTGCGATTATCGCCCGAACTCCGAGGGAACGGGCGTCAAAAACTGCGGCCTTCCCCGTTGCGCCGGGGCAGCGTACCTCGTATGGAACCGCACCCGCGGGCTGTGGTGCCCCGCGGGCATTTCAGCCCACGGGAGCGCTGCGCATGCTCAACCCCGATATCCGGCTCGCCCTCACTTTTGATGACGTCCTGCTGGTCCCAGCCGAGAGCTCGGTCGTCCCCAAGGACGTCGACCTGACGACCCGGCTCACCCGCAACCTCCGCCTCAACATCCCGCTGCTGTCAGCGGCCATGGACACCGTAACGGAGTCCCGCACGGCCATCGCCATGGCCCAGGAGGGCGGGATTGGTGTCATCCACAAGAACATGTCGCCCGAGCAGCAGGCGCTCGAGGTCCTCAAGGTCAAGAAGTTCGAGAGCGGCATGGTGGTGGACCCGGTCACCATCGAGCCGGACGCCCCGCTGGGCCGGGCGCTGGACCTGATGCGCCTGCACGGCGTGTCCGGCATCCCCGTGGTGCAGGGCCAGCGGCTGGTGGGCATCGTCACCAGCCGCGACGTGCGCTTCGAGACCAACTTCACCCAGAAGGTCGAAGCCGTGATGACGCGCAAGCTCGTCACCGGCCGCGAGGGCATCACCCAGGACGACGCGCAGCAGCTGCTGCACGAGCACCGCATCGAGAAGCTGCTCATCGTCAACGAGGCCTTCGAGCTCAAGGGCCTCATCACCATCAAGGACATCGAGAAGCGCCGGGCGAACCCCAACGCGGCCAAGGATGGCATGGGCCGCCTGCTGTGCGCCGCCGCCGTGGGCGTCTCCGCCGACCGCGAGGCCCGCGTCGAGGCGCTCATCAAGGCCGGCGTGGACGTCATCGTCGTGGACACCGCGCACGGGCACTCCTCCGCGGTGCTGGACGGCGTGCGGGATACCCGCAAGAACTTCAACGGCTTCGAGCTGGTCGCCGGCAATGTCGCCACCGCCGAGGCCACGCGCGCGCTCATCAAGGCCGGCGTGGACGCGGTGAAGGTGGGCATTGGCCCGGGCTCCATCTGCACCACGCGCGTGGTGGCCGGCGTGGGCGTGCCCCAGGTCACGGCCGTGGATGACTGCGTCCGCGAGGCCCAGAAGCACGACGTGCCCATCATCTCCGACGGCGGCATCAAGTACTCGGGCGACATCGTCAAGGCGCTGGCCGCGGGTGCCAACACGGTGATGATCGGCTCGCTCTTCGCCGGCACCGAGGAGTCCCCCGGCGACGTCATCCTGTACCAGGGCCGCAGCTACAAGAGCTACCGCGGCATGGGCAGCCTGGGCGCCATGAAGCAGGGCGCCAAGGACCGCTACTTCCAGGCGGACGTGGACGCCGTGAAGCTGGTGCCGGAGGGCATCGAGGGCCGTGTTCCGTACAAGGGGACCCTGGCGATGAACGTCCACCAGATGCTGGGCGGCATCCGCAGCGGCATGGGCTACGTGGGCTGCCGCACCATCGACGAGCTGCGCACCCAGGCGACCTTCGTCCGCATCACCTCGGCCGGGCTCAAGGAGAGCCACGTGCACGACGTCATCATCACCGAGGAGGCGCCCAACTACCGCGTCCGGTAGCCGCCTGCCGCGCCAGGGCGGGCGGGCTGCCGCCCCTCCTGGCCATGAAAAGGGGCCCGCGCCTTCCGGCGGGGCCCTTCGTCGACTCGAACCGGAGTAGGACGACGGGGCCTAGCGGCCGCGCTTGCGGCCACCCGACGCGGGGGTCGCGGGCTCCTCGGCGGTCGAGGGGGCCACGCGCTTCTCCGCGGTGCCCACCCGGTTGAGCAGCATGTCCTTGTCGTCCGGCTCCAGCGTCTCGATGGCCTGACGCAGGGTGTTGAAGTCGAGCCGGGCGATGGTGACCGTGTTGCCCCCCTTGATCTCCTGCACGGTGGGCACGTCCACCAGCTCGCGCATGTAGATCTCGAACTCCACCCGCACGTCGGCCGTCTGCTGGATGCACGAGTCCTTGGCGTTGACCAGGTGCTGCGTGCCCTCGCGGTAGCTCAGGTCCGGGTTGCGGTTCATCGCCTCCTCGAAGGTGGCGGTCCGCTTGCGGAGCGAGGAGTACAGCTCGATGTAGTCGACCAGCCGGTCCGTCTCCGGCCGGTTCACGTTGCGCGCCTTGGCGAGCGCCTCCATGGAGTCGTCACAGGTGATCTTCTCCAGCTCGGCGGCACCCGGTGTTTCCTTCACGGAGAGATTCTGGGTTTCGCGGTCCAGCCGCTCATCCGAGGAGATCTCCTTCACACATCCAGTGGCGGACAGCAGGAGCAGGGTCGCTACAGAAGTAGGGGCGGACAGGCGGCGGAGCATCCAGGCCTCGAACAATTGAAGGTACTTGGGCGTTGTATTCCGGAAGTTTGTAGCGATAAGGGCCCCCAGCCGTCAACGACGCCCCTCCTTGGAGACCCCCCAGGTGGACCTGCACGCCGAAAAAATCCTGATCCTCGATTTCGGGAGCCAGTACACCCAGCTCATCGCCCGGCGCGTCCGCGAGCTGGGCGTCTACTGCGAAATCCATCGCCCGGACCTCCCGGCGGACGACATCCGCAAGTTCGCCCCCCGCGGAATCATCCTCTCCGGCGGACCGGCTTCCGTAGAGGCCCCCGGCTCGCCCCGGTGTGATCCCTTCGTCTTCGAGGCCGGCGTGCCCGTCCTCGGCATCTGCTACGGCCTCCAGCTCACCGCCAAGCTGCTGGGCGGCAAGATTGACCGGAGCGCCCACCGCGAGTTCGGCAACGCGGAGGTGGAGGTGCTCGCCCGCCGCGGCCCCTTCGCGGAGTTCACCCCGGGCGACAAGGTCCAGGTCTGGATGAGCCACGGCGACCGGGTGGAGGAGCTGCCCCCGGGCTTCGAGGCCATTGGCCGCAGCGGGAACTCGCCGTTCGCCGCCACGGCCCACACGACGAAGCCCTGGTTCGGCCTCCAGTTCCACCCGGAGGTGGTCCACACGCCGCAGGGCAAGGCCATGCTGCGCGCCTTCCTCTTCAACGAGTGCAAGGTCAGCGGCTCGTGGACGATGAAGGGCTTCATCGACGAGTCCGTGGAGACCATCCGCCGCCAGGTGGGTGAGCACGGCCGCGTCATCTGCGCCCTGTCGGGCGGCGTGGACAGCTCCGTGGCCGCGCTGCTGCTGCACCGGGCCATCGGCCCCCGGCTCCAGTGCATCTTCGTGGACAACGGCGTGCTCCGGCAGAACGAGCGCGCGCAGGTGGAGGCCCTGTTCGTGGACCGCTTCCACGTCCCCCTGAAGACGGTGGATGCCCGGCAGCGCTTCCTGGAGAAGCTGGCCGGCGTGACGGACCCGGAGAAGAAGCGGAAGATCATCGGCCGCGAGTTCATCGCCGTGTTCGAGGAGGCCGCCCGCGACGTGCAGGACGCGGAGTACCTCGCCCAGGGCACGCTGTACCCGGACGTCATCGAGTCCGTGTCGTACAAGGGGCCCTCCGTCACCATCAAGAGCCACCACAACGTGGGCGGCCTGCCGGAGACGATGAAGCTCAAGCTGGTGGAGCCCCTGCGAGAGCTGTTCAAGGACGAGGTCCGCGCCCTGGGCCGCGAGCTGGGCCTGCCGGACGAGATGGTCTCCCGACAGCCGTTCCCCGGTCCCGGCCTGGCCATCCGCGTGCTGGGCGAGGTCACCGAGCAGCGCCTGGAGCTGGTGCGGCGCGCGGACGCCATCGTCCAGGAGGAGATTCGCGCGGCCGGCCTCTACAAGGAGGTCTGGCAGGCCTTCGCGGTGCTCCTGCCCGTGCAGAGCGTGGGCGTCATGGGCGACGAGCGCACCTACGAGTCCACCTGCGTGCTGCGCGCCGTCACCAGCGTGGACGGCATGACGGCGGACTGGGCCCGGCTGCCGTTCCCCGTGCTGGAGCGCATCTCCACCCGCATCACCAACGAGGTGCGCGGCATCAACCGCGTCGTCTACGACATCTCGTCCAAGCCCCCCGCGACCATCGAGTGGGAGTAGGGCGGAAATGAAAAGAGGCTGCCCGGGACATACCGGGCAGCCTCTTCGTGCTTCAGGGGCCCTGGCCAGGAACGCGCCGGGGCCCCCATCCGCGGGAGGGAATCAGCCCGCCGGGTTGGCCTTCACGGCCGGGACCTTCGTGCTGCCCGGGCGGAGCTCCTCGAGCAGCCGCGTGGCGCCGTAGATCTTCGTCAGCGACTCGATGATGGCCTCGCTGTGGACGCTCACGGAGCGGTTGACGCTCTCGTCGAAGCCGTACTCGCCGCCCAGCGACTGGATGTTGCCGTCGAACACGATGCCGACGATCTCCGCGTCCTTGTTGATGACCGGCGAGCCCGAGTTGCCACCGATGATGTCGTTGGTGGAGACGAAGTTCATGGGCGTGGTGCCGTCGAGGGCCTTCTCGTTCTTCAGCCACGACTTCGGCAGCGCGAAGGGCTCCTCGCCCGTGGCGTGCTCGAAGGTGCCCGCCATCTGGGTGATGGGCGCCACCTGCTTGCCGTTCTCCATGTAGCCCTTCACCGCGCCGTAGGACAGGCGCAGGCTGAAGGTGGCGTCCGGGTACTGGTTGGTGCCGTAGATCTCGAACTTCGCCTTGGCCACCAGCTCGCTGTTCTTGCGGATGACGGACTCGACGTTCTCCTCGTACTTCTTGCGGACGGCGCGCATGTCCGGATCCACCGCCAGGGCCATCTGGATCATCGGGTCCTTGGACGCATCGATGGCCGCCTTGCCGCCCTTGTAGAGGGCCTGGCGCGCCTTCACGTCACGCAGCTTGGTGCCCTTCACCAGCCGGGCGGCCAGCTTCTCCGGGGACTCCTTGCCCAGGACCTTCTTCACGAAGGGGTGGTCGGAGCCCAGCTCCTCGCGCATCTTGGTGAGGCCGAAGGTGAGGCGGGCAATCTCCAGCTCCGGGTAGATGGGGGCCGGGCTGAACAGCTGGGCCTCCAGGGCCGGGATGTTGGCCTGGTTGAACTCGCGCAGGCGCTGGCCGTTGTCCTTGGACAGCTCCTCCGAGCTGCGCACCAGGGTGCGCGCCATGTTGAAGAGCGTGGAGGACAGGCCGCTGCCGTTCTCCATGAACGTCAGGTCCTTGCGGATGTTGCGCAGCTGCGTCTGGGCCTTGGCGACCTCATCCCACGCCGCGCCGTACTTCTTCTGCATCTCCGGGTTGGCGGCGACCTTCTTGCGCAGCTCCTGCTCCGCGGCGACCTTCTGCGCGAAGAAGTCCTTGTCCAGCAGCGCCTCGTGGCGGCCCTTGAGGGCCTTCACCGAGTTCTCCACGCCGAACAGGAGGTTGGTGGAGATGCGGCGCTGCTCGGCGCCACGGCGGCCGAACTCGGTCAGCATGCCGCGCATCTCGGAGAGCAACATCAGCGTCTTGGGCAGCACCACGTCGCGCTGGAACTCCAGCTCCGCGATGGTGAGGCCGCGCGAGGTGCGGCCCGGGTGGCCGGAGATGAAGGTCAGCTCGCCTTCCTTGGCGCCCTTGCTGGACCACTTGAAGAAGTTGTTCGTGGCCGCCGGCTTGCCGTCCTCGTAGACGCGGAGGAACGTCACGTCCAGGTCGTACCGGGGGAACTCGAAGTTGTCCGGGTCCCCGCCGAAGAACGCGATGCCGTGCTCGGGAGCCATCACCAGGCGGACGTCCTGGAAGCGCTTGTACTCGTAGAGGTTGTACTGGCCACCCTGGTACAGGGTGACGACGTCACAGCGCGCCTTGGCGTTGCCCGCGGAGCAGGTCTGCTCCAGCTCGGACATCTTCGCCTTCAGCGTGTCGGCGTACTCCTTGCCCGTCAGCCCCTGCGTGGCCTTGTTCAGCGTCTCCGTGACGTCGGTGATCTTGACCAGCTGGTTGATCTCCATCGCCGGACACTTCGTCTCCTCGGCCTGCGCCTTCGCGTAGAAGCCGTTGGCGATGTAGTCCTTCTTCGCCGTGGAGAGCTGGTCGATGCAGCCGCGCGCGCAGTGGTGATTCGTCATCACCAGGCCGTTGGCCGACACGAAGCTCGCCGAGCATCCGCCCGCCAGGCGCGCGGACGACAGCCGTACGTTGTCCAGCCACTGCTGGGAGGGCTCGAAGCCGTACTTCTCCTTCACCTTCGCGGAGGGAAAGTTGTTGAAGGTCCACATGCCCTCGTCGGCCATCGCGGGAGCGGCGCCGAGGAGGGTGGCAATCACGAACAAACGCTTCATGAAACGGTCCTTTCCAGGGCCATGGGTGTCGCGGTTCTGCGGGAAGCTCCTGGCGGGGTCAAGCCAGTAAAAAACGCGAAAGATTTCCCGGAGAACCGAACATGCGAGCGGGCTTCCGATTCCCGCCTCCACGGGTTGGATTCCGAGGAAGAACGGTTCTTGGATCGCGCTCGACAAGGAACAACGTGACGCGGCGGAGAAAGTCGCAATCGCGACCGATTTTCTCCGCCAACGCAGCGTGTCAATCCAGCGTATTCCGAGGTTGGGATTCGGCGTCCCGGACGTGGGACGAGCAGGGGACTCGCTTCAATCCTGCCGAAGGGCCTGGAGCGGGTCCATCCGCGTCGCCCGCCGGGCTGGCACCCAGCAGGCAACCATGGCCACGGCGGCGAGCAGCGCCGCGACCGCGCCGAACGTCCACGGGTCTCCTGCGCTGACGCCGTGCCACTGGCTGGCGAGCACCTGGGCCAGGACGAACGCCGCCACGAGACCCGCGCCAAGGCCCACCGCGGTCATCGCCGCCCCCTGACCCATGACGAGCCGGAACACATCCGCGGGCCGTGCGCCGACCGCCATGCGGACGCCCAGCTCCCGGGTCCTCTGCGAGACCCGGAGCGAGACGACGCCGTGGAGCCCGAACGCGGCGAGCACGACGGCGAGGCAGGCGAAGCCCGCAAGCAGCCCCAGGACGAGCCTCCGCATCGCCAGCGACTGGGAGATGACCTGCTCCATGGTGAGGGCCCGGTAGACGGGAACGGTGCCGTCCACGCGGCGGATGGCCTCCCGGATGGCGGGAACCAGCGTCTCCGGAGGCACCAGGGTGCGCGCCACCAGGACGAGCCCGTCGTCTCCCCAGGGCCTGCCATGCGGGACGTGGAACTCGGCGAGAGGCTCCTGCTCCAGGCCGGCCTGCCGCACATCGCCCACGACCCCGACGATGGTGTACGTCGCCGCGCCGATGCGCAGCCGCTGGCCCAGGGCGCCCCCCGCCGGGAAGTGCCTGCGCGCCAGGGTCTCATTGACGATGACCACGCCGGACTGCTCGGGCGCCGCATCCAGGGCCGTGAAATCGCGCCCCTGACGGAGCGGGATGCCCATGGCCGCGAAGTAGCCCGGGCTGGTGGCCCGGCGCTCCGCCCGCGGCTCGTCACCAGGCGCTGGCACAGGCTCGCCCTCGACCAGGTAGCGGGCGTTGTTCCAGGCGCGCTGGATGGGGAGCACCGAGGTCATGCCCGCGGAGGCGACGCCAGGAAGCGCACGAACGGACTCCAGCACCGGCTCGAGCAGCCGCGCGGGGAGCTCCGCATCCAGGGCGCCATCCTTGAAGAACCGGTCATCGGGGATGGCCAGATGCAGCGTGAGGACCTGCTCGGGGGCAAGCCCGGAGGACGTGCCCAGCAAGCTCAGGAAGCCACGTCCGAGGAGCCCGGCGCCCACGAGCAGCACCACGGAGAGGGCCACCTCGGCGGCCACCAGCGAGGCGCCGAGACGGCGGCCGAAGCCGGGAACCGTCCCGGAGGAACCCGCCGGGACGAGTCCGCCATGGGCGTCCATCCGGGAGACCTGGAGCGCGGGAAGCACGCCGAAGACGAGCCCGCTGACCACGGACAACCCGAAGAGGAACAGGAAGGCCGTGCCGTCCAACGCGATGGCCTGACGTCGAGGCAGGCTCTCCGGGGCGAGCGCGAGCAAGGCGTCCAACCCCCAGTGCGCGAGGAGCGCGCCGGCCGCGCCGCCCAGGAGCCCCAGCAGGAGGCTCTCGATGAGGAGCTGCTGGATGACCCGGCCCCGGCCGGCGCCCAGGGCCATGCGGACGGCGAGCTCCTGCCGCCGGGTGCCCGCACGTGCCAGCAGCAGGTTCGCGACGTTGGTGCAGGCGATGAGGAGCACCAGGGCCACGGCGCCGAGCAGGAGCTGGAGCGGCGCCTCCCAGGTTCGCGTCTGACTTTCCGCGAGCGGCAGGACCCGAGCGCTCCGGTCCTGGTGGGCCTCGCCCTGGGCCGTCGCGGTGTTCGCGGCGACCTGTACGAGCTGGGACTCGGCGGATGCCAGCGACACACCCGGGGCGAGCCGGGCCCTCAGCGTGAGCACGGTGCCGCGGGTCCTCGAGGAGGCGTCCGGTGGAGCCACCAGCGGCAGCCAGACGTCGGTCTCCGGGTCGAACGAGGACGGCATCACGCCAATCACCGTGTGCGGCGTGCCGTCCAGGCTCACGGCACGTCCGAGCACCGCGGGGTCGGCGCCGAAGCGGGTGCGCCAGACGGGCTCGCTGATGACGGCGACGGCCGCCTGACCGGGCTGATCTTCATCCGGCGAGAAGGTCCGGCCCAGGACCGGCGGAACGCCGTGAACGGCGAAGAAGTCGGCCGTGCCGCGGATGGCCTGGAGCCGTTCGGGGGAGTCCTCAATCCGGAGGGTGACGCCGCCGCCCATGAAGGCCGCCATGTGCGCGAAGGCCGGGCTGTGTTGCCGCCACGCCCAGAACGTGGGCCAGGACACCGGGCCGCCGTAGCCCTGGGGCCTGACCTCGACGAGGCTGACCAGCCGCTCGGGCTCGGCGAATGGCAGCGGCCGGAAGAGGACGCCGTGGACGACGCTGAAGACGACGGCATTGGCGCCAATGCCAAGGGCCAGACACACCACGGCGGCCACGACGAAGCCGGGCGAGCGGCGGAATCCTCGAAGCGCGATGCGGATGTCCGTGGCGAGCGAGTCGATGAAGCGCATGAGCGGCGGGTTCCAGGGAGCGGTGTCGATGTGCCTGGGAGAGGCGGGGAGCCAGCCGGAAAGTGTGCAATCAGCGGGCCGGGGACGGCCTGGAATCACCCTGGGTTTCGCGCCCACTTAGTTTACATAACGCATGTTATCAGACGTCATGTCAGAGGGAGGGGTCGCGCCGTGGACGCTGCTCCGGGCCCTGAATGCCACCGGCCTGGGCCCTGGCTGGCCGGCTGGCACTCCGTCCTTTCCGGCATCGGCACAGGCGCATACCGTGGCCGCCGCATGCGTCTTCTTCGATTCGGACTCGTCGCCGTCACGTGCTGTTGCGCTCTCGTACTCGCGGGCTGCCCGGACAAGTCCGGCACCGCTCCGCCGGATTCGGGCGTCGCCGAGGCGCCCCAGGTTCCCGCGGAGCCGCCGCCCCTGCGGTTCTCGCTCAGCTATGCGGGAGTCGCCGCCGTCGCCGCTGACGGGCTCACCGAGGTTTCACTGGCCCCGGATGAAGAGCCCGTCATCGAGCCCACGAACCAGTTGGAGCTCCGGACGAGCCAGCCGCTCAAGAACTACCGCGTCCGCCTCTTCGACGAGGCCGACCGGGCCATGGTCTCCGATGACGAGGTCGAGGAAACCGACGCCGGCCTCGTCTACCGCATCCACCTGCCACAGCCCCTCAAGTCGGGCTTCAAGTACGTCCTGGTCGTGGATGCCCAGACCGGCGCTGGCTTCACGGACGACCTGGGCCGTGACGTCAGCGAGCTCCGGCAGCGGCTCCAGATCGCTGGCGAAAAGGAAAAGCCAGCGCCGCCGCCCAAGCCGGCTTCGAAGAAGAAACGCCGCTAGCCCTGCTCGAACCGCGGGCTCACCGGTCCGCGACGGGCGGCAACCCCAGCGAGGTCTTCAGCTCCCGGAGCTTGGTCTGGATGAGCCGCATGTTCTTCGGCCCCATGCGCAGCAAGTGCTTCTGCGCCGGGCTCAGGCCCTCCAGCTCCGGCGCCGCATAGGCGTACAGCGCGCCTTCGGAAACGACCTCGACCGGGCCCTCCTGCACCGGCACCTTGAGCAGGTGCTGGATGGCCGCGCTCAACGCGCTGTTGAACGTCTGTCCTGGTGGCGCAATCTCCGCGTTGGCCTGGTCGATCAGCGGCTTGAGCTCGCGGTAGACGCTGGCCACGGACTGCGTATCGATGGACCCGATGACACGGGCCACCGTGTCGTACCGCCCATAGGTCGCCGGGTCGATGACCGTGGTGCCATCCTCCTGCGACACCTGGAACGCCCCCGTGGGCGCCAGGAAGCCAAGCATCGTCCGGGGGCTCGAACCGTCCGCGATGGTGTTCACCGCCGCCGTGAAGCGGCGAATCAGGTCTTTCTCGCCCATCCACCGAGCGAGCTCGGGATCAGGCGAAAGCTGGCTCGCCAGGCTGCGGACCTCGGCGTCCTGGGCCGGCAGCGACACCTCGGGCACCGTCGTGGGCTCCACCGCAGCGGTCTCGTCCGTCACATCCGTGGGAACTGGTACCAACTCCGCGGGGCGTGACACCTGCCGCTGGAGCCCGAAATATGACGCCACCAACGCAAGACCGGCCAGCCCGAGGACAACGGCCAACGTCTTGCCCTTCGAGCTCGGAGTGGCTTCAGGAACCTCGGCCGGCGTCGGATTCGTCGGGTCGTTCATTCATTCCTCCGTGGTGGACGCTACAAGCTACAAACGCCCCCTGAAGGCATTCCACCGCACCGCGACTCTATGCGAGTTCAGGTGTTCACCGTCGGGTAGTCCCGGCCGCACGGCCGCTGCCGGGACGATGAACCAGACACAGTCACCCTGCCCGCTCAGGCGTCCTGCTCCATGGCCCGGACGCGAGCCAGCGTCTGCAGGTCCCGCTCGGTGGGGCCCAACTCGAGGATGATCCGGCTCACGTCATAAAGCACGTCACCACGCTCGAACACCGGCAGCCGGGGCACATCCTGGTTCAGCTCGTCGGCCCCGCGGTTGTACGCCACGTCCATGAGCGTCCGGAGCTGGAAGGCGTCATAGAGGTTGTACTCGACGAGGAACCGCAGGGCCTCCACGTCTCCCCGACGCTGGTAGGCGCGCCACAGCAGCACCGCGTCATAGCCGTTCACGCCCTTCATGTGCGGCGGGCGCTCTGCGCCAATCTGGCCTTCGATGTCCTTCAGGCCGCCGCCCATGCCCAGCCGCCGCGTCACGAATCGCAGGTCGATGTGCGCGTCCGGCACCGGGAAATGCCCGGGACCGAAGTACTCCCGCAGCACGGGCACGTCGAAGCACGAGCCATTGAACGTCACCCACAACCGCCGGGCGGCCATCGCCTCCGGCAGCGCGTCCATGTTCCGGCCCTGGATGAAGACATGGAGGCCCTTCGAGTCGAAGAGGCTCACCACCGTGGGCGCCTGGGCCTCCCGTCCGTCCGTCTCGATATCGAAATAGACGGCGTCGTCCTGGAACTCGGGATACAGCCGCCAGTGCTCCCGGGACGGAAGCAGCTCCGCCAGCTTGCGCAGGTCCCGGCGGGCCAGCGCGTCCTTCGACTCGGCGATGCGCGCCCGGGCCACGTCGTCGGACTTCCGGTTGAGGGCCACGCCTTCGCCCGCCGCCGGAAAGTCATCCCAGGTCCGGATGCCGCGGGACCACAGGTCCTTCTCCCGCCAGGGCCCCACACCCGGGATGTGCTGGAACGTCCGCTGAAGCATCAATCGAGCGCGCCCAGCCTTCCCGCCACCAGGTCGTCCAGGAGCGGGATGTCCGCCTCGCAGAACGGCAGCGACTGCATCTGAGCCGGCGTCTGGAACGCCAGGGCATGGGCGCCGAGCGGCCGGGGTACCCCGGAGACGATCCGGGCCAGGTACAGCACCAGCTCTACCGTCAGGTCCGGATAGGCGTGCCGGCCCTCCCACAGCCGGCGGCCCACGGCGAGCTCCACGTCCAGTTCCTCGCGGCACTCCCGGGCCAGCGCGGCCTCGTCCGCCTCCCCGGCCTCCACCTTCCCGCCTGGGAACTCCCACAGCAGGGCCCGGCTCCCACCGGGGAGCCGCTGCTGGACCAGGAACTCGCGCCCATCGTCCGGCCGCGGAATCAGCGCCGCGACCACGCGGACCGTCCTGCGCGCCGCGGCCGTCACCCGCCGAGCCCGTTCAGGTCCAGCGAGTACAGGAAGCCGTTGTTCGACAGCACGAAGATCTGCCGGCCAGCAGCGAACGGCGGCGCGGTGATGCCACCGCCCGGGTTCCACGACAGGCGCGAGCGGCCCGTCTTGGGCTCCAGGAACAGCAGCGCATTGGAGGTCGGGACCAGCAGCATTCCCTTCGCGAACACCGGAGCGAAGGCCGCCCGTTCCCCCAGGGGGTGCGACCAGAGGAGCCGTCCTGTCTCCGCGAGGTAGGCATCCACCCGGCCGTCACCAGCGGCGAAGAGCACCTGGCCGCTGATCAGCAGCGACGTCATGCCCCCCACCGAGGTGTTCCACACCAGGTCTCCCGAGTCGGATTCCAGGGCGAAGATGCCGCTCTTGTACGACGTGACGTAGAGCTGCCCGTTGGCATCCATCACCGGGCTGCTGTCGACGTCCAGGAACTCGGAGCCCGTGCCGGAGAGCGAGCGCTCCCAGGTGACGCCGCCGTCGTCGACGCTCAGCGCCACCACGAAGCCGTCGGAGAAGCCGACGTACGCGACGCCCTCGCGCACCAGCGGCCGCGAGGCCCCCCGGACCGTGAAGCCCGTGGGCGGGTCCCGGCGGTACTGCCAGGCCCACTGTCCGTCCGCGACCTTCACCGCGAAGAGCGTGTCGCTCTCCGAGGCCACCAGCACCAGGCCCTCGGCCACCACGGGCACGGTCGCCAGGGCCTCGCCCGCGACGTACTTCCACTTCTCGTCTCCGGTGGCGGCGTCCAGCGCGTAAAGGACGCCATCTCCCCCCGGCACGTAGACCACGCCGTCCACCACCCGGGGGCCCGCGTTGAAGCGGCTGGCCGTCTTGTACGCCCACTTCACCTTGCCGTCAGGCCCCACGCCACGGGCGTACCCGTCGCGCGTGAGCGCGACGGCCGTCCGGCTCACCGGATCATAGGCCGGTGAGGCCGTCTCACGCGGCCCGTACTCCAGCGTCTCCGGGGGCGCCAGCGAGGCCCACCAGTTCACGGAGAAGTAGTCCAGCGGCGCCTGCGACGGAGGCCGGGGCAGCTCCGGGTTTCCGTAGTACTGCACGCCACTGCAGCCGCCCAGAAGCCCCGCCGCCATGGCGCCACCCAGCCAACGCATCCAGCTCACGAGCCGCATTGTCATGGCGTGTGTTTCTACTCCGCGCCCGGAACGGGTGCAGCCGCCGGGGCCTCCGGGGCAGTAACCTTCACACCTTCGGACGCCAGCACCGCCAGCCGCTCACCAGCCTGGCGCGCCGCCGCCGTGTTCGGGTGCGCGGTGGTCAGCTTCGACAGCAGCTGGGCCGCCTCCTCCTTCTTGCCCAGGAGGATGAGCATGCGGGCCTTGTGGTAGTCGCCCATGCCCACCAGGAACGTGCCGCCCGCGGCGTTCATCTGCTCGAAGGCATTGATGGCGTCCTCGTACTTGCCGTCCGCCTCGAGCGCGTAGCCCTGGCCCTCGAACGCGTCCGCGCGGAGCGGATCGTTCTGGGGCGCGCCCTTGAGGAAGTCCCCGAACGAGGTCTGCGCCGCGCCGTAGTTGCCCAAGCGGAACTGCGCCTTGCCCTCGGCCAGGGCCGCCGTCACCGCGGACTTCGTGCCGCCGTGCTGCTGCCGGAACTCGCCCAGGGACTTCACCAGCGCCTCGTCGCGCTCCTTCATCGACTTGAAGGGCGGCTCGGTGTCGCCCGGCTGCGGGGGCTCCACGCCCTCCACGGGCCGGTCGAGGACCGTGAGCGCCTGCCCCAGGGCCTGGGAGGCCTTCTCCTCGCCGCGCTTGGACATCTCGCTGGCGACGGCCACGCCTACGCCGCCCAGGATGAGCACGCCGGCAGCGAGGCCGATGAGCTTCTGGCGCTGGGCAAGCCAGTCACTCGCCTCGGTGCCCGCCTTCTGGAAGGTGTCCGGCTGCCTGAGCTCTCTCTGGCGAATCTTCTCGGTCTTGGTGGTTCCGGCCACGTCTGGAAACCTCTGTATTTTTGAGCGGCGCACTGTACGGAGCACGCGCCGCGAGTGTCAACGCACTGACGCCTCAGTGCTTCCCATGGCGCTGGGGACGCTTGCGTGCCTCACGCTTGGCCTGCCCGGGCCGCCCCTTGAAGATGAGGCGGATGGGCACGCGCAGGTCGAACGTCTTGCGGAGCTGGTTGGTGATGTACCGCTTGTACATGTCCGGAACGCTCTCCGGATGATTCACGGTGATGGCGAAGGTCGGCGGCGCCGCCGCCACCTGGGCGATGTAGTACAGCCGCAAGGGCTTGCCCCGGACGATGGGCGCCGGGTGGTTGTCCACCATGTGGTCCAGCAGCCGGTTGAGCTGCGGGGTGGGCGCCCGGAAGCGGAACTGGTCGGCGAGCTCCGTCGCCACGTCCACCACCTTCTCCACCTTGGAGCCCGTCAGCGCCGAGGTGAAGAGGATGGGCGCGTAGCCCACGAACTTGAGCGCGTACTTGAGGGACTCGCGGTAGGTCTCCTGGCGGCGCTGGTCCGCTCCCACCAGGTCCCACTTGTTCACCACGATGACCAGCGCGCGGCCCCGCTCCTCGGCCAGGCCCGCCAGCTTGGCGTCCTGATCCACCGCCGGCTCCGTGGCATCCATCAGCAGCACCGCCACGTCGCTGCGCTCCATCACCTTCAGCGCGGCCACCACGGAGAACTGCTCCACGCGCTGGGCAATGGACTTCTTGCGCCGGATGCCCGCCGTGTCGGTGAGCAGGAGCTTGCGGTCCTTGTACGTCAGCTCGGAGTCCACCGGGTCCCGCGTGGTGCCCGCCACGTCGCTGGCCACCACCCGCTTCTCCTTCAGGATGGCGTTGACCAGGGTGCTCTTGCCCACGTTGGGCCGGCCGATGATGGCCAGGCGGATGATGCCGTCGTCCGGCGGCGCCTCGGCGTCCTCGTCCTCCTCCTTGGGCGGCAGCCTGGCGACGACCGCGTCGAACAGCTCCTGCATGCCCAGGCCGTGCTCGGCGGACAGGGGCTGCACGTCGCCCAGCCCCAGGCGGAAGAACTCACCGGCCAGGGCCAACATCTGCCCGGAGGTGTTGTCCAGCTTGTTGGCGGCCAGCACCACCGGCTTGCCGCTCTTGCGCAGGTAGCTGGCCACGGCCTCGTCCGCCGCGGTGAGGCCCGCGCGGGCGTCGGTGACGAAGACGATGACGTCGCACTCGTCCACCGCAAGCTGGGCCTGCTCTCGCACCTGCTGGAGGAGCTGGTCCTCGTCACCGGGCACGAAGCCGCCGGTGTCGATGAAGGTGAACTTGCGGCCCTCCCACTCCGCGTCCGCGTAGTGGCGATCCCGCGTCACGCCGGGCTCGTCCTGCACCAGCGCGATGCGCCGGCCCACGAGCCGGTTGAACAGCGTGCTCTTGCCCACGTTGGGGCGTCCGACAATGGCGACCAGGGGCTTCATCTCAGTCGTATCCCAGCTTCTTGAGGCCTTCGGGGCGCTCGCTCCAGCGCGGCTCCACACGGACGCGCAGGTCCAGATACACGTGCGCGCCCAGCAGCCGCTGCACGGACTTGCGTGCGTCGGTGCCAATGGTCTTCAGCATCTGCCCCTGCTTGCCAATGATGATGGCCTTCTGGCTGTCGCGCTCCACGAAGACGGACGCCGCGATGCGGATGAGGCCACCCAGTTGGTTCGGCGGCGTGCCCGGCCGGGGCTCGCGCTCGGACTCGTCGAAGATGTCCACCACCACCGCCGTGGAGTACGGAATCTCCTGGCGACAGTGACGCAGCACCTGCTCGCGGATGTACTCCGCCACCAGCGCTCGCTCCTGCTGGTCGGTGAGCATGTCCTCGTCGAAGACGTTCTCCCCCTCCGGCAGGTGCCCCAGCACGATGTGGAACAGGCGCTCCACGCCGTCCTTCTCGCGCGCGGAGATGGGCACCACCTCCGCGAAGGGGAACTCGTTGCGGTAGAGGTCGATGAGCGGCAGCAGCTGCGCCTTCGGGACGGAGTCGATCTTGTTGATGATGAGGAAGGTCGGCTTGCCGATCTTCTGCAGCCGCTCGAGGATGTTGCGGTTGCCTGGGCTCACCTCGGGCTTCTCGCCCGCCGGCGGCTCGATGAGGAAGAGGACCAGGTCCACCTCCTCGGCGGCCTGGAGCGCCACCTCGACCATGTAGCGGTTCAGCTCGCCCTTGGCCTGATGGATGCCCGGCGTGTCGATGAACGCCACCTGCCCCTCCGGACGGGTGACGACCCCGAGGATGCGGTTGCGCGTCGTCTGGGGCTTGGGCGAGACGATGGCGATCTTCTCGCCGGTGAGGGCGTTGAGCAGTGTGCTCTTGCCAACGTTGGGGCGCCCGATGAGGGCGGCGAAGCCGCTGCGGTGGTTCTTGGGGGAGGCCATTGCTTCGGAGGTGGTCTGGGACGCCGCGTACCGCGGAGGCCCGAAGAGGAAACGTCTGGACAGCGCCCTATAACAGCCCACCGCCCGTCCCATTCGGCTCCGGACGGGCGGCGAGCGGGCGGGCTACGGCTGGGTCGTCGAGATGGTCAGCTTGTTGATGACGACGTCCTGGCGGGGACGGTCGCTGGCGTCGCGCGCCACGCCGGCGATCTTCTCCACCACGTCGTAGCCGCTCAGCACCTCACCGAAGATGGTGTGCCTGTTGTTGAGGTAGGTCGGCTTGGACGTGGTGATGAAGAACTGGCTGCCGTTGGTGTTGGGGCGGCCGATGTTGGCCGTGGCGAGCAGGCCCACTTTGTCGAAGGTCCGGCCGCTCTGGTACTCGTCGTCCACGTTGAAGCCCGGGCCACCGCGGCCGGTGCCGGTCGGGTCGCCGCCCTGGATCATGAAGCCCGGAATCACGCGGTGGAAGATGATGCCGTCGTAGTACGGCCGCGTGACCTTCTCGCCCGTGCTCGGGTCCTGGAAGGGCAGCTCGCCCGTCGCCAGGCCCACGAAGCTGCTCACCGTCTTCGGCGCGTCCTTCGAGAACAGCTTCACCACGATCTGCCCGAGCGTGGTGTCGAAGGTGGCGTAGAGATCATTGCCCGCGCGGGCCTCGTCCAACATTCCCATGCTGCCCTCCCGTGTGGGGCCCGTCAGAGGGACGGCCCCGGATGGTGTCACGGCCTTGGTGAAGCCGCCTTCGCGCCCGCGGGCTTCGCGGGCGCTGCGTCCTTGCCCGCCGCGGGGGCCGTCACGCCCGCGGGAGCCTTGTCGCCCAGCACCACGCGCTGCAACAGCACCGCGGTGCGGGGGCGGTCCCGGTTGTCCCGGGGCACGCTGCCAATCTTCTGCACCACGTCGTAGCCCGCCACCACCTCACCGAAGATGGTGTGCCTGTTGTTCAGGTGCTCCGGCGTGGAGGTGGTGATGAAGAACTGGCTGCCGTTGGTGTTGGGCCCGGCGTTCGCCATGGCCAGCAGGCCCGGTTTGTCGAAGGTCCGGCCCGCCTGGAACTCATCCGGGAAGCGGTAGCCCGGATCCCCGAAGCCGGTGCCCGTGGGGTCGCCGGCCTGAATCATGAAGCCCGGAATGACGCGGTGGAACACCGTGCCGTCATAGAGCGGCTTCTTCGACATCTTCCCCGACGTGGGGTCCCGCCACTCCTTCTCACCGCTGGCCAGCCCCACGAAGTTGGCCACCGTCTTGGGGGCCTCCTTGGAGAAGAGGCGGACGACGATGGCGCCCTCGCTCGTCTGGAGCGTGGCGTAGAGTTCCTTGCCGGCCGCCGCCTTCCGGGTCCACTTCCCGGTCTCGGCGGCCAGGACGGAGCCCGCCAGCAGGCACGACACCAGGGCGAGCGTCTTTCGGAGGGAGGCGGGGGGCATCTTGGCGCGGCACCTTACGCGCCACCCCCTGCCCCTCCAAGGGGTTTCATGCCGGGGTGTCGTGTCCTGGCGTCCCGGACGGGGGGGAAGTGGGACAGGCGGCGCCCTCCCGCAGCTTCTCCAGGGTGGTCTGCGCGGCGGACTGCTCCGCCTCCTTCTTGCTGCGGCCCGTCGCCCGGGCGAAGGCGGTGTCGCCCAGCACCAGCTCCACCTCGAACACCTTCGAGTGTTCCGGACCGGACTCGGACACCACCCGGTAGCGTGGCTGGAGCTTGAGCCGCTCATGGGCCAGCTCCTGGAGCAGCGTCTTGTAGTCGAGCCGGCCCTGCCCGCTGGACACCTCGTCCAGCAGCTGCGCGAAGTACCGGTCCACCAGCGCCACCGCCGGGTCCAGGCCGCTGGTGAGGAACACCGCGCCGAAGACGGCCTCCAGCGCGTCCGCCAGCACCGAGTTCTTCTCCCGCCCGCCGGACATCAGCTCGCCCCGCCCGAGCAGCAGCAGGTCCCCCAGCGGAATCGTCCGTGCGACGCGGGCCAGCCCCTCCTCGTTGACGACGCGGGCGCGCATCTTCGTCAGGTCGCCCTCGGGGAGGCCGGGGCACCGCGCCATCAGCCGGTGGCTGACGGCCAGGTTGACCACCGCGTCGCCCAGGAACTCCAGGCGCTGGTTGTCCTTCAGCTCCTTGTCCCGCGATTCGTTGACGTATGTCTTGTGCGTCAGGGCCTCGAGCGCCGTCTCCACGCGGGAGAAGCTCAACCCCAGCCGCGACTCGAGCACCTGCACCCGCTCGGACGGGCTCATCTTGTCCGGACCACTCAACTCGCTCACTCCTGAGGCGCGTCCGGACCCACCAGCCTCACGGCCGTGAGGGGGACCCGCAGCAGGTCCGCCACCATCCGCACGATGCCTGGAAACTCATCCAGCTCGAACCGTCCCGCCCACTCCTTGCCCTGGGGCCCGGCCAGCAGCCCCCGGAAGGTGCGGCCCGCCACCCGCGCGGCGGCGAAGCGGTAGGGACGGCCCTCCACCTGCAACTGCGCCAGCAGCTCCAGGCTGCTGCGCGGCGGCACCAGCGCCTCCGCGCCGAACTTCTCCACGATGTCCGAGAAGCGCACCAGCCCGGCGCCCATCGGCGCGATCGGCGGACGGGCCGCCGGCTCACCAAAGAGCGCCAGCAGGTAGCCCGTCAACGCCGCCCGCTCACGGAACTCCGACAGCTCCAGCGTGTGGCCCGCACCGGACGGCAGCTCCTCGCCGCCCCGGGCCACGCGAGCCACCCGGAAGTTGCCCAGCCGATCCGACACCAGCGTGACGGCCAGCTCCCCGTCCACGACGTCCGTGGCCAGCTCCAGCGTCTCCGGCTCCACGCGCGGCGTCAGCCCGAGCACCTGGAGCTCCGAGGAGCGGCGCTGGACGTGGAAGATGTGCTCGTTGAAGGCGTCCGCGAGCAGCGCCTCGATGTCCGCCACGTCGCTGAGCGCGCCCACCAGGATGGGGGCCAGGCCCACCACCGCTGGCGGAGAGATGGGGATGAGCCGATCTCCCATCACCTGGAAGGTCACCTCGGGGATGAAGGCCCGGGTGACGGGGTTGACCAGCGGCGACGCCTCCAGGTCCAGCACCGCCTCGGTGCCAGCCGCGTCCTCTCGCAACTGCAACCCGAGACCTTCCAGCCGCGTGGTGTCCATCAAGCCCCTTTGAAGGTTTCCCGGGCGATGATTGTACGCTGGATCTCGCTGGTCCCCTCGCCGATCTCACACAGCTTCGCGTCACGCAGGTAGCGCTCGACCGGGAACTCACGGGTGTAACCGTACCCACCGTGGATCTGCACGGCCTTGTTGCAGGCCCGCATGGCCGCCTCGGAGGCGAAGAGCTTCGCCATGGAGGCCTCCCGCGAGTACGGCTTGCCCGCGTCCGCCAGCGCCGCCGCCCGGTGGACCAGCAGCCGGGCCGCGTCGATCTCCGTCTTCATGTCCGCCATCATCCAGCGAAGGCCCTGGAACTCGCTGATGGGCTGGCCGAACGCAGTGCGCTCGCGGGAGTAGCCCACCGACTCCTCCATGGCGCCCCGGCCCAGACCCACCGCCAGCGCGCCGATGGTGATGCGGCCGCGGTCGAGGATCTTCATGGTGTCGATGAAGCCGTGGTCGACCTCCCCCACGCGCGCGGAGTCCGGCACCTCGACGTTCTCCAGGATGAGCTCGGCCGTGTCCGAGGAGCGCATGCCCAGCTTCCCGTGGATGGCGCGCTGGCTGAACCCCGGCAGGCCCTTCTCCAGCACGAAGGCGGTGATGCCCTTCTGGCGCTTCTCCGGCGAGGTGAGCGCGAGCACCACGAACACGTCGCCCACGGTGCCCTGGGTGATGAACATCTTGGTGCCGTTGAGCACCCAGTGGTCGCCCTTGCGCACCGCCGTGGTCTTCATGCTGGACGCGTCCGAGCCGGAGCCGGGCTCCGTCAGGCCCCAGGCGCCCAGGTACTCGCCGGTGGCCAGCTTGGGCAGGTACTTCTGGCGCTGCGCATCGTTGCCGAAGACGCGCAGGTGGCTGGTGCCCAGGCCGTTGTGGCTGGCCACCGTCAGCGCGAGCGAGCCGTCGTAGCGGGCGATCTCCTCCACGGCCACCGCCACGGCGAGCGAGTCCATGGCCGCCCCGCCGTGCTCCTCGGAGACCAGGATGCCCAGCACCCCGAGCTGCCCCAGCTCCCGCACGACGTCCATGGGGAACGCCTCGTCCTTGTCCCACTCGCGTGCAAAGGGCTTCACCCGTCGTTCGCAGAATTCACGGACGGAGGACTGGAGGGCGCGGTGGCTTTCAGGAAGGTCGAAATCCATGGTGTCGGCAGGATCTATAGCAAACGGCCCGGGTGCAGCCCGGGCCTTCGAGGTAACGTAAAGCTAGCTACTCAAACCGGATAGACGCCGTGCTTCTTCTCCGCACGGGGCGCGTGGCGCTGGGCGTACAGTCCGTAGCGCTGGGCCAGCTCCTGGCGGAGCCGCTCGCCCGGGACGATGTCGTCGATGACCAGCTCGCTGGCCAGCTTGTAGATGTCCACGTCCTGCTTGTACTCGTCCCGCAGCTTCTGGACGTAGGCGGGCCGCTCGGCCTCCGGCAGCTCCTGGATCTTGTTGTAGTAGACGGCGTTCACCGCCGCCTCCGGCCCCATGACGGCGATCATCGCGCCCGGCAGGGCCAGGGTGGCGTCCGGGGCGAAGCCGGGACCGCTCATGGCGTAGAGGCCGGCGCCGTAGGCCTTGCGGACCACCACGCAGACGCGGGGCACGCTGGCCTCGGACACGGCGGAGATCATCTTCGCGCCGGCGCGGATGATGCCGGCGCGCTCCACCTTGGTGCCGATCATGAAGCCCGGCACGTCCGCCAGATAGAGCAGCGGGATGTTGAAGGCGTCACACAGCCAGATGAAGCGGGCCGCCTTGTCCGCGCTGTCCACGAACAGCACGCCGCCCTTGTACTTGGGCTGGTTGGCGACGATGCCCACCGGGCGGCCGTCGATGCGGGCCAGGCCGGTGACGAGCTCCTGGGCGAAGAGCTTCTTCACCTCGAACCAGCTGCCCTCGTCGATGAGCTCGTTGATGAGCTCGTGCATGTTGAAGGGCTTGTTCTGGTCGACGGGGACGATGTCCTCCACCTTCTTGCCGCCGGCCTTCGGTGCCTGGGGCGCGGCGCGCGGCGGCGCCTGGGAGAAGTTCTCCGGGAAGAAGCCGATGTAGCGCTTCGCCGCCTCGATGGCCTCCTGCTCCGTCTTCACGAGCACGTCGCCCACGCCGGACACGGAGCAGTGCATCTTCGCGCCGCCCATCTCCTCCAGCGTCACCTTCTCGCCAATCACCATCTCCGCCATGCGCGGGCTGCCCAGGTACATGGAGGCGTTGCCCTCCACCATGATGACCAGGTCGCAGAACGCGGGGATGTACGCGCCACCCGCGGCGGAGGGCCCGAAGAGCAGGCACACCTGCGGCACGAAGCCGGACAGGTGCACCTCGTTGTAGAAGATGCGGCCGGCGCCGCGGCGCCCGGGGAACATCTCCACCTGGTCGGTGATGCGGGCCCCGGCGGAGTCCACCAGGTAGAACAGCGGGCAGCGGAGCTCGCGGGCCGTCTCCTGGATGCGGAGGATCTTCTCCACGGTGCGGGCGCCCCAGCTGCCGGCCTTCACGGTGGAGTCGTTGGCCATGATGGCCACGGTGCGCCCGGCCACCTTGCCCAGGCCGATGATGACGCCATCCGAGGGCAGGTCCGGGTCCAGGTTGTTGGCGAGCTTCGCGTCCTCCACGAAGGAGCCCTCATCCACGAGCAGGCGGATGCGCTCGCGGGCGAAGAGCTTGCCCGCCTCCTGGTTCTTGGCGTGGTACTTCCCCGCGCCACCCTTCTCCACCTGGGCGATCTTCTCCAGCAGTTTCGAGTCTTGGGACATGGCCCGTGGCACATAGCAGAAAGGGCTACGGCTGGCTGCCCTCTCGCTGGGGGGCCGGCGCGCCGTGACCGGCACACGACGCACCGCGCAGAACGTGTTCGCTGGGGGATGCCGCTCCTGGCTCCCCTGCCTACCTTGGTGCCCTAACGGGGGCGCGCTCGTGACGGACGCGCCCCCGCAACCATCGGGCTCAGGAGGGACGCATGTTCGCAACGAAGAAAGGCAAGTGGATGGCGAAGGGGATCGCCCGGAGCGACCTCTATCGCAAGTGGCTGGCCCACAAGCTCCTCAGCGACCTGCCCCGCGCGGCCAGGCACCGCTGGGACGAGTTCGAGCCGGATGACGTGCTGCGGCATGTGGGCTTGACCACCTACAAGCCGGTACGCGCGGGCCTGGGCGGGCTGGGCGTGTTCCTGCTCGGCATGGCCGCCGGCGGCGTGGTGGCGCTGCTGCTGGCGCCCAAGACGGGCACGGAGCTACGGACCACGGTGAAGGACAAGGCCGCGGCCTACATGAACAAGCAGAACGTCAACCTGGGCCAGGAGCGCACCGCCAACGCGTGATGGCGGCGCGACGCGACATCGGGGACGGGGACCCACGCGCGGGCCCTCCGTCCCCGTCGCCCTTCCGGCCCCGGGGCGGCCGGGCTACCGGCCCTTGTAGACGGGGGCGCGCTTCTCCGCGAAGGCACGCAGGCCCTCCAGCCGGTCCTCCGTCTTGAGGATCTCCTCGTACCGGCGCAGCTCCAGCGCCAGCGCGTCGTCCAGCTCCAGGCCCGTGCCATCGTCGATGGCGTGCTTGGCCGTGGCCACGGCGAGGGGCGCGTTCTCCACCACCGACTCCGCCAGCCCGTAGGCCACCGCCAGCAGGTGCCCTTCCGGCGCCAGGCGGTTCACCAGGCCCACGCTGAAGGCCTCCGCGGCGTTGATGCGCCGGGCGGTGAGGATGAGGTCCTTCGCGCGGCCTGGGCCCACCAGCCGCGCCAGCCGCTGCGTCCCGCCACCGCCGGGGATGATGCCCAGCTTCACCTCGGTGAGGCCCAGCTCCGCGGCCGGGGCGGCCACGCGCAGGTCACACGCGAGCGCCAGCTCCGTGCCGCCGCCCAGGGCCGCGCCGTTGATGGCGGCGATGAAGACACAGTCGCTCCGCTCCAGCGCGCGGAAGGCGCGGCGCAGGCCATCCAGGAAGGCGCGGACCTCGTCCTCGGACATGGTGGCGCGCTCCTTGAGGTCGGCGCCGGCGCAGAAGGCCTTGTCGCCCGCGCCGGTGATGACGACGGCGCGCACCTCGCGGCTGGACGACACGCGCGCCACCAGCTCGCCCAGCTCCTTCAGCATGGCCCGGCTGATGGCGTTGCGGCGGCTCTCGCCGTCGATGGTCCAGATTTCGATGGCACCCCGTGCGTCGACCTTGAATTCCGGCATGTTCGCTCCCCTTTCCAGGCCTGGCAGCCGGGCTGCCCTGGGCCGGGGCAGAGTGCGGCCAGAAGCCGGGTCTGGCAAGGCGGAAACGGTTAGCATGCGGGACATGGCCATGCCCCTGCGCTCCATCCCGCACCGACTCTCCCGGTGGGCCCCCTGGCTGCCCGCCCTGGCCTTCATGGCGCTCGTGTTCCCGCTGGACGCCCTGGCCCGCGGCGGCGGCGGCGAGCATTACTCCCGCCCCTCGTCGGGCAACGGCGGCCGGGGTGGCGGAGATGGGGATGGCGTCGGCTTCTGGGTCGTCTACCAGCTCCTGAGTCTGGTGTTCCGCTACCCCAAGGTCATGCTGCCGCTGCTGTGCATCGGCGGCATCGTGTACTGGCTCTACCGGCGCAACCTGCACCCGGACGCCACCACGCGGCGGGCCCTGGAGCAGCGGGAGGCCTACCAGCGCACGCAGGTGTCCGCGCGCGACGTGCAGGGCTGGGTCAACGCGCTCAAGTTGAAGGACCCCGCGTTCGAGCTCCAGCCGATGCTCGACAAGACAAAGTGGCTCTTCCTGGAGCTGCAGAAGGCGTGGTTCCTCCGGGACATGACGCCGGTGCGGCCCTTCCTGTCGGACGCCACCTTCCAGCGCTTCGGCGTGCAACTCCAGCTCATGAACGCGCAGGGCGTGCGCGACGCCATCACCGACTTCGAGGTGCTGGACCTCCAGCTCATCGGCCTGGAGCAGAGCCAGTGGTTCGACAGCATCCATGTCCGTGTCCACGCGCGCATGCGGGACACCGACGTGCCCGCTTCCTTCAGCGACGCGCAGGCCACGGAGGCCGCGCGCAAGGTCCCCAGCGAGGCCTTCACGGAGGTGTGGACCTTCGTGCGCAAGCCGGGCGCGCAGACGCGCATCGGCGCGGACCTGTTCCAGGGCAAGTGCCCCAACTGCGGCGCCCCGTTCAAGGGCGGCGCGACCAACAGCTGCGAGTTCTGCGGCGCGGTGGTGAACTCCGGCAACTACGACTGGACGCTCTCCGAAATCACCCAGGGCATCGAGCACTCGCCGTACCACAAGACGGTGGACGGGTTGATGCAGGCGCGCGAGTCGGACCCGGCGCTCAACCTGGAGATTCTGGAGGACCGCGCGTCGCTGCTGTTCTGGAAGTGGATTGACGCGCAGAGCCGCGGCGACACGAAGCCGCTGGCCAAGGTGGCCCGCGCGGACACCGTGCAGCGGCTGGCGTCCGAGCTGGAGGGCCTGCGCCGCCAGGGCCGCCGCCGCGTGTTCCTGGAGTGCGCCGTGGGCGCCGCGGACGTGCGCGCCTTCCAGGTGGACCCTCAGGGCCACGACGTCGCGCACGTGGAGATTCGCTGGAGCGCGCGCATGGGCGTGGGGCCCATCGACGAGCGGCCCCCTTCCCTGCCCACGGTGCCGCAGCGCTTCATCTTCACGCTCACGCGCAAGCACGGCGCGAAGACGAACACCGCCAACGGCATGTCCACGGACCGGTGCCCGCAGTGCAACGCGCCGTTGACCCAGAGCGCCGCCACGGACTGCGAGTACTGCGGCACGCCGCTGTCGACCGGTGAGCGGGACTGGGTGCTCGCGGCGGCGCGCTCGTTCGAGGCCTGGAACGCGGACGATGACGCGCGCTTCCGCTCCCTCCCGCCGCGCCGGGCCGCGGCGCCCGAGGCGAAGGGTGATGCACCCGCGCAAGGCGCCGACGCCATCATGGACGTCCAGGAGCGGCAGCGCCTGCTCTACATGATGGCCGCCATCGCCGCCGCCGACGGCGAGGTGACGCCGGCGGAGCGCAAGCTGCTCAAGCTCTGCTCGGAGCGCTGGGGCGTCTCCTGGGAGAACGTGGAGATGGCGCTGCGCTCGGGCCCGCAGCTCTTCGAGCGCCTGGTGCCTCGCGGGAGCCCCGAGGCCGAGGTCTTCCTGCGCTCCATCGTGGAGATGGCGCTGGTGGACGGCCGCATCGACCGCAAGGAGCGGCGGATGCTGGAGAGCGCCGCCACGCACCTGGGGCTCCAGGACCGGCTGGCGTCCCTGCTCGGCGGCCGGTAGGCGAACGGGCCTCGGCGAGCAGGTCGCCGCCCGAGGGGCCCTGCCGGAACGCCGAGCCGCACTGGCCACGGGGGCGGCGAGCGGGCGTCAGGACCCGCTTCGCGCCGCTCGCCGGAAGGCGAGCACCGTCCCCGCCTCGTCCAGCGCGTCCGTGGCGGCCTCCCCCTCCCCCGCGCCCTGATAGGTCTGGATGACGCCGTGGACCCGCCCCGTCACGGCGCGCAGCGTGTCCGCCGCGGCGTTCGTCTGCGCCAACCGGCCCAGCGTCTGCTTCATCATCGCGGACAGCTCCTCCACGGCGCTGGAGATCTGCGCAACGCCTGCGGCCTGCTGGCCTACCGCCGCGGAGATCTGCCGCACGCCCTCCGAGCTGGTGCGCAGCATGGTGGACAGCCCTCGCAGGCGCTCGCCCGAGGCTCGCACCGCCTCGATGTCCTGGGCCATCCGGTCCGCGCCCTTCAGGCTCAGCTCCACCACCTGGTCGAGCGACTGGTGCACGGCGTTCAGGATCCCGTTCACCTGTCCCGCGGCCCGCACGGATTGCTGCGCCAGCCGCCGCATCTCCGTGGCCACCACCGCGAAGCCCCGCCCCTGCGCCCCGGCGCGCGCCGCCTCGATGGCGGCGTTCACCGCGACCAGGTTGGACTGGTCCGCCAGGTCCTTCACCGCGAAGGTGACGCTCGACAGCTGCCGCGCCTGTCCGTCCAGGCCCCGCAGCAGCCCGGCCATCTCCATCACCTGCGCGCGGATGCCCTCCAGCCCTTCCATGCTCTGCCCCAGCATGGCCTCCGCCGTGGCGCCCACGTCACCCGCCTGATGGGTCGAGGCCAGGATGGCATCCGCCTGACGCGCGGCCAGGGAGGAGGTCCGCTCCATCTCCCCCGCCGCCGCCTGCGTCTGCGCGAGCGCCGCGGACTGCCGTGACAGCGTCTCGCGCTGCGCGTCCGTGCTCGCCACGAGCGAATGCGTCGCCTCCGTCAGCTCCCGCGCTGAGTCCACCAGCGGCTCCACCACGCGCGTGCGCACCTCGCCCTGCGACAGCTCCAGCCACGCCTGCCGCGCCGCCAGCTCCTTCGCGTCCCTGCGTGCGCCCAGGCCGCCGATGACGAGGAAGACGTTCTCGAACACCACCCAGCCGATGTGCTCGCACGCGCGCCAGAGGCTGGCTGACTCCACTCCGAAGATGGACATGGGCCAGTACAGGTTGCGCAACACGTGGTCCACGGCCACCACGCCCGAGTAGAGGAACAGCACGCGCACGTCCCGGTACATGGCCAGCAGCGCCAGCGAACCAAAGACGTGGAAGTGCGTCTCGATGCGCCCGTCCGTCAGGTGGATGAGCAGCCCCGACATCAGCGCCTGGGCCACCGCGATGGTGAGCCGCGTGCTGGCGCGCCCCGGGCGCAACAGCGCCAGCGCGATGGGAAGGCTCGCCACCAGGGAGCCCAGGCCCGCGGCGGCCCAGACATGTGGGTGTACCGCGCTGGAGGTACCGGTCCAGGTCCGCGGCGAGAGGATGAGCGCCACGACGAGCCCCGCGGCCCATTGGAGCCCCATCAGCACGGCGAACATCCGATCCGTGCGGCGGCTCAGCGCGGCCTGGTGGGCGTCGAACAGCGATTGGGAACGGCTCGCGAGGACGAGCGGGTCGAGCGAGACGTTCATGCGGCACATCCAGTGGCGTCAGCAAGCAGGGTCAAGGCAACCCCACCCTAGCCACTCAGCCACGAAAAATGTAAGTCCGCACGGAATTTTTGGGTATTTCCACTCTCACCTAGGTCTGGGCGCGGCGTGAAGCCTTCTTCTCCCGCTCGCCCAGTGCGGCCTGCAGGTACTTGCCCGCCAGCTTCCGGCCGATCAGCTCCTGTGCAATCTCCCCGGCCTCGACGAGCCGGTCCAGGTTGATGCCGGTATCCACGCCCATGCCGTGGAGCATGAAGACCGCGTCTTCGGTGGCGAGGTTCCCCGCCGCTCCCGGTGCGTAGGGACAGCCGCCCAGCCCTCCGATGCTCGCATCGAAGGTGGTGACACCCGCGGACAGGCCCACCAGCGCGTTGGCCAGGGCGGTGCCGCGCGTGTCGTGCAGGTGCAGCGCCAGCTTCTCCACGGGGATGTGCTCCAGCAGCGCCTCCAGGATGACCTCCGTCTGGCGCGGCGTGCCGATGCCAATCGTGTCTCCCAGGCTGAGCTGATAGATGCCCGCGTCCACGAGCTGCCGGCAGATGTCCACCACGCGCGCCACGGGGACATCGCCCTCGTACGGACAGCCCCAGACGGTGGACAGGTAGCCGCGCACCCGCATGCCCGCCTGGAGCGCGGCGCCCGTCACCTCGCGGGCGCTGGCCAGGGCCTCGGCGATGCTCTTGTTGATGTTCTTCTTCGAGTGCGCCTCGGAGGCGGAGATGAACACGGCGGCCTCTTCCAGGCCCGCCTCCTTCGCCCGCTCCAGGCCCTTCAGGTTGGGCACCAGCGCGGAGAACACCACGCCCTCCCGCCGCCCCACCAGCCGCAGCAGCTCCTCGGCGTCCGCCAACTGGGGAATCCACTTGGGCGACACGAAGGACGTCACCTCGATGCGCTTCTCGCCCGCGGCCACCAGCGCGTTGATGAGCCGCGCCTTGTCCCGCGTGGGCAGCGTGCGCAGCTCGTTCTGCAAGCCGTCCCGTGGACCGACCTCGTAGACGTCGACCTTCTTGGGCAATTGGCCGAGCCAACCCGCCCGCATCCCGGAGTGTTCGTTCATCTCAGCCATGGCGGCGCTCCGCTCCCACGATGAGGTCGGTCGACTGCGGTCCCAGTGGCCCACCGTCCAGGCCACCGTGCACCCAGGCAACGGAAAATCCGGTGCTTTCCAACAGCCGCACCCATTCCGCAAGGGGATAGTAACGAAGCGAGTACGACGCGCGCAGGCAGCGCCCCCCTGGCAACGTCAACGTGCGAACCCCAGTGTCACGCCCGGTGGTGGCGTCGAAACGACTCTCCTCTTCCAGCACGCTTCCATCCGGCAGCGTCCGCTGGAAGGCCGCCTGGGGCGAGTCCGCCAGCCGCTCATACGGCACCGTCTGAAACACCCAGCGCCCTCCTGGCCGCAGCACGCGCGCGACCTCGCGGAGGATGTGCACGTGCTCGGCATCCGTGAAGGCGGCCAGCGTCGAGTACCAGGCATATGCGCCGGCAATGGACACCTCGCGGAACGGAAGGGCCCGGAGGTCCCCCTGCACCGCCGGAAAGCCCGGGCGCCTCATGGCCAGCGACAGCGAATCCAACTCCAGGCCGATGACGCGCCCCGCCAGCGGCCCCGAGGCATTGAGCCGCGCCGCGTGACGGCCGTGGCCACACCCCAGGTCCACCACCGGCGCCGGGCCGGACACGTCCGCGAAGGCCCGCGCCAGATACTCCACCTCGCGAGTGGTCACGGACTCGGACAGGAACGGCAGCGTGCTGCGCAGGTAGAGCTCTCCGAAGAAGCTCATCGGGCAGACAGGCCCACGCGCAGGCGGCGCACCGCCTCATCCAGCACCGCCTCCGTCTTGCAGAAGGCGAAGCGGGCCAGCCCCTGGCCCAGGTGCCGGTGCTCGGGGCCGTAGAAGACGCTGGGCGGAATGGCCGCCACGCCCACCTCGGACACCAGGTGACGGCAGAAGGCCACGTCGTCGGCGAAGCCCCGTCCGGCGATGTCCGCGAGGATGAAGTAGCTGCCCTCCGGGGTGAATGCCTTCAGCCCGGCCTCGCGCAGCCCGGCGAGCAGCCGCTCCCGCTTCGACGCATAGGAGGCCGACAGCGCGTCGAAGTACGCATCCGGCAGCCGCAGCGCCTCCGCCATGGCGGCCTGCAGGGGCGCGGCGGTGGCGAAGGTGACGAACTGGTGGGCCCGCTGAACCGCGTCCCGCAGCGGCGGCGGCGCGATGACCCAGCCCACCTTCCAGCCCGTGAAGCTGAACGTCTTGCCGCCGCTGCTCACCGTCACCGTGCGCTCGGCCAGCCCGGGCAGCGTCGCCGGCCGCAGATGCCGCGCGGGCGCGAAGACGATGTGCTCGTACACCTCGTCGGACAGCACCTTCACGTCGTGCTCGGCGCACAGCCCGGCAAGGAACGTCAGCTCGTCCCGGGTGAACACCTTGCCCGTCGGATTATGGGGCGTGTTGAGGATGAGCAGCCGGGTGCGCGGACCAAAGGCCGCGCGGACCTCGTCCCGGTCGAACCACCACCCCTCATGGCCAGCGTCCGGCGGGCGCAGCGGGACGTAGCGCGCGGTGGCGCCCACGAAGGCGATGTTGGCGTCATACGAGTCGTAGAACGGCTCGAAGGCCACCACCTCGTCGCCTGGATCCACCAACCCCAGCAGCACGTCGAGGATGGCCTCCGTGGCGCCGCTCGTCACCGTCACCATGGTGTCCGGGTCCACCGACTGGCCATGGAAGCGCGCCGAGTGCTCGGCGATGGCCACGCGCAGCTCCCGCGCCCCCGCGCCCAGGGCGTACTGGTTGCCGCCGTCGCGGATGGCGCGCTGGGCGGCCTCCTTGATGGACTCGGGCCCGTCGAAGTCCGGGAACCCCTGCCCCAGGTTCACCGCGCCGTGCTTCGCGGCCAGGGCGCTGAACTCGGAGAAGACGGTGGTGGCGAACCGGGAGACTCGCTGTGCGGCTACGGGCCTGGACATGGACGTCGCCTCCTCGCGCCGGGAAGGTCCGTGCGCTCAGGGCCTGACGATAGCGTCCACCGGGACGGAGCGCGCGTCCTTCACCACCTCGCGCTGCCGGGCCGCGCGGCAGATTCCCAGGGCCAGCCCCGTCACCACCATGACCAGGGGGACCGCGCAGAGCAGGTCCGTGGCGTAGTGGAAGCGCCCGGTCAGCGTGGCGGCGATCAACCCGAGCCCCGGCAGCAACATCACCCAGAAGATGCCGCGGGCGAACCGCCACGCGTAATAGAGCACCAGCAGCGTGGCGCCGGTGTGGCCGGATGGGAAGCAGTCCCTCGCATACAGCGGCTTGCGCATCAGCGAGTCCAGCAGCGGCGTCAGCGTGCCCCGCAGCGGGCCATCGAACGCGTCGATGAGGAAATACCGGGGCCCCACCGCGGGCACCACCGCGTAGGCCGCGTAGTTGAGGAAGAAGAGCAGCCCCAGGGCGGTGAGGTACTCGCCATATTCCACGCCGCTCTGGCGGCGGTAGAGCACCAGGCCCAACACCAGCGCCCAGATGAAGTGCCCGTAGTAGCAGACGAGCAGGACGTCGTTGAGCCAGGGCGGGATGACGCGCGCCAGCTCCACCGCAGCCTGCATGCCGAAGAGCCGCTGGTCGGCCGCCACCAGCTGCGCGTCCTTGAGGAGCGGATTGACGGTGTCCACCACGGGAGACAGCCAGCCGTGTGTCAGCACGGCCGTGGGCAGCAGCCACCAGTCCGCGATGAGGTGCAGCCACCGCTTCCCGGGAAACGACGCGGCCAGCGTGCGCAGCACGAGCGGCCCCACGCCCACCAGGGCGAACAGCCCGGCGCAACGCAGCGCCCCCCGTGTCCAGTGGCCCGGCCCCAGGAGGAGCAACGACGCCAGCGCGCACGACACCACGATGATGAGGTCCACCGGGGTGAGCTGGACACAAACCCCGGGAGGACGGCTCATGGCGACCGAATCACCGACACTTTGGGAAACCCGGGCACTCACGCAGACTTACGCTCCCCCGGCGGCGCGCGCTCCGCAACGGACTCGCCGAGTTCGAGGCTCTGGACGACCGAACCCTTCCCCGTCCCCCCGCGCCCCCTCCACCGCTCCAGCAGGGCGAGCAACGCGGGGAAGAAGATTGTGGTCCCCAGAAAGGTGCACATGACGCCCAGGAGCGCAATCTGACCAATACTGCGCAACCCCTGGTGGTTGGCGACCAGCAGCGCGCCGTAGCCGGCCGCGTTCGACAGGGTGGCCACCACGGCCGCCAGACCGGTGTGGCGCACCACCTTGCCAAGGGAGCCGGGCCCTTCCTCCTCGTACCGGTGGAAGAGGTGCACCGAGTTGTCCACGGCGATGGCCAGCAGGTTGGGCAGGACGACGGCGTTGATGAAGTTGAGCTGGACGTCGAAGAGGTACATGCCGCCCGCCAGGCACGTCATGCCCAGATAGAGCGGACCTGTGACGAGCAGCGTGCGCTTGAGGCTGCGCAGGCTCACGAGGATGACCAGGAACACCACCACCGCCGCGGACCACAGGATGAGCGGCCCGTCCGCGCGCACCAGCGCGAAGATGCGGGCGGCGATGCGATTGCTGTCCAGTACGGCGAGCTCGACGCCGCGCGCCTCCACGCCCTCCACCACCTCGTCGATCTGCGAGGCCCAGCGCCGCAGCTCCTCCGTGTCCGAGTTGGACACCGACGGGAACAGCAGCAGGAAGGTGCCCTTCCCGTCCGTGGCCTCGAAGCGGCGCCGGACCTCCGTGGGCAGCGCGTCCAGCCCATACGGCTTCGCGTCCAACATCCGGCGGAACTCCTGGAGCTGGGCATCCCCGCCCAGGTCGGGCGACATCGCCTCCAGGCTCCGGAACACCTCGCGCAGGCCGGCGAGCTCCACGTCCCGGCGCGCCACCTCCTTGGGCAACAGGTCATTGAGGGAGGCGGAGCCGAGCAGCGCCGAGTCCGCGCCGTGGCGCTGCTTCACCTCGGCGATGACGGCCTCCACCTGCGCCGCCTGGGCCACGTCGTCCACCAGGATGATGGCCGGGTTGAGCGGCTGACCGAGCTGCTCGGTGACATGGTCGTCCAGGCGCGACGACGGCGACTCGCCCTTGAGCTTGCGCATGTCCGTCTCGAAGCCCAGCCGCGGGGCCACGGAGACGGAGTACGCGGCGAAGCCCACCACCGACAGGGCGAGCGCGACGATGGCCCCCGTGGGCCAGCGGCGCCACTCCCGCTCCGGCCGGGACTCGCCGGACGCGGCGGCCTGCTCTTGCGCGGCGGCGCGCGCGGGCCGCAGCCGCTCCGAGATGGCCAGCAGCGACGGGCCCATCGCGTACGCCGCGAGCACCGCCAGCAGCACGCCCAGGCCCGCCAGCAGGCCGAACTGGTTGAAGGCCTGGAACTGCGCCAGCAGGAGCACGAAGAAGGCCGCGGCGTTCGTCAGCGCGGACGTCATCGCGCCGCTGAACGTGCCCCGCACCGCCGTCGCCAGGGACTCCCGCGCGGAATGCGTGCGCCGCTCCTCCCAGTAGCGCATGCAGAGGTGGACGCCGTACTCGATTCCCAGGCCAATCAGGATGGCGACGAGGAAGCCGGTGACCACGTTGAGGTGACCGATGGCGACCTGCGCGAAGGCGAACGTCAGCACCACGCCCACCATGACGGGGATGCCCACCACGGCCAGCGCGGAGACGCGCCGCGTCGCGAGCAGGATGAGGCCCACGGCGATGAGCGCGGACAGGGTGCCGGCGCGCGACAGGTCGTTGCGCATCACCGCGTCCTCTTCGATTCGGCTCTGGAAGTTGCCCGTGGCCTGGAGCGTCACGCTGGGATAGCGCTCCGCCGCCAGCGCGCGCCCGGTGTCCATGGCCATGTCCACGAAGCGCCGCGCGAAGTCGAGGTCCCCCGCCATCCCCGACGGCTTGATCATCAGGTAGACCTCGGTGCCGTCCACGCTGGCCAGCGTCTCCCGCACGGGCGCGTCCGGCGCGTACTTCTTCGCGATGGCGTCGAAGTCGAGCGGCTCGGGCGAGGCCCCCAGGTCGACGAAGAAGGGGTTGGCGCGCTCGCGCTCGTACTGCACGCGCGCCTCCACGTCCTGCCGCAGCGCGGCGAGCTTCTCGACGGGCATCAGGAGCAGCGCATTTTGCCGGAAGAAGCCCACGTCATAGCGGTGCTCGACGTAGCGGACCTCCGGCAGGGCCTCCAGCCGGGTCTGAAGCTCGCTCGCGTAGGCCTCCAGGCGAGCCAGCGAGTCCCCGGTGGCGACCAGGACCAGGTACCCGTCCCCGCCCGCCTTCTCTGACACCCGTGTCAGGTCCTGCACTTCGCGGGAGCCCTGGGGGAGCAGCTCCACGAACGACCCCCGGAACTCCAACTGCGACGACAGCGCCATACCGCCGAGCGTCAGCAACGCGAAGACAAGGAGCACCTGCCATGGGCGCGAGACCGCCGCGTCGATGAAACCGTCGAACCACCGCTTGCGCTGAGACCTGGCCAACGTCAACTCCTCGGGTTCCTGCTGGCGAGCAATTTCCCGGCCAGACAATGGCTCCCTTGAACAGCGGGCAAATCTGAAGGCTTCCAGGGCAGGAACCCGGGCAGCAGGTGTGCAGCCAGATGCACACTTCATTCACCTATATTGGCCGGAGAACACCAAGTGTGCGACGGCGGGGTGCCACCAAAGTCGCAGTGCTGTCAAGCCACGCCCGGAAGCGGGCCGCGTGCGAGGGATGAACAGTGCCGGGCTTGCCTTGACACTGCCGCTCTCCCTCTTTATTCACGCCCCCGCGTCCCCCGTGGGAGGCCGCCGGACGCAGGCTTTCTCGAAACGACTTCTTGCATCGGGACAGTCGCGACTAGGAGAGCCCCAGGCTCCCGGGCCGGTCCAAGCCTCCAGACGCAGCCGAGAGAAAGACCGATCACCCATGAGCGACGTCTTCGACAAGTGCCGTAACTGGAAGGACTACCGTATCGCGAAGGCCACGGGTCTCTACCCGTACTTCCGCGCCATCGAAGCGTCGCACGGCGCCACCGAGGTGGAGATCGAAGGCAAGCGCGTCATCATGGTCGGGTCCAACAACTACCTGGGCCTGTCCGCCGATGCGCGCGTGAAGGAAGCCGCCATCAAGGCGACGGAGAAGTTCGGCACCACCAGCTCTGGCTCCCGCCTGCTCAACGGCACGCTGGCGCTGCACGAGGAGCTGGAGGCGCGGCTGGCGAAGTTCCTCAACCGCGAGGCCGCCATCGTCATCTCCACCGGCTTCCAGACGAACCTGGCGCTGGCCTCCATCCTGGGCCGGCACGACATCGTCTTCAGCGACCGGCAGAACCACGCGTCGCTGGTGGACGGCATCCGCCTGTCCTTCGCCACCGAGCGCAAGTTCCGCCACAACGACATGGACCACCTGGAGCAGCTGCTGTCCCAGGCGGATCCGGACGCGGGCAAGATCATCGTCACCGACGGCGTCTTCTCCATGGAAGGCGACATCTGCAACCTGCCCCGCATCGTGGAGCTGGCGAAGCACTACAACGCGCGGGTGATGACGGATGACGCCCACTCCATGGGCGTGCTGGGCACCCTGGGCCGGGGGACGTCGGAGTACTTCGGCCTGGAGAAGGAGACGGACCTCGTCATGGGGACCTTCTCCAAGAGCTTCGCGTCGCTGGGCGGCGTGCTGGCGGGCCCCTTCGAGGTCATCAACTACATCCGCCACAAGGCGCGCTCGGTCATCTTCTCCGCGTCCATGACGCCGGGCTCCATCGCCGCGGCTCTCAAGGCGCTGGAGATCATCGAAGCGGAGCCGGAGCGCCGCGCGCGCCTGCTGGACATCGCGGAGAAGATGCACAACGGCTTCCGCGCCATGGGCTTCGACACGGGCGTGTCGGTGACGCCGGTGGTGCCGGTGCACATCGGCGACCAGGTGAAGTGCTTCCGCTTCTGGCGCGCGCTGCACGAGGCGGGTGTCTTCGCCAACCCGGTGATTCCGCCGGCGGTGGAGGCGGGCCACGCGCTCATCCGCACCTCGTACATGGCCACGCACACCGACGCGCAGCTCGACCGGGTGCTGGACACCTTCGAGACCATTGGCCGCAAGCTCAACGTGATTCCGGAGACGCGTCCCACGGTGTACGAGCCAGTGGAGATCGCCCGCCCCGGCACCCGCATCCTCGCCAACCGGGCCAGCGAGAAGTGGGCCGCGGGCTCCGCCGGCCTGCTGGCGGACAAGGGCGGCATCACCCTGGACCAGCTGTCGCGCATGTCGTCGCGCGAGGTGGCCGGGCGGCTCTTCGACGCGGTGGAGCAGCTCACCTGGCGCGCGGCCAACCTCCAGCCGGAGGACCTGCGCAAGCTGGGCTCGGCGCCGATGAAGCTGTGGGAGAAGCGCGGCGAGCTCCCCGGCCTGCTGCTGGAGAAGGGCGCCCACTTCTTCATGCGCAACGGCGCCCACTCCGACCGGAACTGACCTGCCCATGGCCCTCCCCGCCGAGCCGTCCCGCCCATCTCCCTCGCTCCCGAACATGCCCTCGGACGTCCAAGTCACCCCCGTCCGGGGCGAGGCGGAGCGGATGCAGTTCATCCGCCTCCCCTATGCCCTCTACAAGAGCGATCCCCACTGGGTTCCGCCGCTGGAGATGGAGCGCAGGGACTTCCTGGACCCGAAGAAGAACCCCTTCTTCGAGTACGGGGAGGTGGAGCTGTTCCTGGCCCGGCGGGGAACCGAGCTCGTCGGGCGCATCGCGGCCATCCGCAACCCGCGCCACATGGAGATTCACGGCACGAAGGAGGGTTTCTTCGGCCTCTTCGAGTGCGTGAATGACGCGGGCATCGCCCGCGCGCTGCTGGAGGCCGCCGCGTCCTGGCTGCGCCAGCGGGGCATGGACACCCTCCTGGGGCCGGCGAACTTCTCGTCCAACCAGGACTGGGGGTTGCTGGTCGACGGCTTCGACTCACCGCCCGCGGTGATGATGCCGCACAACCCACCCTACTACGTGGCGCTCATGGAGGCCTGCGGCCTGACGAAGGCCAAGGACCTCTACGCCTTCGAGCTGTCGTCGTCCGCGCAGCCGCCAGAGAAGGTGGTGCGCATCTCGGAGAAGATCCGCCAGCGCGACGGCGTCGTCGTCCGGCCGGTCGACATGAAGAACCTGGACGCCGAGGTGAAGCGCATTCGCGACATCTACAACTCGGCGTGGGAGAAGAACTGGGGCTTCGTGCCGTTCACCGACGCGGAGTTCGACCACCTGGCCAAGGAGCTCAAGACGGTCGTCCGGCCAGAGCTGGCGCTCATGGCGGAGGTCCAGGGTGAGCCGGTGGCCTTCTCCCTGACGGTGCCGGACGCCAACCAGGCCATCCGCGCGGCCAACGGGCGGCTCACCACCTTCGGCCTGCCCATTGGCCTGGTGAAGCTGGCGCTGGCGTCCCGGCGCATCAACCGGCTGCGCCTCATCATCCTCGGCATCAAGGAGGGCTACCGGCGCCGCGGCCTGGACGCCATCCTGTACCTGGACACCCTGCGCACCGCGAAGCGGCTCGGCTACGTAGGCGGGGAGATTTCCTGGACGCTCGAGGACAACCACCTCGTCAACCGCGCCATCGAGTCCATGGGCGCCCAGCGCTCCAAGACGTACCGCGTCTACCAGCGCGCGCTCTGAATCCAGCCCGACACGAGGAGTCCGCCTTGCGCATCCTGCTCACCGGAGGCACCGGCTTCATTGGCCAGCGGCTCGCCCGCCGCATCGTGGAGCGTGGCGACACGCTCACCCTCATGGTGCGCGCCAGCTCGCGCCGAGGCCCCCTGGAGTCGCTCGGGGCCCGCTTCGTCGTGGCGGACCTCGCCACCGGTGACGGGCTGGCCGAGGCCGTGCGCGACGTGGACTGCGTGCTGCACCTGGCGGGCGTCACCAAGTCGCGCGAGCCCGCTGGCTACTTCGAGGGCAACGCGAACGGCACCCGCCGGCTGGTGGAGGCCATGGCCGCCCTGCCCCACCCGCCCCGGCTGGTGTACTGCTCGTCGCTGGCCGCCGCCGGACCGTCCACGCCGGACCGGCCCCGCCGCGAGGAAGACCCGCCCGCGCCCGTGTCCATCTACGGCCGCAGCAAGCTGGGCGGTGAGCAGGCCGTGCGCGAGCTGGCGGACAAGGTGCCTTCCGTCATCGTCCGGCCGCCCATCGTCTACGGGCCGGGAGACGTGGAGTTCGTCCCCTCGCTGCTGCCCATGGCGAAGCTGGGACTGGCGCTGAAGAGCGGCTTCGGGCCCAAGCGCTACTCGCTCATCCACGTGGACGACCTGTGCACCGCCCTGCTCGCGGCGACCGAGCGCGGCCCCACCGTGTCCCGGGACGACGTGGCGCGCGGCGTCTACACCGTGTCCGACGGCGTGGAGCACTCGTGGGAGGACGTCTGCGCGGCCATGGCGGGCGCGCTGGGCAAGGGCCGCCCCGCGGTGCTGCCGGTGCCGCAGACAGTCAGCTACGTGGTGGGGCTCGGCTCCGAGGCCGTGGCCCGGCTGCGGGGCACCATCCCCATCCTCAACCGGGACAAGGTGCGGGAGATGACGTGCCCTGCCTGGACATGCTCCACCGAGCGCGCCAGCCGGGAGCTGGGCTTCCTGCCCACCATTCCGCTGGCCCAGGGGCTCGCGGGCACGCTGGCCGCCTACCGCGAGGCGGGCGGCCGCTGAAAACACGAAGGCCGAGGCCCCTTGCGGGTGCCCCGGCCTCGGTGAGGGAGCCGGCGTCCGGGCGTGGTTGCTACTGCGCGGCGGACTGCCCCTCGCTCTTCTGCGCCGTGGAGACGTTCTCCTTCTCCAGCTGCGCCCGCTTGCTCTTCAGCGTGGTGAGCAGACCGTCGAAGCCCTTGTCTGCGAGCAGCTTGCGGAACTGGCCCTTGTACGTGTCGACCAGGGACACCTCGTCCGTGATGACGTCGTAGATCCGCCAGGGGCTGTTCGCCGTCGCCCGGTACAGGCGGTACTCCACCGGCACGGAGCTCTTCTTCACGGTGACGGTGGTGCCCACCGAGGCCTCGTTGCCATCGATGCCCTCCTCACCGTACTTCACCTCGGCCTGGGCCTGCCCCAGGGCCTTCTGGGCGTAGGACGCGCGCAGCAGCCCCGTCATCGTCTCGGTGAACTCCTTGCGCTGGGCGGGCTTGAGGTCGGCCCAGGTCTTGTCACCCAGGGCGCGCTTGGCCAGCTCCTCGAAGTCCACGAACTTCTCCACGACGGTGGCCAGCGACTGCGCCGTGGCGCCCGGCGCGTTGGCGGCCTTCTGCACGTCCGCGTTCCCGGATTTGACGACCGAAAGAGGGCCCGGCGCGGCGGCGAGCAAGGTGGCGGCAAGCAGGGAAGCAATCATTCATTTGGCTCCGAGTGAAAGGACGGAAAGGAAGACAGCGTTGTGCGCCAGGTTATTCACCCGGAGCCAGGGGGACCCCGGTGACGCGTGCGAGGGCGGCCATTCCCACCCGGACATCGTGCCAGCTCTTGCCTTTGTCACCAGAAGCCTGGGCATAGGCCGTGAACGCGTCCACCAGATCGCGCGTGTCACCGGTCCCCAGGTCGAATGCGGTGAAGGCAGCCGTCACCCAGCGGCGCGCGCTCCGCTCGGCCTCGCCCAGCGCCCGAGCGCGGCTCCAGGCGGCGACCAGCTCGCCATGCGCCTTGGCGACCTCCAACCGGATGCCCGCGCGGATCTGCTTCTCCTGCGCGCGCAGCTTGTCGAGCTCCGCGCGGGCCTGCTCGAGCTGGGCGTCCTTGATGGGGATGTCGAACGTCCCCCGAACCACCAGCCCCAGCCCCGCAGTGCGGTCATTGTACGGGTCGAACGCGAAGGGGCTGCGCTGCCGCGTGGCGCTGCTGGTGAAGCGCACGTCATAGAAGCCGGCCAACCCCAGGTCCGGGTAGTAGCTGCGCTCGCGGATGAGGACCTCCTGCTCGCGGGCGATGATGCCCGCGGTGACGGCGGTGAGCTCCGGCCGGTACTGCTCCGCGCGCGCCAGCGCCTGCTCCAGGCTGGGCACGGGCAGGTCCTCGTCGAGCTCCAGATCCTCGTCCACCACCGTCACGACGTCGCCGGGCCCCACGTTGGCCAGCAGCCCGATGGCGGCGAGCGCCAGTTGCCGCCCCTGCAGCGCCTCCGCCTTGCGGGCCTCCACCAGTTGCCGGAAGAAGCGCACCTTGTACGTGTCCACGGTGGACACCTGGGGCGAGTCCTCCTTCAGCAGCCGTTCGATGCGCTGGGCGGCGTCCTCGAGCCGCTTCGACACTTCTTCAATCTGCTGGAGCCCGTTCCGCGCGAGCTGGTAGCCGAAGTACGCCTGCGCGGCCTGGAAGCCGACCTCGTTGCGCACGCGCTCACGCAGCGCGGCCCCCAGCACCGGCCCCTGCGCGCCCGCCTTCTCCAGCGCCGTCAGCTTGCCGAACGTGTACAGCGGCAGCACGGCGTTGCCGGTGGAGAACACCGTCACGCCGACGCGGCCGAAGTTCAGGTCTCCCTCGTAGGAGGCCTCCGTCGTCGGCGGCCCGCCCAGGCCGTTGTTGCGGGCCTCGGGGATGGGGCCGCCCGCCCCCACCGTGATCTCGAACTTGGGGAACCACGCCCACCGCGCCTGCTGGTAGAGCGCCTGGAACTTGCGCAGCTCCGCGCTCGCCTCCTCCACCCGGGAATCGGACTCGCGCGCCCGCGCCACCAACTGCGCCAGGGTGAGCGGCGCGCGGCGCGCGGGCTTCTCCTCGGAGTCGGCCGCCTCGGGCACCTCCTCCTTCACCCGCTCCGCCTCGGCCGCCGGCTCCTGGGCGGGCGCGGGTGAGACGGCCTGGCCACCGCCAGGGGCGGCCTCCGGCGTCTGCTCGATCGAGCTGGGAGCGACGGTCGGCGGACTCGGTGGCAGATCCGGCCCGCCGGTGCCCACGCGAGGCGTGGGGCGCACCGCGCCCGGTGTGCCCGTCCCCGGGGCGGCCGTGGGGACATCAGCGCCCGGCGTCCCCAGGTCCGTCGGCGCCGGGGCGGACGGCTCGCCGGGCGTGGGCACGGAAGGTCCGGGCGCAGTCCCGGCCCCGGTGGACGGACTGCTCCCCGTCCCCACCGAGCCAGGGGTGAGCTGGGCTCCGGCAACCCCCGCCGCGAGCACCAGCGCCATTGTCACGCCATGATCCAGGTGTCTGCGCATCGACCCGCCTTGAGGCGCTCCCCATAGCCGAGAACCCATCGGCGGCGCAGCATGTCCGTTCAGCGACGGGCCGTCACCGGTGTTGTTCGTCCCATTTCCAGCGTCCGCCGCCTCCGCGCCGTCCGAGCGGAGGGCCCGGCGGCCCCGCGCTGTCGTGGAACCCGTGACACTCGCGCGCGAAAAGGAGTTGGTAGGACGTGACGCATGCAGCAGATTGCGGCTCCTGTTCCCGAGATAGAGGATCCCCACACATGCCCAATACCGATCGCGTCAAGCAGATCCTGTCGTGGTACCCGTCCGACAACCCCGGTACGCTGACCAACCTCGCCCGGTTGCTGAACACCGGTACGCTCGCCGGCACGGGAAAGCTCGTCATCCTCCCGGTGGACCAGGGCTTCGAGCACGGCCCGGCCCGCTCCTTCGGACCGAACCCCGCGGGATATGACCCCGACTACCACATCAAGCTGGCCATCGAGTCCGGCTGCAACGCCTACGCGGCGCCCCTGGGCTTCCTGGAGGCCGTCGCTGGCAGGTACGCGGGTGAGATTCCCCTCATCCTCAAGGTCAACAACTCCGACAGCCTGGCGAAGGTGCCCAACCCCCTCTCCGCGGTGACGAGCACCGTGAAGGACGCCGTCCGCCTGGGCTGCACCGCCGTGGGCTACACCATCTATCCGGGCTCCGGCGCGCGCAACGAGCAGTACGAGGCGCTCCGGGAGATCATCGCCGAGGCCAAGTGCTACGGCCTGCCCACCGTCCTCTGGGCCTACCCCCGCGGAAACCTGTCCAAGGAGGGTGAGACGGGCATCGACGTGGTGGCGTACGCGGCGCAGATCGCCGCCCAGCTCGGCGCCCACATCATCAAGGTGAAGCCGCCGCAGGACCACATCGAGCAGGCCGAGGCGAAGAAGGCCTTCGAGAAGGCCGGCATCACCACCAAGACGATGGCGGACCGCGTGCGCGAGGTCGTCCGCTCCGCCTTCAACGGCAAGCGCATCGTCATCTTCTCCGGCGGCGAGGCCAAGGGCACCGACGCGCTCCTGGAGGAGATCAAGCAGATCAACGCCGGCGGCGGCTTCGGCTCCATCATGGGCCGCAACGCCTTCCAGCGTCCGCACGAGGAGTCCATCAAGCTCCTCAAGGACGTGATGGCCATCTTCGCCGGCAAGGCGGCGTAGCCAACCTGCGCCCCCTCGAAGTCCGCAGGCCCGTCAGCGCCCCGCTGGCGGGCCTTTTTCGTGCGCGGCGCGCGAACCTCCAGCGCCGGAAAACAAAAAGGCCCGCCAGATTTCTCTGGCGGGCCTTCTATTTCAGAGTGGAGCTAACCGGGATCGAACCGGTGACCTCTTGAATGCCATTCAAGCGCTCTCCCAGCTGAGCTATAGCCCCTTCTTTGCTGCTGAGCCGCTGTGGGGAGCGGCCCGACCGACGAAGTGGGTGCCTTCTACCGCTTCTTCGCCCCAGGCACCAGAACTGTTTGAGGCCTTTGTGCGTTTTTTTGCTCCTTCAACCGCGCCGCCACTGCCTCCCCTTCCTGAAGGATGTCGGTGAGCTCGCGCGCGTGGGCCTCGGCCGCCTGCTCCGCGGCCTCGACGGCCTTGAGCGCCGCCGCGAATCCCGAGGGCAGCTCCAGCCGGCCCTTCTGCACCTGACGCCAGACGGCCTCGCCCAGTTCCTTGAGCGCCTTCTCCTTTTGATCCTTCAGCACGGTGGTCCTGGCATTCGCCCGGGCCAGGTCCGTGTTGCGCTCCACGGCCTCGCGGAGCTGGGCCAGCCGGGCCTCGGCTGCCTGGAAGGCTTCCTTGATCTGATTCACCACCTCGGACTGCTTCGAGTCGGCCGCCAAGTCAGTCACACTCCTTGAGGAATCAACGATTGCGTAGCGTGCGCTCTCGGAGCCTGTCAACCCGGCCCCGCCCCCGTCCTCCGCAGCCGGGCCGCGAAGAAACCTCCGCCCGGGACCTGGGGAGGCAGCGCCTTGAGGTACGGCCCCTGCGCGGCCAGCGCGGCACGCTCCGCGCCGAGTACGTCCGCGACAGGCTCCAGCGTGAAGTCCGGATGCTTCGCGAGGAACTCCTCGACCACCGCCTCGCCCTCCTCGGGCATCACCGAGCAGGTGGCATAGACGATGAGCGCGCCCGGCTTCGCCTGGCGTGAAACCGCGTCGAGCAGCTCCGTCTGCGTGGCCTGGTAGCGGGCGATCTCCTGCGCGGTGAGCTTCCACTTCTGATCCGGCTCACGGGCCAGCGACCCCGTCCCGCTGCACGGCGCATCCACGAGGAGGACATCCGCGTCGGACAGCGGCAGCGGATGGGGGAAGGCCACCTGCCGCAGGGAGAAGTGGCGCACGCGCTCGCGCGCCTCGGCCAGCCGCCGCCGTGAGCGGTCCCCGGCCAGCACCTTGCCCGTGGGCCCGACGAAGTCCGCCAGCGCCAGCGTCTTGCCACCGGCGCCCGCGCACACGTCCGCCACGGTGAAGCCCGCCAGCGAGCCCCCTGGTGGACGGCACATCTCCGAGATGAGCTGGCTGCCCACGTCCTGCACCTGGAGCCGGCCGCTCTTCATGACGCGCGTCTCGAAGATGCGGTGGCTGGCGTCCGTCACCCGCACCGCGTCCGGGGCCGCGGCCACCGGCTCGGCATTGACGCCCTCCTCCTTCAACGCCGCGAGCACCGCGTCCCGTGTCCCCGGGGGCCGCACGCGGAAGTGCAGCGACGGCTCCTCGTCGAGCGACGCCAGCAGCCCCTCCAGCACCTCGGCCGGGTACACCTGCGCCAGGCGCTGCACCAGCCAGTTGGGGAAGGAGTAGCGCACGGCCAGCCGCTCGGCCTGGGACTCCGGGACTGGCGCCTCCGGCAGCGGCAGCTCCACCACGCGCTGGATCAGGTCGTCCTTGATGGTGCGAGGACGCACCGGCCCCGGCAGGCGCACCTCGGGTCCGATGCGCTGCCAGCCCTCACCACAGAAGATGCGGCGCCAGAGGGCATAGCGGACCAACGCCTGGTCCTCGGTCAGCCCCACCTTGCCCATGGAGTGGCCCAGCAACCGGGCCGCCAGGTCCAGCAAGCGCTGGTGGCGGGACAGCTCGCGGACAGCCATGGCGGTGAAGCGCCGCTCCTGCCCACCCAGGCCCTGGGCCTCGCGCAGGGCGTTGGCGAGCGCGGCCTTCAGGGGCTCGCCGCGGAGCACCGCGACGTGCGCCTCGATCGCCGCCGTCGCGCCACGCCGGGATGGACGACCCAGGCGCTCCGGGTCCACGGGTGCTACGGGCCAGACGGAATCCACGTGCCTCAGCCCTGCCCTTTCAGTCCCATGGTGACGGCCAGCCCCCCCGCGGCGCTGCGCACCTGGGGCGCCTGCCCGGCCCCCAGGAAGAAGTACCCGGGCGCGGGGTGTGACACGCCGTCCACCTCGAGCGCGCCCTCGACCACCCACACCCCTTCACCACCGGCCGCGGCGTGAAACGTCCAGTGGAAATCACCGCCGGGCGCCACGGCCACCCAGGTGGCCTCCGGCACGGACGCAGGCGCTACCCGCACGCCAGGTGCCTCGGGCGCCCAGGCCTCCTCTTCCGGCCGCGGATCTTGGAGGGCCCGCCGCTCCACCTCCCGCCGCAGCGAGAGGAAGCGCTCCACCAGGGCGACGATGTCGTCAATCTGAAAGGGCTTGAGGAGGATGGCGTCCGCCACCTGGGGCTGGAGCGCCTGGACGACCTCGTCCGACGTCGCCGCGCTGACCATGGCCACCGCCTGCTGGTGCTTCCGGGCGGCCTCCACGACGTTGCGCCCTCCCAGCTCTCCACCCGCGATGCGCAGGTCGGTGATGACCAGGGCGAAGCGCTCGGCCTCGATGGCCGCGACGGCCTCCTCCGCGGTACTGACCGCATGGACCTCCACCAGCTCGGAGATGAGCTCGCCCATGCCTTCCCGAAGGCTTGCGTCGTCCTCGACCAGCAACACCCTCATTATCGGGGAACCTCCGCCGCCCCTACCTGCTGGAGCCTGTCCTCATCATCAGGACCGGGCGCTTCCAGCGGAAGACCACCTCGCCGGTCCTGCCCTTCGGATGATGGCCCTCCCCGGACTCGAACCGGGACGCGGGGTCAGCCGCAGCGGATTTTGAGTCCGCCTCGTCTACCAATTTCGACAGAGGGCCCCCTGCTGTCGCGACGGGCAGACGTATACCGCGAGTTGGCACCAAGTGCATCCGAAGATTGCGGTGCCGCACGCACATCGCTAAGAGGGGCCCCCCATGTACAACCTTCTCATCTCCCTCGGTGTGGGAATCGCCGTCGCGCTCCTCGTGAAGGTGGCCGGCTTCTCCATCTGGGCCGGGCTCGTCCCCGGAATCCTGGCCCTCGTCGGTGCCTACATCGTGCTCGCCCGCCGGGTGGCCAGCCGGGTCCAGGCCCTGATGACGGTGGTCCAGAAGGACCTCCAGTCCCAGCCCACCAGCCAGAAGGACGCCCAGGCGCGCGTGGACCGGGCGGTGAAGACGCTGGAGCAGGGGCTGGTCTACGACAAGTGGCAGTTCCTGGTCGGCCCCGAGCTTCACTCCCAGATTGGGATGCTGAAGTACATGGTGAAGGACCATGAAGGTGCTCGGACGGCCTTCGACAAGGGCAGCTCCCGCAACTACATGGCCAAGGCCATGGAGGGCGCCCTGTACTTCCAGCGCAAGGACTTCGACGCCATGAAGAAGGCGTTCGAGGCCGCCGCCAAGAGCGGGAAGAAGGAGTCCATCGTCTGGGCGGCCTATGCCTGGTGTCTGCTCCAGAACAAGGACAAGGATGGCGCCCTGCGCGTGCTGGCCCGGGGCGTGGAGCAGAACCCCAAGGACGAGAAGCTTAAGGGCAGCCTCGCCCAGCTGCAGAACGACAAGCGGCTGAAGATGAAGCCCTACGAGCCCATGTGGTGGCAGTTTGGCCTGGAGGCGCCGCCGCCGGTCATGCCGCCCATGGGAGGCCGCCGCATGCAGTTCAGCACCCGACGCTAATCCCCGGACGCGCGGCCCCCAGCGTCGGCCCGCGCACGGGAATATCTACCGCTTCGCCCCTCGGCGCGCTGCAACGTCTTCCGACCCTGTACAACAGGGCGACGCAGAGGGTGCGCAACCGCCCGGAAACACTCTGACTGCCCTTCCCCACCGGAGGGCATGCTGCTTGCTCCTTTCCCGTACGCGCGGCGGACGGGGAGAGGCCCCGTCACGCGCAGCCTGACAGGCTTGGCAGCCGGAGGTCTCGGGTGAAGGTTGTGGGCATTGGGGTGTGCTTGCAGGACCGGGCGGCGGCGGATGCGCGTGGGGCGCAAGGGCGTTGGGAGCACACGGAAGGGCGTGGCACCCGAGACTTTCGGCCTGTCATTTCGCAGCAGCCGAGCGAAGCGGAGTGGTTCATGGAACGGCGCGGCCGGACCTCTGGGCGGTCCCTACTCCTCATCATCGAGGATGACACAGGGGTCCGCGAGAGCCTCGTGGACCTGCTCGCCGCCCGCTTCGACGTGCTCGCGGCACCGGATTCGGACGTTGGCCTGGAGCTGGCGCGCGAGCACCATCCGGACCTCATCCTCCTCGACCGCTTCCTCCCTGGCGGGGACGGGCTCGCGGTGCTGGAGCTGCTCCAGCGCGAGTCCCGCACGGAGGCCGTGCCCGTCATCTTCCTGACGGGCGACGCGGACGAAGCCACGCTGGAGCGCTGCCTGGAGATGGGCGCGGTGGACTTCATCCACAAGCCCGCCAGCGCGCGGGAGCTGCTGGCGCGCATCGACCGGGCGCTGCGCCAGAGCGAGCAGCAGCGCCGGCTCCAGGTCCTCGCGCAGACCGACGGCCTCACCGGGCTGGCCAACTACCGGGCGCTGACCATCCGGCTGGAAGAGGAGTTCCGCCGTGCCCAGCGCTACGAGTACCCGCTGAGCGTCGTCGTCATCGACCTGGACCACCTCAAGGCCATCAACGACGGCATGGGGCATGATGTGGGCAACCGGGCCATCCTGGCGCTGGCGGCCCAGCTGAAGAACGAGCTGCGCGAGTCCGACTTCGCGGCCCGCTTCGGCGGAGACGAGTTCGTCGCGCTGCTGCCGCACCAGACCTCGGTGGAAGCGGCCGTCTTCGCCGAGCGCATCCGCGCCGGGCTGCGCGCCGTCGGCGTGCAGAAGAGCGATGGCCGCCCCGCCCCCTTCGGCCTGAGCGTGAGCGTGGGCATCGCCGACCATACCTTCGAAGGGCCAAGGGAGGACACGCAGTCGCTGATGAAGGCGGCGGACGCGGCCCTCTACGAAGCGAAGCGTGCGGGACGGGATCGGGTGGTCGTGTTCGGCCGCCCCGCGAGTTCCCCTCCCGCGCAGCGACACTGAACGGGGCACGGCGAGGCAGGGAACGGCGGGGCATCAGCGAGGGCGCGGAATGATGCTGGGCAACAGACTGGCGACAGGTTCGAGAGTAGCGGTGGTGGGAGGCGGCATTGCCGGAGCAGGGCTTGCCGCCTCACTCCTTTTCAACGGACGCGCGCGAGGCCTCGCGCTGGACGTCCGCGTGTACTCAGGCGGGGAAGCGAGGCGCACCGCCCCGCCGGCCGTGCTGACGCCGGAGTGCCGCTCCCGTCTGGCCGCGCTGGGCTGCCGCATCCCCGCGGAGTGGCGCACCCACGAGCTGCGCGGCGTGGAGGTCATCGCCGAAGGGCGCCGCGAGCTGCTGTCCTCACCGCCCGGCGGACTGTGGGTGGTGGACGGCTGGCCCCAGGGAATGGGCGGGCTGGAGCAGGTGCGGGACGTGCTCGCCACCTCCGCCAGCGCGCAGGGCGCCCGCTTTCTCCCCCGCCGCGTGGAGCGTGTGGAGCGTCAGGCGCCCGCGCCGGACGCCCCCGCTTCCGTGCGCGGCTGCGGCTCGCTGGTGGTACGCGCCCAGGGCAGCGGCGACCGCTTCCACGCGGTGGCGCTGGCCTCGGGCGCGGGGCCGCTCATGGGGGACGCCTTCTTCAGGGGCTTCCGCCCCGCCCCCACCGTGGCGGCGGTCCAGGCGAGGCTGCGCCACGCCATGCCCCGGCTGGAGCTGGCCCCGGTGGCCCGGCTCTGGATTGCGCCCCTTCCCTCCGTGGACGCCCTGTTCCTGCTGCCCGGCGCCAGCTCCGTATACGCGCTGGCCTTCGGGCCGGCCGTGACGCCTGCGGACCTGTGCCAGGCGCTGATGATGGCGGCACGCGATGGGCTGGTGGAGGAAGGCTTCGAGCTGAGCGCGCTGGAGACCACGCGCCTGCCCTACGGCCCCGGCCGGACATTGGTCGCCCCGGGGCAGCTCGCGGTGGGCCCCGCGGCCTTCGGCCACCCGCTCCAGGTGGGGCTGTCGGAGACGCTGGCCTCGTGCAGCCGCGCCGCGGTGGCGCTGCTCGATGGCGGGCTGGAGGCCGGGACGCTGGAGCGCCGCTACGTGCGCGAGGGCCTGGGCGAGTTACTGGAGGACGCGGCCGTCGGCGCCCGCGCCATCCCCTGGCTGCGCCGGGCGGGCCCCCGGGCCCCTGGCGCCTTTGCCAGGGCCCGGTCGCGGCGAACGCTGGGGGGCTGCCTCGGCGGCGGCGTCCTGGGCTTGAACGCCCCCACGCCCATGGCGCTCCTGGGCGCCGCGCGGTGGGCCGGCCTGCGGGAGCTGCTGGGCACCTGGCTCCGCACCACCATGGAGCCCGTGCCCACGCTGGTCCCCGAGCTGGAGCCGGACCTGTACTACGTGGTGGATGACGACCCGGACGCTCGCGACGCGCTGACGGCGCTGCTGGAGAGCACGGGCGCGAAGGTGGTGTCCTTCGCCGACGAGCTCGCCCTCTTCTGCGCCGTCGCCCGGCGGCAGCCCACCGCCATCCTCCTGGACGTGGTGCTGCATTGGGTGGACGGCCTGCGGCTGGCCGAAGGCCTGAAGCAGCACCCCCTGACCCGGGGGACCCGCGTGCTCGTGATGAGCGGGCTCAACCGGCCCCATGTCCGGCAGCGCGCCCTGGATGCCGGGGCGGAGGCCTTCCTGCCCAAGCCCGTGGACCCGGAACGGCTGCTGCGACTCCTCTCCGGGCGCGTCCCCCGCTCCTCCGAGCTGGCCTCCACTTCCACGACGCCGCCTTCTGGCGACGCGCGGGAAGCGGCCGCGGATCGCTACGCATCCTGATTGCTGGGGGGATGGGCGCCGCGCGTCGCCGGACATCAGCGCCTTGAGGTAGCTGATGAGCAGTTGGACGTTCTGGTCGCAGTCTCGCTACCGCCCCTCGTCGGTCCCCGCGGACATCTCTGCGACGCGCGAACGGCACGTGCTGGCTGCGCAGCACGGCATGGGCCTCGTCGTGCGACAGAGTACGGAGACAACGATCCCCAGCTCATGCGCGCTGCGATGGCAGTGGCATAGAGCAGAGGAAGACGCCGGAGGAGGCACACGGGCCACGTTGCGCGTCCCGTTGACGATGCCACCCCCCAGCTTCCGCCCTTCCCTGAAACGGTCGTAGGACGCGTGGGTCCGGAAGCGGACCCTGGCAAGCGCCGTCGCACGCGAGAGGCGCGGCGCGGGCGCCTGCCAGCCAATTACCTCGGGATGGAGGCGGGCGTCGTCGGCCCACCAGAGCGAAGCACGCGCCGCACGGTGAGCGCCCCTGCCATCAGCGCGATGCCGCGGAAGAAGATGCTGATTCCCACGAGCGTGCCCACCAGCCACACGGCGGAGATGGGCCACTGCCTCATGACGATGATGCCCAGGACGATGGACACGGCACCGTAGAGGAAGTCCCAGCCCCACCGGGAATAGCGGTCCATCACCGAGGTGATCGCGTGGAAGAGCCCGCTGGCGAAGAAGTAGCCCGCCAGCAGCAGTGTCATCGCGCCCAGGCCGGCGGCCGGGTAGACGAGGACGAAGAGGCCGACGACGATGGAGAGGATACCGCTGAGCAGATACAGCCAGAACGGTCCGCCTGACTTGCGCGTGCGGAAGGCGGAGATGATCTCCATGATGCCTGCCCCGGCCAGGAAGGCACCGAACAGGATGGCCGTCACCAGGCTCGTGAAGAAGGCGGCCCCCAGTGCGACGATGCCCAGGATCGTCATCAGGAGCCCCAGGATGAAGGGGCCGCCCCAGGCCGCTGAGTTCACCCGCGGCGTCACGTCAGGGGTCAGGATTTCCGGTCTGCGTTCATCGGAGATGGCCATGGCGACTGCTCCCGAAGAGTGAGCACCACGGAGGCCAGGCCCCCTCACACCATGTCCACCCAAGGTGGGCGCAGCCGAGGCCTGGCACATCCACCCTCGAAGATGGCCCCTGGGACGAGGCGCGACAACGCCCGCCCCCCCGCTCCGTCCCTTGCCCGCCCCACCCCAGTTCGGGGGGGGCGCGGGTCACGCGGGCGGCGTGGCTACCCGCGCGAGCGCGTCTTCATAGGGCGGCGACAGGAAGACGGCGCCGGGCTCCTTGCGGAACCACGTCAACTGACGCTTGGCATACCGGCGCGTCTCCTGCGCGGTGTCGTGGATGGCCGCGTCCTCGGTCATCCGGCCTTCCACGACGGCGCGCGCCTGCACATAGCCCACGCTGCGCATGGGCGCAGCGTCCGCGTAGCCCCGCGCCAGCAACGTCCGCGTCTCCTCCACGAGCCCATGCGCGAACAACGCCCGCGTCCGCGCGTTGATGAGGCGATACAGCTCCTCCCGTGGCGGAGACAGGACGAAGAGCCGGAAGGGATACCGGTCCGGAGCGAAGGCGTGGGCCCGGCGGAACTCCGACGCGGGGACGCCCGTCTGGGCGTGGATCTCCAACGCGCGGATGACACGCACCAGGTCCTGCGGAGGCAGCTTCGCCGCCGTCTCGGGATCCACCTCCGCCAGCTTCCGATGGACCGCCTCGCGTCCCTCTGTCGCCGCGAGCGCCTCCAGCGACTCCCGCAACGCGGGCAGCGCCCCGGGCGCCTCGAGCACTCCATGTAGAAGCACCCGCAGGTAGAGCCCTGTGCCACCGACGACGAAGACGGGCCGGCCGCGCGCCGCAATCTCCAAGATGATGGCGTCCGCGCGCCGCTGATATTCGACGGCGGAGAACGGCTCCATCGGGTCCACGGCGGACACCAGATGGTGTGGGACGGCCGCCAGTTCCTCCGGGGACGGCTTCGCCGTCCCGATATCGAAATGCCGGTACACCTGCTGCGAGTCCGCGCTGACAATCTCCCCGCCGGCCCGCTGGGCCAGCGCGATGGCCAGCGCCGTCTTGCCCGAGGCCGTGGGCCCGGCAATCACCGTCAACGCGGGCCGGGCCGCGCTTGCTTCACGCATGGCCGCCCGCTCCAGCCCTTGCCTGGTACCTGCCCCACATCTCACGCATGCCCCAGCATTCCTTGCACGGCGGCGACCGCGGAGTCATCCCTCGCGAAGACGAGCCGCACGGGCGCAACCTCCGTCAGCATCCGCCCGGACGCGGCGAGCAGCCCGCCGCGGCCCGCCGGGGTCGCCTCGGGCAGCAGCGCATTCACCAGCAGCATCCGCCCCACGTCCCCAGCCGGATGCGGCTCCCATCGAGAGGTGGCATCCCAGGCCAGCGTCCCCACGGCAGCCAGCCGGGCCTCCACGGGTCTGCCCACGTTCCAGGGGGTCCCAGCCACCCGCCACCCCATCCCCGGCTCGGGCCAGACGGCGACCAGCTCATCGGATAGCAGCTCGCCTCCCGCCCCTGCCCAGAGCGCCCCGAGCGTGCTCTTCCCTGCCCCCGAGTGCCCGGTGAACAACGCGGCGCGGCCATGGTGCGCGACGGCCACCCCATGGACCAGCAGCCCGCCACGCCGCATGAGCGCCCGGGCGAGCATCACCTTCAGCACCGTCTCCACGGGGAAGCGCCCCTGTCCCACCACCCGGGCCTCGCGACCGTCGTCGGAAAGCACCGCGTCATAGTCCTCACCCGCCAGCGTCAGCGCGCCGTCCGCCCGCCGCGAGGCGCGAGGCAGCGAGCGGAGCGAGGGCTCGGAGCGGAGGCCGGCGGGGGGCCCGGCGCTCAGCCGCGCCGCCTCCGCGCCGAAAGCGCCGCTGTGGACCACGAACCGGGAGAACATGCGTCCGAGCGAGTCTCGCAAACCCGCCTCGGGAACTTCCACCACTGCCGACCATCCGGCGATGCGCAGGCAGAGACTGGCGCCCGTCACCGGGGCTCCCGGCGAGAAGCTCAGGGGATGCACTCCGATTCGCCGGGGATGTGGCACTGGGAAATCTGCGCCAGCGCCACGAAGGGCTGCTCCCAGAGGATGGCCGGCGCCTCATAGGCCTGAGGCGCGGTGGGCAGAGGTGTCTGAGGGGAGTCCGAGGTCATGGGGTGCACGAGCGAAGTAGGAGGGACATCCATCACGGGAACGGCACAGGGAACGCGCAGATGCGGCCGTCCTCGGAACCCACGTGGAGGCGGCTCACGGTGTGGTCGACCGTGGGCGTACCGATTCGCTGCGCGCCGCCAATCGAGACCTGACGGGAGTCGGTGCCGTCCAGCAGTTCGAGCTGATGGACCTGGCCGTCGGAGCTGCCCACGTAGATCCGGGCCACCCCATCCCGGTTGAAGGAGAACGTGCCGGAGGGCGACGCGATGGGGGTGCTCCAGCGCAACACCGGCAGAGAGGCCGCGGGGCCCGTGACGTCGTAGAACGCGACCTGCCCGGCGGAGAGGCTGGCCACGAAGCCCGCGCCCTGGGGGCGCACGAAGCTGCTGAAGGCAGGGGTGTTCGGCTCTGGACGCGTGGTGACCGGCAGGCTCCACGCGAGCTGCAAGGTGGCCGCGTTGACGCCGTGGACGAGACCGTCGCTGTCCGTCACCAGGATGAGGTTGCTGTACGCGTTGCGCACCAGGCTCAGCTCCACATCCCCCACCGGCAGTTCGGCGAGCTGCTCGCCCGTCAGGGTGTCCAGCACGCGCAGCGTGTTCACCGAACCGGCATTCGAGCGGGTGGCCACGAAGAGGCGGTTGGTCGCGTAGTCCACCACCATGCCCCCCGCGACCATGCCCAGGTTGCCCGGCTGGTAGCTCCACACCGCCGCGCCCGTGGCGGCATTCAGCGCCACCACGCGGTTCTGCGCCGCGCTCGCCAGCCGCGTGGCGAAGAAGACCAGGTCTCGATTGGGGTGCGCGGCCCGATACGCCGCGTTCGCGTAGTCGAAGAGCTGCGTGACGGGGAAGGACTGGATGGTGCCAATGGGCTGCCCATCGTTGTCCCAACGCCACAGCACCGCGCCGCTCTCCGCGTGGAGCGCCGTAGCCACGCCGCCCTGGTCGCCCACCAGGATGTACTGCCCGGGCAGACCGTGCAGCGGCACTACCGGGAACCGGCTGCCGATGAGCCCCGCCAGGGGCCGCGGACGCCAGCGCTCCGCGCCATCCGCGGATGGATTCGTCACGTGGGTGAGGTTCGCCACCACGGAGTCGTTGAAGGCACTGAAGATGCCCACGCCCAGCTCGGTGATGGGCTGCTGCAGCGCGTTCAAGCCCACCGAGTAACACCACAGCGGCGCCGAGCCCACGCGGGCACGCGGCGTGGCCACCAGGGCCGCGGACGTGGGCTGGTTGCCCGCCGAGTACTGGCGTGAGTCATCCGTGTTGAAGACGCGGTAGTAGTACGTCGTCCCGTTCGTCACCGACGTATCGGTGAACGACCTCGCGGCGCCCGCCTCGTCCGCGAAGACGACCTGGGCATTGCCCAGCGTCGCCCCTTCCCCATAGCGCACGCCGTGCGTGGGCGCGAAGTTCGGGGGCGCTCCGGCCGCGCGCAGCACCAGCACCCCGGCATGCACCGCCGGGTTATCCCAGTTGAGCGTCACGCTGCCGTCCCGGGCCACCGCAGTAAGCCGGGCCACCTCGGGCGCGAAGCCCGCCAGCAGCCGCATGGGTGCCTCGACGCGGATGGGCGGCCCGCCGTAGTCGGCGATGAGGTGGAAGCGGTGGCGGAACGTCGTCGCCGCCGACAGCGACGTCCCTGCGCCGAAGTCCGAATACACCACCGTGAACGAGCGCTCGCCGTTCACCGGGATGCCGGCGGAGGACGTCGACTCCCAGGTGATGCCGGTGGCGTTGTTCGACGCCAGCCGCCAGCCGGAAGGGGCCTCGCCCGTGCCGGAGATATTGAAGTAGTTGAGCGCAGGCCGCAGCAGCGTGACTTCGTGCAACGGCAGGGGCCCCCGGTTCTGGATGGTGTAGACGACCGGCTGCGCCGTGGCGTTGGCCCTCACCGCGTTGATGCTCATGCGCACGCGGTGCAGCACCACCTGTCCCCGCTCCGAGTCCACCAGGTCCGACGAAACGGCGGTGCCGTTGCGCGTGGCATCCACCCGACCTTGGAAGCGGTAATCCGCGAACCGCGCTCCCGACACCCGATACGTCCAGACGAAGTGCGCAGAGGCGCCCGGATCCAGCCGGGGAATGCTCATGGGTGACGGACCGGACTCGAGCGTCGCGTCCGCCGAGCCCGCGAAGACGGGCGCTCGCGGCGTCACGTTCAAGAAGGTCTCCGTCGAGGAGGGATTGGACACCGTGAGCCGGACGCGCACGGTGTCCCCGGAGAACGCATCCAGGGTGTCCACGTCCATGGCCACCGGGAGGTCGCCCACGTTGACCATCCGCGCCGCTGCCATCGGCGAAACGACGGAGCCCGAGCTGTTGGCGCCACGCGCCTGCACCACCAGGGTGCCCGCGGCGGCGGTCCTCGCACGCGCGGCGAAGACGCCCGCGTTCCGGCTGGGGATGTTCAGCCGGAACGAGCCCGGCTCCTGGTCCACCACCTGGAACGTGACCGCGCCCGCGCGCGTGGACAGCCCGTCGACGGTGCTGTTGTTCTGCGCCGCCCCGGTCCGGTTCTCCACCACCATCCGGGCATCGACGTCGCCGCCGATGCCCATGACGCTCGGTTGCACCTCCACCTGGGTGAACATGCCGACGCGGGACCAGGTCGATTCCGCGGCCGACACGGTCGTCGTGAAGTCGCCCCCCGCGCACGAGTCGCGCGCCACCGTGTTGCCCGAGACGAACCGCTCGTTGTTCTGGTCGGTGGTCGCCGTCGGCGGAATCATCCGGAGCACGAACCGGGCCGTGTCGTCCTGCCCCAGCCCGTAGTCACCGCTCCCGTTGCAGGGGTCCAGGTTGTAGAAGGTGATCCACCGCAGGTCGGAGAAGTAGTCCACCGTCCAGCCCGGGGGCGCGATGGAGTCCAGCGGCACGTAGCCGGCGGGCAGCGCGAAGGTCACCTCGTTGATGCGCCGGAACAAGGGCGACCAGCTCAAGGTGTCATTGCGCACGTCGACGGTCAGCTCGGAGGCTTCGTCCATCACCACCCGGGCGCGGGACTCGCCAGCCTGGGGAATGGTGGTGATGACGAATCTTCGGGGAACCGACTGCGCGGCCCCGAGTGAGGGCGCCACGAGCGCGGCGATGGCGGCGAGGCGGGCGGAGAACAGACGCATGGTCGAGTGCCTCACGGAGCCAGGGTGAAGGAAGCCGCCGTCAGGGGCTCCCCGTCGAGGAAGAAGCGCGCCTCCCACGTGCCGCTCATGCCGGCGGTGGCCACGGCCGTGCCGGCCACGGGAAGGGAGAAGCGCACCGTGCGCGATTCATCCGCGCGGACATCCACCTGGGTGGCGCGCCGCTCGTACGGAAGGCCGGACGGCGGGACGAACTCCACCGACACCTGGCGCCGTCCCCGGACGCCGCTCACCGTCAGGTCGACGTCCACCTGGGCCATCGACAGCAGGCCCCGGTTCCCCTCCTCCAAGCCAATGAAGGCGGCGCTGCCCTGGGGCACCACCGGGGCGGGCGGCGGCGTGGCCACGGAGTCCTCGTGCGGAGGCAACACGTCCGTGGGTGTCACCGGCTCCGTCCCCTGTCCAGGCGGCGCACGAACCGGCGCATAGGGCGCCACCCCCTCCGAGCACGAGGCCAGCAGCACCGACGCCGTCAACAACAAGAGGCGCACCCGCATCACCGAACCTCCTCCACCGCGTCGATGAGCCCCAGCCGGGCCAGCTCCGTCAGGAACAGGAGCGTGTCCGCGAGCACCTGCTCCACGTTCCACCCGTTCCGCTGGGCCACCTGCTCCACCACGGCCCGCGCGGTGCGCGTCCCGTCACAGAGCTTCCAGATTTCGATGGCCGTCCCGTTGAGGCCGCGGAGCGTGTTTCCCTCGGCGTCCAGGACGATGTAGTCCGAACCGAAGTGCTGGCCCGAAACGCCCTCGCGCCACCGCGGCGCATGGGCCGCGTCGAATCCGGTGCTCATCGGGCACCTCGCAGGCCGAGCAGCGTGGCCAGGCGCCACTTCACGGCCACCCGCACGCGCCCCAACCACCGGGGGCCGAGGTCCCACCCCGACTCCAGGACGACATCCCCACGGCGCACGCGGCGCACCCGCCCCAGCACCCGGGACGGGGGCAGCGGTGGATCCTCGCAGGCCGCGTTGTCCCCCTGGAGCGCCACCGTCCCGGCGTCCCACCGGCGCAGCCGGTGCAACACCAGGGCATGGTCGAACCGGGCCAGAAGCACATCCCCAGGCTGGGGCGCGCCCTCCAGCGGCTCGACTCCCGCGTGGTCACCCTTTCGCAACGACGGCCACATGCTGTCCCCCTGGACGGGGACCCAGCATGAGGCCGGGGGCACAACAGGAGCGGAAGTGTCGCGTGGCATCGCAGGCCACTCTAGCCGACCCGGCCCGCCCCCTGCGAGTTCGCACCAGAAGAATACCCCAACGTTTATCAGGGGTTACGCGCTCGACTCATTTTCTCAGAGTTGAGAGGATCGCCCTGATTACTGTTCTCCAGCCGACACTGTCGTCGGGTGAACACCCTGCTGGGCACGCACCACCCTGGCGACATCGTCGAGCGACACGGGGATGGGCTCGCCTCCGGCCATGGGCTTGAGCTTCGCCTGGCCGCTGGTGCGCTCCACCTCACCGAGTACCAGCGTGAAGTGGGCGTTGCTCTTGTCCGCGCGCTTCATCTGGCTCTTGAGGCTCCCACCGCGGGTGTCGAACTCCACGCGCAGGCCCTCGCCGCGAAGGCGGCTCGCCAGGACGAAGGCGGCATCATGCGAGCCCGCGTCCGCCACCGCCACGAAGACATCCGGGCGGACGGTGAACTGCTGGCCGCTCTCCTTCAGCAGCAGCACCAGCCGGTCCAGGCCACACGCGAAGCCCACCGCGGGCACGTCCGGCCCTCCCAGGCTCTTCACCAGCTTGTCGTACCGGCCGCCGCCGCCCACGGTGCTCGCGGTGCCCAGCGCGGGGTGCGCGGCGATGAACTCGAAGACGGTGCGCGTGTAGTAGTCCAGGCCGCGCACCATGCGCGGGTTCACCACGTACCGGATGCCCAGCGCCGTCAGCTTCCGCTGCACGTCATCGAAGTGCGCGCGGCAGGGCTCGCACAGGGACTCCAGCACGTTGGGGCCAGCGGCGGCGATGGCCTGGCACTTCTCGTTCTTGCAGTCCAGGACGCGCAGGGGGTTGTTCTCCATGCGCCGCTGGCAGTCGCCGCAGAACGACTCGCGGTGGGCCTGGAGGTACTCCACCAGCCTGGCGTGGTACGCCGGCCGGCACGCGTCGTCCCCCAACGAGTTGAGGTTGAGGGTGATGTCCTGGAGGCCCAGCCGCCCGAGGAACTGGACCACCATGTCCATCATCTCGACGTCCTGCGCGGCCTCCTTCGCGCCGTAGGCCTCCGCGCCGATTTGATAGAACTGGCGGTAGCGGCCCGTCTTCATCCGCTCATAGCGGAACATGGGCCCCATGTAGAACCAGCGGGTCAGCGGCTCCTGGTTGCTGATGGAGTGCTCGATGTACGCGCGGGCCGCGGGCGCCGTGCCCTCGGGCCGCAGGGACAGGCTCCGGTCGCCCTTGTCCTTGAAGGTGTACATCTCCTTGCCGACGATGTCCGTCTCCTCGCCCACGCTGCGCACGAAGAGCGCCGTGTCCTCCACCATGGGCGTGCGGACCTCACCGTAGCCGAAGCGGCCGAACAGCTCGCGCGTCAGGCCCTCCACGTGCTGCCAGATCTCGATCTCCCCCGGGAGGAGATCGTTCATGCCCTTGACGCCAGCGACCTTCTGGCTCACTTGAGGACTCCAATCCGCCTGCCCAGCCGCACCACCGCCTCCTCCTGGAGGCTGTCGTCCCAGACGACGCGGTTGGGCTCGAACAGCAGGATGACGGTGGAGCCCATCTCGAAGCGGCCCAGCTCGCCGCCCTTCTCCACCGGCATGGCCGTCTCGTAGGCGTGGACCTTCCCGGGCTGGCCGGTGTGAGTCACCACGTCGTCGTAGGCCGCCTTGATGCGCGACACGCAGGTGGCGCCGACCTTCACCACGGCGCACTTGCCCGCCACGGTGTCCAGGTACGTCACCAGCCGCTCGTTGACGCAGAACAGGGACTGCTTGTTCTTCACCGACGCGGGGTTCACCGGCCAGAACTCGCCGGGGATGTACGCGTAGCCGGTGATGGTGCCACCGAGCGGAGCGTGGATGCGGTGGTAGTCGCGCGGCGACAGGTAGATGGTCGTCCAGGCGCCGCCATGGAAGGGCTTCGCGGCCTCGGAGTCTCCCAGCAGCTCGTCCACCGTGTACTCGATGCCCTTGGCCTGGAGGCAGCGCCCGTGTTCGGAGTAGCCCACCTGGGACACCCGGCCATCCACGGGCGAGACGACCGCCTTCTCATCCGGGTCCACGGGGCGGAGGCCCGGCTTGAGGGCGCGGGTGAAGAACTGGGCGAAGGTCGGGTAGTGCTCGAAGGAGTGCTCGGCCTCCTCCATGTCCACGTTGTAGGCCTTGGCGAACGCGCGCATCGCGGCCTGGTGCATCGCTTCGGGCACGGGCAGGCGCGTGGCCATCCCCACCACGGTGGAGAGGGCGGACTTGGGCAACACCTGCATCAACTTCATGAAAGTCTGGTCGTTCATATCGGCGAATCGTCTCTAGCGGCCCGCGTCGGGCGCGGGTGCCGGACCTCCGTCGGGAATGACGGGCACGGTCTGCACGGCACTCTTGGGGAACAGCGTGAGGACCTTCCCCTCTTCGATGAGGAGGAGCGTGTCCTGATGCGATGGGTACTCCTGGCGGCAGGCAACCCGGTCGGCGAGCTGCCATGCCTCCCGCATGCCCCGCCCCTGCACGTCGATGGACATCGCGCGCTCGAAGCACCCCCGGAAGCCGGCCACCAGCTCGGAGGCCGGGGTGCCCGCCTGGGGCCCACCGCCCGCCCCCGCGTCCTCGGCGCCGGCATCCGGCGGCTCCGCGGGCGCTGGCGGGGGCGCCTCGACCTGCGTCGTGGGGGCCGTGTCGATGAAGCCCGGCGAAGGCTCCTGCGCGCTGGCGACCGCCTCGTCGCGCTCACGGGCCGCCACCTCCATCCGCTGGCGGCCCTCCTTGATGCGCTGGAGCAGCTCGCGCGCCCCCGAGGCATCCAGGCTGTCCGCAGGCACGCGCTGGAGCTGCGCCTCGATTTCACCGACCTGCGGATCCAGGAAGGCCTCGTCCAGCTTCTGCGCGTACAGCGCGCGGAAGCGACGCGCGGCCTCCTCGTACTCGACGGAGGGCGCGGGAGGCTCGCGGCGGCAGGCAGTGGGCGCCAGCGTGAGCAGCACTGCGGAAACGACGCCCACGAGGGGCCGGAGGGACGCTCGGAGGACCAGGGTGCGCACGGCACGGGTTTATGTCATTTCCCCGCGCCTGTCCGCCTTTTGTGCCCCGGCGGCCCCTCAGACGCCCAGGAACAGGCGCTTGCCGAAATTCAGCGCCAGGTCCGCGTCGAAGATCTTCTGCGCCGACGTCTCGATGTCGTACTCGACGCGGATGTACTCCACCGTGCGCGCGTCCGTGTCGCAGATGACGAAGCACGCCCGGTTGTCGTAGTCGCGCGGCTGGCCCACGCTGCCCACGGAGATGATGTACTTGTAGCCCCGGCGGATGCCGAACTTCTGGGCCACCACGTCGTTCACCTCGCCATTGCCGATGGCGAAGGCGCGGCACAGGTGGCTGTGGCCGATGAAGGTCACCTCCGGCAGCTCCGCCACGTAGGGCGTCAGCTCCCGGGCCTGCTCCAGCGCGAAGATGTACTCGTACGCCTTCGGGTCGATGGGTGAGCCGTGGCAGAACCCCACGTCGCCGATGCGGTACGTGTACGGAAGGCTGCGCAGCCACGCCATGTTCTCATCGGTGAGGACGTTGGCGGACCAGTCCAGCGCGTGCCGGGCGGCGTCGTAGTAGTACGAGTAGTCCATCCGCCCCGCCACCGCGGCATCATGGTTGCCCAGCAGCGTGACCTCCGCCACCGAGCGCACCAGCTCGCAGCACGGATTGGGAGACGCCCCGTAGCCGACGATGTCCCCCAGCGACACGAACCGATCCACCTTCTGGTGTTCGGCGGCGCGGAGCACCTCGGTCAGCGCCTCGATGTTGGAGTGGATGTCCGAGATGACAGCGATACGCATGGGGGCCTCGGTCCGGTTGCTGGGGCTCAACCCGCCCAGCCGGCCTTCACCTGGTTCTGCTGCTGCTGCGAAATCATCTGACGAAGGCGTCCCAGGGTATCGCTGTCCAGGGACTCGAAACGCAACCCCATGCCCGCGGGAAACGCACGCTCCTCCGTCTCCCGCAGCCACACCACCGTGGCGTGGGCCTGGATGTCCGGGTGCCCGGCGGGCGACAGCTTCACCGTCGCGCGCGAGCCCCGAGCCAGGGGCGTGCTCGTCCGCAGGAACAAGCCGCCCTCGCTCAAGTTCGAGATTCGCGCATAGAGCGTGACGTTGTCACCCTCGCACCAGCACCGAAGCTGGGTGGGAATCCGTGTGGACTTTCGGTTTTCGCTCAACCCGGAACCTTCTTCCGTCACCCGAATCCTCAGCCTAGGGACGGCCTGATTCCACAGTCAAGCTCAGGGGTGGACTTCGGCCCCACCTCGCGCCCGCCCGGCCTCAGCCCTCCAGGGGGCCCAGGTCCTCGAAGTGGGTCAGCTTGCGGAACTCCGCGAAGCGGGCGTGGATCTCCGCACGCGTGACTTCCCGCAGGCGCTCCAGGCTGAACTTCTCCACGGCGAAGGACGCCATGACGCTGCCCATGACCATGGCGCGGCGCAGCAAGGCCTGATCCAGCACGCCGCTGGAGGTGGCCAGCGCGCCCATGAAGCCGCCAGCGAAGGTGTCACCTGCGCCGGTGGGGTCGAAGACCTCGGCCAGCGGGAACGCGGGGCACGCGAAGATGTGCTCCGACTCGAAGAGCAGCGCGCCGTACTCACCGCGCTTGATGACCACGCGCTTCGGGCCCATGGCGAGGATGGCGCGAGCGGCCTTCACCACGTTGTGCTCGCCCGCGAGCTGGCGGGCCTCGGCGTCGTTGACGAAGAGGAGGTCCACCCGCGACAGCGTCTTGAGCAGGGCCTGCCGGCTGCCCTGAATCCAGAAGTTCATGGTGTCGGCGGCCACCAGCTTGGGGGCCTTCACCTGATCCAGCACCTGCGCCTGGAGCTCCGGGTGGATGTTGCCCAGGAAGACGTAGGGCGTGTCGCGGTACGACTCCGGCAGCTTCGGCGAGAAGGCCTGGAAGACGTTGAGCTGGGTGTCCAGCGTCTGCGCCTCGTTCAGCTCGTAGCCATAGCGGCCCTTCCAGCGGAAGGTCCGCCCGCTCTCGCGGGTGAGGCCCTCGAGGTCGATGCCCCGCCCCTGGAGGAAGCTGAGGTGCCCCTCGGGGAAGTCCTCCCCCACCACCGCCACCACGCGCGTGGGGCTGAAGAACGAAGCCGACGTGGAGAAGTAGGTGGCCGAGCCCCCGAGGATGTCCTCCTTCTGTCCGAAGGGGGTTTCCACCGAGTCCAATGCGACGGAGCCGACGACGAGCAGGGACATGCGAGCTTCCTGGGGGGATATGCCGTGAAATGGAATCAGGCACGGCGCTCCCCGGGGCCCCGTGCCCATGCCGGGTACGTCGTTTCCCGTTTTCCGTCAAGCGCCGAGCGGCGGGTTCAGGGCGTCGGAACGCCTGTCAAGGTGAGCAGGGCCTTCAGGTCGTCGTCGGTGAAGAAGAGGCCACCGCCCACGAAGAAGTCACGGCCGGCCACCAGCCGCCGCGTCGCCAGGTCCCGCTGCTGGGCGTTGAGCATGTCGTCCATGCCCGCGATGAAGTAGAGGTGATCGATGGGCTGCGCGCGCAGGCTGGCGCGCAGGCGGGGGTAGCGCAGCTCGTCGTCCGCGAAGTTGAAGGCGTCCAGCTGGAACCGGAGCGCGTCGTTGAAGAAGTGCAGGTCGGCGCCCACGCCGCCGGTGGACTCGATGAGGCCCACGCGCAGCGTGGTGAAGTACCAGCGCTTGGCGAACTGCGCGCTGACCTTGAGGCTCTCCCGCGTCACCTTCCGCGTCTGCACGACGGGGTCGCCCTCGGACGGAGGGTTGTTCTGGACCACCTCCGTCGTCACGCTGCCGCGCGGGTCGTCCACCAGCTCCAGCAGGTAGTACTTGTCCGGCTTGGGGATGAGCCGCACCGAGAACATGTTCTTCGAGTTGCCCTGCGCGGCCAGGTAGGTGCTCTGGATGCCGATCTCCGCCTGGAGGTCCGTCAGCCGCGAGGCGAAGCGGGAGACGTCCTGCACCGTCTCGCGAAGCTCCCGGCCCACGGCCTCGTCGGCCAGCAGCACGCCAGCGGCACCCTCCCCGTCCTTCACCTTCCGGGTGATCTCCTCCAGGTTGCCCAGCGTGCCGTCCAGCTTCCTGAGCGTCTCCTTGACGCTGGCGACGGTCTCCTTCACGTCGCCCTCGCCGGTGCCCACGATGTTCTTCACGCTCGCGAGCACCTCCCGCACGTCACGGGTGATGAACTCGATGTTGTCGATGATGCGGGAGATCTCCGCCTGGTTCCCCCGGGTGATGCCGCGCACGTCCTCGGAGATGGCCTCGACGTTGCCGACGATGGTGTCCAGGCGGTCCGCGTTGCGCCGCACGGTGGCGTCCACCGAGTCCGACAGCCGCACCAGGTTCTCCACGATGCGCTGGAGCGACCCCGCACCACGCTCGCCGCCCAGCACCTCCCGCAGCGCGCCGGTCACCTCCTGGATGTCCGCGGTGATCTGCGACAGCGACTCGAAGATGGCCTCCATGCCCTGGGTGTCGATGACGCGGCGGATCTGCCCGCCGCTCTCCAGGTGGGGCGCCCCCTCCGTTCCAGGGTTGAGGTCCAGCAGGTAGTCGCCCAGCAGCGACTCGGAGCGCTTGGTGACGACGGCGTCCTCGCGCAGGTCCACGTCCTTGCGGATCTTCAGCCACACCTTCGCCCGGGTCCCCTCGAGCGAGATGCTGTCGATCTCCCCCACCGGGATGCCGGCGATCTGCACGCGCCCGCGCACGGCGAGGCCCGACGCGTCACGGAAATACGCCCACACCTTCGTGGCTTCCCTGTCGCTCAGACCACCCTTGCGAGCGAACAGCACGAAGGTGACGAGAAAAGCCCCCGCTGCGATGACCAGCAGGCCCACACGGAAGGGCGTGACGAGCTTCTTCACCTGTTGAGACTCCGAGCGCGACCGGCCGGGCGCGACTCTAACGCTTTGCATTCCGAGTGCCACAATTTCGTGAGCCCCCGGGGCCCTCGCCGCCTCACGTCCACGTCAATTCTTCCCGAACCAGGTCTCCAGGAACACCTTGACCGCGGGGTGCTCCGACTCCCGCAGCTGCTCCGGCGTGCCGTTGGCCACGATGACGCCCTTGGAGAGGAAGGCGATCTGGTCCGCCACGTTGAAGGCGGAGGAGATGTCGTGGCTGATGACCACGCTGGTGACGCCCAGCTCGCGCTGCGCGGCCAGGATCATCTCGTCCACGGAGTCGGTGGTGATGGGGTCCAGGCCGGTGGTGGGCTCGTCGTAGAGGACCACCTTGGGGTCCATGACGATGGCCCGCGCCAGCCCCACGCGCTTGCGCATGCCGCCGGACAGGTCCGCGGGAAAGCGGCCCTCGACGTCCTTCTTGAGGCCCATCAGCTCCAACCGCGCCCGGACCTTCTGGCGGATGACGTCCTCCGGGTCCTTCGTGTGCTCCCGCAGGGGGAAGGCCACGTTCTCGAAGACGGTCATCGAGTCGAACAGCGCGGCGGCCTGGAACACCATGCCGAACTTGTTGCGCACCTGCTGGAGCGCCTGCACGCCCATGGGGACGATGTCCTCCCCGTCGATGATGACCTGCCCCCGGTCCGGCTTCAGCAGGCCGATCATGTGCTTCATCAGCACCGTCTTGCCGGAGCCCGAGCCTCCCAGGATGACGCAGGTGCTGCCCGCGGGCACCGTGAGGTTGATGCCGGTGAGGACCTTGTGGTCGCCGAACGTCTTGTGCAGGTCCACGACCTGGATCATCGGCCGGGCGGCGGCGGGACTGGAGGCCGGGGGCACCATCAGAAGAAGAGCACGCCGAGCAGGAAGTCGAGGATGAAGATGGACAGCGCGCTGGCCACCATCGCCTCCGTGGTGGCCTGCCCCACCCCCTTGGCGCCGCCGGACGCGTTGAAGCCCTTGAAGCAGCAGATGAGGGCCACGGACAGGCCGAACACGGCGCCCTTGATGAGCCCCTGGAAGACGTCCCCGGGTACCATCCACTGCTGCGTGCGCGCGAGGAACGTTCCCGGCGAGATGCCCAGGCCGCCCACGGCCACCACGTAGGCTCCAGCCATGCCCATGGTGTTGAAGAGCATGGTGAGCGCCGGCACCATGAAGAGGCCGGCCAGCACCCGGGGCACCAGCAGATACTGCACCGGGTTGACGGCCATGGTCTCCAGCGCGTCCACCTGCTCGGTGACGCGCATGGTGCCCAGCTCGGTGCACATGGCGGAGCCGGCACGCATGGTCACCATCAGCGCGGAGAACACGGCCGCCAGCTCGCGCGTCAGCGTCAGCGCCACCGTGGGACCGACCAGGCTCTCCGCGTCGAAGAGCTGGAAGGCGGTGGACGTCTGGAGCGCGAAGACCATGCCGGTGAACGTGCCGGTGAGCGCCACGATGAAGATGGACCCCACGCCCACGAAGTCGAGCTGAGCGAACAGGTTGGCCAGCCGGTAGGGCCGCCGCACGCTCCAGCGGAAGACATCGACCCCCATGGAGACGATGCCACCCAGGGTGCTGACGACGTCGATGAGCCCCTGGCCGAAGGCCGTGATGGCCTGGGTGAGGAGCCCGGGCTCGCGCGCCGGCTTGCTAGGGGTCTGCGTGGTCATGCGTTCAGAGGTACTCTTATGGCGGCCCGGTGGCTGGCACAAGGCCCGGCACAAGGCTCGAGGAGGCAGGCGACGAAGACACTTCCTCCCTTGGAAGCGATGCCGTTATGTTCCGCGCCCCTTTCCTCCCATGCCCGGCGGAATCCCGTGCCGGGCCGAGAAACTGACGAACGAATATGGCAACTCATAAGGTCGGCGGCGAGGTGGATGCGCTCTGTACCCGCTGCAAGCTCACCCTCGCCCATACCATCCTGGCGATGGTGGGAACGAAGATCGCCCGGGTGCGCTGCAATACCTGCGGTGGAGACCACGCCTACCGCGGGGCGCCCGGTGTGACGGACCGCCCCACTTCCAGCACCACCCGCACCCGCGCCCCCCGGGCATCCGGCAGCGGCAGCAGCAGCTCGGCCACCAGGGCTGAAAAGGTCATCATCTCCTTCGAGGAGCAGCTCGCCGGCAAGGACGTGGCCAACGCCCCTCGCTACAGCCCCAAGGACACGTACCGGCTGGATCAGGTCATCCAGCATCCCACCTTCGGGACGGGCTACGTGTCGGCGGTTCGCGGCGACAAGGTGGACATCACCTTCCGCACCGACACCAAGACGCTGGTCCATGGCCGCGGTGGCGCTCCGGCGGAGAAGCCCGTCTTCAACCCGCCCAACCGCCAGACCACCGGCCCCGCCGACAAGCCGCTCCCCGCCAGCGAGGGCGCCGAACAGGCCCCCGCGGAGGATGAGGAGCCCTCCCCGACATCCGAGGACTGACTCCACTCCATTCACCCGGAGGGGCCCGGACGATGAGACTGCGTGCGCTGCCCCTCCTCCTGCTGCTCGCCACGCCCGTGGCGAGCACGGCGGCACCACCCGAGCTCCGGGTGGCCTGGACGCCGGAGCGCATCGTGCTCGGCGACGCGCCCCAGGTGGCCATCGAGGTCCAGGTCCCCTCGGGGGCCGGGCCTCTCCATGCGGCGGCCTCCGCCGGCACGTTCCTCGAAGACCGGCTGGAGGGAGGCCCCGTCCGCACCTTCATGTGGCGGCCTCCGCCGGTGCGCTACCCGCTGGTGGCGGTGCTCCTCTTCTGGCTCGAAGGCTCCGAGCCTGGCGCCGCGTCGGTGGCGGTGGCACGGCTTCCCCTGGTGGGCCAGACGGAGCTCGACGTGGACACCGAGCCCGGAGCGCACGTCGAGGTGGAGGTGGCGGACCGCCGCTTCGGGCCGGTCTTCGCGAACGCGCAGGGGAAGGCCCAGGTGCCGGTGGAGGTGCCACCGGGCGTCCGGGATGCGCGGGTGCTCGCCACGCGCGGAGCGCTCCGCACGGACGCGACGGTGCCGCTGGATGACCCGCCGGATTCGCCGCTCGTCGCGGCGCTCACGCCCCGCCCCCTCCCAGAAAAGGAGGGAGGCTGGCTGTTGCTGGCTGGCGAGGCGCCGCTGCGCTCCGACGACGTGGAGCTCGAGGCGGTGGGCGCGACGCTGGAGCTCGACGCCGCGCCATCGCTGCCCCCTTCACCGGGTGGCGCTGCCCCCGCGATGGGCCCCACGTCGGACACCGAAAGCCCCGGCCAGGACATGCTGCGCTATCGCGTCATGCCGGTAGCGGACGCGCCGCTCGTGGAGCTGCACGTCCGCCGCTCGGGGCAGGCGCCCGAAGCGCTCGTGGCGGCTGACGTCGCCAGCGTCCCCGCTCCGGAGCCAGCCGCCCCCCCGGCCGATGTCGAGCCCGACTGGCGAACCTCCTTCTACCTGCTTGCGGGCGGCGTGCTCGCGGGCGGCTCGAACACAGGGCCCGCGGGCACCGTGGGCCTCACCGTCGTCCCGCCCTTCTGGCGTCAACGGCTGGCTGCTGAGGTGGAGGTGGGCGCCCGGACCGCCACCTACGACGGCCCGGTGGCGTCGGATTCGTTCGGCGCGGTGCGCTCGCAGGTGGTGGCCCTGCCGGTGCTGCTCTCGATTCGCGCCGAGATTGTCCAGCACGCGACCTTTTCCCTGTACGGCCGGGCAGGCGGGGGGCCGCTCCCCGTCCACCACTACCTCTCCAGCGACTTTCAGGACGACGTGAAAGAGAGCAAGCTCAAGGGCATGGCCTTCCTCTCCGTTCAAGCCGCCCACCGCTTCGGCCGCTGGAGCGCGCTGGCGGAAGCCCGGGGCTCCTGGGCGCCAGTGCGCACGCCCTGGCTGGACACCCAGCTGGGAGGGCTGGCCCTGTACCTGGGCGTGAGGTTCGAGCCGTGACCCGGGCCTGGGCGCTGGCCGCTCCGCTGCTGCTCTCCGCATGCGACGCGCCCCCGCCCCTGCCCGCCCCGGAAATCCTCTCCGTCAGCCCCAACTACGCGCCGCTGCCGGACGTGGAGCCCGTGCTCGTCCACGTCTCGCTCGACGCCGTGCTTCCCATCCGCGTGGACTATGGCCGCCAGGAGGCCCGCACCGCGCCCTTGCACGTCTGGATTGGCGGCGAGCCAGCGCACGTCCACCAGTACGCCCTGGACGGCACGCTGGACGTCGCCGTGCCAGCGGGGCTCACCACGGGGAGTCATGACCTCCGGGTGGCGCTGGCGGATGGGCGCGAGTCGGTGCGGCCCGGAGCGCTCACCCTCGTCACCGCCGCTCCCGGCGGCTGGCCTGACGCAGGGCCCACGCCGTGCGAGCTGCGAGACTGCCCCTCGGGGGACGCTGGCACCGAGCGCCCCATGCAGCGCGGCGACGTCACCGGCTTCGTCCTGGAGCCCCTGGAGGACCAGCGCCGGGGTGAGCCGTTCCTCGTGGTCATCCGCGCCGAAGGCCCCCAGGCCGCGCGCTTCAGCGACACCGTGTCGCTGACCGTCAACAAGAAGAACGGCACCGTGAGCCCCAACACCCTGGGGCCCTTCGACGCCGGTGTCCACACGCAGCACGTCACCGTGACGGCGCATGGCGGCAACATCAAGCTCACGGTGACGGACGCCTTCGGCGCGCAGGGCACGTCCAATGGCTTCAAGGTGAAGTGACGGCGCCGCGAAGCAGCTCGCGGGCCCGGGACATGTCCTGGGGCAGCGGAGACTCCACTGCGCGAGCCTCCACTCCCGGGAGCGCCGGCCACTCCACGCGCGCGGCATGCAGCGGCGTCCGCGCCAGCACCACCGCGTCCCCTCCCCCGCCCAGGTCCTTCTCGGTGAGGGGCGCCTCGCGGCCATACTGGTGGTCCAACAGCAGCGGGTGCCCCAGGGACAGCAGGTGGACGCGAATCTGGTGGGTGCGGCCCGTGAGCGGCTCCGCCTCCACCAACGACGCGCGCTCGAACGTCTCCACGGGCCGGATGCGCGTGCGCGAGGCCTTGGCGTCCGCATCCCCCGGGCGGGCCACGCGCATGCGCCCCTTGCGCGCGGCCACGAGCGGGGCATCCACGAGCCGCGGAGCCTCCACCTGGCCCTCTACCAGCGCCAGGTAGCGCTTGCGCACCTTGCCCGTCTCGAAGGCGCCGGAGAGCGCGCGGTGCACCTGCGCATCCAGCGCGAAGACGAGGGCCCCCGAAGTGTCCCGGTCCAGCCGGTGCACCACGAAGACCTTCTGGCGCCGCTGCGTCTCCAGCAATTCCCGGAGCGAGGGCCCGCCCTCGCGCCCGGGGATGACGAGCATGCCGGGCGGCTTCTCCACCACGAGCACGCCCCCGCCCTCGAAGAGGATGCGGACGTCGCTCACTCGTACTCCGACGCCGGCACCACGGTGATGGGGCCCAGGCCCTTGAGCAGCTTCTTCACCGCCGTGGCCTTGCCCAGCACCACCACGGAGGGCGGCTGCGCGAAGCAGTACTTCTTCGCCGCCGCCGCCACCTCCTTCGGCGTCACCGCGCGCAGCCGGTCCCGGAACTTCTCCACCCAGTCGTCGCCCAGCCCGTGCAGGCGGGCCTCGGCGATGCTGCCGGCAATGGACTCGTTCGTCTCGGTGCGCAGCGGGTAGAGGCCGGCCAGGTAGGCCTGCGCGTCCGCCAGCTCCCGGGGCTTGAGCCCCTTCTCGCGGACGCCGGCAATCTCCGCCAGCGCCACGTCGATGATTTCCCGCGTGGACGCCGTCTTGGTGAAGGTGGACAGCGCGAACACGCCGCCCACGTTCATCGAGTCGAACCACGAGCTGACGCCGTAGGTGAGGCCGCGGTTGACGCGGATCTCGTTCATCAGCCGCGACGTGAAGCCTCCGCCCAGGGCAATATTCATCGCCGTCGCGGGGAAGTAGTCCTCGTGGCCCATGCGCATGCCGGGACCCCCCAGGCGCACCTGGGACTGCGTCTGGTCCGGCTTGTCCACGAGGATGACCCGCCCTGCCTGGGCGATGCGTCCCGGCGCGGGGATGAGCAGCGGCGCGTCCGGGCCGCCCGTCCAGCCCGCGAAGGCCTCTTCCGCCGCGGCGGCCACACGGTCCGGCGCCACCGCGCCCACGACGACGAGCATGGCCACCTTGGGTCCGAAGCGCTCCGCATGGAAGCGGACCGCGTCCTCCCGCGTGAAGGTCCTCACGCTCTTCGAGGAGCCCCCCACGTCGTGGCCATACGGATGGTCCCCCCACAGCGCGCGGACCAGCGCCCGGTCCGCGATGATGGAGGGGTCGTCCAGGTCGTTCGCGAAGTGCGCCAGCTCGCGCTCGCGCGCGTCGTCCACCTCGGACTGCGGGAAGATGGGCTCGCGAACCAGCTGCCCCAGCACGTTGAGCATCGGCCCGAAGTGCTCGGCCGGCGTGGTGAGGGCCAGCGACACCGCGTCCTCACTCACGCCCACGCCCAGGCTCGCGCCGACGAACTCGACGGCCTCGTCGATGGCCTGCGCGTTCAGGTCGCGGGTGCCCCGGCGCAGCAGCCGGGCGGTGAAGTCCGCCAGGCCCTGCTTGCCTTCAGGGTCGGTGGCGCTGCCCGCGCGAATCACCAGCCGCACGGACACCAGGGGCAGCGGTCCACGCTCGGCGGCGATGACCTTCAGGCCGCTGGCGGTAGTGCTCTCATGCAACGAGGGAAGCGTCAGCGCGCTGGAGCGCGCGCGAGGCGCCGCCTTCTTCCGGGCGGCTGGGGTCGGCGCCGGGCGGACGGCGCGCTTCGCGGTCCGGGCGGAGGTCTTCTGGGTGGAGCTCTTGCGAGAGGCCATGACGAGGGGGCTTTCCTTTTTCAGTCCGGGCTCAGGCTTCGGTGGCCGCGGGGACCAGCGTCACCACGGAGCGGCCCTCGGGCGCGAAGTACTTCGCGGCCACGGCCTTCACCCGGTCGTTCGTGATGGAGGTGTAGGCGGCGGGGAGCGTGAGCACGCGGCGCCAGTCACCGAGCAGCGCCTCGTAGTGGCCCAGGGCGTGGGCCCGGCCGCTGTTGGTCGCCAGCTCCCGCATGTGGTCGGAGCGCAGGTTGTTCTGCGCCTTCTGTAGCTCGCGCTCGGTGATGCCCTCGCGCGCCACCTTCTCCAACTCGGCGTACAGCGCGGCCTCCACCTTCTTCGGGTCCGAGTCCGGCTTCAGCGCCAGGTAGAAGAGGATGGTGCCCGGGTCGATGCGCCAGCTCCAGTCGAGCATCAGCGACACCGCCAGCTTCTGCTCGTAGACCAGCGAGCGCACCAGCCGGCTCCCCTCCCCCTTCGTGAGCACGTACTGGATGACGTCCAGCACGAGGGTGTCCTCGTCGCGCGCGGAGGGCCCACGGTAGCCCAGCATCAGCGCGGGGGACTGCGCGGGGTGGTGGACCTCGGCGCGGCGCTCGCCCTTCTGGTCGGGCTCGGCGTTGAGCACCGGCGCGGGCGCGGGGCCCCGGGGGATGTTCCCGTAGTACTTGCGCACCAGCGCCAGCGTCTTCTTCGGGTCGATGTCCCCCACGATGTAGAGCACCGCGTTGTTGGGGGCGTAGTAGGTGCGGAAGTATTCCTGGCAGTCCTCGCGGCCGATGGCCTCGATGTCCGCCATCCAGCCGATGACGGGCCAGCGGTACGGATGCGCCTTGTAGACGAGCGTGCCCAGCTCCTCGTCCATCATGCCGAAGATGTCGTTGTCCACGCGGACGCGGCGCTCTTCCTTCACCACCTCGCGCTCGCTGGTGAGCGTCGCCTGGGAGATGCGCAGCGAGCGCATCCGATCCGACTCCAGGTCGAGCACCGTCTCCAGCGCGTCGGCGGAGAAGTCGTCGTAGTAGACCGTCAAGTCATTGGACGTATACGCGTTGGAGCGGCCGCCGTTGGACTCCAGCGTCTTGTCGAACATCTTGGGGCCGTACTTCTTCGCCCCGTTGAACATCATGTGCTCGAACAGGTGGCTGATGCCGGTGATGCCGGGCCGCTCGTTGCGGCTGCCCACCTGGAACACGGTGTAGAGGCTGACGACGGGGGCCTGATGGTTGGCCAGGAGCCGCACCTGGAGGCCGTTGGGAAGGGTTGCCTCGTGGACGTCGAACAGGGACGCGAGGGCCGGATCCACCCCACGCGCGGATACTTTGCTCGGAGAAGCCTTGGGCATAGGCCCCGACCCTACCCAGAGCGCGGCTATAGATCCACGACGCCCGCGCGCAGGGCCATCACCACCGCTTCCACGTGAGAATTGACGCCCATCTTCCGGTAGATATGCGACAGGTGCGTGCGCACCGTCCGGCGCTCCAGCGTCATCACCTGCCCCACCTCGGCGTTGGACAGGCCCTTGGCCACGTAGCGGAGCACGTCGAACTCCACCGGCGTGAGCGACCAGGGGTTCTCCGGCTTCTTCTCCTCCTGCGCGAACTTCGCCTGGACGGACTGGAAGTAGTTCCAGAAGCGCTTGGCGATGATGGGCTCCAGCACCGTGCCGCCCTCCATCACCTCCTGGATGCTGGAGCGGATCTTCTCCGGGCCCACCCGCTTCACCAGGTAGCCGGACGCCCCGGCCTGGATGGCCTCGTACACCTTCGTCTCGTCATCGAAGGACGTGAGGATGAGGATCTCCACCTCGGGCGCGCGGCGCTTCACCCGCTGCGTCACCTGGATGCCGTTGATGCCCGGCAGCTCCAGGTCCAGCAGGACGAGCTGCGGGCGGAGCTGGACGATGTCCTCCACCGCGGCCTCCCCTTCCTGGGAGGTGCCCACCACCTCCAGCTCGGGAAAGGTGGCCAGGACCTTCACCAGGTTCTTGAGGAGCTGGGGCTGATCCTCGACGACGAAGATGCGGGTCGGGTCCATGGTCACCGCCTCGGAGACAAGAACGAGTCCACCAGCACCTTCTGGTGCTGGCCGCGCTTCAGGCGCAAGTCCAGCTCCTTCGGCTCACCGGTGGCGACGGACACCAGCTTGATGCGCCGGGTGCCCGCCTTGAGTGGATATCGGTTGAGGGGCGTTCGACGGCTCAGCCGCGCGCCGTCGATGTAGACGATCGCCGGCACGTTGGTGGTGATGGTGACGTAGGCGCGCTGCGACTTCGGCGGGGCCCTCGGCTCGGAGGGCTCCTCCACTTCCTCCTGCACCCGCGGCGCGGGAGTGGGAGTAGGAGCCGGCTGCGCAGCGGGCGGCGGCACGATGGGCATGGGCGGCGGAGGCCCCACGGGCGCCGCCGCCTCGAGGGCCTGGGAGTCCGCGGCCTCGGGCTCCGGCGTGTCGTCACCTCCGAACTTCCACGCGGCCACCAGGAAGGTGACGAGCCCCACCGCGGCGATGGCCCCCGCGATGCTCATGATGCGGCCATAGCGGTTCTCCGCCACGTAGAGCCGCCGCTCCGCGCTGTTCAGCCGCCGCTGCACGTCGGACGGCGTGGGCAACGCCGGATCGGACGGCGGCATCGCGATGTCGTCCCGCTCGCGGGCGGGCTCGGGCTTCATCGCGGCGGGGATGCTGTCCGGAATCGTCTTGGGCCCCCGCGCCTCGAGCTGGGGCCGCCGGGGGCGGGGGGCGCGACGCCCGGGCATGGACACGGAGACCGAGCCCTCGTCGTCCTCGGAAGGCTCCGGCGACGAGAAGTCCTCCACCACCTTCAGGCGTGGGTTGCGGCCGATGCGCGTGTGGCCGCTCCCCCCGCCCTGCTGGCGGCGGGGCTTCGGCGGCGCGGCCCCGGGCGGCGCCTCCCAGCCCTGCTCCAGGGGACCCGCGGTGTTGGTACCGGTGTCCTCCGGCTCCGGGAGCATCGCCGCCGCGGCACGCGCTGGCGACCGCACGCGCGTGGCCGCGTCATCCACGTCCGGTGCGTAGTCCTCCGGCCGGTAGTCCTCGAACATGGGCTCCGAGGCCTCCTGCGTCTTCGCGCTGGCCTCGTCCTCCTCGGTGAGCGCGCGGCTGTAGGGCGCGCGCTGCACCACGGACCGCTCGAGCTCCTCGGCGCGCAGGTCGTCCATCTCCGCGCCGGAGATGGGCTCCAGGGAGAAGGGCTCCTTGAAGGGCGGCGGCCCCCCGCTGACGACGCTCATCTCGTTGGGGAACAGCTCGCTCACGAAGCGGCGCACGTCCTCCGCGGTGGGCATGCCGCCGCTGGCGGAGAGGTGGTTGCGCAGCGACGCGGCGAACTCCCCGCAGGAACGGAAGCGCCGCTGCGGCGTGGGCTCGAGGGCGCGGAGGATGATGGGGTCCAGCCGCGCGTTGATGCGGCGATCCAGCCGACTGGGCGGAGGCAGCGCCTCGCTGCGCCGCGTGGAGACGCCGCTACCGGAGGACACCACCGGCTCGCGCAGGGTGAGCAGCTCGTACGCGATGGCCCCCAGCGAGTAGACATCCGACTGCGCGGAGTGCGCGTCGCCGCGGGTGAGCTCGGGCGCACGGTAGGTCCCGCGGCCCCGGTGGCCAAAGGACTTGCGCAGCTGGGGCACGGCCATCAGGGCCCGCAGCGCGCCGAAGTCGCACACGGCGGGCAGCCCCTCGCGGGACAGCACCACGTTGCCCGGGGTGATGGCACCGTGCACCACCCCCGCCTCGTGGGCCTGGTGAATGGCCTCCAGGAGCTGGACGACGACGTAGAGCGCCACCGTGGGTGGCAACACCACGTCCTTGGAGTGAAGGCGCTGGAACGCCGTCCCCAGCGTGAAGCCGTCCAGGTCCTCGCGCACCACCGCGAGCCGCTGGCGGACGACGCCCAGGTCCACCACGTGGAGGATGCCCGGGTGGCGCACCGGCTGGAGCAGCCGCGTCGTCTCCGCGAGGTCGTGGGCGTAGGCCGGGTCCGACGTCCTCGGATGGAACAGCTTCACCACCACCGGGACACCGGGCAGCTCGAGTCCCTGGTACAGCTCCGCCAGCTCTCCGCCTTCGATCTTCCCCGTCAGCCGGTAGGTGGCGCTCATCGCTTCTTTCGCGCCGGACGGCGCCGCATGACGGCGGAAAAGACGAAGCCACACCACACGCACGACTCACCGCGGCGCCCACGCGGCAGCTCCAGGGTGCAGCCCGGGCAGCGAGGGCGGGCCCGGGCGGCCGGCGAGGGCTCGGCCGCACGCTGGCTGCTCCTGCGCGCGGCGGGCTCCAGCGCGGCGACCTTCAGGCGCAGCCGCGCCTCCAGGCGGCGGACCCGGTCCTCGAGCGCAGCAATCCGGGCGGACAGGCGTGCTTGAACCGCCTCGGGGGCCTCCGAGGGCTGTCGTCGGTTGGGCGAGCGCATCGCAGACCCCGAAGCGTGCCACGGCGACTCCAAAGCCCGCAAGGAGAGAGCCGGGCGAGCCGCCGCGTGTTATGTGTCCCAGTCCCTTGGCACCGTCACTTTCCCCGTTCCGTCCCATCCCGGGCGGGCCCGCGCCGGACCCGCTTCACGGGAGCTTCCGTTCTCCTCTCAACCATGCCCGCGCAGAGGAAGCCGCGCGGCGGGCCGAAGGACTGCTCACCGACGAGGAGCTCACCCGGTTGCTCACGTCACCTCGCGAGCGCCGCGAGGTGGTGCAGCGCGCACGGGAGGTCTTCGTCAACCGCAACCTGCGCATGTCCAGTGTCGAACTGGTGGGCTTCGACATGGACTACACGCTGGCCATCTACCATATGCGCCGGTTGGAGCAGCTCTCCTTCGACATGACGCTGGCGAAGCTGGTGAGCGAGTACGGCTACCCGCCGGTGGTGGGCGGCCTGCTCTACGACCACCACTTCGTGATGCGCGGGCTCGCGGTCGACCGGGTGAACGGGAACATCCTGAAGATGGACCGGTTCGGCCACGTGGGCCGCGCGTACCACGGGCTGCGCCCGCTGAAGCGGGAGGTGTGGCGAGAGCTGTACCGCAACAAGCGCGTGCGCCTGCGCAACCCGCAGTTCGCGTGGAACGACACGCTGTTCTCCCTGCCGGAGACCTGCCTCTTCGCGGGCATCATCGAGCTGCTGGAATCGATGGGCCAACCGGTAGACTACGGCAAGCTGTACGACGACATCCGCGAGGCCATCGACACGGTGCACCGGGACAACTCGCTCAAGCGAGAGGTGCGCAAGGACCTGGCGCGCTACGTCTTCCAGGACCCCGAGCTGGGGCCCGCGCTGCACAAGCTGCGCTCGGGCGGCAAGAAGCTGTTCCTGCTGACGAACTCCGCGTGGGACTACACGGACGCGGTGATGAAGTACCTGCTGGACGGACAGCTCGCGGAGTATCCGAGCTGGCGGAACTACTTCGACGTGGTGGTGACGGCCGCCGGCAAGCCGGGCTTCTTCACGGACGCGCGCCCGTTCCTGGAGCTGGACGCCTCCACCGAGGAGGGCCGCGTGGTGGGCGAGGCCACGTCGCTGGAGCGCGGCAAGGTGTACTCGGGCGGCAACCTGGCGCGCTTCGAGGACCTGACCGGCTACCGGGGCGAGCACATCCTGTACGTGGGCGACCACATCTACGGCGACATCCTGAAGTCGAAGAAGTCGTCCCTGTGGCGCACCTGCATGGTGGTGCAGGAGATTGAAGACGAGATCACCTACACGGCGACGCGGCAGGAGGACATCGGCACGCTGTCGCGGGTGGAGGTGCTGCGCGAGCGCCTGGACGACGAGGTCAACCACCACAAGACGCTGCTCAACATGCTGGAGCGGCGGCTGGAGCGAGAGCAGTTGGCGCCGGACGAGCGGCTGGGCGTGGACGAGCTGCGCAAGCAGACGAAGGCGGAGCTGGACCGGATGCGCCGGGCGCTAAAGGAAGCCAGCGAGATCGCGGACACGCTGGAAGTGGACGTGGAGGAAGGCTTCAACCCGTACTGGGGGCTGCTCTTCAAGGAAGGCAACGAGAACAGCCGCTTCGGCTACCAGGTGGAGCAGTACGCCTGTCTCTACACGAGCCGGGTGTCGAACTTCCTGCACCACTCGCCCATGCAGTACTACCGCTCGCCCCGGGACAAGATGGCGCACGAGCAGGCGGGCGCGCTGTCCGCGCGACTGTCTCCCATGGGCGGAGAAGGCCCCGCGAAGGGCGCCGGGAACGAGTAGCCTCGGGCCGCGTCGCCCCTGCCTTCAGGGTGGCGCGGAGGGGCCGACGCGGCCCCAGACGACGTCCGTGAAGCGCGAGCCGGGCTCTTCCACGAGCCCGAGCTTGCGCAGGTCGTCCGTGTACTTCGCGCCCTTCACCACCACCCACCGGCGTGCCACGCGCCGGGCCTCGGCCAGCGTCTCCGGCGTCAACGGCGCGTGCTCCGCGAAGCGGCGGAGCATCTCGAACGCGGGCTGTGCCTTCCGCGGCTTGGCGAACATCGGGTCGAAGAAGACGACGTCGAACGAACGGGACGGCGCCGCCTTGAGGTACTCGCGCGCGTCCGCGTGCAGCACCTCGATGGGGCCCGAGTCCTCGCCCAGCGGATAGCGCCGCAGCCCCTCCCCCGCCACGGCCGCCAGGGCCAGGCTCTGCTCCAGGCCCACCACCCGCCCCGTGGGCCCCACGGCCAGCGAGGCCACCATCGCGTCCTGCGCCAGTCCCAGCGTGCAGTCCAGCACGGCGTCACCCGCGTGAAGCTCCGCCACCCGAGCGAAGGCATCCGGCTCTCCCGCGCGCAGCCGCATCCGGCGCAGGTGCGCCATGCCCGCGTGGAACCCGAACGAGCCCTCCGGGTCCCAGAGCGTCACCCCATCCCCGCCGACCACGAGGAGCGCCGCCGCCCTGGTCCCCAGCCACGGCGCCACGCTCTCCTTCGCTTGCCGGGGAAGGAAGGGCACGCCCCAGCGCGCCCCCACCGCACGCGCCTCACGGACCTGCGCCGCATTCACCTTCGTGCTCGTCGTCACCGCCAGCGGTACCAGGGCCACCTCCTCCATGGGCATCCAACATGCCCGCCGCCCGGGAGCAATCAGTTCCTCCACGCATGGCGCTTCGTGCCTCGCCGCGGAGGCCCTACCGCCCCCAAGCGCGCTGCTGGCGCTCCCGCGCCCGCGGCGACCCGCCGAGTGGGCGGCCCTCATCCGAATCAGGAGGCGTCCACCGCCTGGAGCTTCCGGCCGCCCTGCATCATCGCCACGGTGACGGACTGGTTCCGGCCGTTGCGCTTCGAGTGGTAGAGGCACTGGTCGGCCAGGTCGATGAGCTGCTGCTTCTCCATGGCGCTGTCGGGGAAGGTGGCGATGCCCAACGACATGGTGATCTTCAGCGGCCCCATCTCCGTCTGGAACGTCTCCGCCTTCACGGCCTCGCGGATGCGCTCGGAGATGGTGAAGGCGCCCTTGGCGTCCGTCTCCGGCATGATGATGACGAACTCCTCGCCGCCGTAGCGGGCCACCACGTCCGTGTCGCGCGCCATCGACTTGATGATGCGGGCCACGCCCTTGAGCACCATGTCGCCCGTCGGGTGGCCGTAGGTGTCGTTGACGCTCTTGAAGTGGTCCACGTCGGTGAGGACGACCGAGCACTTGCGCTGGTAGCGCCGCGCCTGGGCGAGGATCTCGTCCGCCTTCGCCTGGAACGTGCGGTGATTGAACAGGCCGGTGAGGCCGTCCGTGGTGGCCATGCGCTCCATCTGCTCGAAGAGCTGCGCGCGGAGCACCGCCTGCGCCGCCTGGATGGCGATGACTTCGATCATCCGCAGCACGTCCTGCTCGAACGCCGCCTTCTTCCGCGAGCCCGCCACCAGCGTGCCCAGGATGCGGTCACCCGCCACCAGCGGGAAGATCTTCAGCGCGCCCAGGCCGCGAATCTGCGTCTCGTCGTCGAAGATGACCTGCCGGTCCATGGCCTTGATGTCCCGGCCCGGCAGCGGCGCCCCGTAGCGGACCACGTTGGCCACCAGCCCGTTGTTGTCCTCGAAGCTCTGCCCGGTCAGCGCCTGCCCCTGCGCCGTCACGCCGGACATGCGCACCACGCGGTGCATGCGCTTGCCCTCGACCTCGGACACCAGCGTCACCGCGCAGAAGTCCAGGCCCGCCAGCTGCCGGGTGCTCTCCAGCACCGCCACGAACACCTGGTCCGGGCTGCCAGCGCGGTTGAGCTCCTCGATGGCGCGGAAGAAGCGGTCCTTCTCGTCGCGCGTCTTGCGGATGTAGCTCATCACCCGCTCCACCTCGATGGAGCGCAGCACCTCACCGGCGATGGTGGTGAGCAGCTTCTCGTCCTGGTCGCTGAAGGGCTCGTTCGCCAGCCGGTCCGCCACCAGGACGCCGCGCACCAGCCCGCTGGCCTCCAGGATGGGCACCGCGAGCAGCGCCTGCGCGCCGGGTCCGCCGCCCTCGTAGTACGTCACGCCCTTGAGCCCGTGCTGCGAGTTCATCCGCACCGGGGCCCGGCGCTTGAGCACGCCGCCGATGATGCCCTCGCCCGCGTTGAAGCGCTCACGCTGCACGCGCTCGGAACCAGAGCGGCAGTCGTACAGCTTCAGGCTCCGGTCGTCGGACGTGAGCAGGAAGGCGGCGCAGGTGTACGTGCGCAGCCCCGTCTCGGCGATCTCCAGCGCGGCCTGAACGGCGCCCTCGATCTCCTTCACCGAGGCCACCAGCCACTTCTCGTCCGAGCTCATCCCGCTGAAGCTGTCCTGCGTGCCCGACGACACCAGCCGGAAGGTGCGGGCCCGCTCCTCCACCTCGCGGATGCGCTTCTGCACCGCGTCGCTCTCCGCCTTGCGCGCCGCGGCGATGCGCGTCGCCAGCACCAGGTGGTAGAGGCCGGAGAACAGGACGAGGAAGGCCACGTGCGTCAGGTAGCCCGCCGGATTGGGCACCGGCCCGCCCAGCGTCACCAGCGCGTCGAACACCAGCGCCACGCCCAGCAGCGTGAGGCCCGCGTTGCGCGGCAGGAAGGCCACCAGGAAGGCCATCAGCAGGTAGACGATGGGGAACAGGTCCCCACCCCCAATGGCCACCACCACGAAGGCCGCGGAGATGAGCGCCCCGCCAAACTCCAGGTCGTCGCGCAGATCGATGACGGCGCCCACCGCGCCGCGCATGGCCCGGCGCCACGCGGCCACCGCGATGCCCACCAGCAGGCAGCCCACCAGGGCCGCCTCCGTCCACCCCAGCGTCTGCAGTCCGCGGAAGCCGCCGCGCGCCAGATGGATGAACGTGGCGAGCGAGGCCGCGGCGGGGATGGACCGGACCACGAGACGCAGCAACCTTCCGGGAGACGGAAATTCGGGCAGCGACGTCATGGGGACTCCAGGTGGAAGACAATCTCGCCCGGCTTCACGTAGCCGAGCTCTTCACGCACGGCACGCTCCAGCGCGGCCGGGTCCTTGCGCAAGGCGGCAATCTCGTTGCGAAGGGCCTCGTTCTGGGCAGCCAGGGAGCGGTTGCGCGCCTGCACCGACGCCACGTCCTGGCCCAGCGAGAGGTAGCGGCGAAAGCCGTTGGCGTCCACGACGGACACCAGGCTCAGGGCCACAGCCACCCCCACCGCCACCACCAGGAACTTTCGCCTCGCCGTCATGAACGCGGAGGACCGTACCAGTGGCCCCCTGCCCCGCAAGATTTCCGCTCCAGGCCTGTAGCAACCCCACGAGGCTAGGGGGTCTGCGCGAGCAGCTTCTCCACGGCCTTGGCCATGTCGGCGTGCGACTCCACCCCGTGCCAGCCCGCCACCGCGCGGCCCTGGCGGTCCAGCAGCACCGTGGTGGGCAGCCCCTGGATGGCCCCGAACACGCTGTGCCCCTCGATCATCGCGGCGTCGGCGATGAGCACCGGATAGCGCAGCGCGTAATGGTCCGCGAAGGGCGCCAGCACCTTCTCCCCTTCCAGGTCCATGCCCACCGCCACCACCTGGAAGCCCCGGGCAGCGTAGTCCTTCTGGAGGGCCTCCAGGGTGGGCATCTCCGCAAGACAGGGAAAGCACCACGTCGCGAAGAAGTTGACCAGGACCACCTTGCCGTCCAGCGCGCGCGCGTCGTACGGCGTGGGCCCCACGGCGGGCAGGTTGAGGGCGTTCAGGAACGCGTGCCCCGCTTCCACGGGGCGCGTGCCCCGGCACCCCGCCAGCGCCACCAACGTCACGAGTGCGGCCCGTCGCAGCGCCCGGGACATGCGGTTCACGCCCCCGCGGCGAGGGCACCGCCCCGCTGACAGTCTGGGCACAGCCCGTACAGCTCCATCTTGTGGGACGTCACCTTGAAGCCGTGCCGGCGGGCCACCGCGTCCTGGAGCGCCTCGATGCGCTCGTTCTCGAACTCGATGATGGTGCCGCAGCGGGTGCAGACGAGGTGGTCGTGGTGGTCGCGGCCCGCCGCCGTCTCGTAGCGCGTCTGCCCGTCGCCGAAGTTGCGCGCGTGGGCCAGGCCGCACTCGCTGAGCAGCTTCATGGTCCGGTACACGGTGGCGACGGACACCTTGGCGTCCTGCTCGCGCACCTTGTTCCACAGCTCCTCCACCGACAGATGCCCCCCCACGGCGAAGAACGTGTCGATGATGAGGCTGCGCTGACGCGTGCTCTTCAGGCCATGCTGGGCCATGTACCGGGCAAGCACTTCATCCTTGTCGCGGTCGTCGTGGTGGTGGCTGTTGCTCATGTCGAATCCTTCAATGTCGCCGCGGGTCCGCGCCTGCATCCGGCGCTCGTGGGGGGCCCGCCGCTGCCCCTCCCTCCGCCTGTGTTGTAACCAATCCGGTGAGCCGCCGCGACCCGGTCGATTCCCAACGGAGGTTCCCCTCCGGAGAAGAAATCGTCATGGGCAAGTGTTGGTCTCCGGACGCGGCGCGCCTGATACCCTCGCCCCCCCCCCAGTGCAACGCCTGGCGTCCGGCCGGAGGGGGCGCCTCCCCACCTACCCGCCCCTCCTCGCGGCTTGCACTTGGCGTAGGCTGTTTAGATTGGAATCGGACTGGCTCATTGACACCCGTCTACTCGCGAAGATAGAGGCATCCGCCCTCGTAAACGAGCAATTTTCCGCTACTTTCATGAACAGTCCCTGGCAGAGAAGACGGCAGCCCGACGACGTCCCCACCCCCGTGGCGGTTGCCGTCTCGGATTTCTGCCGGCGCGCGAAGGCGCCCGCACCGGCACCCGAGGTCCGCGAGGCCCTGGCCCTGCTGACCGAGGCGGATGACTTCCGCGTTCGCGCCCTGACGGATGGCGAGCCCGAGGCCTCGCCGCTGGGGCCCTTCGCCGTCATCGACATCCTCAGCGGCACCCAGGCCTCGGTGGCCGCGCAGCGGCAGTCCTGCGGCTTCTACGAGGTGGCCCGGGAGCTGGCCCACGTGCGCGATCAGAAGACGCCGCCACCGGCGCCCATGACCGCCGAGCCCCTGACCTTCGCGCCGCCCCCCGCCCCTTCGGTGGACACGGCCGCCGGCAAGAAGGGCGGGAAGGCCGCGAAGGAGGACCTGGAGGCCACCGTCAAGGAGCGCATCGCCCCGCGCAAACGCGCTCCGGCCGAGGACACCACCGCCGACTTCACCGAGGAGCCCGCCCTCTCCCGCAGGGAGCTGCCGCGCCCCCGGGGCCGCTTCACCCGCGTCGAGGCGCCGCGCGCGTCCTTCCTGGAGCTGACGCGGCTGTCCGGCAAGCCCACCGTGGAAGCCGCCCTGGAGGCAAACGAGCACCGCTTCGCGCTGCTCCGCAACCTGTCCCACCGCTTCAACGGCTCCCGGGGCGAGCTGACCCAGGTGGACCTGGAGAACGTCCTCCGCGACCACGGGCTGATGGACGCCCTGGTGGAGAAGGAGCGCCGCATGGTGCTGGACGGCTACACCGCCCAGCGCGGCGCCGCCGGCCGCGTGGCCTGGGCCCTGGGCCTGAGCCCCTCGGAGCTCCAGCGGCTCGTGTCGGTGCTGGCGCTGACGGAGGAGGTGGAGGCCCTGCGCGAGCGCTTCCGCCGCGAGGCCCTGGCCACCCCCCACCTGACGCACCGGTTGGACCTGCTCGGGCGCGAGAAGTACCTGACCGACCTGGGCATCCAGAAGAAGTTCGCCGACACGCTCCGCAAGGAGCTGGAGCGCCTGGTCGGCGACGTCCTGCCCGAAGCCGACGACCTGCACGGCCTGGCGGACGCCGTCGCCCGCAAGCACGGCGCCCCGGCCGAGCTCGTCTACCGCGCCTTCGAGCGATTGGGACTGGCGGAAGGGCTGCGAAAGCAGCTCCTGGCCAGCTCCTCTTGAATCACCCCCTGACGAGGCACAGAGAACCATGCCCATCTACGAGTACTCCTGCCAGAGCTGTGGAAAGATGATCGACGTGCTGCAGAAGATCTCCGACCCCGCGCCCGCCACGTGCACCGCGTGCGGTGCGGAGGGCTCGCTGAGCAAGGTCGTCAGCCGCTCGAGCTTCGTGCTCAAGGGCGGCGGCTGGTACTCCGACCTGTACAGCTCCACGAAGAAGGACGGCGGCTCCTCGTCGAGCAGCAGCACTTCGTCGTCCACTTCGGCCAGCACGCCCGCCCCGGCGCCGGCTGCCTCGGCTTCGAGCGACAAGTCGTAGCCCCCCATCAGGGGGGAGGCCGAAAATTCGCTCTGGGCGTGAGAGCAGCGCACACTCACGTCCCGTGCCCTTCCCCCCTTCCAAGCGTCCTCCCCGTCACTGCGCGCTGTGTGGCCATCCGGAGCTGACGGATGCCCGTGGGCTCGGCCGTTTCCTGCTCGTCGCGGATCCGCACGGCCGAGGTCCCGTCTGCCCTCCCCAGCGAGGATGTCGCGGCGGCAAGCGGGAGGCGCTGGCATCGACACCGCTGACGCAGCCGGCCCGGTGAGCTAATCAGGACACCTGCCGCGCCCTGTCCCCGCGGAGGTGCCATGTCGCTCGTCCCACGCCGACTCTCTTCGTTGTCCGTCCTCCTGCTGGCCGCGCTCGGCGCCGGCTGCGCGTCCCAGACGCGCATGCCCCCCGAGGCGCGGACGGCGCTGAACCAGTCCCTCTCGGGCCCGGAGGCGGAGCAGTACCTGCGCGTCTCCAGCAACGTGACGCCCCTCTTCGGCGACGCCTCCAAGCGCCTGCTGACGCCCTACGCGCCCGAGGACGTCCGGTTGCTCGACGATACGAAGGGCAACCCCATCAACCCCGGCGCCGTGGAGCGCGTGCTGCCCGCGGGCACGAAGGTGCGCATCACCCGCGTGGAGTTCCCCACGTCCTGGGTCATCACCGAGCGCGTCCTCTACAGCCCGCGCGACTGGCCCTGGGTGTACCTGACGGAGGCCGGCGCGCCGCCCTCCGCCCCGCCCCTCATCCTGGTGCTGCCGCCCAACCTGGACCGCCCCGAGGACTTCCGCGCCGAGCTGGAGAAGTACCTGTCCGCGCGGGACCTGAAGCCCACGCTGGACGCGCTGCCGCCCGCAGTGCTGGAGGCCGTGCGCGAGAAGCGCCTGGTGGCCAACATGACGGCGGACGCCGTGCGCATGGCCTGGGGCCCGCCGGAGACGGTGCGGCGCTCGCTGGAGGGCGCCTCGCGGAACGAGGAGTGGACCTATCCCGGGGGCCGCCGCCGGGTGTTCCTCACCGACGGCCGCCTCGCGCGCGCGGAAGAGGCCGGCGCACCGCTCCTGCCCTGAGAGCCGCCGCGCAGGCCGAACAGGTGGCTAGCGGCGGCGGCGCTTGCCACCGCCGCGGCCGCCGGACTTGCGGGCCGCCTGGGCCTCGCCGGGCCGGGTGAGCCGGGGCAGGTCTCCGGCCATCACCGGCCAGAAGTCCCCCTTGAGCAGCTCCGCCACCAGCTCGGCCTGGGTCTGCACCGGCCGCTTGAACATCGTGGCGCCGCGGCCCACCTCGTCGAGCGAGCCCCGGGCGTCGCTGCCGCCCACACAGGGGAGCTTCATCGCGGCCGCGGCCTCTACGGCCAGGTCGTTGGACGTCTGCTTTACCCGGGCGTTGTAGCCCTCCACGGCGCTCAGCACGCTCAGGGAGCGGATGAAGTCCATGGCCGGGTGCTGCGAGTCCCGGTCATACGGCCGCGCGGCGACGATGGCCGCGCCCAGGGCCTTCACCTTGGGCAGGCACTCGGCGGCGCTCCATGGCTTCTCTCGGTTGCTGCCCCACATCTGCACCGGCTCGGGCGCCAGCTCCGGCTTCGGGAAGAAGCACAGGTACTGACCGCGGTCGGTCAGCAGCTCCAGCCCGACGAAGACCTTCAGCTTCGACTTCGCTCCAATCTCGAAGAGCTCGTCGCAGCCGTCCTGGGTGTTCGTCTCGGTGAAGGCCACCCCGTCCAGGCCGAACAGCGCGGCCCGCTCCAGCACGGCGCGAGGGTCCAGCTCGCACCCCTTGGACAGGTGGGAATGGGCGTGCAGGTCGATCAGCATGGGCGCTGCTCCCTAACAGGCTCCCCCAAGGCCTGTCGAGCCTGCAACGCCCTGCCGGAGGCTCAGGCGAAGGCGTAGGACTGGAAGGCCCCCTGGTTGGCCTGCGTGTTCTTCTCCTCGTAGGTCCGGATGAGGTAGCCCATCAACATCAGCGAGGACGTGTTCTCCAGCACCCGGGACGGATCCTTGGAGATGAGGTTCGCACTGTAGTTCAGGAAGAACTGGGCCAGCTCCTCCCCCGCTTCCTTGACGATGAGCGCATTCAGCGCGGAGGGTTCCATCGTCCGGATGGTGTTGATGAAGTCTACGGCCAGGTCCTTCTTCGTCTTCATGTCCACGGGCCTTCCCCCTTCCCCACTCCTCCGCCACTCGCGGCCCCCTGCCACGAGCGCCCCACGCTTCCAGGTACGACCCGAGCAACATAGGCACGCGCGGGACGCTGCAAACCCCCGGACCCGGCTGATCAACGCCCCCACTGCGGGGAAGCCGGGTTTTTGACACCCCGGAATGGCACGTGCGATAACTTCCTATTGTCCTGAATCAGCACCGCACAAGGAGTGGCAGGCGATGTTCACGGGCGTGAAGGTCTTCTCCGCCACCAAGGCGAAGGAGCGCGAGGAGCTGGGTGAGAACGTCACCCGGTGGCTGAAGAGCAACTCCGACCTGGAGATTGTCGACCGGGTCGTCTGTCAGTCTTCCGACAACGAATTCCACTGCTACACCCTCGTGCTCTTCTACCGGCACGGCAAGGGCGAGCAGGCGGCACCGCAGCCCTGAGCGGGGATGCACCGGCGGACGGGGACGGCCCACCCCGCCACCGGCACATCCCCTCACCTCATCTCTACCTGGGCACGTAGACCGAGACCGCGCGCGGCGGGACGACCAAGAGCGTCTCCGTACCGGCGAGCTGAAGTGGCTGCCCCGTGAAGATGTCCTCGTAGACGTCCGTGCTCGCGGCCAGACTTCCCATCAACTCCAGCACCAGCGAGCGCTCCAGGCCGCCGCGATGAATGGCCACCACCGCGCCCCGCCCATCCGGGAGATCGCGCTGGAACACGTAGAGGTCATCCTCCACGTGTAGCGTCCGCCTCGCGCCGGACTGTAGCGCCGCGTGCGTCACGCGCGCCTGCCCCAGCTTCTGGACGAAGGCGAGCAGCTCGGCCTCCAGCGGGGACAGCGCACCACCAAAGCGCATGGGCCGGCGGTTGTCGGGGTCTCCCGCGCCCGGCAGCCCCACCTCGTCGCCATAATAGACAAGCGGCACGCCCGGCTGGGTGAGCACGAAGGCGAAGCCATACCGGGCCTTCTCGAAGGCGGCCGGGTCCGTCACCGCTGGGCTCGGGCGGTGGGGACCGAACGGATCACTCCCCTCCCCCCGGAGCTGGCCTGCGGCCTGGGAGATGAAACGCACCTCGTCGTGGTTACCCAGGAACGGCGAGTTGAGCGTCCCCGGCGCATAGGCCTCCTCGTTGGCGCGCACGGCGGCGTCCACACGCTGCAAGCCGTGGCCGTCCGCGAAGGCCTCTCGCACGGGCCAGTACAGGGGGAAGTCGAACTGGCCGTCCAGCTCGCGCGGGCTGATGTAGCGGGCAATCTCTGAGCGCCCATCCGCGCCGACGTACGTCTCGCCCACCAGGTAGAACTCGGTGCCCGTCATTGCGGTGATCTCCTTCAGCTTCCCGCGAAGGGTGCGCCCGGCCACCTGCTCCATGTGCTTCACCGCGTCCAGGCGGAAGCCGTCGAAGTCCGCCTGCTCCAGCCACCAGAGCGTGTCCGCGGCGAACTGGTCCACGAAGTCCGACGAGCGCCAGTTGAAGTCCGGCAGGTAGTCCGTGAACTTGCAGGTGAGGCGCTGCGCCTCCCAGTCGCAGTCCTGGGTGCCGCACACACAGCTCGCGGCGGTGTTGAACCAGCCGTCCCGCGCATGGCTCGCCCAGTACGGGTGCTCCTGGTGGACATGGTTGAGCACCAGGTCGGCGATGACGCGGATGCCCCGCTTGTGCGCGGCCGCCGTGAGCGCGCGCAGCTCCTCCAGCGAGCCGAAGCGGTGCTGCGTCTCGCGGGGCTTCGACGGCCAGTAGCCGTGATAGCCGGTGTAGTACCTGCCGCCAGTGCCAATGAAGCGGCCCTCGGGGTTCTGATCCACCGGAGAGATCCACAGTGTGCGGATGCCCAGTGCGTCGAAGTACCCCTCCTCCAGCTTCTGGGTGATGCCCGCGAAGTCCCCGCCAAGGTAGTTGGCAATGGGGTCCACGTCCGCCACCGGCGCGTCGTTCTCCAGCCGGCCATTGTGGAAGCGGTCCGTGAAGGCGAAGTACATCAGCCCCGAGTCCCAGCGGAAGCGCTCCGGCTCCACCCAGAACGGCAGATAGAGCGGCGCCGCCTCGCGGCCCGTGCGGTCGCGCGCCACCACCTTCACGTGGTGCTTGCCCTGCGCCAGCCCCTCGACGTGGAGACGGAAGCGGCCCGTGGCGGCGTCGTAGGCGTCCGGCCGGGCCACGCCATCCAGGGTCAGCGTGACGCCCTCCGCCGCGGGACCCGCCCGGTCCGTGCCGTCGAGGTACGCGACCTCGACGTCCAGCGCCCCCTCGGGCGTCACCGCGAAGCGCGCCAGCTCCAGCACGGGCTGGCGGCAGTCCGGGACGGTGAGCCGCGAATACTCCTCCGAGCGAACCCAGCGCGAGTACGGGTTCTCCGGGTCCAGGCGCTGCTCGTTGCCCACCACGAACCGGTAGCCGTAGTCACGCGGCTCCAGCCCCTCCAGGCGCAGCGTGTAGACGCCGTCCCCGCGGTCCGTCATCGCCTCGGCCATCGCGGCGAAGTGCGTCCACTCGCCGGCGACCTGCACCGGGCCCGCAACGGACTGCCGGGGCGCGTAGGTCAACGTCACGTCACAGGTCCGGACAGGAATGGCGTCGGCCCCTCCACAGGCCGCGGCCATCAGCAGCGCGGGGAGCGTCAGGAGTCGAGGCAGGCGGGAGTGCGTCATGGGAGCCCCCGTTCTACGAGAGCGCCACGCGGGCTTCCAAGCCCCCGGCCCGCTGCCGGGCGGCTCCGCGCGTCGAATCCCGGACACCCGTGGCTTCGGCTTGCGCGGCCCAAGCCCGCCGGACGCCTGTGTTATCGTCCAGGCCGTGGCGAGTCTGGGAGACGAGGAAGGGGATGACGACCTGGTCCGCACCGATGCGTTGCCGGCCGTTCGCATCCAACGCGTCCGCACGCGGCTGGTGGTGGTGTCGGGGGCGGATGCGGGGCGTGACTGGCCGCTGATGCCGGGGCGCTACCGCGTGGGCTCGGGCCGGGACGTGGACATCCTCCTCGCGGACCGCGCCGTGTCGCGCCTGCACCTCCTCCTGGACGTGAGCGAGGAGAGCGTACGGGCCGTGGACCCCGGCTCGCGCAACGGCTCGTACTGCGAGGGCATGCGCTTTCAGGAGCTCGAGGTCCGCACCGGCGCCGTCCTCAGGCTGGGCACCACGGAGCTCAAGCTGGTCCCGGAGAGTGAGCGTCCCCGGACCCGGCCCCTGTCCGCGCGCAACGCGTTCGGCGCGCTGGTGGGAAACAGCCACCGCATGCGTGAGCTGTTCACGTTGCTGGAGCGGCTGTCCGCGGGCGAGTCGGACGTGCTCGTCCAGGGCGAGACGGGCACCGGCAAGGAGCTGTGCGCGGAGGCCATCCATACACACAGCCCACGCGCCAGGGGGCCCTTCGTCATCGTCGACCTGGCGGGCATCGCCCCCGCGCTGCTGGAGAGCGAGCTGTTCGGCCACGTGAAGGGGGCCTTCACCGGGGCCCACGCGGATCGCGCGGGCGCCTTCGAGCGCGCGCACGGCGGCACCCTCTTCCTCGACGAGGTCGGCGAGCTGCCGCTGGAAGTGCAACCGCGCCTCCTGCGTGCCCTGGAGCGCCGGCAGGTGAAGCGCGTGGGCGCCAACGACTATCGGACCGTGGACGTGCGCGTCGTCGCAGCCACGCACCAGGACCTCGAAGGCGCGGTGCAGGCCGGGCGCTTTCGTGGCGACCTGTTCCACCGGCTCGCGGTGCTGCGCGTCAGCCTGCCGCCGCTGCGTGAGCGCCCGGACGACATTCCGTTGCTCGTCGACACCGTGTTGACGCGGATGGGGCGTCCGCCCAGCACGCTGTCGGACCAGACGCGCGCCTTGCTCGCGCAGTACCCCTGGCCGGGCAACGTGCGCGAGCTGCGCAACGTGGTGGATCGTGTGGTGAACCTGGGCGACGAGGCCCTGCCCGCGCTCTCGGACGTCCCTCCCCCGGCGGAGGGCGCCCTCCCCCTGCCCGCGTCCACGGACGACCCGGAGAACACGCGCCCCATCTCCCTGGACATGCCCTTCAAGGAGGCCAAGGACCGCATCATCGAGGGCTTCGAGCGCGACTACCTGCGCGCCCTCATCGACCGTTGCGAAGGCAACGTGTCTCGCGCCGCGCGCGAAGCGGGCATCGATCGCGTCTACCTGCGGAAGCTGCTGCGCAAGCACGGCCTGGACGCGGCCTCGGCCTGAGCTGTGGGGGCCGTGCCGCCCCCTTCCCACACATCGGGGCGTCCATGTGAGCGTGGCCGGAAAGACACCGGCCGGGTCATTCCTGGTCGAAACCGTCCGGCATGACGCTGGCCCTCTCCCAAGAACGTGTCGACATGGCCCATCGATTGCGCTCCCTGCTCCTCGCGCTAGTCCCTGTCGCCCTGCTCCCGCTAATCGCGTGTGGCGGCGGCAACGGCAAGGTCTCCGTCCTGCTGACGGATGCACCGGGTGACGAGATCCAAACCGCCGTTGTCACGATTTCGGAAATCTACCTTCAAGGTGGAGAGGGCGGTCGCGTGGTGCTCCGCGATACGCCCGCCACCGTGAGCCTGCTGGACCTGGCCAACTCGACGTCCGAGCTGGTGTCCGAGGCCGTGGTTCCCCAAGGCGACTACTCCGAGCTGCGCTTTGTCATCACCGGCGGATACATCGAGGTGGCGAACGACGATGGTTCGACCACCGTGTTCGCCTCGTCGGACGACTACGCCGGTCTGCCCGAGGGCACGACGGTGGGCGGCCGTCTGCACATGCCCAGCTATGGCGCCTCCGGCCTGAAGGTGAAGTTCGCCGAGAAGCTGACCATCGAGGGCGAGCAGAAGGTCCTCCTCGTGGACTTCGACGTCGGGCAGAGCTTCGGCCGCGAGGCTGGCGGCTCGGGCCGCTGGGTGATGAGCCCCGTCATCAAGGCCGCCGAGGTGACGGCGTCCGGCAGCATCCGCGTGACGGTGGATAAGGACGCCTCCTTGGAGCTGCCCGTGGTGGACGACCATCAGGTGACGCTGGGCGACTTCAAGGCGGTGATGACCAACGACGCGGGCAGCCGCGAGCTGCTGGCGTTGACGGACGAGGATGGTGACGGCGTCTACGAGGCGACCTTCAAGTTCCTCATCCCCGGCACCTTCACCGTCGAGCTCGAAGCGCCTGCCTCCGTCAGCGCGACCACGGCGCCGGACCGCCCGGTGACGGTGGAGCTGGGCTCCGGTCGCGAGGTGACGCACCACTTCACCCTCACGGGAGCCACCCGGCAGTAGCACCTCCCACCCACTTTCATGGGGGCTGGCGCGGGGCCGGTTCCCATGGCGAGGCGTCGAGGCGAGCTCCTCGACGCCTCGTTTTTTCTCTCAGTAGACGACGAGCGCCTGCGGCGCGTGGTAGCTGACGATGGTCAGCACCGGGATGCGCGGCGCCTCGTCGTCCGTCTCCGCGCCGCCGGACGTCAGCCGCACGCCGTCGAAGCGCGCGAGGATGACGTAATCGCGCCGCGTTTCGAGGAACGGGTCGGCCGCCGCCAGACGCCCGAGCGCCTCGCGGCCCGTCTCATCGGAGATGTTCTCCACGAAGCGCCGCGTCGCGGCACGGCCTGAGCGCTGGTACGCGTTCACCGTGCCCCCCACCCGGCCCGGCCCCGTGAGGCCGGTCTCCCCGGAGAGGTCGCCCGAGTACGTGGTGACGGAGTCGGTGCGCTCGCCGTAGCCCACCACCTCCTCTGTCTGGACGGAGCTGAGGGCGTGCTCCACCAGCCACACCGTGGGGCGTTCCCCCTCCGAGCGCTGGTCCGCCACCTGGGCACGCAGCAGCACATAGCGCCCCTTGTACGTGTCGGGCCGGTCCATGGCCGACGCCAGCGAGAAGATGGGGACCTGCTTCTCCTGGAGGTAGCGCAGGTCACCCGTCACGCTGCCGCCGCGCTGGGCCACCACGCGGGCAATCAGCTTCGCGCCGCCCGGACGGTGGGCCAGATCCTCCGACCAGGCGCTCCCCAGCAGCGCGTTGAGCTGCGTGAAGGGCGTGTGCTCGATGCAGGCCTTGAGGCCGTCCCAGGCCTCGTCCCGAGATGCGCCCTGGAGCCGCCGCGCCGCGGCCTCGCATACGGCCGGGTGGGGATAGCGGGCGGCAAAGCCCTTGGGGTCCGCCGAGGGATTGGGCGCGGGCGGCTGCGGCGGAGGCCGTGCGGCGAAGGCCGCGTCCTGCTCGGGCGGTGCCTCTTCCGGCGACCACGCCACATGCGAGTGCGCGGCACCACACCCCGCGGCGAGCGGCCCCAGCAGGAGCCACGTGGATAACTTCCAGGAGGGACGGCGCATGGTGCGGAACTCCTAGAGAGAGGCAGAGCCGGGGCTGGCGGAGCGGTTGCGCTGCTGCACGGTGGGCGAAGGATGGGCGCCGGAGCGCGGCAGCACGACGGAGCACGCGTCCGCGCACCGGTCGCTGAGGCACGCTTGCGTCTGAGGCGCGGTGGCCTGCTGCGCCACCTCCGCGTAGCACCGGTCCGCGCTGCCAGGGCAGTTGGCGCGGGCGGCGCACTCGCAGCACGGAGACGCCACCGTGGCCATGAACTGCACCTCCTGAAGCACATTGGCGAGCGCGCGGTAGCACGCGCGGGCCCCCGGCGCGAACCGGCCCTTCGCATCCACCACGAAGGACGTTCCCTCCAGGCCACACTGGTCCACGGCGGTGACGTAGCGGCGCTCACACAGCGTGACGAGCGTGGCGTCCGGACGGCCCTCCCGGATGTTGCCCACCGCCTCCGTGCACAGCGCGCGGCCGACGTCCTGGAGCAGCTTCTTGTTGGACGCATCCTGCGTGTCGCTGGGTGCGCCCTCGGCGAGGTCCGCCTCGAACACGCACTCCTTCCCCGCGCGCAGGGTGTCGACGGTACAGGCCCACGCGGTGGGGGACTCGTCGGCCACCGGCGGGGCCGCGAGCGCCTCGGGAGGAATCGCCGGAGCAGCGCCTTCCGGCGCCGAGCCCAGGAGGAGGAGGAGGGAGACGAGGATCGCCTTCATGGACCCGGAAGGTTAGGACGATGCCCCTCCCGGCACAAACCGCCCCCGCGGATGACTCCGTGAGTGTTGACCTCGCCCCCTTCCCTACCCCCCATGTCCGGGCAGCCTGTCCGCCACGAAACGCCGTCCTGGCCCGGAGTCCTGGCTCCCCTGCCCCTGTCCACGCATGATGGTGCGGAGACTTCTCCTCATGAGGTGATGGGTGGGCAGCACGGAAGAAGCGGCATGGCGGCCGTATGAAGACGGCAGCTCCCTGGGCTGGATGGGCACCCAGGGCGGCACCATCGCGCGCGACGAGGACTTCGCGGGCAAGCTGCGGCTCACGTATGAGCGGGATGACACCCGCTCCTTCCATGCCATCACCTGCCTCGTGTCAGGCTGGCTGCTCTACCACCGCTTCTTCGACAACCCCGAAGCAGCCCACGCCGCCTTCGAGGAGATGAAGCCCGCGCTCGAAGCACTGCTTGCGCAGCTCCCCGAGGGGGGCCCCGGCACGCCCGCCGATGCGCGCCTCGCGGGGCCGCTGCTGGCCGCATTCACCGTTCGCTACGGATAGCCATGTCCGCCCAACGCCTTCAGTCAGAAGACGCTTTCGAAGACGAGACCTTCGCCGACCTGAACCTCCAGGAAGCAGACCTCCGGGGGAAGGAGTTCTACCGCTGCACCTTCCGGAACTGCACCCTCCAGGAGAGCCACTGGGGACGGGCGCGGCTGGAGGCGTGTGTCTTCACCGGCTGCGACCTCACCCGGGCGAAGTTCCCGGACACCTCGCTGCGTGACGTGCGCTTCGAGAGCTCCAAGCTGATGGGCATCGACTGGACGGACGTGGGCACCTTCCCCGAGGTCTCCTTCGACGGCTCGAACCTGCGCTACTGCACCTTCGCGGGGCTCAGCCTGCGCAAGACGGCGTTCCTGCGCTGCACGGCGCTGGAGATGAACTTCATCGACACGGACCTGTCCGAGTCGGACTTCAGCGACTCCGACATCACCGGCAGCAACTTCCGCGGCTGCACACTCACGAAGACGGACTTCGGCAACGCGACCGGCGTGTTCATCGACCCGGCGCGCAACCGCGTGAAGGCCACGCGCATCCCGGTGAGCGCGGCGGTGAGCTACGTCCAGACGCTCGGGCTCGTGGTGCCGGGGCTCGATGAGGGACAGCCCGCGCGGAGGACGGGACGCCAAAAGAGCAACTGAGCCACCGCCCAGAGCTGACAGGGGCGCGCGGCACCGCGTTCCCTTGCCGGCGCCGCGGGCTCGGGTCGATAATGCGGCGACTCCTGCCTGATAGGTGCCATGCGTCCGTTGTTCGCCGTCCGTGCCGCGCAGCTCCAGGCCTTCGATGAAGCCATGGATCCCGGCGGGCTGAGCGCGCTCGTCACCAGGGCGCGAGAAGCCTGGCCGCAGCAGGCCGCCCGGCTGGGTGACGCAGGGCTTCGCGCTCACGTCGAAGAGGCGGCGGCGGCGGCGGAGCGGCATGGATTCCAGGAGCGGTCCCACCTCTGGAGCTATGTGAACGTGACGCTCGCGCTGGGGCTCGGGTTCGTGGAGGACCCGCGATATCCCTGGGCACGGACGCTGCTGGACCGCTCAGACCTGCCCCCCGCCGCGAAGTCCGAGCTGCTCGTACAACGGACCCAGGCAGCGCTGTCCCTGGAGACCTGACGACGTGCCGGAATCCGCCCCGCCCAAGTCAGCGCCCTTCTCGGTGGCCAAGGGCCTGGACGCCCCACCGGAAGACACCGCCAGCGAGAGCTTCGCCCGGCTTCAGGCGCACGCAGACGCCGCGCCGCGACGCGCCTCCGTGCAGGATTGTCCGATTCCATCCTGCGAGCTCATCCTCGTGGAAGCAGACTCCCTCGCGCCACGTGAAGCCCGGGTGACCGCCCTGGAGACCGCGGAGGGCACGCTCTCGGAGGCCGTCATCGAGCGAGGGGGACACGTCATCCTCCAGGACATCGATGTCCCGCTGGAGGCACTCGAGCTGGGGCTGTTCCTCACCCCACACGAGGACGGCCGGGAGACGCTCGAGGTCGAGGTCCGCAAGACGCTCGAAGCGCCGGACACGGACGCCCCCAACGACGAAGAAGACGAGGGCGAAGGGCTCGAGCCACCCTGGCTTCCATTCGGTGACGTCCTCGACGACTGAGCCGCGTCAGGGGGTGACCTCGATGGAGACGGCCAGATGGTCACTCGTCCCGTACACGGTGTTGAAGGCGGTCCTGAAGGCGTTGTCGAACGCGCGCTTGATCTGCTTCGACGAACCATGCGCCACCGTTGCCATGTCTGGAAAGCGCGTGAGGAAGAGGTCGACGAAGCGCGGGGCGTTCACCGCGGCGAAGCCCACCGTCAGGATGTGGTCATAGGCGTGGCTCGTATATGAGCTGTGGACGCCCTTGACCTTCCGGAACATGGCCTCACCCTTTCGCAGGCTCGTGCGCGTCTCGAAGACGTGTGTCCGGTAGATACGCTGCAGCAACGCGTTCATGCAGTTCACCGCGGCGAGCGCGGCGGCCACGGCTCCCGCGTTGTCCGCCTGGAGCGCGTTCTCCGAGGCGAGCGCCGTATCTCCCAGCTGCGTCTGCGCACCGACGATGCCAGCTGCGGCGAAGACGGCATGCCGGGCCGCAAGCCCGGCAATCCAGGCATTGCGGCGAGCCCCATTGGTGTTGGGGCTTGCCTGCGCCATGCCGTGCGCCGCGGTGGCGATCTCCACCAGGAGCTCCGCCCGCACGCGAGGCGATGCCGGAGCGGCCGTGCGGCTGGCCGAGCACAGCGCGACCCGCGAATTGTTGAGCTGCATCGCGTTCGTCGCCGCCAGCACCTGCGCCGCCCGGGTGGCCACGTCCTGTGCGCACGTATGCGCGTTGACCAGCGTCAGCGTCCCCGGGACACACGCCGCGGTGGCGGTTCGGAGGTTGCCAATCGCCGTATTCACCGCGCCCACCGTGGCGGCCACTACCGCCGCGTCCGCGGCCTCATTTCCCAGGCGCCCGGCGAACCGCGCGAAGTGGATCGCGTCCTGCGTATTGGCCACGGTCGCGGCCCGCGCCGCCAGGACGTCGAGCGTCCGAACCCGGGCCTCGATGATGGAGAGCGGCGTGACGAGGCCCCGCTTGACCAACGCGGCAACCGCGGCGTTGAGCGCCGTTGCACGGGCCTCGATGTCCGCGGCCAGCACCCCGTCTCCGGCGGGGGCCAGGGGATTCGCGGCCCCGGCTGCCGCCACCGCGGTGGCCAGCCCCGTTCGCGCCACGCCCACCGCCGGGTCCGCGAGCCCTGCCCCGATTGCCGCCGCGGCCTTCGCCTCCAGCTCCACGGCCAGCGACGCCGCCGCGAGCGCCCAGTGTGCTTCCTCGGCGGTGCCGATGGCAGCCAGCGACGCGGCGGCGGCCTCCTTGATCAGGTCCAGGTAGACATACGTGCGGATGCAGAGGGACTCGAGCCGGTCCCCGGCAAGAGTGCCGACATGGGGGAGCGCGGCAATCAGGTCGTCGATGGCCGTGACGAGCGCTGCGGCGCGCGCCTGGGCATTCGTTTCGTCCAATCCATCCTTGAGCCGGCAGTCCTTCCGGGCCACGTCCACGGCGTCCACGAGCGCGCTCGGGACGCCGGGCAGGTCATCACACGCATGGACCACGGCGACCCCGTTCTTGCCGGCCCAGAGCGCATGGCGCACGGCTTCGTCGTCTTCTGAGGGGACCCGGGCCAGGGCCGCCGCCGTCGCCGTGGACGCGGCATGCGCGAGCGCGCGCCGCTCGCTGACAAAGGTGAGGCAGGAGCTGAAGGCACCTTCCGTGAAGAGCTGGGCGCCCGCGCCCGCCATCGTGTCCACGGCCCCTGTGTTGTTGGCGTAGTTGAACTCGGTGCAGTTCGGGCGCGAGCAGGTATTGAAGTCGCCCATGATCACCACGGGCATCGTGCGCGCGGTCGATACCTCGGGAATGACGCCCAGCCTCCGCGTCCCCTCGATGGCGTACCTGTTCTTCTTTCCAGGCGCGCTGGACTTCGGCCCGGGGCTGGGAGAATGCGCGGCGACGAGCAGGAAGGAATGCCCCGTCGCGACCTCCTGGAACTGCACGAGATACGGACGCCGTTCTCCTGCGTCAGGGAACTCGAGCACGTTGCCGCCCACATTCCAGGCGTAGCGCCCCGTATAGGTGCCGCCCAGGGCGCGTGCGGTTCCCCGGTTGGGGCCACCGCCGCCGCCCGTCGTGTGCCATCGCCACGGAAGCGCGCGGACGAGGTGTTCGGGGCCTTCGAGATGGAGCAGGTCGGCGTTGTAGAAAACGCAGATCGCCTCGTTCCTGTTGCCTCCGTTGGCGAGGTTGATGGGAGGCACGACTTCCCACTGGACGCCGGACTGTCCCCGCAGCGCGGTGCGCAGCGCCCACGCGGCGGTCTTCCCCGCTCCCGAGGCGAAGTCCCCGACCGAGAGGCTGGCTTTGAGCTTGGGCTCGATGATGACGAAGATGTCGTAGTTCGCGCCCGCCACGGGATTGACGGTATCGAGAATCACCTGCTGCGGCGGATTCACGTTATGGCGCGTGCCAAAGTTCTTGATGTTCCATGACAGGATGCGAATGGGCATCGTCCACTCCGTCCGGGCTCAGAAGCCGATCCAGAACGTCCGCTCGCGCTGCGCGCGGTCCTCGTACTCGGACGCGTCGTCGAGCGCGGCGCGGGTCCGGAACTCGAAGCCGTCCGAATACAGGCGCAAGTAATGCTCGGTGTAGTCGTCTTCCTCCTGGGGCCAGGGGCTGGCCAATGACTGGAGGAAGGGCGACTGCTTCAGGGCACCGAATCGAACGTCGTGCTCGCTGCCGAGCCACGCCGTCACCATCGGGGACTCCCTGACATCCGCCACCGCCTCGAAGCGCCAGGTGCCATCGACCATGAGCGTGCCTTCGTGCGCCACCGTGACATCCCGCCCTTGCTCCTGCGGGGCTTCGATGAGCACCGTGGTCCGGAAGTCCTTGAACTGGAAGTGCGCGGGCTTCGGAACGAACGCGACGTCCGAGGGGGCCTCCAGCGTGAAGGAGATGAGCGTCACCTTGCGATGAACCAGGTGGTAGCTCAGTGAGAACTCCCGCAGGTAGGCGCCCTTGTCCGCGGGCCACCCCAGGTGAGCGTACCAGTCGAAGCCCCCTACGAGGTTCGCGAGCTGCGATAGGTCCGGAAGCGCGAGGCGCAGCTTCTCCGAGGATTGAAAGACGAGCACCGCCTCGTCATGGACATAGGGGGCCCAGAGCGAAACGCGCTGTTGCCCCAGCATCACCGCCGCGGTGACGCCAATCTGCGGGGCAATCTCGTCGGTGGAGACGGTCTGCCGCGATATCAGGTGGAAGCTGACCTTCCTCAATTCGAGCAATGGGTTCGAGGAAGGAATCCGGATCCTCCGGGGGCGGCTGCCCAGGCGGAGTTCCAGCATCGTCACCACCTCCGTGGGCAGCACCACCTCCTCGATCATGTCGGACACGCCCTCATCCCACTCGTCCTCCGCCGAGATCGTCCGCTCGAAGGTCACGCTGCGGCAGCTGCCGTACACGTCGATGGCCTTCTGGCCGAGAAACGCGTTGAGGTTGGCTCCCGCCCGGAGCTGCGCGACCAGGATCGCATCCGACGAGGGAGGCCATTGACCGCTGGACCAGTAGGAGCGGAAGACGCACGTACACGAGAGCCCCCGCAGGTGCTCGAGCGCCGAGTGCCCGACGAGGCTCTCATGCAGAAGGCTCTCGAGGTACTCGCCGCCCATGTTGACGATCAGCTCCCCTGCGTAGTTGTCCCCCACGGGAAAGAAGGTGGCGATGACCCTGCGCTCGGCGAAGGTCCCCTCGATGCGCAGGATCGAGGCTCGCGGAATGTAGGCCCGCAGCTGCTTTCGCTCCACCCTGCCGTTCCCCCGCGCCAGGACCGAGAGCTCCAGCGGCGTGCCGAGCTCGTGCTCCGGCTTCCAACCCGAGCGCGACGTCCTGAACTGGGTGAGCCGGATCCGCATGTCGGGCTTCGGCCTGGTGACCGCCACCTTCGCGTGAGCGATGCTGAGCACACCCTCGCCGAACAACGCCTCGGCCTGCCTCGCGAGCAGGGGCCCAAGCCGATCCACGTCCAGGTGCACGCCGCCCAGCTTCGACTGCTCACGCTGGACGTCTTCCACGAGCTGCAGAAACGGATGCGGCAAAGAGCCTCCCACCAACGAAGACGGAGGCCTCCGATGATACCTGTGAACCGTCGGAGAGATGCTGGCAAACCCAACGGTGCGATCGGCAAACTCCAACCGTGAGCCCGCGCGACGTGGCGGGCGACGTGCAGTCCCAGCCCCCTGCTCCGGAAGCGCCGCTCCCTTCGTAGGGCCCAGCCAGCACCTCGCAACCACGCGCTAGTCCTGCGGGTGCAACGCCCTCAACAGCGTCCCCAGCTTCTCCAGCGCCAGCCGCATGCGCGTCTTCACGGTGCCCAGCGGTTCCCCGGTCCGCTCGGCGATCTCCCGCTGCGAGAGGCCCTCGAAGTAGGCCAGCTCCACCACCTCGCGCTGCTCCGGGGGGAGCCGGGCCAGCGCCGCCCAGACGCGGAGGCGTGACTCACGCTGTCCCGCCGCCACATCCGGAGCAAGAGGCGCCGCGCTGACGGGAGCCGGCTCATGCGAGGCCCCCGCCACGGCACGGGCCACTGTCCCCTGTGCCCGCACCCGGTCGATGGCGCGCGTGCGCACAATCGTCGTCACCCACGCCTGCAATCCGCCGCGTGCGGGGTCGAACTCGCGTGCACGGCGCCAGACTTCGAGGAAGGTCTCCTGCAGCACCTCTTCCGCGTCCTCACGGGTTGGCAGCAGCCTGAGCGCGATGGCGAAGCACCGGCCTCCGCAGCGCAGGTAGACCTCTCGCATGGCCGCTGCGCTCCCCAGTGCCACCTGCCGAAGGAGGGTTTGCTCTGACGCCAGGTCGCCTGCTCGGAGTCCAACGGTGGAGGGAGGCGCCATGTTCGTCCCGGGTAGCTCGTTCAGCGGGGCAGTTCCCAGCTTCAAGTATCGGCAGGCGGGCACCCGGGCGCGCCGTGCCTTCCAGGGTGGGCAGCGCCCACCCCCATCCTTAACGTTCACGAGCCAACGCGGTCGGCGTGAAAGGCGTCCAGCATCGACAACAGGCGCGATTCGCCACGAGGCCACGACAACCCAAGACCTATAAGGGCCGGCAGCCACCATGACTGAACGACTCGGAAGCGTGTTCATCGAGGGAGTGAGCCCCGAGCTGGATGCCGGTCGTCACGCCGTGAAGCGCATCGTCGGAGAACGATGCGCCGTCGGAGCGGATGTCTTCAAGGAAGGCCATGACGTGCTGGTCGCCGTCATCCGCTGGCGGCAGGTGACGCCCAGGCCGCAGCAGACCGACTGGGCGGAAGTGCCCATGCGCTTCCTCGGCAACGATCGGTGGGAGGGCGAGTTCCCCCTGCACCACAACGGTCGCTACGAGTACACGATTGAAGCCTGGCCAGACCTCTTCCGGACCTGGACCTCCGAGCTGAAGCGAAAGGTGGATGCGGGCCGGGACGTGCGCAGCGAGCTGCTGGAAGGCGCCGCGCTGCTGGAGGGTGCCGCCAGCCGATCCCGCGCCGCGAAGCAGGAGGACGACGCACGCGTGCTGACCGAGGCCGCCGTCCGGCTGCGCCAGCCTCCCTCCCCGGACCTCCTCGCCGTCGCGCTGGCGCCCGAGCTGGCCACCATCGCGTCCGCCTATCCGGACCGGGCACTGGCGCGCAGATATGACAAGGTCCTGGAGGTCTTCGCGGACCGGGAGAAGGCGCGCTTCAGCGCCTGGTACGAGTTCTTCCCGCGCTCGGCGAAGCGGGACGGCGTCACCCATGGCACCTTGCGCGACGCGGAGGCCTGGCTGCCCTACATCCAGGAGCTGGGCTTCGACACGGTGTACCTGCCGCCCATCCACCCCATCGGCCGGACGGCGCGCAAGGGGAAGAACAACAGCCTCACGGCGGGCCCTGACGATGTGGGCAGCCCCTGGGCCATTGGCGCCCCGGAGGGCGGGCACAAGGCCGTGCATCCCAGGCTTGGCACACTGGAAGACTTCCGCCACTTCGTGCAGGCGTCCCAGGACCACGGCATCGAGGTGGCGCTGGACCTCGCCTTCCAGTGCTCACCGGACCACCCCTATGTGAAGGCGCATCCGGAGTGGTTCCAACACCGGCCGGACGGCACCATCAAGACGGCGGAGAATCCCCCCAAGCGCTACGAGGACATCGTCAACTTCGACTGGATGGGCCCCGCCCGGGAGTCGCTCTGGGCGGAGCTGGAGTCCGTGGTCCTCCACTGGGTGAAGCAGGGGGTGAACACCTTCCGCGTGGACAACCCACACACCAAGCCCATGCAGTTCTGGGCGTGGCTCATCCGGCGCGTCCAGGAGGCCCACCCCCAGGTGCTCTTCCTGTCCGAGGCCTTCACCCGCCCCAAGGTGATGAAGGCCCTGGCCAAGGTAGGCTTCACCCAATCGTACACCTACTTCACGTGGCGCAACTTCAAGGGCGAACTGCAGGAGTACCTGGAGGAAATCACCCAGCCTCCGGTGTCGGACTACTTCCGCGGCAACCTCTGGCCCAACACGCCCGACATCCTTCCGGAGCTCCTCCAGAACGCGGGCCCTGGCGCCTTCCGGCTCCGCGCCGCCCTGGCGGGGACGCTGTCCTCGGCCTGGGGCATGTACTGCGGCTACGAGCTCTGCGAGGGCCGCCCCATCCCGGGCAAGGAGGAGTACACCGACTCGGAGAAGTACCAGCTCGTCGCGTGGGACCTGGAACGGCCCGGCAACATCCGCGACTGGATCGCGCGCCTCAACGCCGCGCGCCGCACGCACCCCGCGCTGCACCAGTACGGGACGCTGCGCTTCTTCTCGGCCAACAACGACCGCGTTCTCTTCTACGGCAAGCGCACGCCGGACGGCGCCAGCACGGTGCTGGTGGCGGTGAGCCTGGACCCCTATTCCCCCCAGGAGGCGCTGCTCCACGTGCCCCTCGAATGGCTCGACGCGCGCCCGGACGAGACGTATCAGGTACACGAGCTGATGTCGGACCAGCGCTCGCTGTGGCAGGGTCCGGACGTGCAGGTTCGCCTGACACCCGAGCAGCCCGCGGCACTCTGGGCCGTCCACCGGTTCCGCCGCACCGAGAACGCGTTCGACTACTACGAGTGACAACCCGAGAGGCGTATGGACCTGGATCCCCTCTGGTACAAGAAGGCCCTTATCTACGAACTGCACCTCCGTGCGTTCCATGACTCCAACGGCGACGGCCATGGGGACATCCCCGGCCTGATCGAGAAACTTCCGTACCTCCAGGACCTGGGCATCAACTGTCTCTGGCTGCTGCCGCACTACCCTTCGCCACTGCGCGACGACGGCTACGACATCGCGGACTACTACGGCGTCCACCCGGACTACGGCACGCTCGCGGACTTCCAGCGGTTGGTGGACGAGGCTCACAAGCGCGGCATCCGCCTCATCACCGAGCTGGTGGTCAACCACACCAGCGACCAGCACCCCTGGTTCCAGGAGGCGCGCAGCGACCCCAACAGCCCCAAGCGCGACTGGTACGTCTGGAGCGACACCGACGACCTGTACAAGGGCGCGCGCATCATCTTCCTGGACACGGAGCGCTCCAACTGGACCTGGGACCCGGTGGCCAAGCAGTACTTCTGGCACCGTTTCTTCAGCCATCAGCCGGACCTCAACTACGACAACCCCGAGGTGCAGGAAGCCATGCTGGACGTCATGCGCTTCTGGCTCAACATGGGCGTTGACGGGTTCCGCTGCGACGCCGTGCCCTACCTCTTCGAGCGCGAGGGCACCAACTGCGAGAACCTCCCGGAGACCCACGCCTTCCTCAAGCGCCTGCGGAAGACCATCGACTCCGAATACCAGGGGAAGATGCTGCTGGCCGAGGCGAACCAGTGGCCGGCGGACGTGCGCGTGTACTTCGGCGACGGCGACGAGTTCCACATGGGCTTCCACTTCCCGGTGATGCCCCGCCTCTACATGGCGGTGCGCCGGGAGGACCGCACGCCCATCGTCGAGATCATGCAGCAGACGCCGGACATCCCGGACAACTGCCAGTGGGCCATCTTCCTGCGCAACCACGACGAGCTGACGCTGGAGATGGTGACGGACGAGGACCGGGACTACATGTACCGGGAATACGCCACCGACCCGCGCATGCGCATCAACCTGGGCATCCGCCGCCGGCTCGCGCCGCTGATGGACAACGGCCGCCGGCGCATCGAGCTGATGCACAGCCTGCTCTTCACCCTGCCGGGCGCGCCCGTCCTCTACTACGGGGACGAGATTGGCATGGGGGACAACATCTACCTCGGCGACCGCAACGGCGTGCGCACGCCCATGCAGTGGACGGGCGACCGCAACGCGGGCTTCAGCCGCGCGGACTACTCGCGCCTGTACGCGCCCGTCATCGCCGACCCGGTGTATGGCTACCAGTCCATCAACGTGGAGGCCCAGGAGCGCGTGAAGTCCAGCCTCCTGCACTGGGTGAAGCGGATGATTCGCGTCCGCCAGCGCTACCCCGTGTTCTCGATGGGCAACCTGCGCTTCCTCCAGACGGAGAACCGCAAGGTGATGGCCTTCGTGCGCGAGTGGGAAGGCCAGACGGTGCTCGTGGTGTGCAACCTTTCGCGTTTCGCCCAGCCCGCGGTCATCGACCTGCGGGAATGGGAGGGCATGGTGCCGGTGGAGCTGATCGGTGAGACCCCGTTCCCGCGGGTGAGCGAGCTGCCATATCAGTTCTCCATGGGCCCCTACATGTTCCTGTGGTTCCGGCTGGAAAAGCCGCCTCAGGAAAGGAGCCTCGAGTGAACACCCTGGATTTGACGAAGCTCCCCGAATACCTCAAGCACCAGCGCTGGTTCAGCGGAAAGGCCTGGCCCGTCAAGCACGTCACCGTGCTGGACCACGCCCCCCTCGAGTTCAGCGGCTGCGCCTTCAGCCTCGCGGTGGTCGAGGTCGTCTACGAGTTGGGAAGCCCCGAACGCTACCTGCTGCCCGTGCAGCCCTCCACCGAGGGCGTGCGCGATGCCCTGGAGAACGACGAGTGCCTGCGCGGCCTCTTCGAGCTCATCCGGACGGGCGGTCAGGTGGACTCCGCTTCCGGGCGCGTACAGGGCGAGTGGATTGGCGGGGAAGCCGACACGCTCATCATTCCCTCTCCGCCGAGCGTCCGGCGACTGATGGTGGAGCAGAGCAACACCTCGGTGGTGTTCGGGGAGCAGGTCATCCTCAAGATCATCCGGAAGCTGGAAGCCGGGCTGAATCCCGAGCACGAGGTGGGCCGCTTCCTCGCCACCAGGACATCCTTCCGGGCCACGCCGTCGCTGCTGGGCGCGCTGCACCTGGAGGGAACGGCTGGCGCGACGCTCGCGGTGGCCCACCGCTTCGTACCGAACGCGACGGATGGCTGGAAGTACACGCTGGATCGGCTGCGCCAGGAGCGCGCGGTGGGGCCGCGCATCCTGGGGGAGATGCGAGACCTGGGCATGCGCGTGGGCGAGCTTCACCTCGCCCTCGCCTCGGCCACGGAGGACGAGCCCTCATTCACCCCGGAGCCGCTCCTCCAGGAGGACCTCCAGCGCTGGAGCGCCTCCATCGTCGGAGAGCTGGGCGTAACGCTCGCGGAGGCGGTCCGGCTGCATCCCGACCTGGAGGACCGGCGCGAAGCCCTCATCGACGCCGCCAGGCAATTGGCCCAGGTCTCCCCTGCCGGGCAGAAGATCCGCATCCACGGCGACCTCCACCTGGGCCAGGTGCTGCGTGCCAACGGCCAGTGGCTCATCTTCGACTTCGAGGGCGAGCCCGCGCGCTCCTTCACCGCGCGCCGGGAGAAGTACAGCGCGCTGCGGGACGTGGCGGGAATGATCCGATCGTTCGACTACGCGAAGGCCGCGGTGGAGCTGGAGGGCGGCACGCCGAACGAGCGTGCGCGCCCCATCCGCGATGCCTTCGTGGACGGCTACCGGGAGGCGACGCGCGGCGCGGCCTTCCTGCCTTCGGATGAGGTGTCCTTCGAAGTCATGCTGCGTGCGTTCGAGCTGGAGAAGGTGCTCTACGAAGTGCGATACGAGCTGCAGAACCGGCCCGACTGGGTGCGAATCCCCGTTGCGGCCCTCTTGCGCATGGAGGCATCCCAGTGAGGAAGCCAGCCGACCGGGCCCAGGTGGACGCGGAGCTTCAGCGCGTCGTGGAGTTGCGGCATCCGGAGCCCCATTCCGTCCTCGGCCTCCACCCGGATGGAGATGGCGTGGTGATTCGCGCCTTCCGTCCGGACGCCGTGGCCATCCATGTACTGCCGGAGTCGGGTGGCCGCATCGCGATGACGCACCGGCTGGGCGGCGTCTTCGAGGCCCGCCTCAACGGCAAGGACCAGGCGTTCAACTACCTGCTGGAGGTGGAGTACCCCGGCCAGCGCGTCTTCACGCTCCGCGACCCGTACAGCTTCCTTCCCACCCTGGGGGAGATGGACCTGTACTACGCCGGTGAGGGCCGCCATGAGCGCCTCTGGGAGCGAATGGGGGCGCACCTGTGCCACCACAACGGCGTCCGGGGGACGGCCTTCGCGGTGTGGGCCCCCACCGCCGCGAGCGTATCCGTGGTGGGAGACTTCAACAGCTGGGACGGGCGCCTGCACGCGATGCGCCGCATGGGCGCGTCCGGCATCTGGGAGCTGTTCGTCCCCGAAGTGGGCGAAGGCGCGCGCTACAAGTTCGAGATCCGCCCCGGCCACGGCGGCCCCAACATCCTCAAGGCGGACCCCTTCGCCTTCCGCACGGAGGCGCCCCCGGCCACCGCATCGGTGGTGCATGACCTGGCCCGCTACCAGTGGGGCGACGTGGCGTGGCTGGAGCAGCGCGCACGGCGCAAGGACGTCCACCACCAGCCGTGGAGCGTCTACGAGGTCCACCTGGGGAGCTGGCGCCGCGTGGTCGAGGACGGCGACCGGCCCATGACCTACCGGGAGCTGGCGCCCGCGCTGGCCGAGTACGTCAAGTACACCGGCTTCACGCACGTGGAGCTGCTGCCCGTGGCGGAGCACCCTTACGGAGGCTCCTGGGGCTACCAGGTGGGCGGCTACTACGCGCCCACCGCGCGCTTCGGCCACCCGGACGACCTGCGCTACTTCATCGACCACATGCACCAGGAAGGCATCGGAGTGCTCGTGGACTGGGTGCCCGGCCACTTCCCGCGCGACCTGCACGCGCTGGGGCAGTTCGACGGCACCGCGCTGTACGAGCACGCCGACCCGCGCCAGGGCTCGCAGCCGGACTGGGGCACGCTGGTCTTCAACTTCGGCCGCAACGAGGTCCGGAACTTCCTCATCGCCAACGCGCTGTTCTGGATCGAGGAGTACCACGTCGATGGCCTGCGCGTGGACGCGGTGGCCTCGATGCTCTACCTCGACTACAGCCGCAAGCAGGGCGAGTGGATTCCCAACCGCTGGGGCGGCCGGGAGAACGAGGAGGCCATCCAGTTCCTGCGCGAGCTGAACGAGACGGTCCACCGCAAGCACCCGGGCGTCGTCGTCATCGCGGAGGAATCCACGGCCTGGCCCAAGGTCTCCGCGCCCGTGGCGGAAGGCGGCCTGGGCTTCGACTTCAAGTGGAACATGGGGTGGATGCACGACACGCTGTCGTACTTCTCCAAGGACCCCATCTACCGGCAATACCACCACAACCAGCTCACCTTCGGTCTGCTGTATGCGTTCAGCGAGCAGTTCATGCTCCCGCTGAGCCACGACGAGGTGGTGCACGGCAAGGGCAGCCTGTACGGGCGCATGCCGGGCGACCCGTGGCAGAAGCGCGCCAACCTGCGCGCCCTCTTCGCCTGGATGTGGGCCCACCCGGGCAAGAAGCTCGTCTTCATGGGCGGCGAGTTCGGCCAGCCCGCGGAGTGGAACCACGACAAGAGCCTGGACTGGCACCTGACGCACGAGCCGGGACACCACGGCATCCTCAAGCTGATGGCGGACCTCAACCGCATCTACAAGGACATGCCCGCGCTTTACGACGCGGACGGCGAGCCCATGGGCTTCCAGTGGCTCCAGCCGGACTCGGCCGCATACAACGTCTTCGCCTTCGTGCGCCGGGCCCGCCAGCCGGGACGGCACGTGGTGTGTATCGCCAACCTGTCGCCGACGGTGCGAGAGAACTACCGCGTGGGCTTCCCGCTCCAGGGCCGCTACGTGGAGCTGCTCAACACGGATGCGGAGATGTACGGCGGCTCGAACCTCGGCAACATGGGGCAGCTCCACACCGAGCCCACGGGCTGGGACGGCCAGCCAGCGTCGGCCGCGCTCACCCTGCCTCCGTTGTCCGTCCTGTGGTTCACGCCCGGATGACGTTCCCACGCGGGGCAATTACCATGTCTGTGTTTCACTGAAAACACAGACATCCTCACCCGCAACCCAATCAAACACAAACAGATGACTGCCTTTGACCGCATATGCCCCGAAAAACCACTGATCATTCGAGCATGTAGGCATTGCCAATCCGATCAGACCTCACCTCCCCGGAGCTGAACACGCAAGCATGTAGGCAAGGGCTATTCGAGGGAGAGAAATCCACTGAACATCCAGACAGTGAGTCGCACCGGATCAGTCATCGCCCATTCACTGAACATTCTCTCAGTTGCCCGAGCGCATCGACCCACCCGAAAAACCCCTACAGGTTTGTTCAGGTCCATGTTCAGGGCGCGACAGGATGGCCGGCCCACACCTGACGCTTCGTTCATGTAGGCATCGAATGTCTAAGGCTCGAAGGCTTTGCCTGATAGTCCGTTCATGTAGGCATTGCCCTCCCCTGCTCATGCCCCGCGGCCCGGCTGGAAGGCGCCCGTTGGCGTCTCGCACGCCCGCTGGCCGACGGAGCATCAGGTGGGCGTCTCGCGGCGCTTGCTCCCCCCTCCTCTGATTCCCAGCGTAGCCATGGCTGGAACATCAGGAGGCTGGGCGATGAAGAAGAAGATCACCGAAGGGTACGGAGGGACGAGCGAGCAGCGCCAGCGCCACCTCCAGAACGACAACTTCTCCGAGCGTGCGCCGGAGACTCCGGAGGAAGTGGAGGCGGCCCGCAGCTCGCCAGACAAGGACGGACGTGAGATCACCATCCACCCGCTCGACTCCGAGGACTCGGACGACCTCTGGCACGGCAAGCCGTGAGCCGTACCGCCCGGCCTCACCCCGCTGTCAGCGGCTGAAGAGGAAGTAGAGCACGGCGCTCAGCGCGATGGAGATCAGGATGCTGCCGATGCAGCCGAGCCGGCTCGAAAAGAAGAAGAACATGGACGCAGCCCAAGCTGCGCACTCCTGGCGCGAAGGGAAGCCGGGAGCGCGAAGCGCCGCCCACGGCTGAAGGGCGGTGGACGAGGGCGCCTACTCGCCGCGCTTCAGGCGCTCCACGTATTCGGAAGGCAGGCCCGCGGCCTGAGCGCCACGCACCAGCGCATCCACGAAACGCGCGCTGATGGGCCCCTCGGCCGCCACGCGCCGGGGATTGGTGACGAAGGCCGTGGCCTCGAGCTCCTGCCCGTCCACCCGGACGCGCACCGGCCGCTCCACGCACATGCTCGTCACGAAGCCTTCCTTGTGCTGGATGATGGGCCAGTCCTGGCCGCGAATCTCGAACAGGCGGCCATACACCTTCTGCCCCGCGGCATCCGTCAGTCCCGCGACACGCCCGCCCCACCAACGGGACGGGAAGTCATAGACGAGGTCCACGTCCAGCGCCTCGGCCAGCCGCCCCTCGGGCAGCTCGAAGAAGTCGTAGCCGTGCTGCGAACGCCACTCCTCGAACGCGGCCCGGTCCAGGATGGTCGAGTACGCGAAGTACAGGCGAGTGGCCGACGGGTCCGCGCCCGCGCGCGCCTTCATCACCTGGTCATAGTGCGAATCCATGTCCGCCCCCTTCTTCGGCTACTTCGAGCCCCGGCGAGAGCCCGAGGGGTCGTCCCGGAAGACGGACAGCACCCCCGAGACGTCCAGCCGCGACGTCTTGATGAACAGCCGAAGCGCGCGCTCCACGTGCTCGGCCAGCGTCGCCATCTTCTCCAGGCGCTGGAGCCGCTCGCGCGGCAGCTCCTCGTGGGCCTCGGCCAGCCGCCGGGCCTCCGCGAGGTCGGCGCGGATTCGCGCGACGAAGCCTGCTTCGCGCTCCTCGATGACGTGCGTCACCATCCGCACCAGGTCGTTCTCGGCGCCATAGCGCCACACCGTGTCCTGGGGGAGCCGGACGCGCTGGACGACGCCCCAGCGCTCCAGGTCGCGGAGCAGCATGGAGACACCGCCCTTCGACAGGTCCAGCTCGCGCTCGATCTCTCCCGCGGTCAGCGGCTCACCGCGCAGGTATAGCAAGGCCCACACACGGCCCTGGTTGCGCTTGAACCCCCAGAACTCGATGACGTTTCCCACCGCATCCACCGCGATGGCTTCCCAGGGCGCCAGCCGGCCTTCCGTCGCTGGCGCCTCCGAGGCAGGGCTCCCGGGTCCCCCCGTCCACAGGTAGCCCTTCATGCAGCGCGCCCCTGGACTTGCTCGGCGATGCCAGCGGACAGCCGCCGCGCCCAGCTCACCAGCTCCGCGCCCGCGGGCTCCGCGGCGAAGTGGCCCAGCTTGTCGAGCGCGGCGTCGATCTCCACGTTCATGCGCTCCATGGACGCGTCCACCGCGCCCGTGGCCTCGATGGCCGCGCCAATCTCCTTCGTGCGCTCGGGCGTGATGGCGGAGAACGCCCAGGCGTCCTTCAGCTTGCGGCGCAGCGACTCATCCTTGGCCACCGCCAGGAGAATGGGCATGGACGGCGTGCGTGAGTGCACGTCCGCGTAGCGGGGCTTGCCCACGTCCGTGCCCAGGATGTCCCGGATGTCGTCGGCGATCTGGAACGCCACGCCCAGGTGCCGGCCGAAGCCATCGAAGCGCTCCACCGCCTCCGGGTGGTCCGCCAGCGTCGCCGCCGCGTTGCCGCACCAGCCGAAGAGCGAGCCCGTCTTGCCCTCGGCGATGAAGCGCAGCCGGTTGAGCGGCAGGTCCAGGTCGCCGCGGGCCTCCACCTCGGCGATGGCGGCGCGGGTCATCTCCGCCACGACGGACAGGGCGCTGCGTGTCAGCCGAGCGTCCAGCAAGGACAGCCGGTGCAGGCCCGTGGACAGGATGAGGTCACCGCTCATCACCGCGACGATGTTGCCCCAGCGCGCGTTCACCGTGGGCCGGCCGCGCCGGAACATCCCCGCGTCCACCACGTCGTCGTGCAGCAAGCTGGCCGAGTGGATGAGCTCCGCGGCCACCGCCACGTCCACCAGCTGCTCCGCCGCAACGCCCACCGCGCTGCCGAACAGCCGCGTCAGCATGGGGCGCGCACGCTTGCTCCCGCTGCCCAGACAGAGATGACGGGCGGCTTCCATCAGCGTGTCACCCTTCACGCCCGGACCGGCATCGCCATCCACCAGGGTGCTGCCAAGCCGCTCCTCCACCGCCCCCAGAAAGTCCGTCAGCTCCCGAGCCAAGTCCATGTGCCGTCTCCTCGTTCGTTCATATAGTTCAAGACCGCTTGAACTGCACCTGATTCCAGCGCTGCCCAGCAGCCAGGCACACGCCACCTGCCGGGGATGTGGGACATGGGGCCTCCTCCGCTCGGAGGGCGGCCGGGCGTCCTGGGGCCCCCAGGGGGTGGATTGAGGGGCCCGGCGGGGCGTGCGACAGGTAGCGCCCCCGTGACTCTCGCAGCGCTCCGCCGGCAGTTCCTCCGCAGCCTCGCCTCCCTTGCCTCCGCGGTTCCGCTGTTCCGGCCAGGCGCGTCGTTGCCCGGCTCGTCCGCGCCGCTACTCGGGGCTCCCCCGGCGAATGGACCAGGCCCCGGCGGAAGCGGAGCGCACGGCCGGCTGCGCCAGACGCTGGGGCTCTCCGTGGTCGAGGGCATGGTCGCGGAGGTCTTCACCGCGTGTGCCGGCGCGACCGTGCTCACCGCGTGGGCCATCGCCTTGGAGCTGGGCCCCTTCCTGGTGGGCGTGATGACGGCGCTGCCCTTCTTCGCGCAGTTCGTCCAGTTCCCCGCGGCCTGGCTGACGGGCCAGCTCGGACACCGGCGGGTGGCGCTCACCGCGGTGTGTCTGTCGCGCGTCGTGATGTTCCCCCTCGCCGTGCTGCCCTGGCTGGGATTGCCCTTCGAGCACCAGCAGCGGCTCCTGTTGCTGGTCGCGGGCCTCTCCGCCGCCCTGAGCGTGGTGGGCAACAACGCGTGGGTGGCGTGGATGGGCGAGCTGGTGCCGCGGCCCATCCGAGGCCGCTTCTTCGGAAGACGGACCGCCTTGACGACGCTGGCGGGCACGCTGTCCTCATTGGGCGCGGGCCTGCTGATGGACCGGCTGCGCCCGGCCACCGGCGTGGGCGTGGCGCTGCCGATGCTCGCGCTGAGCGCCTGCGTGCTGGGCATCGTCACCACCCTGTTGATGGCAGCGCAGCACGACCCGGCCCCACCGGGAAGCACGCCGCCCCTGGAGCCGAGAGGCGCGCTGCTGCCGTTCAAGGATGCGAGCGCGCGCCGCGTGCTGGCCTATCAGGTGGCCTGGAACGCGGCGGTGGGCGTATCCGCCCCCTTCTTCGCGCTGCACAGCCTCCAGAACCTCGAGATGACCTTCGTCATCATGGCGCTGCATGCCGCCGCGGTGGCGGGGGTGCGCGTCCTCGCGGCGCCGCTCTGGGGCCGCGCGATTGACCGCTGCGGTGCCCAGCCGGTCTTGATGGCGTGCTCCCTGGGCATTGGCGTCATCCCCGCCCTATGGCTGCTGCCCTCCGCGGGCAGGCTCTGGCCGCTGCTGTTCGACGTCCTCCTCGCCGGCGCGCTCTGGAGCGGCCACGCGCTGGCCATCTTCGAGCTGCCGCTCGCCGTCGCCCCACGGAAGAACCGTCCCTTCTATCTCGCCGCCTTCGCCACCGCGGGCGGACTGGCCTATGCCGCCGCGGCGGCGCTGGGAGGCGCCATCGCCGCCGCGCTGCCCGCAAGCTTCACCCTGGGGGGCCACGCCTGGGTCAACCTGCACGTCCTCTTCGTGCTCTCCGCGGTGGCCCGCCTCGGCGCCGCACTGCTCGCGGCGCGCATCCCCGAGCCCGGCGCCCGGCCAGCGCACTCCGTGGCCGTACTCCTGGAGCGGCTGATGCCCCGGCCAATCACTGCTCACCGCACCGCGTCGGGCAAGTGACCGATTTCAATCACAACAGCAACACTGCTTGTCGTGCCACGGGACTGCGCAATTCCTTCGCACATAGACAGATATTTCCAGGATAGTTAGCGATTTGCCATTTTCACTCAAAGTGTGTTTTCTGCCGCGCCAGCACCGCTTCCCCCAGAGGGAGCGGTCAACCCGCAGTGCAGGAGCACGCCATGTCCTCAGGTCCTTATCGAAGGCGCCTTTTTCATGCGGTGTTTCTCATGGGAACCCTGTCGGGTTCTGCGGCAATGGCAGTCAAATCGGAGCACGAGGGCGCTCGCAATTACGACGCGCGTGACGCCTACAACGCGCAGGCCCGGTTCAGCCTCTCCTCCGCGCAGGTGGCCAGTCAGGCCGCGCTGCGCCAGGCCGTGCCCGAGCTCCGGGTGGAACTCGACGGGTCCAACGGCCTGGTCCGCTCGCTGACGAATCCGGTAGGCGCCCTGTCTGGCCCGAGCAGCGGAGATCCGCTGGCCATCGGTCTGGACTTCGTCCAGAAGCACCGGGACGCGTTCGGGCTGGGCCTGAGCGACTTCGCGAACCTCGAGGTGACGGACCGTGTCTATTCGAAGGTGAGTGGCATCACCAACCTGTACCTGCGCCAGACGTACCGGGGCCTGCCCGTCTACAACGCGCAGCTCCAGCTCAACGTGGACCGGGATGGGCGCGTGCTCAGCGTACACAGCGACTTCCTCCCCGCGCTGGAGTCATCCATCGCCGGCGCCACGCCGCGCCTGAGCGCCGCCGAGGCGGTGGCCGGCATCGCGAGGCACCTGGGCGTCCGGCTCACCGCGGCGCCCCAGGCCCTGAAGGCGGAGCCGGGCGTTCGCCAGCGCACGCGCGTGGCGGTGGAGGGCCTGTCCACCGAGCCCATCGACGCGGAGCTGGCGGTCCTGCCGATCCGCCAGGGTCAGGCGCGGCTGGTCTGGCGCTTCCAGGTCCACACGCTCGACAGCGAGCATGCCTACGACGTGACGGTGGACGCGCAGACGGGCGAGGTCTGGACGCGCTTCGACTGGGTGGCCGCGGATACCTACCGCGTCTATCCCATGCCGGTGGAGAGCCCCAATCACACCGCGCCGTTCCCGCTGCCGCCAGCGGATGGCCGGGTGTACGTCGACAACCCCGCCAACGCCACGGCCTCACCCTACGGCTGGCACGACACCAACGGCATCGCTGGAGCCGAGTACACCATTCCGCGCGGCAACAACGTCCACGCCTACGAGGACTCCAACAACGACGGCCTGCCGCCCGCCACACAGCCCAACTGCGGCGCGTCGCTCAACTGCGACTTCCCCATCAACCTCACCGGCGCGCCCTCCACGTACATCCCCGCCGCCGTCACGAACCTCTTCTACTGGAACAACATCATCCACGACGTCCACTACCAGTACGGCTTCGATGAGGTGTCCGGCAACTTCCAGGTGAACAACTACGGCCGGGGTGGCGTTGGCAACGACGACGTGCGCGCCGAGGCGCAGGACGGCGGCGGAATGAACAACGCCAACTTCCTCACCCTGCCGGACGGCCAGCGGCCGCGCATGCAGATGTACATCTGGAACACGTCGACGCCGAACCGGGATGGAGACCTGGACGCCGGCATCATCGTCCATGAGTACGGACACGGCATCTCCAACCGCCTGGTGGGCGGCCCCAGCAACGTGTCGTGCCTGGCCAACCGCCAGCAACCGGGCGAAGGCATCAGCGACTTCCTGTCGCTCTTCTACACCGCGCGCCCGACGGACACCGGTCCGCAGGGCCGTGGCGTGGGCACCTACGCGCTGAACCAACTCCCCAACGGCCCGGGCATCCGCGCGCAGCAATACAGCACCAACCCCTCCATCAACACCTGGACCTATCAGGCTGTTGAGAAAGTCCCTGGGCGGGGGATCGACACGCCGCCCCTACTCATGAGAGGAGACACGCATCGGAGGACGCGATGCGTGGGACGCCCAAGCAGCAATCGACGATGTTCAGCCTGAGGACGCCGGCGGAGCGCATTCCAAAGGACCATCCGCTTCGCCGAGTGAAGGACATGGCCGATGCGGCGCTGTCGGCGCTGTCTCCCACCTTCGACCGGATGTACAGCCGGATGGGCCGCCCCAGCATTCCCCCGGAGCAATTGCTGAAGGCCTCGCTGCTGATGGCCTTCTACTCGGTGCGCAGCGAGCGGCTCTTCTGCGAGCAGTTGGATTACAACCTGCTGTTTCGCTGGTTCCTCGGCATGGGCATCGAAGAGGCCTCGTTCGACCACAGCACCTTCTCCGTGAATCGCACGCGCCTGTTGGAGCACGACGTGGCCCGGCAGTTTTTCGCGGCCGTGGTGGGCCAGGCGCGGCGGGCGGGCCTGACGAGCAGCGAGCACTTCAGCGTGGACGGAACGCTCATCGAAGCCTGGGCGAGCCTGAAGTCCTTCCAGCCGAAGGACGAGGACAAGGACGACAGGCCCCCGCCGGACGACAAGGGCAACCCGACGGTGGACTTCCATGGCCAGAAGCGAAGCAACGCCACGCACGAGTCGAAGACGGACCCGGAGGCGAAGTTGGTGCGCAAGGGCGAGGGCAAGGAAGCGAAGCTGAGCTACTCGCTTAACGGGCTGATGGAGAACCGGCACGGACTGCTCGTCGACCTGCGCCTGCTGGAGGCCACGGGCACCGCCGAGCGAGATGCGGCCATCGGCATGCTGCACGAGGCGGTACCGGGCACGCGACGCGTCACCGTGGGCGCAGACAAGGGCTACGACACGAAAGACTTCGTGGCCGACTGCCGACACCTGATTGTCACGCCGCACGTCGCGCAGAACGCCAGTCCCCGCCGTCGCTCAGCCATCGACGCACGCACCACCGGCACCGAGGGCTACCGTCTGAGTCAACGGGCCCGGAAACGAATCGAGGAGATTTGGGGCTGGATGAAGACGGTGGGCAGCTTCCGCAAGACGCGCTTCAAGGGGCGGGAGAGGACACAGATGGCCGCCTACTTCGTCGGAGCTGCATACAACCTGCTGAGGATGGCGCGGCTGGTGGCCGCGTAGGGCGCGCGGACCGCCCGCGCCACC
>JAFAAN010000069.1 GCA_023426545.1 Pseudomonadota bacterium
CGGTCGGGGCGGCCCGCGCGCCGCGCCATCAGGGACTGGCCGGCCAGGGCGTAGACGTCACCCGCGTCGCGGGCGATGGCGTCGTCGAAGCGGTGTTGCGCCAGCGCGGCGTCACCCGCGACGAGCAGGGCGTGGAAGCCCGCGAACGCGAGCGTGCGCGCCTCCTGGGTGCCCTTCTGCGCACGCTCCGCGGCGGTTTCCAGGACGCGCGGGGTCGCAGTGGAGGAGGGACGGGGGCAGCCCGTGAGGGCCGTGACGAGTGCGAGCGCGGCGAAGCCAAGTCGAATGGTGCGCATGGGGGGCCAGGGATAGTGCAATCCTCCGGCCGAGGCCATATTCCCCTGCGTCGGGCTGCCCGGATGCGTGCTGCCGGACGCTCTAGCGCCGCTTGGGGGGGCTCTTCACCGGGCTCTTGGCGGGCGGCTGCTGCTTCTTCGGCGGAGGGGGAGGTGGGGGCCGCTTGGCGGGGACGGCGGCCGACTTCGCCGCCGCAGCGGCCACCACGGCCTTCGCCGCGGGGATGTCCGGCACCGGGGCCGTGGTGCCCGGGGGCGGGGCGCGCCGCACGGTGTAGAGGAAGCCCTCGGCGCGGCAGGTGCCCTCGATGCAGCCGAAGGCGGGCACGGGCGCGTCGCCGAAGTGCTCCATCCAGCCCGGCCCCAGGTTGAGCGGCTCGCCAATGGCCCGCTGGTCCTTGCCCTTGCCGACGTAGCCCTGCATGACGCCGTCCGCGTCCACGCGCAGCTCCAGCGCGGCTTCCCCCTCCGGAGAGGCCAGGCCGAGCATGGTGCCGCGCCGCTCGCCCAGCGCCCACTCCAGCCGCAGCGGGGCGCCGGCGCCGTCGTGGATGAGCGCCACGTAGCGGCCCGTGCTGCCCTGGAGCAGCAGCGCCGCCGCCGGGGCCTGCTGCGAGGGTCCGTAGAGCATGTGGTAGGCGCGGCGCTTCCACGTGTCCGGCGGCGGGTCCGCGCGCACGCGGGCGCTGAGCGCCGCGATGTCGCCGTCCAGCCCCACCACGTCCACGCGGGCGCGGCCCACGCGCGACTGCGACCGCTCCTCCACCGGCGGGAAGACGATGGCCTTCTCCTCCGCCTCCACCGGGCGCCCGGCGACGAGCAGCGACGGCGCGTCCGGCCCGTGGCCCACGGACACCGTGCGCTTCTCCGAGCCGTTCTCCAGCCGTCCGGGCATCGACCGGGGCGAGGGTGGGCCCAGGTCCGCGTTCAGCGCGGCGCCGGGCTGCTGCGGCGCGGGCAGCTCGCCGCTGCGCAGCCACTCCCGGCCCAGCACCGCCAGCGCCGCCAGCACCAGCAGCACGGCCGCTGCCTGCAGGGCCACGCGCACCACCTTGCGCACGCCCACGCGCAGGCGCTGCAGGGCCGTCAGCTTCACCGGCGCCAGCGACGGCAGGCTGCCGGGGACGAGCATCTCCAGGTCCGCGATGAGCGTGGTGACGGAGGGGTAGCGGTCCTCTGGGTCCGGCTTGAGGCAGCGCGTGACGATGGCGTCCAGCCGCGGGTCCAGCCCCGGCTTGCGCCGCGACGGCGGATCGAAGGTGCCCAGCGGCACCTCGCCCGTGAGCCACTCGTAGAGGATGACGCCCAGCGAGAAGATGTCCGCGCGCGCATCCGCGCTCTTCGCGTCCACGCGCTGCTCGGGCGCCATGTACGACAGCGTGCCCATGGACACGTGCGTGGACGTGAGCGCGTAGCGCGACGAGGGGCTCGCGTCGTCGAGGAACGAGGCGAGCCCGAAGTCGGACACCTTGGCGATGCCGCCGGCCTGCTGGTCCAGCAGGATGTTCTCCGGCTTCAGGTCCCGGTGGATGACGCCGCGGCCGTGCGCGTACTCGATGGCGCGGCAGATCTGCAGCATGCGCCGCAGCGCGCCGATGACGTCCAGCTGCGGCTCGCGGATCAGCTCGCGCAGCGACGGGCCGTCCACGAACTCCATCACCAGGTAGTAGGTGGTGTCCGTCTTCCCCTTGTCGACGATGGAGACGATGTGGGGATGGCTCAGCGCCGCGAGCGCGGCGGCTTCCTTCTGGAAGCGCGCGATGAAGGACGGGTCCTTCGCCAGCTCCGGGTTGAGCAGCTTCACGGCCACCGTGCGGCCGAGCGAGAGCTGGGTGGCCTTGTGGACTTCCCCCATGCCTCCGCTACCGACCAGCTTGTCGAGGTGGTAGCCGCTGATGAGATCCGGGGAGCGTGGCCGGCTGATCGCGGTGGGGTCGATTGAGGACATGGGCGTGAGCGAAGGGGGCGGCCAGGGTAGCAGAATCCCGGCGCCGGAAATGTTCGCTCACGCAGGGTCAGCTTTGCCCCCGGCAAGCCGGCGGGCGTGGGGGCGGCCCGCTGCTCAGAGGCCGGTCAGCGGCGTGCGGCTCACCGCCTGGCGGAGGCTGTTGCGCACCTGGTCCAGGGAGGAGCGCATCTGCCCATGTCGGACGGACGCCGCCACCGCGCGCGCCAGGGACTTGAGCAGCGTGACCTCCTCGGGCTTCCAGGCGCGTGGACGGCGGCAGTCCTCGAAGGCCACCATGCCCCACCACTGCTGCCGCGAGGGGTTGATGGGGCACAGGAGAATCGACTGCGTGCCCTGGCGCTCCAGCAGGTCCTTCATCATCGGCGGCGCGTCACGGGTGGGGCAGGCCACCACCATGCCGGCCTCCAGCATGTCCACCCAGCCCGGCGCGAACTCGCGGAAGGAGAAGGCCCGCATCACCGGGTTGGCCAGCGGCGACGGCGTGGGCGGCTCCGCCCAGGCGTGGCGCATGTCGGTGATGAACCGGCCGTAGGTCCCTTGGACGCGGTTCTCCAGGATGTAGGCGCGGTCCACGCCCAGCGAGTGCCCCACGAGCCCCAGCACGTGCGTGCCGGTGCTCGGGCTCAGACCCTTCTCCAGCAGCAACTTCGAGGCTTCCGACACCTTCGTGAAGGCTTCGATCATCGGGGGCAATCTCCAGCGGTGGGGGGGACCGCATTCATTCGACTTCCGCCCCTGTCTGGGACGGTCAGTGATTCTCTGAAGTCATATTAAGCAGGATTACTCTGTTTCTGTCAAATCTCACGTTCACTGGAAGGATTGACGACCGTGCGGAGGCAATGACCCGGATGGGTTTTCTCAGACCTGGATGCGGTTTTCGAGAGCTATTCTCAGATATCTAGATGAGGCGGGTTTTAGTGGACCCAGAAAGGCAACGGGGGTACCTCCCTTGGAAGAGGTCCCCCCGCGTGCCGCCTACAAAAGCTGTAAATTCTGATTAGTTTGAGTCGGTCGGGGTGGTGGCGCTCGTCTTCGTGGCCTTCTTCGCCTTCTTCGCCTTCTTGGTGGGCTTGGCCTCGGCGGTCGTCTCGGCCTTCACCTCATCGACCTTGGGGGCGTCCGCGGTGTCCAGGCCCTCGGCGGGCTGGGCCTCGGCGGCGGGCTCCGTCTCGGCGGCGGGGGCCGGGGTGTTGGCGAACGCAGTGGCGGCGGCGAGGAGGGCGGCGGCGAACACGGTCTTCATGAAAAGCTCCGTTGGCGAAGGACGGCGCGAGATTGCGTCGCCCCAGCGAGCAGGGGCTTGAGCAGGCCGCGTGCCATGGGGGGATTTCAGAGCGCGCGCGCCGGGCGTACGTGCTGTTCGTGGGGAGAAACTCCTCAGTCGGGGCGCCGACAATGGGGGCCCGCTCCCCAGACGGGCAGTTGCTGCTTTGACGATGACGGAGCAGTTGAGCAAGCTGCACGCGGCATCCAGCTACAGGGTGTGGGCCCGGCGCCTTCACCGCGCATGTCGCGTGGTCATGGTGTGGGAGAGATGGTTCATGCGGTTCTTCGGTGTCGCGACAGCATTGGCCGTCCTGGGTGCGGGGTGCGCGACGGGAATCCCGCTCGAGCGGCTGGAGGCCCAGGTCATCGAAGCGGACCGGTGGCGGCGGGAGTACGAGGCGGAGCGTGAGCGCACCGAGGCGTTCGCGCTTCGCATGGCCCAGCTGGAGTCCGCGCTGGAGCGGCTGCGGCTGGAGCGCGCCGAGGCGGAGCAGGGCCGCGTGGCGCTGCTGGAGGAGCTGGTGCGCACCGAGGCGGACCGGCACGCGCTGGAGGAGCACAACATCCAGTTGCTGGCGTTGGAGCGCGAGGTCAACGAGCTCAAGGAGCTGAAGGAGATGCACGAGGAGCTGTCGGACGTCTGGTACGAGTCCGCGCTCGAGCGTGCCCGGCGCCGACTGAACAATCCGCCGCAGCCGGCTGCCCCCCCGGCTGCCGGGAACGTCGAGCCCACCGCGCCCTGATGTTCCGGCCGCCGCGCGGCGCCAGAGCCCCGTGATAGAGGAACGGCGTGGCGAGCTCCCGCATCCCCATCCGCGGCTACCGGGCCGGCTTCTTGTTCGTGGTGGTCCTGCTGTCGGCCGTCACCGGCTTCACGCTGTGGACGGAGGTCCGCACCGGGAGGCAGGTGGACGGGCTGGTGCAGGAGGCGCTGGAGCGGGCCGGCTCCATCGGGCGCATCCGCGTGGACGCGCTGTCGCTCGAGTCCGCCATCGAGGCGCACATCCGCGCCACGGGCGACGCCGAGCGCCGCGCCGCCGACGCGGTGATGGAGCAGATCCTCGGCGACATCCGCGCCTCGTCGGAGGCGTACACCCGCAACCTCCCGCAGGGTGAGAAGGCGCTCTGGTACCGCTTCAACGCCGCGTGCCAGGGGCTGGCGGACCAGGTCCGCGCGGCGGCCGTCTTCTCCCAGCGCCGCGAGGCGGAGCGGGCGCGGCGCCACCTGGCCGAGCGCATCCGCCCGCTGGCCGCGGAGCTGGACGCGCTGGGCAGCGCGCTGGAAGAGGAGAACGCGGCCGAGGCCCGGCGGCTGGTGAACCGGCTGGAGGACCTGCGCGTGCGCAACACCGCGCTGGGCGCGGGCGCCACGCTGCTGGCCATCCTCCTGTCGCTGCTCGTCGGCTGGCGCGTCACGTCCCTGCTCAAGCGCCAGGAGGCCATCATCCAGGGGCAGCTGGAGGAGCTGGGCCGCCACAACCAGGAGCTGGACTCGTTCACGCGGCGCGTGGCGCACGACCTCATCTCCCCGCTGGCGCCGCTCAAGGGCTACCTGACGCTCATCCGCCGCACGGGCGCCGTGAAGGACGAGGGCGCGCTGGAGATGCTGGCGCAGTGTGAGTCCAGCGCGGTGCGCATGGGCGAGCTCATCGAGGCGCTGCTGCGCTTCTGCCGCGCCGGCACGCGGGGCGAGAGCACCGTGGGCGAGCTGGACACGGCCGTCACCACCGTGCTGCTGGAGGTGGCGCAGACGGCGGCGGCGCAGGACGTCAGCCTGGAGCGAGAGCTGGAGCCCGGCGTCGCGGTGGACTGCCCCGCGCAGCTGTTGCAGGTGAGCGCGCGCAACCTGCTCACCAACGCCGTGAAGTACACGGCGGGCCGGACCGACGCGCGCGTGAAGGTGCGGGTGGCCACCGAGGGCGGCATGGCCGTGCTGGAGGTGGTGGACAACGGCATCGGCATGACGCCGGCCGTGCAGTCCTCGCTGTTCCAGCCCTTCTTCCGCGCGCCCGAGGTCCGCAACCTGCCGGGCCACGGGCTGGGGCTGGCCACCACGAAGCGCGTGGTGGAGGCGCACGGCGGCACGCTGGTGGTGCGCTCGGAGGAAGGCCAGGGGACGCACGTGGTGGTGCGCTTCCCCCGCGTGGTGCGCCCGGCGGCGGGCACCGGCGCGGCCCAGGCCGTGACTGCCGCTGGAATTCGCAAGGTCGGTACATGAGCTCAGCCCGCATCCTCGTCGTGGATGATGACCCGCAGGCCCGCGACCTGCTCCAGCGCCTGCTGGGCCCCCTGGGCGCGGTGACGCAGGCGCCGGACCCGCGCCGCGCCACCGAGCGCATCGCGGAGGGCGCCTTCGACCTGGTCCTCACGGACATGGCCATGCCCGAGCCGGGGGACGGGCTGAAGGTGCTCCACGAGGTGAAGGCCCAGCTGCCGGACACGCCGGTGGTGGTGGTGACGGCCTTCGGCAACATCGAAGGCGCGCTCGACAGCATCCAGCAGGGCGCGTTCGACTACCTGGCCAAGCCCTTCGACGTGGATGCCATCCTGCGCGTGGCGCGCCGGGCGCTGGAGCAGAAGCGGCTGGTGGAGGAGAACCGCTCGCTGCGGCAGCAGGTGGAGCGGGGCTCGCTGATGCTGGTGGGCCGCAGCCCGGCGCTGCTGGAGGTCTACAAGCAGGTGGCGCGCGCGGCGGCCAGCAACGTGCCGGTGCTGATTACGGGCGAGACGGGGACGGGCAAGGAGATGGTGGCGCGCGCGCTGCACAAGCGCTCGCCGCGCATGAACGGGCCCTTCATCCCCGTGGACTGCGGCGCCATCACCGAGTCGCTGATGGAGAGCGAGCTCTTCGGCCACGCCAAGGGCAGCTTCACCGGCGCGTCCGGCACGCGCCGGGGCGTCTTCGAGGAGGCCAGCGGCGGCACGCTCTTCCTCGACGAGATTGGCGACGTGGGGATGAAGGTGCAGTCGCAGCTGCTGCGCGTGCTCCAGGAGGGGGAGATTCGCCGCGTGGGCGAGAGCATCCCCGTGAAGGTGGACGTGCGGGTGGTGGCGGCGACGAACAAGGACCTGAAGGCGCGGGTGGCCGAGGGCCTCTTCCGCGAGGACCTGCTGTACCGCCTGGACGTGGTGCACCTGCACCTGCCGCCGCTGCGGGAGCGGAGCGAGGACATCCCCGCGCTGGTGGAGCACTTCGCCTCGCGGCACGCCCGGGGCGGCGTGCGGCCGGTGGTGACGCCCGAGGCGAACGCGCGCCTGGCGGCCTATGACTGGCCAGGCAACGTGCGGCAGCTGGAGAACGTGGTGGCGCGCGCGCTGGCGCTCAACGTGACGGGCGTCCTGGGGCCCCAGGACTTCCCGGAGCCCATCGGTGATGCCTCCACCACGAAGATGGCCGGGCTCGCGGGGGACATGCCGAGCCTGGCCGAGCTGTCGCGCCGCTACGCCGCGCAGGTGCTGCAGCACGTGGGCGGCAACAAGAGCGAGGCGGCGCGGCTGCTCGATGTGGACCGCAAGACGCTCTACAAGCTGCTGGAGGCTCCAGGCAGCGAGTCGTAGGCGCGCCCGCCCCGGCCCGTCACCACGCGGTGTGCTTGTAGTCCTTGAAGAAGTTGCCCCAGGCGTACTCGCCGGAGTTCTCCGAGGTCATGACCGGGTCCACCACCCGGGCCGCGCCGTCGACGATGTCCAGCGGCGGCTGGAAGTCCAGCTCCTGCACCTTGCGCTCCGCGTGCACGGCGGGGTCCTCGTCGGTGACCCAGCCGGTGTCCACGGCGTTCATGTAGATGTGGTCCTTCGCGTAGTCCGGCGCGGAGGTGAGCGTCATCATGTTGAGCGCGGCCTTCGCCATGTTCGTGTGCGGGTGCTTGTCCGTCTTCGTGCCACGCGAGAAGCTGCCCTCCATGGCGGACACGTTCACCACGTGGCCGGGCGAGGAGCGGTCGCGCAGCATCAGCGGCTTCAGCTTTCCGCAGAGGATGAAGGGGGCCACCGCGTTGATGAGGTGGACCTCCAGCATCTCCGCCGTCTCGACCTCGGCGAGCTTCATCCGCCACGAGTTCGTGTCCCGCAGGTCCACCTGCTGGAGGTCGGCGTCCAGCCGGCCCTCGGGGAAGAGGGCGCGCACGTCGCCTTCCTGCTCCAGGGCATAGGGCAGCATGGACAGCGCCGCGGATGAATGGATGCCCAGCGCCGGGTCGCTGCTGCGCCACGTGGTCGTCAGCGCCGAGTCCCCCGTGTGGCCGGCGCTCAGGGCCGCGGGGGTCAGCGTCGCGACGCAGGCCTCGTGGCCGGCGAGCAGCTTGCGCGCCGCCGCCGGGAGCTCATCGCCGCGGCGCATCTCCCCGGGCAGCAGGTGGCCGTAGAAGCCCGGGGGCCGGCGCACCGTCTGGGCGGCGTTGTTGATGAGGATGTCCAGCCGCTCGTGCGTCTGTTCGATGTACCTGGCGAAGAGCTCCACGCTGGGCGCGTGCCGCAGGTCGAGCCCGTGGATGTGCAGCCGGTGCGACCACTCCGCGAAGTCGGGCTCGTGGAGGTAGCGCTGGACGGCGTCCTTCGGGAAGCGCGTGGTCGCGATGACGCGCGCGCCGGAGCGCAGGAGCATCAGCGAGGCCTGGTAGCCAATCTTCACCCGCGCGCCGGTGATGAGCGCGACCTTGCCGTTCAGGTCCGCGCGCTGGGTGCGCTTGGCGTAGTTGAAGTCCGCGCACTCGACGCACAGCATGTCGTAGAAGAAGTGCAGCTTCCGGTACTCGGCCTTGCAGACGTAGCAGCGGCGGGGCTGCTCCAGGACGCGCTCCGGTCCCGGCTCGGTGGGCGGCGGAGGCGGCAGCGCCGGCACGGTGAAGACGGCGGAGCGCCGCAGGGTGCGAATCTCCGTCGACGCGCGGACGATGCGGTCGTGCTCGCGCTGGGTCTTCTTCCGGTCCCGCCGCAGCGCCTTCGCCATGCGGGACTTCGCGTCGCGGTCGGGGTTCGCCACGCGGCCCGCGGCCGCGAGGAACGCGATGCGGTCCTCCTCGGGGAGGCCGGCCAGCAGGAAGCGGTCCACGCTGATGGCGTCGAGGAATTGGGTGACGCGGCGCACTTCGTCCAGGGACAGCGGTGCGGGCGGCGCTTCGGGGGAGGGGGGCGGAGCAGTCTCGGCGAGCTTCATCTCCCCGCTGCATATCTTCCAGACGGGCGGGTGGAAAGGGGCGCGGGGGGGCGGGGCTCGCCGGGTGGGGAGGCGGCCACCCTGGGGCACGGGCATCCGAGGGCGGAGCCATGGCGCCGGCCGCATTCCGTTGCCTGTGACAAGGGCCGCTGCGGTGGCACGAAATGCCCACTCGCACGGAGCCGCACCCAGGCGCGCGCACCGAGGCCGACGTTGAGTGCGCTCGTTCTCCTCCGTACCGTGTCAGCTCCATGCGACGTTGGCTTCCGCTCGTTCTGCTGCTGCCTGGAATCGCCTGCACGCCTCCTCCCGGTCCGGAGGACTCCACGCAAGAGGTGGCCGTGGAGAACGCGCCCGGGGAGCCCCGGGCAGGTGCGCGCCGCGACGCTGCCCGCGTACCGGGCCCACCCGCGGACGCACGCGCCTCCGAGGATGGCGCCGCAGCTCCGGCAGGGGAGGCCGCGCGTGACGTCGACAAGGGCGTGTCCAGCGCGCCGGAGGCGCTGTACGCCGCATGGCAGCGCACCGGCGCGGACGCGGGGATGGACGGCGGCTCGGAGGAGCTGGCCGCACGGGAGGGCGCCGCGCCGGGGGAGTTCGCCTCACCGGCGCAGGGCTCCGGGAGCGGTGACGGGCCGCGCGGCTCCGTGTCCGTGGCGCACGGCGAGGTGCCCGCGCTGTCCATCGACCCCGCACTGGACGAGCCCTCGCTGTCCGGGGAGGAAGGGGCCCCGCCGGGCGACCAGGCGCCGCTGCCCGTCGAGCAGCTCACCGTCATTCCGGACGAGCAGCACCCCGGCGAGGAGCTGGTGCTCGGCCCGGACGGCGAGCCGCTGGAGGACACCGGGCTGGTGCTCGAAGATACGGAGCCGGAGCTGGCGAGCATGGACGCGGGGACCGACGTGGTGCCCCATGCCGTTCCCTTCGCGCCGAATGCGGGCTCGCTGCGGGTCCGGCGGTCCATCGTGGTCCGCCAGGAGCCGCGCAAGGACTCGCCGCCGCTGGGCACGGTGGCGCAGGACATGCGCGTCCGCTGGCAGGGGGACACCGCGATACGCGGCCCGGACTGCGAGGCCTGGGTGCAGATAGAGCCGCGCGGCTGGGTCTGCGACCGCTACCTGGAGCCCAACTTCCGCGAGCCCCGCGTGCGCGAGCTCCCGAAGCTGAGCGACGGTGCGCTGACCCCCGGCGTCTATGCGCGCGTGGTGGGCAAGCGCGTGCGCGCCTACCCGAGCCTCGCGCTGGCGCGGGCCCGGCGAAAGGGCGTGCTGCTGAAGGGCTCGGTGACGGTGCAGCTCCGCGGGCAGGTCCGCATCCGCGGGAAGACGTACTGGCGCACCGCGGACGGCCAGTACCTGGAGGCGCGGGTGCTGCGTGAGTACCGGCCCTCCTCGTTCGAGGGGGTGAACGCGGAGGCCATCGCGGAGCTGCCGCCGACGTTCGCCTGGGCCCAGTCCCGCGTCCGCCCCACCGCGGCCGTGGAGGTGAAGGTGGCGCCGGACGCGAAGGCCGCGAGGGAGACGGTGCTGCCGCCGCGCACCGTGGTGGCGGTGAAGGCGCTGTCCGAGGATGGCCGCTGGGTGAGCATCGCGGAGGACCACTGGGTGTCGCGCGACGACCTGCACGTGGTCTGGTTCACGCACGCGCCGTCCGAGGTGGAGCCGGGCGCGCGCTGGCTGGACGTGGACCTGGATGCGCAGGTGCTGGTGGCCTACGAGGGCGAGCGGCCAGTGTACGCGACGCTCGTCTCCTCCGGGAAGCGGGGCACGGATACGCCCGAGGGCCTGTTCCGCATCTGGCTCAAGTTCGCCGAGGCCGACATGACGGGGCGGGGCGCGGCGGGCAATGACACCTACCGCGTGGCCACCGTGCCCTGGACCATGTTCTTCCAGGACGACTACGCCCTGCACACGGCCTACTGGCATGACCGCTTCGGCCAGCCGATGAGCCATGGCTGCGTCAACCTGTCGCCCAAGGACGCGCGCAGCCTCTACACCTGGGCCGCGCCGGAGGTGCCCACCGGCTGGTCCATGGTCCACGCGACGGCGGACACGCCGGGCTCCTGGGTGCGCATTCGCGGTCAGGCCCGGCCGACGGGGAGGGCGCGCGAGGTGGCCGTCGCCGCGACGCGGGTGGCGGCGCCCTAGCGCGCGGCGGCGCCGTCAGCCCACCACGGACACGGTGACGCGGCGCCGGTGCGGCGACGTCCGGTGCTCCCAGACGTAGACGCCCTGCCACGTCCCCAGGTCCGCGCGGCCCTCCTTCACGGGGATGTTCAGCGAGTTCTGCGTGAGGACTGTGCGCACGTGCGCGGGCATGTCGTCCGGGCCCTCCGCGTCATGCACGAAGAGCGGGTCTCCGTCCTTCACCAGCCGCGAGAAGAAGGCCTCCAGGTCCCGCCGCACGTCCGGGTCGGCGTTCTCGCACAGCAGCAGCGACGCGCTGGTGTGGTGGAGGAACACGGTGCACAGCCCCTGCCGGGCGCCGCTCTCCGCCACCGCGCGCTGGACCTCCGCGGTGATGTCGGTGAAGCCACGGCCGTGGCTGGACACCGTGAACTCCCTCGCGTGGAACATGGCTCAGCGCCCTCCCAGGCGCGCGGCGAGGAAGGCGGCCAGGGCCTCCAACTCCTCGGGCATGATGGCGTGCGGCATGTCGTAGGCGTGGAAGTCCACGGTGAGGCCCGACGACACGAACAGGTCGCGCAGCCGCTCCGCGCTGGAGAGGGGCAGCAGCGGGTCATGTCGCCCGTGCGCCTGGAACACGGGCAGCCCCTGCCGGCCCTGGGCCCGCGCGCGCCACTCCGGCTCCGAGGTCAGCGTACCGGAGAGGATGCACAGGCCGGCGGGAGGCTCGTCCAGGCGCAGCGCCACGTCCGTCGACACCATGCCTCCCTGGCTGAAGCCGCCCAGCACCACGCGGCCGTAGGGCAGCTTCATGGCAGCGCAGAGCGCGTCCACCACGCCCATCAGGGCGCGGCGCGCGGCCGGCATGCCCGGAGGCACGTCGCGCGCGAACTGCTCCCAGTCCCGCTGCTCCCCCCGCATCACCGCGTCGGGCAGGGGGAACCAGGCGCGTCCACCGTAGGCCCAGGCCAGGGGCCCGCCGGGGAAGACGAACCGCACGCGCTCCGCCAGGGACGGCTGGTGCGCCATCAACTCCGGCCCCAGGGGGACCAGGTCGGTGGCGGGCGCGCCCAGGCCATGGGAGAGCACGACGACCAGCTCGGGCGCCGCGCCCTCGGGGAGGGCGTCGATGACGTGGCAGTCCAGCTCTCCCAGCCGCGTGGCTACGTGGCGCAGGGCGCGTTCCATCGTCACTTCCCGCTGCCCGCCGGGGCCTCGTCGCTCATGGCGATTTTCTGGATGACCACCGGCTCCAGCGGCTTGTCCCGCGGGTCGCGGGGCACGTTGGAGATCTTCTCCACCACGTCGTAGCCCGACACCACCTCACCGAAGATGGTGTGGCGGTTGTTGAGGTAGTTCGGCGTGGAGGTGGTGATGAAGAACTGGCTGCCGTTGGTGCCAGGGCCGGCGTTGGCCATGGCCAGCAGGCCCGGCTTGTCGAAGGTGCGGCCGCTCTGGAACTCGTCCTCGAAGCGGTAGCCCGGGTCGCCGCGGCCGGTGCCCGTGGGGTCTCCACCCTGAATCATGAAGTTCGGAATCACCCGGTGGAAGATGACGCCGTCGTACAGCGGCTTGCCCTCCACGCGCTGGCCCGTCTTCGGGTCGGTCCAGGCCTTCTCGCCCGTGGCGAGGCCCACGAAGTTGGCCACCGTCTTCGGCGCGTCCTTGGAGAAGAGACGCACGACGATGGGGCCCTGGTTCGTCTCCAGCGTGGCGTAGACGTCCTGGCCGGCCTGCACCTTCCGGGTCCATTCGCCCGAGCCGGCCTCGGCCGGGGGCGCCGCCGCCGGGGCCTGGGCGGCGGGGGGCGTCGAGGGCTTCGTCGGCGCCGCCGCGGGCGGAGTCGTACCGCCGGTGGATTCCTTCTTGTCGGAATCCTTGCAGGCGGCGAGGGAGAGGCAGAGGAGGACGGTTGTCAGGATTCGGGTCCGCATGGCGGGCGGACATTAGCCCCTTTTCCGATGGATTCCAGGGGTTTACGCGGTCCGCGCCTCGCGTTTGTCAGATACTGGGAGTGGAAATAGGTAAAGTCCGCGAGCCCGGGCGAAACAATTCGAAGGAAAGCCTGATGATCCGGGCGGAGCTTCACGTTCTTTCGAGTCCCAGCAGGAGCACACGTCATGGCGCCTCCCGTTCGCCGCAACGAGCCCCGTCCCGCTTCGACGCCTTCCGCGCCGGTCTGTCCGGCTCCGCCGCCGGCTCCGGCGCGCACGGAGGCCCCGCCCACGCGGACCGACCGGTTCGAGGCCGCGCAGGCGCACATCGCCCGGGCCGCCAACGGGGTGCGCACCGTGTCGGACGGCATCGCCGCCACGCAGGTGCGCGACGCCTTCGGTCCCCGCCGCTTTGGTCCCTTCAACCTGCCGGGGGGCAGCGGCCCCATCGTCGAGGGGGCGAACACCCGCCTTGCGCGCGGTGCCGGCGCCGCCAGCCTCGCGGCCAACGTGGCTCAGCTCCCGAGCGCGGGCGCCCTCGCGTTCCGTGACGTGCGCGACGCCCTCCGCAACCCGACCGGCGAGAACGTCCGTCAGGCGGTGGGCTCCACCACGGGCGCGGCGTCCACCGCGCTGACGGCCGCGCGCGACGGCCTGAACCTCGCGGGCAATGTCAGTAAGGGCCCGCGCAGGAATTAGTTAGCCGAATAGAAGAATAGACAGGCGGCCGGGCGTGTTGGCCGGATATGGACGCGGAAAAGGCCGTGGCGGAGCGCTACCAGGCACTCCGGGACGTCATGGATGAGCGGGTGACACGGCGCTGGGCAGGCGCGGAGGCGCTCGCGCTGGGGCGTGGCGGTGTCACTGCGGTCGCACGGGCGACGGGCTTGTCGCGCATGAAGGTGCGCGCGGGGCGCGACGAGGCGAGCGGAAAGAGGCCCG
>JAFAAN010000129.1 GCA_023426545.1 Pseudomonadota bacterium
GCCTGAGAACATCGACTCAAGGAAGCTCTCCAGCTCTCCCTCCAGTCGCTTCATTTGCCTCGGCGTCATGCATGGGGAACAGTCCGCCCACCCTCACGCATTCTTGAAGTGACCGGGTGGTGTTAGATGAAGGGTTGAATGAGGCACTTCGTGAGAGACCCCGCCCCGGTGCGGCACGACTTCTGACAGTGACGCAGGCCCGCGATGTAGTGGCCATGGTGTGCGCGCCGCCGCCGGAGGGCCGCGCTCGCTGGATGGCGCGCCTCATTGCCCAGAAGGCGGTGCGCAGGGGATTGGTCGCGAAGATTGGGCGGGAGACAGTGCGCGAGTTTGCTCCTGCGCCATGATTTGAAGCCTTGGCGGGAAAAACTGTTCACTTCACGCCTGTGCACGGCAGTTGGTTCAACCAGACGGAGGTAGAGATTTCGCTGCTCTCCCGTCAGTGCCAGGGCAAGCGGCGCATCCCAACCCTCGACAAGCTCGGCCAGGAAACAGACGCTTGGCGCGGTGGGCCAACCGCCAGCGGCTCCAAATCTGCTGGCGGTTCACCATCCCCAAAGCCCGGGTGAGGTTCAGCTACCACCCGCCAGAATTCACCCGGTCAGAGGATTAGGGCATCAGCATCGTTCGCATGCAGTCTGTACGCTCGACGCCCAGGCGTGGTGGCGTCGCCATTTGTAGTACTCTGTGTCAAGCAACCAGGAAGGACGGGACTCATACATGGGCACATGTTGGGCGTCGTACCGCCGGGTAGAGTTCACGCTGACCGGCCTTTTCGCTGGGCTCGTCTCATGGACCTCTACAATTTGACGCCCTTCACAGCGGGACGCTTCGTCTTCCTGGACGGAACGGGCCGCGAATCGTTGCTGGTTGCCGTCAAGGCCACTTTCTCCCTCCAGGATGGCCGGGCCATCATCGCGGAATCGCAGGCGCCGCTTACCTTGGCAGACGAGTACCGGGGAGAGCCCGCTCGGTCGAGTCTGCTGCGCGCGTCCGACCTGGTGCCGTTCAAACCCGCGACGGATGTCCTCCTGGATGGATTCGCCTACACGAGCCGCCGCTCCAGGACGGAGGTGCTGGTGGCGCTCCAGGTGGGCGCCATGTCCAAGGGTGTCCAGGTCTTTGGCGAACGCGTCTGGGACACCTCCTTTGGGATTTCTTCCCTATCGGCCCCCCGCCCCTTCGAGCGCATGGAGTTGACGTGGGAACGGGCCTTCGGCGGAACCGACGACAGCCATCCTGAATACCCAGAGCGATGTGAGGCGAACCCCGTGGGACGGGGTTTCCGCGCCACGCGCTCCCGGCGCGGGCTGGATGGGCTACCTCTGCCCAACCTGGAGGACCCCCGGGCGCTGCTCCGCTCAACGCGTGAGCGCCCCTCGCCTTGCGGCTTCGGCCCACTGCCTCCGTATTGGACGCCGCGCGCCCGCCTTGCCGGGACGTATGACGGCGCATGGCAGCGGGAGCGGCTCCCGCTGCTTCCGGAGGACTTCGATGAACGCCACCACCTCGTGGCCCCTGCGGACCAGCGGATGTCCGGGTATGTCCAGGGTGGCGAGCCAGTGAAGGTCGTCGGCGCCACGCCCGAGGGTGTGCTGGAGTTTCCTCTCCCGTCTTTGCGGCCGGAGGTCATCGTCAAACTGGGCGCCGCGCGAGAGACGCCGCCGTGCCTTTGCGACACCGTGCACATCGACTGCGAGCGCAAGGTGCTGACGCTCGTGTGGCGCGCACGGTGGGTCGTCCATGGCCGGGTGCCCTCCCTACATTGGATCAAGGTCCAACTCGAGCGAGGCGCCCATGTCGCGTGAGCCCATCTGTGTCACGGGGCTGGGAATGCGCACCCCCATCGGGCGTCACGCCACCCAATCCTGTGCGTCCATTCGTGCTGGCCTGAAGCGCTTCATCCCCTGGCCGCACTTCGGCATGGACGGGGCGGGCCAGGAAGGCCTCACCGCATCCTTCATCCACCCGGACTTAGGGGACCACTCCTGGGTGGAGAAGCTGCTCGACCTCGTGGAGATGCCCCTGGCCGAGGCCCTGTTCAGCGCCAGGCTGTTCGAATTGGCGCAGGGGGCGCATTCCAGCAGGCGCGTCCGGGTTCACGTCTACCTGGGGACGCCCTACCCGGATCGGCCGGGCGTTTCCCCGGAGGCTCTCCAGGAACTCACCCTCCACCTCGCGGAGGACCTCATCCCCCAGGCCCCAGAGCCACTCCGGGTACAGCTTGTCTCCCTGGAGCATGTGTCCGGACTGGCTGGCATCGCCTGGGCCAGCGCCGCCCTACAGGATGGTGCGGCGGACGTCTGCCTCGTCGGAGGAGTGGACTCGCTGCTGGACAGCACTCTCTTGCAAGCACACCTGGAAGCGGAGCGCCTCAAAACCCCGGGCGTCAGCTCCGGAATCATCCCAGGTGAGGCCGCTGCTTTCCTTGTCCTGGAGCGCCAGGTCGACGCCCGCCGCCGCGGAGTGCCCCTGTTGGCCCGTGTCGACGCAGTCGCGCTGGAGCAGGAGCCTCCCTGGACACCAGAGGCTCCGGTGCGGGGCCAAGCGCTGACCCGGGCCCTGCAAGCGGTGCTGGCGACCGTGGGAGGTGCGGACGGCTTCGGTCACGTCATCAATGACTTGAATGGAGAGCGCTGGCGTTTCCTCGAATGGGCCCTCATCGAAACGCGCTGCCTGGGAGGCCTGCCCCGGGGCTGGCGCCTGTGGCATCCTGCGGACAGCCTCGGTGACGTGGGTGCCGCCTCGGCGTCCGTGGCCGTGGGGCTAGCCCTGCATGCCTTTCAGCGCGGCTATGCTCGGTGTCCGCGCATCTTGATTGCGTCCACTTCAGAGCGCGGCGAGCGGGCCGCGCTCTCTCTTTCCCAGGCAGGAGGGCGATGATGGCTTCGACTGTGGTCGTGAACCTCCTGACGGTCGTCCACAAGGACAGTGGGGGCGTCTCCATGGCCTTCCCGGACGTCTGCAAGACGCCCTCGCCCGCTGGCCCCGTTCCCATTCCCTATCCCAACGTGGCGCAGTCGGCGGACACTGCGAGCGGCAGCCGGACCGTCACCGCGGATGGCAATCCTTTCATGCTCAAATCTTCGCACTTCGCGATGAGCACGGGGGACGAGGCTGGCAGCGCCATGGGCGTGGCCTCGAACAAGATCAAGGGCAAGGCCTACCCGAAGATGTACTCCTTCGACGTGAAGGTCGAGGGGCAGAACGTCTTCCGGCTCTCGGACATCATGTTGCAGAACGGCGGCTCTCCCACCAACACGCCGCCCGCGTCGGAGGTGCAGGCGAACACGCTCGCCAACGGCGCCGGCGCCGACCAGGTCAAGGACCCAGACGAGCCGGAGGTGGTGAAGCTGGCGTGGGCCCGCGCCGACGCGTGCTGCGGGGACGAGGCCACCCTCAACGTCCAGACGAAGAACTGCCCGCCGGAGCAGTCGCTCGCGGTGCGCGTCCACCGTGCGGGCAGCCCCAAGTCCGTCGTCGGCACCCTCAAAGCGAAGCTCGCTGGCAACAAGGCCAACCCACCCTGGATAACGCGACGGGGGCCATATCAGAAGGAGGTGAAGGTCACCGCTCGGCAAGAACTGTTCAAGGGCCAGCAGACCTCTAGCAAGGACCTGTTGCTGAAGGCCCCCGAGCCCGTCGCGAAGCAGTTGGTGGGCCCGAAGACCATCCAGACGCCGAAGTTCGTCAAGAAGATCATTCTGGGCAAGCAGAAGTGGGTCAAGGACACCACGGCCTATTATGCCTGGGAAGCCTGCTACGACATTGAGCTGAAGACAGGAGAGCTGGTGGTGACGCGGAAGGTAGACTTTGACCTTCAGGCCGGGGCGCTCAGCGGCGGCGGGCCTGGAAGAGAGAAGTCGAGCGGGTCTGGGACAACCGCTACCGTCTGCACCGCATCAAGTGCAAGCGAGGCAACAGTTGCTCCTGCTCCAGCAAGAATGGCTGCTGCTCGTTCCGTATCCGCATCAAGTGCCTCTGGGGCCAGGGGCATGGCAAGAAGGTGAAGCTCTATGCGGGTGCCAATGACCCGTCACAGTGGGGCAAGCCCGGCAAGTGGTGGTTCTCCCATGACTGGTGGGAACAGCTCGCGGGCGTTCCGAAGACGGTGCGCGCCCACGAGTTCGGCCACCTCATTGGCATGTATGACGAGTATCCGGAAGGGGCCTGCGACCCGGCCCGGAAGTACACCAACATCCCGACCAGCGTCATGGCGAGCGGCGCCCGGGTCCTTCCCCACCACCTGAAGGCGTTCCATGACTGGTTCGACGCGAAGGTCAAGGGACTCATCGGGCCCACCCGCCTGCTGTCGCTCTAGGCGGGTGGGCATGACAGGTCACCGATGGGGAGCCTGCGGCCTGGGCTGGTTGCCACTGGCGCTGGGACTCCTGGGCGCCGCGCCCACTGCCACGCAGAGGGAAGCACGCCCCGTATCGTCCCAGGGGCGACCTGTTGCTGGCAGTCATTCCCAGCGCGAAGGAGACGTGATGAGCAAGGGTTACCTGGTGCTGTTCATGGACCTACCGAATGGCTCCCTGGGCGCCGCCTTTCCTCCGGCGGGCAAGGGCTCCGTGGACCTGTCGAACAACTTTCTGGGACGGCAGGAGATTGGCTACTACGAGGCTGAGCTGCCCACCGGGACGTACGCGCGGCTGAAGCAACTGCATGGTGGCATAGACTTCAGCACCTTGCCGGTGACCACGGAGCTGCCGCCCGATACGAAGACGGTGTCGGTGGGGGAGAGCTCCGACGGAGAGGACATCGATACGCGGACGTTCCCCCTCCACTCCGTCCCAGCCACTCTGGAGCCGTTGCTGAACGAGATGCGCAAGGCTGCCGAACATATGCTGACGCGGCCGCTCCGGGTGCTGCGGGGAGAAGGCGCGCCGACCTCGCCGCGCTTCCCGCTGGAGAAGCCTGTCTCCTTCGAGGTCGCGCTGCGTAACGTGGGAACCCAGTCCATCGAGACGGAGAACCCCTTCGTCCCCCATGCCCCGGACCGCACCAACCTCCGGCTGCTCGTTTCGAAGGACAAGCCACCCGGGCAGCTCCGAGAAGGGGACTCCCTGTGGATGGAGCTGGGGATGGAGAACGTGCACCCTGCAGAAGGCCAGAAGCCTCCCGAGGGCCGGCGCCTCACGATGAAGCCGGGCGAGGAGCTCCGCTTCGTGGTGCGCAAAAAGATGCTGAGCGCCCCTGGCACCTACCGGGCCGCGCTGACCTATTTCACCTCGCGCGGCGAGCGGGGCCTGGAGACGATGGAAGGCCAGCTCACCCTGGACCTGGGCCGCTTCGAAGTGGTCCAATCCGCGCCGAACGCCCAGCCCTGAGATTCGGCCCATGCTCGCTCGCGGTGGAGAGTGGATGGTCGACCTGCTGGAGGTGCATGTCGACGAGTTGGAGTGGCTGTGGCGGCAGCGTCATGTGGCCTTGCGCTCCAAGGAGTACGATTTCCGCGCGCTTGTTCAGCTAGATGAGCGCATCGCCGCCCATGTCGACGCCCTGATTCTGGCCGGGGAAGAGGCCTGGGCACTCCTTCGCATGCGCCTGGAGGAGGCGGAGGACGCGTACGCCGCGTTTGGCGCCGCGCACGCCCTTCTTCGTCAGGAGGACGCGGCCGTGGCGCTCCAGACTCTGGAGCTGTCCGCCGGGTTGGAAGGCGCCGCCTGGGAGGGATTCCGGCTCGCCCTCCGCTATGCGCCCCCCGAGGGCTACGTGGAAGCCCTGAGGGGCCTCGTGGCGGGGGCGTCGGAGCTTCACGCCGTCGCAGCTCTTGATGCACTGGCCTTCCATGGGCAGCCCGAGCCGGGAGATCGCCTCCTAGAACTGCTGGGTGCTGGCCAGCCTGACGTCCGCCGCGCTGCGTGGGGAACCGTCTCGCTGCTGCCACTCCGATGGCTCGAAGCCCCGGGGCAGGCGCTCTTCCGGCAACGGCTTGCCCAGCGCTTCCCGGCGGCACTCGCGGACGCGTCCACCGAGGTCCGGGACGCCGCCCGGTGGGCCGCCGCCTGGACACGGCAACCCTGGCTGCTCTCCAGCTTGAGGACGCTGGCGAAGACCCCCACGTCTCCCGACCACGTTCCGGGCTTGGAGCTGCTCGCGGTGCTGGGGGCCCAGACGGACCTTCCCCTCTTCGAGGAGGCCTTGGGGCGGCGAGAGCTGGGCCCTGTGCGATTCCTACTGGCTGGCACCTTCGGTCATCCCGGCCTCATGGAGGAGGTGCTTCGCGCCATGGAATCCGGCGGGCCTGCGGTAGCGGCGGCAGCCGCCAGCGCGTTCCGGAAGCTGACGGGCCACGATGTCAACACTGCCCATCGCGTTGCCGTCCACCCCACCGAGGAGCAGGAGGAGGAGTTCCCGGAGGAGGTGCACATTCCAGACACGGTCGCAGCTCGCAATCAATGGAGCCGCCTCAAAGGCGCCCTCTCCGAGGTGCCCCGCCTCTGCATGGGCGCCGATGCTCTGAAGGGCTGGACGCAGGAGTGGCTGCGCGGGCTGTCCATGGAGTCGCGGTGGGAGCATGCGCTCCGGGGGCACTTCGAAACGGGGCGGGGCGGAGGCGTGTTTGCTCTTGAGCGGTTTCCTCAACTACCGGAGTGAGCGCCAGGGCCCGCGCTCGCCGTCGGCCGATGAGCCAGAGGCCGCAGCGCCGAGCGCGGCTTCTTCATCCGGGAGCGGAGAATGTGAGCATGACGCCCCAGGCCGCAACGAGGCAGGAGCCGAGGAAGGAGAGGACGCCGCGAGAGGACATTCGCGAGGTTGCTCAAGCGGGAAAATACGCGGCGGACGCGTTCGCCGGCATCGGGCGTCGAGGCTGGCGGCGGGTTGTGTCGTACGTAAAGGACGGGGGACGGGCGCGAGCGATTCTGGAGCGCCTGGGACTGCCCCCGGCGAATGCAAGGCTGGTCCCGGTGCGAGGCCGCCCTGCCACAGAGTGTCGTGGCTCGCTCCACTGCAGGCAAAGAGTTACTCCGGATGGCTTAGGAGCGATTCTGCGCGTTGCGCATCTGGTTCCAGATGGCCACGAGTTCTTCCGCCGACTCCGCGTACTGCGCACCGAGCGAAAAGACGGCCTTCAAATGCTCGCGGGCGCCGGGGCCCCCGACCACGACGGGAGAGGGCGCGCAGGCCCGTAGCGCGCCTTCCAGCACGGACGCGAACGCCTCCGGCGGGCGGGTTCGCACGAAAGACAGCGCCACCATGTCCGGGCGGAGGTGCGCGCACGCCCCCTGGAGCGCCGGGGCCGGTGTGTCCGCCCCCAGCAGCGTCACCCGCCAGCCCTTGCGCTTCAGGTGAATGCCCAGCAACAGCAACCCGCCTTCGCGGTGGTCCCCCTCCGGGCAGGCCAGCAGCGCGCGCGGACCGCTGAGCGCGGGGGACAGGCTGTCATGCACCTGCCGCAACCGCTGGCGGATGAGGGCCGATGCCAGATGCTCGCGGGCGACATCCAGCCGGACGCCCATCTCCCGCAGCAGCGGCAGCAGGAAGCGGTCGCAGTACGTCTCCAGGTCCATGGCGGCCTGCGCATCGTCCAGCACGCGCGTCGCCTCGTCGCCGTCCAGCGCCGTCACCGCGGACCAGAAGCGCTGGCTCAGGCGCTCCACCTCCGGCTGCTCCCGCGTCGGCGAGGCACGCACCTGGGCGATGGCCTCGCTCACCGACAGCCCCTCCTCCTGGATGAGTCGGGCCACGCGGTGGATGGCTTCCACCTCCTCGCGTGAATAGACGCGGTAGTTGTTTCCCTTGCTGCGCAGCGGCTGTGGGAAGCCGTAGCGCCGCTCCCAGGCCCGCAGTGTCGCCTCGCGAATGCCCGTCATGCGGGCGATGGTGCGGATGCGCAACGTCATGACGCCATCCTCCGGACCGCGTCACAGCGCTCCACCACCCCGCGCGCGCCGGACACCCCGCACGCCCAGCCCAACGGGCCGCCTTTCGCCGCCGGAATCACGACGCCCGGGCCTCCCCCAGCAGGGACACCAGTCCTGTGAACAGCGCCAGCCCCAGCGACACCAGCACGCTGGTCACCAGGAAGAAGAGCACCTCCTCCAGCGGCACACTGCCCACGTACACGCCCAGGTGCGTGCCCTCACCGAAGCTCCAGATGCCGGCGGAGATGGCCAGGTGGTCCGCCGCCGACAGGTACAGCCCGATGATGAAGGCCGGCGGCAGCACCGCCTTGAGCACCGCGCCGGAGCGCTCCTTGTAGTGCCGCACCAGCACGACGAGCTGGAAGGCGATGACCGGCAGCGTCCAGGCCAGCAGGTGGATGAGGTAGGCCCACTTCGTCTCCATCATGGCGCCACCTCCCGGGCCGACAGCGCGCCGCCGGGGGGCGCATCCTCACCGGGAGCGGCGGACCGGGCCTCGCCCGCCAGCGCGCGCGTCAGCCGGGCACCGGCCCACAACCCCACCAACAGCGTCTGGAGCCCGAAGAAGAAGTACTCCTCCAGCGGCAGGTAGCCCAGCTTGATGCCCCAGATGCGCTCCGGGTCGAAGCCCCACAGGCCCCACTTCACCGCCATGTTGTCCCACGGCGACGTCGCCGCGTAGACGACGATGAGCAGCAGCCCCATGGGCGCCAGGCTCCTGGCCGTGAAGGTGCGGCGATACCGCCAGACCAGGAAGAGAATGGGCACCACCACGAACACCCCGAGGAATCGCGCGTACGTCATCCCGGTCCTCCACTCCGTTCAGGCGCCACCCGTACCATGCGCCCGCTGGAGCGGAGCGAGTGCGTCCGCCCCCGCCACGTCACCGTGCCCCGCTGCCACAGCGAGCGCACGAAGGCCGCCAGCAGCAGCGCCTCCCCAGGAGCCAGTCCGTCACCGCGCATGGCGCGCGCCCCCTTCCATCCCGGTGGGCAGCAAGGGCATGTGCACCTCGCCCCGAGGCGCGGGCAGCACCGCGCCGGGCCGCACCAGGACCGCGGTGGCCAGCGCGAGCTTGCGGCGCGTCGTCACGTGGGCGCGGGCGCTGAACACGTCGTAGTCGCGCGCCTCGATGTCGCGCAGGATGTCGCCATAGATGGCGCCCATCAGCCGCACCATCCGCTGGCTGCCGAAACCCGTGAGGTAGCGCACCCCGGCCGCCGCGCGCGCGTAGTACGCCCGCGAGCGCTCCACCTGGAAACGCATGAAAGAGCGCCAGCGCGCGTCCACCTGCCCGCGCCGCAGGTCGTCCTCCGACAGTCCGAAGGCCGCCAGTTCCTCGGCGGGCAGGTACACCCGGCCGCGCTCCAGGTCCTCGCGGACGTCGCGAAGGATGTTGGTGAGCTGCATGGCCCGGCCCAGGTCGGCCGCGGGCTCCACCGCCGCCGCGTCCGAGCACCCCAGCACCGGCGTCAGCATCAGCCCCACCACGCCCGCCACGCGGTAGCAGTAGAGGTCCAGCTCCGCCCAGGAGGCATAGCGGTGCTTCGTCAGGTCCATCTCCATGCCGGAGATGAGGTCCTGGAAGGGTTGCTCCGGAATCCGGAAGCACCGCACCGCGTGCTCGAGCGCTGCGAACTCCCCCGCGTCCCACGGCGCCTCGCCCTCTCCACCCTTCACCCGGTCCGCCGGCGGCCCCAGCTCGCGCGAGGCCAGCTCCGGCATGGGCAGGTACAGCGCCGCCACCCGCCGCCGCGCCCGCGCCAGCCGCACGGGCAGCGCCTCGGCGGCGCCCGCCGCGTCGTCACCATCCACCATGTCGTCCAGGCGCCGGCAGAAGGCATAGAGCGCGAAGGCCGCCTTCCGCCGCAGTCCGAAGAGCAGGTACGAGGCGAAGAAGAAGCTCCTGGCGTGGTGACGCGTCACCTGCTTCGCCCGCGCGTAGCCACGCTCCACCAGCGCCAGGTCGGCGGCCGGGCTCATGCCGCCACCTCGGCCGGCGGCTCGGTGGCGGCGCTCCTGGGAGACAGCCGGACACCCTGCTCCCGGGCCCACGCCATCAGCCGCTCCGTCACCAGCCGCGCGGAGATGAGCACCGTGGGCAGGCCCGTCCCCGGCTGCGTGGAGGCGCCCACGAAGAAGAGGTTCTTCACCCGCGCGTCCTGGTTGGACGGACGGAAGGGGCCAATCTGCGTGAAGTTCTGCGACAGGCCGAAGGCGCTGCCTCGCGCGAGGTTGAACGCGCCCGCCCAGTCATCCGGCGTGAAGACGCGCTCCACCTCGATGTCCGCCTCCAGCGAGGGGAAGCCCAGCTCCGCCATTCGCGCGAACACCTTGGCGCGCACCCTGGGGCCCTCCTCCTGCCAGTCCAAGCCCGGGTGCTGGTGCGGCACGGGCACCAGGACGTAGAGCGCGTCCTTGCCCTCTGGCGCCAGGGACGCGTCGGTGCGCGTGGGCGCGTTCACGTAGAAGCTGGGGTCCTCGGGGACGCGGAAGCGCTCGAAGATGTCGTCGAAGGAGCCCTTGTAGTCCCGGCCGAACACCACGTTGTGGTGCAGCAGCTCCGGGTAGCGCCGCCGCAGGCCCAGGTAGAGCATGTAGCCGCTGGACGTGAAACGCAGCGTCTCCTTGCGCTTGAGCGTCGTCGCCCGCGGGTCGAGCAGCTTCTCGTACGCGTAGGGCAGGTCCGCATTGCACAGCACCGCGTCCGCCTCCACCACCTCGCCGCCCTCCAGCCGCACGCCCCGGGTGCGCCCCGCGTCGGTGAGGATGCGCTCCACGGGCGCGCCGTAGCGGATGCGCACGCCTTCCTCCAGGGCCAGCCGCTCCAGCGCCTGGGGGATGGCGTACAGCCCGCCTTGGGGGAACCAGATGCCCACGCCCAGCTCGGCGAAGGGCAGCAGGCCGTACACGGCGGGCGACGCGAAGGGCGACACGCCCAGGTACATCGTCTGGAACGTCATCGCCGCGCGCAGCCGCTCGTCCTGGAAGAAGCGGCTGACGACCCCGTACATGCGGCGGTGGGCGCGCACCTGGAAGATGCGGGCGAGCACGCGAGGAGACAAGTAGTCGCGCAGGCCCGCGTAGTTGCGGCCCACCAGGTGGTCCAGGCTGGTGCGGTACTGGACGCGGCCCTGGGCCAGGAAGGCGAGGTAGCGCGCGTAGCTGCCGGGCTCCACCCGCTCCAGCTCGCGGCCCATGGCGCACAGCTCGGAGGTGAAGGTGATGGCCGAGCCATCCCGGAAGTGGACACGATAGTTCGGGTCGCACTTGCGCAGCGTCAGGTAGTCCTCGATGCGCCGCCCCAGGGCGCGAAAGGTCTCCTCGAAGACCTCCGGCATCAGCACGATGGTGGGGCCCAGGTCCCACGTGAAGCCATCCACCCGCAGCCGATTGCAGCGCCCACCCGGCCCGTCCGTCTTCTCGAAGAGCTGGACGTCGAAGCCCTGGTGCGCCAGCCGGGCGGCGGCGGCCAGCCCGCCCACGCCCGCGCCCACCACCACCACGCGCCTGCCCTGTGTCGATGCGCTCATGGCGTCCTCAGGCGGCGCGGTGGGCCAGCCGGTCGATGAGGGCGTCCAGCAGCTCCCTCACTCCGTTGGGGTTGGGCAGCGAACGCAGGGCACGGCGCGCGGCACGGGATGCTCGCATCACCCCGCGCTCACACGCGGCCCTGCCGCCGCGGGACTCCACCAGTGCGCGGGCGCGGGCCAGCGCGGCCGCGTCCTTCCGCTCCACCGGCAGCGCCCACAGCGCCTCCAGCTCCGCGCGCTCGGCCTCGCTGGCGCGGGCGTAGGCGGCCAGCACGGGAAAGGTCCGCTTGCCTTGCAGGAAGTCGCCGTCAGTGGCCTTGCCCGCGACGCGGGAGTCGCCAAAAAGGCCCAGCAAATCGTCCCGGAGCTGGTAGGCAAGGCCGACGTGACGGCCCACGCGCTCCACCCCCTCCGCGAGCTCAGCGGAGGCACCGCCCAGCAGGGCCCCGCACACCAGCGGGGCGCTGAAGCCGTAGCGCGCCGTCTTGAGGCGCGCCACGCGCAGCGCCTGGAACAGCGTCACCTGCGAGAGCGGCGCGCGCCCCAGGTCCAGGTCCAGGTACTGCCCGGCCGCGGTGTGGCGGCACACGCCCAGGTAGTACTGCACCACGCTGGCCACGCCCGGAAGGCCGGAGCCCAGCATGGCCTCCAGTGCGCGCGCGAAGAGGTGGTCTCCCATCACCACCGCCAGGTCCTCGCCCGCGCGGCCCGGCGCCAGCAGCCGGTGCAGCGACGGCGCGCCCCGGCGCAGCTCCGCCTGGTCCGCCACGTCGTCGTGGATGAGGAGGAAGGTGTGCAGCAGCTCCAGCCCGGCCGCGAAGCGCCAGAGCCCCGAGGGCACCACCGCGCGCCCCCGCGCCAGGCAGTAACCCGCCACCACCAGCGCCGGCCGCAGCCGCTTGGCGGGCCGCAGGGTGTACGCCCGGGCCTTCAGCACCGCCTGCGTCCAGCGCTCGTCCAGGGTCCCCTCGTCGGGAAGCTCGAACAGCTCCGCCAGCGAGGCCTCCACCTCCACCTGGACCAACCGCAGCCAGGCTTGCTCCAGAGGAAACAGGCCCGTCGATGGCTGCGCATCGGGGAGCGTGAGTGCCATGCTTCTTCCTCCGGAGGTCCCGTCCCTTTGCTCCCGAGAGGTAGCGTTTGCGTCTAGAGTTTGTCAAGGGAACGTCTAAGGTTTGCAAAAACCTTGTACACAGGAGCCCCTTCATGAAGGTGTGGATCGCAGGCGCGCTGTCCGTGTCGCTGGCGGCGGGAAGCGCGCTGGGTTCGGCACCTGCATCGGCTCCGGTGGACGTGACCTTGCGGACGTCCGCGGGCAAGGAGGTCCGGCTCTCCAAGTGGCGCGGGAAGCCCGTCATCCTGTTCTACGAGGACAAGGACTCGACCAAGCTCAACAGGACGCTGAAGAAGGAGCTGTTCGCCCGGGGGCAGGCGCACGGAATCCTGGACGCCGCCTGGGTCCTGTCCGTCGCGAACCTCCAGAACTTCGACTTCTTTCCAGCGCGGCAGATTGCGCTGTCGTTCGTCCGGGACGAGGAGAAGAAGGTGGGCGTGCCCATCCTGGTGGACATGGATGGAGCCCTGGGGAAGGCGCCCTGGAAGCTGCCGTTGAAGACCTCCAACGTGGTGCTGCTGGACGCGGACGGGGCGCTCGCCTACCGGCACTCGGGGCGGATGAAGCCGGAGGAGCTGACGAACTTCTTCGCCGTCCTGAGCCGCCTGGTGGGCGTGGACCTGAACAGCCCCGTCCCGGCGGAGCCCACCCCATGAAGGTCGCCGTCACCGGAGCGAGCGGCTTTCTCGGTCCAAGGCTCGTCCAGGGTTTGCTGGAGCAAGGACACGCGGTGCATGTCCTGGCCCGCGACGTCGAGCAGGCCCTGGGCCGCCTGCCCGCCGGGGTGACGGGTGCGCACTATGACGCCGCCGCGCTCGTGCCCCCCGAGTCCCTCGCGGGCGCGGAGGCCGTCATCCACCTGGCGGGCGAGCCCGTGGCCCAGCGGTGGACGCACGAGGCGAGGCGCCGCATCCACGACAGCCGCGTGCACGGCACGCGCGCGCTGGTGGCGGCGATGCGGGAGGCGGGCACGGTGAGGCGGTTCGTGTCGGCGTCAGCCATTGGCTTCTACGGCGGCACGCGCGGCGCGGAGCCGCTGACGGAGGAGAGCCCCCCGGGAGACGACTTCCTGGCCCGCGTGTGCGTGGACTGGGAGGCAGAGGCCATCCAGGCGCGCGAGGCCGGCATCGCGACGACGGTGGTCCGCATGGGCATGGTGCTGCACCCTGCCGGCGGCGCGCTCCACAAGATGCTGCCCCCCTTCCGCATGGGGGCGGGCGGCCCGGTGGGCAGCGGCGAGCAGTACGTGAGCTGGGTACACCGCGAGGACGCGCTGGACCTGCTGCGCTTCGTGCTGGTCCACCCGGAGGTAGAGGGGCTGGTGAACGCCACCGCGCCCACGCCCGTGACGAACGCCGTCTTCGCGCACACGCTGGGCCACGTGCTGGGACGTCCCTCCGTGGTGCGCGTGCCGGCCTTCATGCTCAAGGCCACCCTGGGGGAGATGGCGAGGATGGTGCTGGAGGGCCAGCGCGTGCTGCCCGAGCGCGCCCAGGCCGCGGGCTTCGTGTTCCGCTACCCGGAGTTGGAGGACGCACTGCGCGACCTGCTGGCGTAGGGTGCGACATCAGTACCAAGGGGTCATCGTAGAGTATTGACGCCTCTAGAAGAATCGTAGTTGACGGGCCGGCCTTCCGAGCACGGCAAGCTTGGTTCGCGCAATTAGACCGCGCACCCTGTGAAATCGGGATTAGGCGCAGCCACATCGAGCGGCTGTAGGGTCGACCAACCATCCGAGTCGGTACTTACCCACGACGACGCAGACTGGAGACCGTCAGCCAAGTGGCTATTATCATAGAGATCAAGCGGTCACTTCCTTCCACACTGGCCGGAAGGCCAAGCGCGGAGAACCTGGAAACCATGACTCTAGATTGGCAACGGCTACTGTGTGACATACGCCTCCGTGAACTCATGGGTGGCCCTCCCTCTGTACGCATTAAGGAGGACGGTCGGACACAGTTCGACCGCGACTACGATCGGACTATCTTCTCTACACCGGTACGACGTCTCCAGGACAAAACCCAGGTTTTCCCTTTAGAGCCGAATGATGCAGTTCGAACACGGCTGACACATTCCCTAGAGGTTTCAACGCTGGCTCGAGGAGTTGCCCGCGGGGCCGCTCAGTGGCTCCTCAGCGCTGGGCATATCAAATCCGAACAGCAAGCCCGCGATATCGAATCAATCGCCGCAACCTGCGGATTGATTCATGACCTGGGCAACCCTCCTTTCGGACACGCTGGCGAGAAAGCCATTAGCAGTTGGTTCGAAAAGAAGCTGCATCAAGACGGAAGTTTTTTTGGCGAACTCGACTGTGCGCAGGGAGCGCGGCAACCTCAACTACGAAATGACTTCCTCTTATTCGAGGGCAACGCACAGACCATTAGAATTGTAACACGACTTCAACTACTTGCAGATGAGTACGGCCTTAACCTCACAGTTGGCACTTTGTCGGCAGCCATGAAGTACACTGCTGCATCGGACGAACTGGTCAGCAAATCACCTCACAGCAAAACAAAGCCCGGCTACTTCACGTCAGAGCATGACATTATTGAGAAAATCCGCGAGCAGTCGGGCACAGAGACTGCCCGAAACCCTATCGCGTATTTAGTCGAAGCTTGTGACGACATGGTCTATGCCACCGTAGACATTGAAGACGGCGTCAAGAAGGGCATCGTCAGTTGGCAGGACGTGAAACGGGCGCTTCGGACACATTCGTCGCCGAGCGCACGACCCATTATCCGCAAACACATCAAGGACGCCCAAAGCTACATCAACAGGGCCAATCCCCCACTGTCTGGGAAAGCTCGCGACGAAGCGATTTCACAGCATTTCCGAACGCTCGTCATCGGCACTATCAAAGTGGCCGTCCTCGACGCATTTAAAGCGTTTTACAACGAAATCATGCAGGGCGCAGAGCCCAAAAACGGAGAGTTAATAAAAGCCAGCAGCGCCGCTGACCTCATCAAAGCCTGCAAATCCGTCGGAGCCGCCTGCATTTATTCCTCTGATGAGACGCTTCGACTTGAGACTATGGGGCGCCGAATAATTCATGATCTAATGGACATCTTTTGGGATGGAGCCTCTGCATATCCCTCAATCCCACATCTACAGTCGGACGACGAACTTTTCCGCGATTTCACTCGCTCGCCCGAAGGGAAGATTTATAACCTCCTATCAAGAAACTACCGAACGGCGTTTGAGTCCGCAATGAAGCGCCAAAAACTCCCTGAACGCTACCATCGCTTCCAACTCGTAACAGACTATGTATGCGGAATGACTGACACCTTCGCATGCAAGCTCCACACTCAACTCACCCATGGATAGGATCGTCACAACAGATCCAGAAGGAGCCCTGCGCAGGCGACTAAGCGACTTCATTACTCGGTCGTCTCCATGGCACCACTCCGTCAACGCGCTTCTAAAAAAGGTCCGCGCACATAAATGGAAAGTATTTGTATTTGGGGGGGCACTGCGCGACTTGGTAACAATCTCTCCTACCGTGGCCCCCCGAGATCTAGATTTAGTAGTAGCGGGAGCGACTAGCGAAGACCTCCAAGCAGCGTTTGCAACAGAGCTGATTCGCGTCAACCGATTCGGGGGACTGAACCTACTTATTCATAAACTCCCAGTAGACATCTGGACGCTGGAATCAACATGGGCTTTTCGTCACGGCCGAGTATCCGGTGGCGACTTCATGGATCTGCCCAAGACGACATTCCTCAATGTCGAAGCAATAGCGGCTGAGCTTGACACTCAGCCAGGCCGGGCACGGCAGGTATATGGTCGCACTTTTTTTCGCTCTATCCAAGAGCGGCTCCTTGAAATAAATTTAGAAGAGAATCCATTCCCTGGACTGTGCGTAGTAAGGTCCCTTGTCATCGCAAGAAAGCTCAACTTCGCTATTGGCCCCAGACTAATTCGATTTATCGCCCACCACGGCTCGCGCATGGATGTCGAAGAGTTCGAAGCCATGCAACTGACACATTACGGGCGTATTCGCATCAACCGCCCAGAACTGCAACAAGCTTTGCGCACAGTGCGCGAAAAATCCAGATCAGTGAAACTTAGGCCGGTCGAACTTCCTAAGGCAAAACAACTCGACTGGGACTTTGGGCGATGGCCATACAGCACTGAGTCGCAAACGCTGCAACTAGATTGGCACAGTCGATGGTGGGAACACCAATCGTTTGCTAACGACCACTCGTCGTCTCAATAAAGCAAAATGGACGCGAGGACATTGGAGGCGCGGGCCCACGCCGAGGGCACGCCCGTCGTCGACACGGACACCGCCACCTTCGTGTGGCGCGGGCGCGGCCCCATCTGTCTCCAGGGGGACTTCCAGGACTGGCGCGGCAAGCCGCTGCTGCTCAAGCGCGTGGCGCCAGGACTGTGGGCTCGCACGCTGACGCTGCCCTCCGACGCCTACGTCGAGTACGCGCTTCAGGACCCACGAGGCCGGCGCGTGGTGGACCCGCTCAACCGCCACCCGTCCGACAACGGCTTCGGCGGCGTCAACCACACGTTCCACATGCCCCGCGCGCGCTCGTCGCTGCCGGCCCGGCACCCGCGCGGCGCACCGCGCGGCCGCGTCACCCGGCACGTGGTGGACACGAGCGACCTGGACCTGCCGGGCCAGCGCCGGGTGTACCTGTACGCGCCGCCCACGGACGCGCCCACGCCGCTGCTGGTGGTGTACGACGGAGAGGACTACCTGCGCCGCGTGCGGCTCCCGGAGCTGGTGGACACGCTGGTGGCGGAGCACCGCATGCGCCCGGTGGCGCTGGCGCTGGTGTGCAACGGCGGCGAGACGCGCAGCATGGAGTACGCGTGCAGCGAGTACACGGTGGGGCTCTTGCGGTGGAAGGTGCTCCCGCTGGCGCGCCAGAAGCTGTCGCTGGTGGACGAGCGCCGCAGCCCCGGGGCCCACGCGGTGCTGGGCGCGTCGCTGGGCGGGCTGATGGCCCTCTACACCGGCCTGCGCCTGCCGGATGTCTTCGGACGGGTGCTGTCCCAGTCCGGGGCCTTCGCGGTGGAGGGCCATGACTTCGTCGTCTTCGACCTGGCGCGACTCCCCGCACGCCGCCCGCTGGACGTGTGGCTGGACTGCGGCCGCTTCGAAGGGCTGCTGGAGGGAAATCGTCGCATCGGCCCCCTGCTCGCCAGCGCCGGCCACCAGGTGGAGCTCCGGGAGTACAGCGGTGGACACAACTACCCGGCATGGCGGGAGGACCTGGTGCACGGCCTGGAGCGCCACTTCCCTCCCCTGCCCTCCAAGCACCGGGAGTCATTGCGTTTTTCCAGGCGCTGACCTGGGCGCGCCCGCCGTGCGAGGACGGCCCGGCGGACGCACCTTGAGCGATGGACGCAACTGGCGCCCACGCACGCCCGATAACCCACATGGGCATTCCCGGAGCGCCGACCGCGCCGGGCCCCGCCCTGGAGCCTGTATGTCTCGCATTGATGGTGGTAACCGTCCGTCCTCGCCCAAGGGTCCGGCGCCCGAGCGCACCGGCGCTCCGGAACGGCCGGACTCCGGCACCGCCACCCAGGCGACGAAGGCCCCCCAGGTCCACCGCGCGGTGCAGCCGTTCCAGGGCCGCAGCGACTTCGAGCCGGACCGCCGCGCCGCGCATCGCGCCGTGACGGCCCCGCCGCCCCCTCCCCTGGACGCCACCGCCGTCGCGGGAGCGGACGCGGAGCTGGAGCTGCTCTCCGAGTTCCCGGACCCCGACGCGCAGGGGGGACTGGCCTCCGCCATGCTCCACGCGCACGCGAACGAGCCCGCCTCGCAGGCGCGCATCGTGGAGCGCCTCAAGCAGGACGGACGGCTGGAGTCGCTGTTCGGCGAGGTGTTCCGGGAAGGCAACCCGTACGTCGAGCAGCCGCACCGCAACGCCGTCGTGCGCGCGCTCGACACCGCGATGGCCCGGGGCACCGTGACGGCCGAGGACCTGCGCTCCTTCGCGCGCGGCGCCTATGCGCTCGAGTGGCAGCAGATTGGCTCGGAGCTGTCCTCGCCCCGCACCGGCCAGGAGAAGCCGTAGCGAATCGGCCAGCCCCTCCTCCATGCCCGCTCCTCGTCGACGCACCCCAGGCGCAGATCGCAGGAAAACCGTGAGCCGGCGCTCCCGGCCCGCACGCCGCGCCCTGGGAACGTACCGGGCCCGGCTCCGGACGCGCCCGCCCAAGAAGTACCGGGTCCGGATACGGCCCGCCCGCCGCACCTTCTGAAGCCCCGCGTCTGGCTCAGGGCAGCGCCACCTGCCCGGGCGACGCGCGCTGCCCGAGGATGCCCAGGCCCAGCGTGCCATAGAGGCTGGAGCCCCACGTCAGCACGGTGCCGTCCTTCCTCATCGCGACGGAGAAGTCCGCGCCGCCCGCCATCACCGTGACACGCGTCAGCTGCTGCACGCGCTGCGGAGCGGCCCGATGGGCATTGTCTCCCACGCCGAGCTGGCCGTGCGAGTTGCGGCCCCAGGCGTAGACGGCGCCCTCGGGACTGGCGGCGAACGCGTGCCGCGCCCCCGCGCCGATGGCGGACATCACGGCCAGGCCCGGCACCGGGCGCGGCTCCAGGCGCATCTTCGCGCCGGTCGCGCCGTCGCCGAGCTGGCCGTGCGTGTTGTCCCCCCACGTCCACACCGTGCCGTCGCGCCGCAGCGCCACCGTGTGCGCCACGCCCGCGCGCACGTCCACCACGTCGTCCACGCCCTTCACCCCCACCCGGCCGTAGCGGGTGGTGCCGGTGCCGTCCCCCAGCTGACCGGACGCGTTGTTGCCCCACGCCGACAGGGTGCCGTCGTCATGGAGCGCCACCGAGTAGTGGTCTCCGCCCGTCACGGCCCGCACGCCCTCCAGCCCCTCCACCTGGACGGGCACGGTCCGGGACTCGGCGGTGCCGTCACCCAGCTGGCCAAACGCGTTGTAGCCCCAGGCCCAGACCGTGCCGTCGGAGCGCACCGCCAGCGAGTGGTAGCCGCCCGTGGCGATGGCCACCACGTCCTCCAGGCCCACCACCTGGACCGGCAGCCCCGTGGACGCCGTCGTGCCATCCCCGAGCTGACCGAAGCCGTTGGCCCCCCAGGCCCAGACGGTGCCGTCGCGGCGCAGCGCCAGCGAGTGCCAGGCGCCCGTGGCCACGGCCATCACCCCCGCCAGGTTACGCACCGGGGACGGCGAGGCACGGCGCTCGGTGCCGCCGTCGCCGAGCTGCCCGTGCGTGTTGTCACCCCACGTCTGCACGGTGCCATCCGCCATCAGGGCCGCCGCGTGCTGGGCCCACGCGCGTACGGCGAGCACGGGCGGGCGAATCTTGGGCCCTTCGAGCATCACCGTCACCGGCGTCAGGCGCGGGCCCGTCTTCCCATCCCCGAGCTGGCCATACTCGCTGCTGCCCCAGGAGCGCGCCGTGCCGTCGCGAAGCAGGGCCACGGAGAACTGCTCGCCCGCGGCCACGGCCTCCACGCCCGAGAGCTCCGGCACCCGGCGGGGCCACATCGACGTGGGCGAGGACGAGCCGTCCCCCAGCTGCCCGAGCGTGTTGTCGCCCCACGTCCACACCGCGCCGTCGTCGCCCAGCGCCATCACATGGTGCGCGCCCGCGGACAGCGCGCTGAGGCCCTTCACGGAGGAGAGCTGCTTGGGCACCCGCTGCGCGTGGTTCGTCCCGTCGCCCAACTGGCCGGATGGGTTGGCGCCCCACGCCCACGCGGTGCCGTCTTCGCGAAGCGCCAGCGAGAAGGCGCGCCCCGCCGCCACGGCGCCCACGCCCTCCAGCCCCTTCACGCGCACCGGGGACGGGCTCGGCGTGGTGCCGCCGTCTCCCAGCTGGCCGGACTCATTCGCGCCCCACGCCCACAACGCGCCGTCCTCGCCCACCGCCAGCGCGTGCGTCTCTCCGAGCGCGATGGACACCATGCCCGTGAGCGCCTTGAGCTGCATGGGCAGGGAGCGGTCCAGGGCGGAGCCATCACCCAGCTGGCCGCTGGGGTTCGCGCCCCAGCTCCACACGGTGCCGTCCCCGAGCAGCACCATCGACGCGTCGCCCCCCGCCGCCACGGCCACGACGCCCTGGAGCCCCTCCACCATCCCGGGCGTCACGCGCAGGGTGGTGGTGCCATCCCCGAGCTGCCCCCGCTGGTTGGCGCCCCAGGCCCAGACGGTGCCGTCACACGCCAGCGCCAGCGAGTGCTGCGTGCCACTGGCGACCGAACGCGCGCAGGACACGCCCCGCACGGTGACAGGCCGCGCGCGGTGGGTGGTGCTGCCATCGCCCAGCTGGCCCGACGTGTTCTCGCCCCAGGCCAGCACCGAGCCGTCGGCGCGGACCAGCAGGGCGTGCGCGCGGCCCACGGCCAGCCGGTCTACGCGGCCAATGCCTCGCACCTGCACCGGACGGGCGCTCCAACCCGCGGCGCCCAGGCCCAGCTGACCGAAGCGGTTGTAACCCCACCCGCGCAGCGTGCCGTCCGAGTGCAGCGCCAGCGCGTGCAGGTGACTGGGGTGCAGCGCCTGGATGCCGGACAGGCCCGGGACGACCGCGGGCTGGACCCGCGACGTCAGCGTGCCATCGCCCAGCTGCCCATAACCGTTGTAGCCCCACGCCGACACGGTGCCGTCGCCGTGGAGGGCCAGGGAGTGGGAGCGGCCACCGCTGACGGCGACGATGCCCGTCAGCCCCAGCACCCGCACCGGACGGAAGCGGTCGGTCCACGAGCCATCCCCGAGCTGCCCTTCCCCATTGTCCCCCCAGGCCCACACCGTGCCGTCGTCGCGCACCGCCAGCGCATGCGCGGCGCCCGCGGAGATGCCGACGACGCCCGTCAGGTCCGCGACCTGGACCGGTGACAGGCGCTGCACGCCGCCGTCGTCGCCCAGCTGTCCCTCGAAGCCTTCGCCCCAGGCCCACACCGTGCCGTCGCCGCGCAGCGCCAGCGAGAAGTACGTCCCCGCCGCCACCGCCCGCACCGACGTCAGGCCCGGCACGCGCACCGGTGAGAGCCGGTCCACCGTCGTGCCATCTCCGAGCTGTCCCAGCGCGTTGTAGCCCCACGCCCACACCGTGCCGTCGTCGCGCAGCGCCAGGGCATGGCCGCCTCCCGCAGCGACCGCCTGCACCGACGTCAGGCCCGGCACCCGCGCGGGGCGGGCCCGGTCCCGGGTGGAGCCGTCGCCCAGCTGGCCGGAGGCGTTGCGCCCCCACGTCCACACCGTCCCGTCCATGGCCACCGCGAGGGAGTGGTGGCCCGCGGCGGCGACCGCGCGCACGCTGGAGAGGCCCACCACCCGCTCCGGCACGTGGCGCTCGGCGGTGCCTCCGTCCCCGAGCTGGCCATAGGTGTTCCGCCCCCAGGCCCAGACACTGCCGTCACCCGACGCGGCCAGGGAGTGGAAGCTGCCCGCCGCCATCGACGTCACGTCCGTCAGGCGCATCACCGTCGCCGGCACGGCGTGGCGCTCCGAGCCCCCATGCCCCAGCTGGCCCGCGAGCCCGCCGCCCCAGGCCCACAGCGTGCCGTCGTTTCGCAGCGCCAGCGCGTGCTGCGCGCCTCCCACCACCGCGGCCACCGCCGTCAGCCCCTGCACCGGCCCCGGCGTGGCGCGCTCGGCGGTGCCGCCATCCCCGAGCTGGCCGGAGGCATTGGCTCCCCACGCGAGCACCGTCCCCTCCTCCAGCAGCGCCAGCGAGCTGGCGTCCAGCGACGCCACCGCCTTCACCCGCCCGAGCCCCGGCACCTGAGCGGGCGCGGCGCGGTCGCTCCACGTCCCGTCGCCGAGCTGGCCCGAGCCATTGTTGCCCCACGTCCACACCGTGCCGTCACGGCCCAGCGCCAGCGCGTGGTAGGTGCCCGCCGCCACCGCGGTGATGCGGGCGAGGCCGGGAATCCGCGCGGGCGACAGGCGCTGGCGGAGGCTGCCTTCGCCGAGCTGGCCGGAGCCGTTGGCGCCCCACGAGGACACCGTCCCATCCGCGAGCACCGCGAGCGTGAAGTCGAAGCCGGCGGCGAGCGCCACCACGCCCTCCAGCCCCGGAACGCGCGCGGGCACCAGCCCCGCCTGGGTGTGGCCAAGCCCGAGCTGACCATGGAAGTTCGTGCCCCACGCCCACACCGTGCCGTCACCGCGCAGCGCCAGGGAATGGAAGTCGCCCGCGGCCACCGCCACCACGTCCGTCAGTCCCTCCACCCGCCGCGGCGCCGCGCGGTCCGTGGTGGTGCCGTCGCCGAGCTGACCGGAGCTGTTGCTCCCCCACGCCCACACCGTGCCGTCACCGCGCAGCGCCAGCGAGTGCGCGTCCCCTGACACCACCGACACGACGCCCTGGAGCGATGGGAGCGGCGCCGGCGCCAGCCGCTGGAAGGAGGCGTCGGCCTCCCCGAGCTGACCGGCGCTGTTGGCGCCCCAGGCCCACACCGCGCCCGACGGCGTCAGGAACAGCGAGTGCTGCGCCCCAGCCGCGATGCGCATCGGCGAGAGCGTCCCGGCGAGCCGCTGCGGGCGCGAGGCGCTCGACCGGGGTGTCGATGACGAATCGGCTGCGGTGGGTTCACACCCCGCCACGAGCAGGGCGCTCAACATCGACGTCAGCAGGCAGCGCAATCCCGCCTTCAGTTCCACGGGCATGGGTCTCCTCCGGGTGAGTGCTCGTCCACCAGCCCATCACCCTCCACACGTGCGGCGGCGTCTGAGCGGTTTTCCGGCGGGCCGGTGTATACGGCCTGTCCTTCGTCACTTGTATCCCGACGAGCCCAGCCACGCCGTGCTGGCTGCACGGCGCCAGCTCCTGACGCGGGAAGTTCGGGTCGTGATTGCCCCAGTCGAGGGCGCGCGTGCACTGTGGGCACGGATTGATTCGCTGTCCGTGTATGCGGCATTCACACTTCTTCACGCCGATTGCGTTGCGGCGCATCGTGCACGGGAGAGGATGAGGCCCTGCATGGACACCGCGCGCTTCGTCCTCTTCGCCATCGCCACCGGGCTCGCCACGGTCGCCGTCCACGTCTACCTGTACCGGCGCCTCTTCCGGGACACCTCGGAGAGCAGGCCGTGGCGGCGCGTGGGCATGGGTGTCATGGCGGTGCTGGGCACCCTGTTGGTGTTGTCGTGGTCCGTGACGCGCTTCCTGCCCATGGACGCCACCTTCGCCGTGGCCACGGCGGTGTGGACGTGGATGGGCATGGCCATCTACCTGCTGCTCGCGCTCGCCGTTCAAGGCGCGGTGCGCAAGGCGGCCGCGCGGATGTGGGGCTCACGCGAAGAGGCGGCGGTGGTGGCCATGACGGCGCCCACCGCTGACGCCACGCGCACGCTCACCGTGACGGTGGACGCAAGTCCCGCGCAGCCAGTGGACGTGGAGCGTCGGCGCTTGCTTGCTCGGGCTACGGCCGGCGGAGCGGTGCTGGCCGCTGGCGGCGTCACGGGCTTCGGGATGTGGAACGCCTTCCATCCGCCAGTGGTGAACGAGGTGGCGGTGAAGCTGCCCGGGCTGCCCAAGGCGCTGGATGGCTTCAGCATCGTCCACTTGAGTGACATCCACGTGGGCCCGGTCATCCAGCGCCGCTTCATGGACGAGTTGGTGCGCCGCTGCAACGCGCTGCGCCCAGACCTGGTGTGCATCACCGGCGACCTGGTGGACGGCCACGTCGCGTCGTTGTCTCCGGCGGTGTCGGCGTTGTCCGAGCTGAAGTCACGCCACGGCACCTACTTCGTCACGGGAAACCACGAGTACTACTGGAGCGACGCGGCCTGGGCGGATGCGCTGGAGCGCATGGACGTCCATGTCCTGCGCAACCGCCATGTGCGCATCGGCGACGCGGCCGCGTCATTCGACCTGGTGGGCGTGGACGACTGGTCAGCGGGCAAGATGGGATTCTCTCAGCGCTACGACCTTGCGGCGGCGACGGCGGGCAGGGACTCCGACCGGGCCTCGGTGCTGCTGGCGCACCAGCCGTCGAACTGGAAGGTGGCGGCGCAGGAGGGAATGGGCTTGCAGCTCTCCGGGCACACCCACGGGGGACAGTTCTTCCCCTTCACGCTGGCGGTCTCCGCCATCTGGGAGCACGACGCGGGCTTGTTTCACGAAGGAGACCGGCACCTGTATGTCAGCCGGGGAACAGGCTTCTGGGGTCCGCCGCTGCGCGTCGGCGCGCCGCCGGAGATCGTCCGGGTGACACTCTTGGCGTGATGCATAGATTCGGCGGGTATGGCCAGGGAACCCGCCCAACGCGAGCTGAAACAGGAGCGTGCCGCGCGCACGCGCATGGACATTCTGGAAGCGGCCATCCGCCTGTTCGCGAGGAGAGGCTTCCTCGCCACGACGATGGCGGACTTGTCCCGCGCCATCCGGATGACCCCCGGAGCGCTGTACTGGCATTTTCCCACCAAGGAAGACCTGCTGCTGGCGGCGATTGAGGAGCTGCACCACCGCTGCGTGCGCGAGTTTCGGATGCTGGGGGACTACCAGGCGTTATCGGCGCAAGAGCAGCTCCAGGCCATCTCCGAGCGGGCACACCTGCTCCTGCGCGAGCACCGCGAATACGGCATCTTCTTCGCGATGCTCGCCGCCGAGGCCGCCGAGGCCAATGACCAGGTGGCGGAGGCCATCCGGGACAAGCTGGCGCTCTACGTGACGACACTCGAGGACATCATCCGCCATGGACAGAGAACGGGGGAGTTCCGGCGGGACGTGGATGCGCGCCATACGGCCCACAGCCTCCTTGGCGGATTCCTGGGCGTGCTCGTGCACCAGAACCTCTTCCGCACGTCCATGGACCTCGACACGCCAGTGGCGGCCCTGAGCGCGCTGATGACGGCCGGAATCGCGCACCCTACGCCTGGGTAACACCACCTGACGCAAATCAGGGCCAGGCCGGTTGGGAGCAGGTTGAAGGCCATGCGTAAACGCTCACGCCCGATAGAGCACGCGCTCGAACCAATCCAGATCAATCGGCACGCGTTCGGGCCTCAAACCCACCTTCGCATACTCGTCCGCGCTCATCTCGCCACACATCCACCTTGCTTCCACAAACGCGAGATGTCGCAAATTCTCAGTATATCTCCCGTCAAGCACAATATCCCTAAGCGCCAACAAAGTCTCACCACGCACAGGGAGACTAATCTTGCCAATCCGAGCAACAGCTGCAACAGCCGCTTCTAATACAAACTCCTCCCGCTCCACCTCGAGCACCTTGAACAACATCCCCAGAGACGGAACATAGTCCCAATGAATAGCAACAGCCACAATCGCTTGACGCCTCACATCCACGTCTGAATGAAGAAAAAACCGGGTCGCCCGCTCAAGCACCTCCTTCCCCGGATACCTATCAACAGTGCCACTCAAATAAAACAACGCCCCCACAATGGCGCCCTCATCGCCCGAAGCAAAAACCCTCAACAACTCTTGCGAATCCATATCCCCCTCAGCCCAAACCCTCTTCATCACATCAAGAATCTCCACCCACGCACAACCCCTCCCGCCATGCGTGTATGCGCAGACGGAGAGATTGGGGAGACGGCAAAGCACCTTCAAGCGCACCAAAGAAAACGGGCGGAACCCCAAGTCAGGGTTCCGCCCGTTCTAAACCTCACGGAGACAGGGTCGTCACTTCAACCCCGTCCCCAAGCTGCCTGACGGCTACGGATGCTCCACCGGGCTCTGCGAGTTCTGCGGCTGGCGCTCGGCGCGGATGACGAAGTCGCTCCCGTTGTCATCCGTGTCGTGGCCGTTGCCTGCCTCGGCATCCGCGCCGCCCACCGCCATGCTCTCGGTCGTGGAGTTCGGACGCGCCTTGCGCTCGAGGCTGCCACCCGCGGCCGGGTGGGCGGGCGCGGCGCTGCCCTCGGGCTGGTTCGCCTTGCCGTAGCCCACCTTGTCCACCGTGTTGGGGTCATCCAGGGTCTTGGGATCGAGGTTGGGCCCGATGCGGACATGGCCGCCGCCCGTCGCCGACGCGGACATGTCGAAGTTGTAGCTCACGTCCTTGGCCACCGGTCCGGTGTAGCCCGTGCTGTGACCGAGCAGCAGGTAGCCATGGGCCTTGATGACCGTGCCGTCCGGGATGTCCGCCGAGCCGGAGTAGCTGGTGGTGCTCTCCGCGCTCTTGTACTGGACCTTCCAGCCGTTCAGCGTGATGTCCGCGCCCGTCGGGTTGTAGAGCTCGATGAACTCGTCGTTCTGAGCCGTCACGCCGCGCGCGGAGATTTCACTGATGACGACGTAGCCAACGGCGGGATGCTCCGCGATGGTGATGTCTGCCCCGCGCGTGACGCCCGCGTAGGACGCAATCAGCCGGCCCTGGGCCGCTTCATCGCCCGCGGTGAACGTCACCGTTCCGCTCCGCGCCCCCTCGGGGATGTTGACGGAGGCGCTCGACAGCTCCCCCATGCCCGTGGCCGGCTCCAGCGTCACGTCCACCGTGACGCCCCCCACCAGCGCCGGGCGGTCCAGCGTCACGGTGAAGACCTGGGTGGTCTCGAAGTAGACCGTGGCCACCGACGGCGTCACCGCGCTCAGCGCGGGCGGAGGCGGCAGCACCGTGAGCTCGGTCGCCAGGGTGATGCCATACAGCATGGCGTGCACCGTGCCCGTGCCCTCACCCTGCGCGTCCGCCGTGAAGGTGAAGGACACCGTCGTGTCCCCGGCGGGAATCGTTACCGTGGCGGGCGCCGTGCCATAGGGCGTCACGCCTGCCTCCGGAACGACGGCCACCTCCACCATCGTGTCCTGCACCGTGGGGCGGTCCACCGTCAGGGTGAACGTCTGCGTGGAGCCCGCCGGAATCGTCACCGCCGAGGACGGCGACATCGACGTCAGCCGCGGCGCATCCTGGTCCAGCGTCACCGTGGCGCTCGCGCTGCTCGCCCCGAGGGTCGCCGTCACAGTGCCGGGCTCGGTGGTCGTGGCCCCCGGGTCGGCGGTGAAGCTGAACGACGCCGTCATGGCGTTCTCCGCCACGGCGAGCAGGCCGTTGGCCGGGTTGAAGGAGCCGAAGCCCAGGCCCGGGTCCACGCTCAGCGCCACGGTGGTGTTCGCGGGAGCCGGACGGTCCAGCGCCACGGTAAACACCACCTCGCCGCCAGGCACCATCGTCACGTCAGCAGGCGTGAGCCCCACCACCTCGGGCTGCTCGTCGGCCCCCAGCACCCGGATGGTGACCGACTGCGCGGAGCCGCCCAGCGTCGCCGTCAGCGTCACGCCCTGCGCGGGCGCCCCCGGCTCCACCGGCACCGTCACCGACGTCTGCCCGGCGGGGATGATGACGCGGCCTTCAGGCACGCTCAGCGCGCTCGCGTCGGACGAGGTGATGGCGACCTCCAGCGCATCCTCGTAGGCGGAGGACAGCGTCAGCGTCAGCGCCTGCGGGAACGTGTTCACCGGCTCCGTGCCTCCCACCCGGACGTAGCCATTTGGACCGAAGCCCATGATGGACGGCGGCGGCAGCGGCATGTCCGCCCGGAAGCGCGGCACCAGCTTGGAGTCGTTGAAGTTGTACGTCAGCACGCCGCGCATCGCGCCGAAGCGCGTGCCAATGGGCGGCACCGGGTAGGCATAGGCCTGGTCATCAATCATCAGACCCGGCTGCCCTGGGTCGCCGGCCTCGTTGACGAGGATCTGGCCGAACTCGTCCGCCGCCGTGTTGACCGCCACGTCGCGGACCTCCACCAGCACGCCTTCCAGCGCGGAGGCGCGGGGGCCTCCCGTCCGGATGTCGGCCGTCGTCACCACCACCGGCGAGGGCACCTCGTTGCCGGAGCTGCGCTTGACGTACTTCACCTCCATCAGCTCGGGCAGCCCGTAGTAGAGGGTCAGCACACCCGTGGTGATGTCGATGCGGTCACCCACCGCGAGGTCGCCCTTGGGCGAGTACACATAGAGGCCCGAGTGGTCCACGCTCGCGCCCGCGGGCAGCGGATGCGTCTGCACCCAGTAGCCGCTGGTGCTCGCCCCGCCCTTCACCACGCCGGTGACGACGACGTCGAGGATGGACACCTCCTTGCCTACCAGCGGCAGGCTGCCGCTCACGGGCGTCTTCAGCTCGTGGATGGTGGCCGGGCAGCCCAGGCTCCCCGGGTTCGGCACGGTGGGGCACGCATCACACGCGTCGCCCTTGCCGTCGCCGTCCGTGTCCACCTGGTCCGGGTTGGGGACGAACGGGCAGTTGTCCAGCCACGTGACGATGCCGTCGTGGTCATCGTCCCCCACGGTGAACGTCGTGCACGAGTTCCCCTCGTCCAGCGGGCAGGGGTCGCACGCGTCGCCGATGCCGTCGCCGTCCGAGTCCGCCTGCTTGCCATTGTCCATGGGGCGGATGGGGTTGAAGACGTTGGGGCAGTTGTCCGCGGCGCCCACCAGGCCGTCGCCGTCCGGGTCCGCCTCACGGGTTTCCCCCGTATAGCTGGTGGAGCCATTCACGACGGCCGGCCAGCGCGAGTCCAGCGACGTGCGGCGGGGCGCGCACACCGGCTCGTTCTGTGGCGTGCCGCACGCGAACAGCGGGTACTTGTGCGTGGCACCCGACGTGAGCGCCGCCAGGTTCTTGCCAATCTCCGACTGGAGGCACACTTCCTTCTGGGTGCCGCACACATCCAGCGTGTCGCAGGTGTCCGAGCCCTTGAGACCGGCCATCAGCGCCTGGTCACCGTAGAGCGGCTTGCCCCCACGCATGGTGAGCACCACGTGCTCGGGATTCGCGGTGATGACCGCGCGGTGCGGCGAGTTGGCGAAGGCCCGCAGCTGGTAGATGGCCAGGTCCGCCACCTTGCCCTCGGCGATGCGGCCCGTCTTCTCGAAGACGTCCACCAGGTCCGCGGCGTTCACGGTCACCATGCGCCAGAGCTCCTCGTCGCTGAAGGCGCGCGCATAGTGCGAGGTGTTGAGGTAGTCGGCGCACTGCAGCTCACGCAGCATGTTCATGGAGCCGGAGCGCAGCCAGTCAGTGCCCAGCGCGATGGTCACCCCCAGGCGCTTGTAGGCCGTCACCATGGCCGTGTCGCCGTACAGCGAGATGTTCGAGCGGGGCGACCAGATGAGGCCGGTGCCACGCTCGGCCATCAGGTGAATCTCCTTCGCCGTCAGGCCGATGCCGTGGATGACGGCGGTGCGCGGCTGCATCACGTCGTTCTGGCCCGTGGACAGGCAGCGGAACTCGTTGTGCGCCGCCGCGGAGATGCCCTCGGAGACGTGCGGCAGGTACGCGGCCGAGCGCGGCAGCGAGCTGGTGGTGGGCATCGAGGGGTAGCCGCAGCCCGACGCAATCAGGTTGCCGCTGGTGTCGCCCAGCGGGAAGGTGTCCGAGTCCACCACGCCCTCGCCCAGGCCTTCCTGGAGCGAGTCGTTGTTCACGTCCACGTTGCGGAGCAGCCCGGGCTGGCCGCCCGCGCCCGCCATGGAGGTGGCGCCCGCCATCAGCTGCCGCAGCTCGCCCCAGCGCACGTTGTCCGCGGCGCTGGCCGCGGGGCTGTTGATGCGCGTGTGGCCGTTGCGGCCGGTGCGCCACTCGTGGCGGTGCTCGTAGCGCTCCTCGGTGCCGGCGTACGGCTCCATCGGATACGTGATGTGCTCGTGCGGGTTCACCAGGCCCGGGGAGATGACGCCGCCTGGGCAGGACACCTGCGTGGCCTCGGCGGCACCCGCCGCGGCGGAGCAGTCACACGCGGCGCACTGGATGATGCCCTGCGCGTCCACCAGCACCTGGCCGCCCAGCAGCGTCTCGCCATCCTTCAGCACCACGCCCGTGAAGAGGCGCGCGCCCGAGGTCCCGGCCTGCGTCACCGCGCAGGTGGCCCCATCGGGGAGCGCGGGCGCGTCCGCCGCGGGGCAGCGGGTGTGTGTCGGCGTGCAATCCGACTGGCAGCCGTCACCGTCCACGGTGTTGCCGTCGTCGCAGGCCTCGCCCTCCTCCAGCCAGCCGTTGCCGCAGACCGGGTCGGGAGAAGTCGTGGGCGTCCGCGTACAGTCGTTCTCGCAGCCGTCACCGTTCGTCCGGTTGCCGTCGTCGCACTGCTCGCCGGCCTCGGTGACGCCATTGCCGCAGACCGCCTGCGGGTTGCAGCTCGGGCCCTCACAATCCGGATCGTCGCCGCTACAGCCAGCATGGAAGAGGAGCACCGCGCCCAGCGCGGCAAGTAATAGACGTGGGGACATTCGCATCTCGTGGGTCTCCCGGCGGAGCCGGCCGGAGGGAAGGTGACAGGTCCTTGGCACGCCAGGAGCGTACCCCTTGAAACATTTCAGCGACACCTGACCGCACAGGTCCAGTTCCCAGGCAACGCCCGCGCGGGAATGTGCCGTGGAGTACGCAGCCCACATCACCTCAAGTACGAGCCTGCACGAAGGCGGCGTGCCGGCCCTGGCCGACGTCAGTCCGCGCCGGGTCGTGACGCACCGCGAGAGCCGCGAACGCGCTACAAGCGCGCGACCCGCCTCGCGCCCAGGAGCCCCCCGTGGACATCGCCGTCCTCACCTATGACGCACTCCCTCAGCTCGACGCGTTCGATGCGGCGCTGCTGCCCGCGCTCGCGGCGCTGGGATTGGATGCCCGCCCCGTTGTCTGGGATGACCCGGCCATGGACTGGAGCGCGGCGCGGCTGGCGCTGGTGCGCAACACCTGGGACAGCCACCTGCGCCGAGAGGCCTTCGTCGCGTGGGCGGAGAAGGTAGGCCGCCTCACACAGCTCCACAACCCCGCAGCGGTGCTGCGCTGGAACACGCACAAGGGCTACCTGCGCGAGTTGGAGGAGAAGGGCGTCCCCGTGACGCCCACGGCCTGGGTGTCCCGCGGCGCCGCGCTCGACGTGGGCGAGCTGGCTGACAGGCGAGGCTGGGGCGTGGTGGTGCTCAAGCCCGCGGTGTCCGCGGGCGCCCTCAAGACGCACGTCTTCGCACGCGCGGACGCCCACGCCGCCACCGCGCGGCTCGCGGAGCTGGCGCGCGAGGGCGACGTCATGGTGCAGCCCTACCTCACCGCGTTCGAACAGGAGGGCGAGCGCAGCTACGTCTTCTTCGACGGCGTCTTCAGCCACGCGGTGCGCCGGCCGCCCACGCTGCTGGACGCGCCGCGCGGCTTCTCCGAGCCCACCGCCTTCTCACCGGAGGACGCGGCCGAGCTGCGGCTGGCGGAGTCCGTGCTGGAAGCGGTGGGCCGCCCGCTGCTCTACGCCCGCGTGGACGTGGCCACCGACAACGCCGGCCAGCCCCGGCTCCAGGAGTTGGAGGTCACCGAGCCGCGCCTCTTCCTGTCGCTGGCCCCAGGCGCCGCGGAGCGGCTGGCCCGGGCCATCGCCGCGAAGCTGTGAGGCCCTACCGCGGCAGGCCGCACACCGCCGGGTCCGCGTTGCGGAAGGCACACAGGAGCTTCGGCAGGCGCCGCTTCCAGAAGAACCAGTCGTGCTCGGCGCCGGGCTCGTTCCAGTGGGCCACGCCGTAGCCTCGGCCGCGCAGCGCGTCCACGAACTGGAGGTTGGACTGGCAGTCGTCGCCGCCCTCCTCGCCATCCCGCGTGCAGCCGGCCACGGGCGAGCCGTGGTCCACGTAGAAGCGCACCGGCACCACCGGCTCCTGCCCGGCGCGGACCACCATCGCGTTGCCGTCATCGCGGTCCACCACGCCGTCATGCGGCCAGAACAAGGTGCCGGACTGGGTGCCCACGAAGCCGAACGTCTCCGACATCTGGAAGCCCGCGTAGACGGAGATGAGGCCCCCCAGCGACGCGCCCGCGATGCCCGTGTCCCGCGGCCCCGTCCTCACGCGGTAGGCCGCCTCCACCCGTGGCATCAGGTCGTCGCGGATGAAGGCGAGGTAGTCGTCCCCGCGCGGCGTGGGCCAGCCCGGTGCGCGCGCGGGCGGGAAGGTGTACTGCGCCAGCCGCACGTCCTGGCTCGGCAGCGCCACGAACACGAGCACCGCCGAGTCCTCCGGCCGGGCCGCGTAGTGCGCGTCCGCCGCCTCCGCGAAGGACTCGCGCGTCAGGCTCTCGTTGCCGTCGTGGACGTACATCACCGGCAGGGCCGGGCACTCCGGCCCGTCGTACACCGCCGGCGTGTAGACGAAGACGTCGCGCGCGTCGCCCAGCACCGTGGCGGGCACGCCGTACCATGCGGTGAGCCGGCCCTTCTCGCCGTCCTGGAGCCCCGGGTAGACGAGCGAGTTGAACTGCCCCACGCCGTGGTGGTTGAAGCGGTCCCACACCACGTGACGCGCGCCCGGGTCCGCGAAGAACTCGCCGTCCTTCACCAGCTTGTACGGCTGCGGGCCGGTGCGCGGCACCTCCACCTCCGCCAGGTACAGGTCCGTGTCGCGCACCTGCACCAGCGGCGTGGCCGTGGCGGACCAGCCGTTGAAGTCCCCCGCGACGAAGGTGCCGCGCCCCGCTTCGCCCCGGATGAAGAAGGCCACCCGCGGCTGGCCCGCCAGGGAATCGCTCACCAGGGGCCCGCCGCCCTGCTCTCCCACCGCGGCCACGAAGCGGTCGATGGCCTCCGCGCGCTGCGCCGACGACGTGGCGCGGCCCAGCTCCAGTTGCAGGCGGGCCAGCAGCGCCATGGGCGCGCCGCGCACCGTCGTCGTCCGCTGGCAGGCCCAGGGCTCCTGGGGACCGGCGTCCGGGGCCGTCCCGGCGTCCGGGTAGGTCTCCGTGTAGGGCGGAGGCGGCGCGAGCGTCGGTGCGGGGGCGTCCTCACACGCCGCGAACAACGCGGCGCACAACACGGCGGCAGGCAGGCGGCGCATCGGACCTTCCAGGCGGCGGAAACGCCTTGTCCGGGGACAGGAGGCGGGCGGGGGTGTACTACAGGGGTTGGCCCGTGCGCGAGTGGGGCACCCCGCCCGGCAACTGGCCATTCGTGGACACCCCTTGGCCCTACCGTGCGCCTTCCCGGGCCGCGGCGAGGCAGGAAGGCTATTCAATCCGCATGGCTCGCGCTCTGCTGCTCTCGCTGCTCGTGAGGCAGCACATGGCTCTCAAGGAAAAGTTTCGCGCCAAGTACCCACATCCCTGGCTGGTGTGGGAGGCGGGCGCCTGGAATGTCCCCGAGGTGGTGGAGGGAAACGTGGCCGCCACGCGGCTGCCGCTGACCGACTTGCGGGACTGCCTGCCCGCCGGAGACGCCCTGTGCTTCGAGCTGCTGGGCCAGACGGACGGCAGCCCGCTGCGCCTGGGCCGCGCCTCGCACAACGCGCTGGTCGTCAATGACGCCACCGTGTCGCGCGAGCAGCTGCACCTCGCGCCCTCGCCGGAGGGGCGCTGGGAGGTGACGCGCGTCGCCAGCTCCCGGCCGGTGACGCTGGGCGGCACGCCCCTGGAGCCCGAGCGCGCCACGGCGCTCCAGCCCGGCGTCCAGCTCCAGGTGGGCGACGTGCGCCTCACCTACCACGAGGCGGAGGACTTCGATGAGCGCATCGGCCGCATCGCCGCGCAGGTGCTCGCCCAGACGGTGGGCACGCAGCGCTGACGCGGGCTACGGCGTGGCCTCGCGCGCCCGGCTCTTCCTGACCGGCGCCGCGCGCTGCGTCCCGGCCGCCGGGGCCTGACGGGGGGCGGGCAGCGCCTTGACCAGCGGCACCTCCAGCTCGGCGTGCGTGCCCAGCTCCACCATCCGCTCCAAGGGGGCGTAGCCGGCCAGCTCCACGCGCAGCCGCAGGGGAGCGGCCTCGCCCTGGACCTGCTTCACCAGCGGCGTCACGCCCAGCAGCTCGCCCGTATCCACGCGCAGCACCTGCGCGCCTTCCGGGAAGGAGCGCACGGTGAGCGTCACGGGCGCGCGGACACCGGGCGGGACAGGAGCCTCCTGAGAGGAAGCAGCGGGCGTCTCGGCGGACGCCGCCACCACGCCGGACGGCGGCGCGGACGCGGGCTCCGGGTGCAGCCCGGACCAGGTGACCACCGCGGCCACCACCGCCAGCGCCGCGGTGCCCACTGTCAGCGCGGCCCGCCGGTACCAAGGACCTGCTGGTGCCACGCGCACCTCTTGCGTGGGCCGCTCCGACGCCTCCTGCGCCACCCCCACGGGGGCGGGCGCCAGCGCCTCGGCGGAGGCGGGCAGGAGCAGGAGCGCCGTCGTCACCTCCGCGAGGCTCTGCGGCCGTGCCTCGGGCTCCTTCGCCAGACAGCGCATGACCAGCTCCGCCAGCTGCGGCGGCACGGGCTCGCCGGACGGCAGGTGCGAGGGCAGCGGCGGCGGGGGCTGGGTGATGATCTGCACCACGAGGTGGCCGAAGGCCGACGCCTGGAAGGGCGGCTTCCCGGAGATGAGCTCGTAGAGGATGTTGCCTACCGCGTAGATGTCCGCGCGCGCATCCACCGGCAGCCCCGCGGCCTGCTCCGGGGCCATGTACGCGGGCGTGCCGATGATGATGCCGTCCACCGTGCCGGTGGTGCCACTCTCCGCGGAGAGGAGCTTCGCCACACCGAAGTCCAGCACCTTCACGAAGTCGGTCTGACCCGCGCGGTGGATGACGAAGAGGTTGTCCGGCTTCACGTCCCGGTGCACCACGCCCACCTGATGGGCCGCGCCGAGCGCCGCGCACACCTGCACCACGAAGCGCTGGATGCGCGCGAGCGTCAGCTTCTCCTCCTGCGCGAGCGAGCTCAGGCTCTGCCCGCGCAGCAGCTCCATCACACAGTAGACAGGACCGCCGGCGGCGCTCTCGTCGACGAAGTCGAAGATCTCCACGATGTGTTCGTGGTTGATTTGATTGACGGTGCGCGCCTCCTGGAAGAAGCGCCGCACGAAGCCGCTGTCCCGCGCGTGCTCGGGCCTGAGCACCTTGAGCGCCACCTGACGCCCCAGCCGCGCATGGCGCGCCTGGAACACGCGGCCCATGGAGCCCTCCCCCAGGAGGTGCTCGAGCTGGTAGCTCCCCAGCGTGGAGCCCACCTGGAGCTCGTCGCTGGCCTGAGGCCCCGCGTCACTCATGGAGGCCTCGGCACTGGACAGCGCGGTCTGCGTGAAGGCGTCATCGGAGCCCATGGTGGGAAGAAATTTCCATGTCCGGGACAAACAGCAACCGGAGTTCAGCGCACTGTCTTACCAGGGACGCCGCCCCCAGGCGGACAGTGCGGGATGGCGGACAGTGCCGCGTTGAAGTTCGGGCCATCATTCGCAGAAGCCGTTCAGCCGGCATCGCCTGGGTGCCCCATCGGGAGTCCTCGGAGGCCCGCACACCGTCGACACGGGGCAGTCCGCCCGGTCGGCGCAGTCCAGCTCCCGGCGGCGCACGCACTCGCCATTCGCGCAGTCCTGGAGGGAGGAACAGTGAAGCACGCGGCCTCCGCGCAGCGCACCGCCGCGGCGTAGCCCTCCGCCAGCAGCGCGAGCGCCAGCAGCGCGGCGAAGGGAATGGCGGGAATACGCATGGCTCCGTTGTATCGCGGCGCCGTGCGTAACGGAATGATGCGACGGGAGCGTACCCGTGCCGAGGGGCGACCTCGGCCTCACGCGGCCCGGCTGCCTGCCCTGGGCGCGGCGGACGCGCGGCTCGCCTGGGGAAGCTTGCCTTGGCCCGGAGCGGTCAACATCTCCCACCTTATACCGCAAGGAGACGCACGACATGGCGAATGGGACGCTCTGGATTCTGGTGGGGAACGCGAGCCGGGCCCGCCTCTTCGCGACGGACGCGAAGGCGGAGGAGGACTGGCGGCTGGTGGAGGAGTTCCACCACGACGAGAGCCGGGCCCGCCAGGCGGAGCTGATCGAGCAGACGGACAACCCCAACGCTGGCACCCTGCACGGCCCCCCCGTGGAGAACGAGCCCAACGGCCGGCGGGAGCTGGAGCACGACCGCTTCGCCCGCCAGCTCTCCGCGTTCCTCGACAAGGGGTATGACCGGCGCGACTTCGACAAGCTGGTCATCGCGGCCCCGCCCGAGTTCCTGGGGAGGATCCGGCGCCTGCTGAGCGCCCGGGTGCGCCAGCGCGTCCTGCTGGACGTGGACTCGGACTACTCCAACATCCCGGCGAAGGAGCTGCCCAGCCGGGTGCCTGTTCTCTGAGGAGGCGGGCTTGGGGGTGCCCCGGGGGCGCGAGGCTCTGGTATAGGTCGGAGGCCGACCCTCCCGGGAGGCCCCGCACGCCACCAGCCGCGCCCCATGGCCCTTTCACTTCCTGGAACCCAGTCCCTTCGCGGGCGCCTCACGCTCTACGTCACCCTGCTGTCCGTCGTCCCGCTGCTGACGCTGACGTGGCTCCAGTCGCGCAGCGCGCGGCAGGTGATGGAGGAGCAGATCCGCGCGTCGCTACAGAGCGAGGCGGAGGGCGTGAAGGACCTGCTCGAGGCGACGCTCGCCGAGCGCGAGGCGAGCGCCCGCAGCTGGGCCGAGGACACGGTGGTGCGCGCCGCGTTGCGCGGTGACGTGGGGCCGGCCAACGCCATGCTGGCGGTGCTCCAGAGCCGCTACCTCAGCCTCAACGGCATCGTCGTCTTCGACGACACCGGCCGCGCCGTCTCCGCCAACACCCCCGCCCTGCGAGACGAGTACCAGCGCCGGCAGGAGGAGGTGCGGCGCAGCCCCTGGTTCGTGGCGGCCCAGCAGGGGCACACCACCAGTGAGGGCATCAACGAGGAGCACCCCATCTTCACCGGCCACGTGTTGTCGCTGGCGGTGCCGGTGCTGGACCCCGTCTCCAAGCACCGGCTGGGCGTGCTGCTGGCGGCCTTCGACTGGGCCCACGTCCACCAGCTGGTGCAGCCGGCGCTGGCCCGCGCCGCCCAGCGCGACCTGAAGAGCTTCGCGCTCACGCTGGAGCGGCCCGACGGCACGGTGATGTACGACTCGCGCGGAGAGGACGCGGGCGGAGACGACAGGCTCCTGGCCGTCTCCGCCGTCAACGGCGCCGACGTGCGGGACGTGGCCGACGACTGGCTCTTCGTGGCCCGCGTGGACCCGGCGGAGGCCTACGCCCCGGTGGAGCGCATGCGGCGGGTGTCCCTGCTCATGGTGGTGGTCTTCATCGCGCTGGCCATCGCTGGCGCGCGCTTCCTGTCGCACCGCATCTCCGGTCCCGTGCTGGCCCTGCGCGCGGCGGTGACGCGGCTGGTGAGCGAGGGCGACCTCACGCAGACGCTGGACGTGAAGGCTGGCAACGACGAGGTGGGCGAGCTGGCCGGCGCCTTCGGCCTGCTGGTGTTCCAGCTTCGCGAGACGGCCCAGAGCCTGCACACGGGCACGCGCGTGCTCAGCGAGACGGTGGCGGAGCTGCAGACGGCCGCCACCCAGCAGGAGCGCAACGTGGCGCGCCAGGCCGCCGCCCTCCAGCAGACGCAGGTGACGGCGCAGGAAATCAAGCAGACGTCGCTGCTGGCCTCGGAGAAGGCGGACGACGTGCTCCAGCGCGCCTCCGTCGCCGAGGAGGTGGGGCGCGCGGGCGAGGCGGCCATCCGCGACAGCATGGGCGGCTTCTCGGAAATCCTGTCGCAGGCCGAGCAGATGACGGAGCGCATCGCCCAGCTCAACGAGCGCACGCAGCAGATTGGCGGGATTACGCAGACGGTGAAGGACCTGGCGGACCAGTCCAACATGCTGGCCCTCAACGCCGCCATCGAGTCCGTGCGCTCGGGCGAGCACGGCAAGGGCTTCAACGTGGTGGCGCGCGAGATTCGCAGCCTCGCGGACCAGTCCATCCAGGCCACGGACCGCGTGCGCGAAATCCTGGGCGACCTGAGCGGCGCCATCCTCTCCACCGCGAAGATGACGGAGGTGAGCTACACGCACATGGAGTCCGGCCTGGAGCAGGTGCGCGGCACCGGCGAGCGGCTCAAGGAGCTGGCCGCCATCATCCAGGACAACGCCGCCGCGGTGCGGCAGATTGCCGGCGCGGTGAGCCAGCAGAACGCGGGCATCTCCCAGATTTTCAGCGCGGTGACGGACCTGTCCTCCATGATGAACGACACCCAGGAGAGCCTGACGGCCACCACGCGGGCGGCGAAGCTGCTCCAGGACGTGTCCGAGCAGATGCAGGACGTGGCCCGCGCCTACCGCATCTGAAGGAGCACACATGGCGCAGGTAAAGGCAGTGCTGCTGGACCTGGGCAACGTCCTCGTCTTCCACGACAACGCCCTGCTCTTCTCGCGGCTCGGCGCCCGGGCGGGGCTGGAGCCCGCGGACGTGGCCCGGCGGCTGACGGGCGCGGGCTGGACGGACGCCAACCGGGGCGTGCTGGGCGCCGAGGGCATCCGCCGGGACGTCTGCCGCGCGCTGGGCGTGGAGCTGCCCATGCCGGAGTTCGCCGCGCTGTGGAGCAGCCACTTCACCGTGCATGACGCCGTGCTGCCCCGCATAGAGGGGCTCCTCGGCCGCGTCCGCGTGGGGCTCGTGTCCAACACCAACGCGCTGCACGTCGCCTACCTCCGCCCGCGGCTGCCGCTGCTGCAGCGCTTCGACAGCGTGGTGATGAGCTGCGAGGTGGGGCACGTGAAGCCGGAGCCGGCCATCTTCCGGCGCGCGCTGGAGGACGTGGGCTGCGCGCCGCACGAGGCCGTCTTCTTCGACGACCTGCCCGAGTTCGTCCACGCCGCGGAGGCGCTGGGCATGCAGGGCCGGCTCTTCACCACCGCTGACGCGTTCGACGCGCAGCTGAAGGCCCTGGGTTTATGAAGCTGGGCGGCTACGTCCTGCACCGTGACAACCGGGACACGCTGGAGCCATGCCTGCGCGGGCTGCTGGCCGTCTGCGACGACGTGGTGGCGCTGGACTCGGGCGCGACGGACGGCTCGGCGGAGCGGGCGCGCTCGCTGGGCGCGCGCTCCGTGCCGCACGTGTGGCGAGGCTATGGCGCCGCGCGCGACGCCGCGGTGCAGGCGCTGGCGCCGTGTGACTACGTCTTCTTCCTCGACTCGGACGAGCAGCTGGAGCCCGAGGCCGTGGAGGCGCTGCGCGCGTGGAAGGCTTCGTCGCCCGCCGAGGCCGTGTACCGGCTGCCCCGCCGTGACTGGGCCGAGCTGGGCGCGCGCCGCTTCCGCTACCGCACGCAGTGGCGGGCCCGGCTGGTGCGCCGCGACAAGGCCGTGTGGCGGCCGGAGCAGATCGTCCACGAGGCCCTCCCGAAGATGGCGGGAGGGCGCGTCCACGCCTTCATCGAGCACCGCTTCGCCACGTCGGTGGAGCGCCGCTCCGCGAAGGAGGACCGCTACGCCCTGCTGTGGGCCCTGCGCGCCCACGCGGAGCAGCGCGGCCTCAAGCCCGTGGGCATGCAGCGCCTGGCGTCCTGGGCGCGGGACTGCGTGCTGAAGGGCGCGCTGTGGCGCGGCGGCGCGGAGGCCTCCCGCCTGGCGTGGGCGGTGGCGGGCTACCACGCCGCGAAGTACGCCTACCTCCGCGAGCTGCGCCAGGGACGCTATCCGGAGCTGACACAGGCCTACGCAGAGGGTCGCTACGACGAGCTGTTCGCGCGCGTCCGGGCCGGCGCGCTCGGCTGAGGCCGTCCATGGCAGAACCATGACAGTACGCCCGCGCCGCCATGGCTCGGTGAGGTGAGAGCGCCCTTAAGCTGGCGCCCCCACCCAGGACGTCTCTCGTCCACCGAAAGGCAGGTTCGCGATGTCTCCTTCCCTCCGCCCCCTTGCGTCGATGCTTGTCACCACCTGCGCGGTGGGCTTGCTCGGCGCGTGTTCGACCGCCACGGAGAGCGCTCCGGCGGCCTCGCTCTCGGTCCGGGAGCTGAACATCGTCGACGAACATGGACAGGCGCGCATCCGCATCGCCGCGCCGATGCCAGACCCCAAGGGGCTCAAGCGCGCGGTCACCGCGTACGGCATCCAGTTCATGAACGCGTCCGGGGAGGAGGTCGGCGGGCTCGGCATGCTCGACAGCGTCGACATCAACGCCCTGTGCTTCGACAGCACGGAGGGCTACGAGGCAATCTGCATGGGGCTCATCCAGGGCAAGCCGAACATCACCCTCCGGCATGACTGGAAGGAGCGCATCATCATCGGCGTGGAGAACGGCGTGGCGAGCGTCGTCCTCCACGACGCCGACGGCAAGCCGCACCTGAAGCTGGAGGTCGACAAGGACGGCACCCCGCGGGTCGAAGGGGTGACGCCCGCCTCGGTGAGCAGGTAGCACCCGCGGGGCGCGGCGCGCGCCTCAGTCGTACTTCTCGATTGCGGGCTCCCGCCGGCCCTCCTCGGCCCACTTCTGGAACGCCGGCAGCGCGAGCACCGTGTCGCGGTAGGCCGCGCTCACCGCGTCCATCGCCACGCCGTAGGTGACGAAGCGCGTGACGACGGGCGCATAGAAGGCATCCGCGATGGAGAAGCGCCCGAAGAGGAAGGGGCCGCCCTGGCCGAAGCGGCTCCGGCAGTCATTCCAGAGCGCCTGGATGCGGGCGATGTCCTCCGCCACGCCGGGCGCACGGCCCTTGTCCGGCCTGCGCGCACGCAGGTTCATGTTCATGTGCTGCCGCAGCGCCGCGAAGCTGGAGTGCATCTCCGCGGTGACCGCGCGGGCCACGGCGCGGGCCGCCGTGTCCTCCGGCCACAGGTGGGCCTCGGGGAACGTCTCCGCGAGGTACTCGCAGATGGCCAGCGAGTCCCAGATGGTCAGGTCCCCGTGCAGGAGGACCGGCACGCGCCTGCTGGGCGAGTACCGCGCGACCTGCGCTTCTGTGTCCGGCTGGCCCAGGGGGACCACCACCTCCTGGAACGGCTGCCCCGTGTGGGCCAGCGCCAGGTAGGGCCGCAGGGACCAGGAGGAATAGTTCTTCGAACCGACGACGAGCGTGAGCTGGGGCATGGGCAGCCTCTATAAAACAACGCCGCGTGCCCGGGAGCGCCCGCCGTCGTGGGTGTCAGCTCGTCGCGAGCCGGCGCCCGAGGAAGGAGCGCATGCGCGAGAGCAGCGGCACCCGGTGACGGTGCTCGGGCGGGTCGATGCGGTAGACGGCCACCGGCAGCCGGATGTTCTTCATCTCCCCCCGGCCCAGGCGGACCGGCGGCGAGGCCAGACGGCCTTCCACCTGACGGGCCACCGTCTCACTGACGTAGAGCGTGCCGGGCCGGGCCAGCGCCTCGATGCGCGCGGCCAGGTTGACGCCCTCGCCGAACACGTCGCCATCCCGGTGCACCACCATGCCCAGGTGGACCCCAACGCGGAGGACCACCCGGCGCTCGGCGGCGGCGCCGCCGTTGCGGACCTTCAGGGCGCGCTGCAACTCCAGGCCGAAATCCACCGCGTCCGGTCCTCCCTCGAACTCCAGGAGGAAGCCATCCTCCAGCCGCTTCACCTCCCGCCCGCCATAGCGGGGCAACAGCTCACGCACGAGCACCGCATGCTCGTCGCGCAGGGCGTTCTGCAGCGACTCATCACGCCATGAGAGCCCCTCAGGGCCCTCGATGCCGGTGAACAGAATCGCCGACAGCTTTTCGGGTTCGGGTGCCTCCACCGCCATCGTGCATCTCCCCTTTCCCCCCGGCGCGAACTGTCAGAGATGTTACATCACACAGGGCCCCCGGTCCCAGCCGAGCCCCCTCCATCCCGGCTGGAACCGGGCCCTGGACGGCCTGCATCCCGGGGGGACGCGGCCGTACAAGGTGGGTTCACTGGCGCTGGCGGAACCACTCGAGGGCACAGCCTGCCCTCACCCTGCCCGCCGACGCGCGGTGTTGGACGTGACATGAACCAGCGTGTCAGTCCTCATCAGGATACGTGAGCGCTAACGCAGCGCACCAACGCCCTGGTGAGTCGTGTCCGGACATGTCCGGAGGCGAACTCGACAGGTCGGGTACGGTCCGCCTCACGACAGGGCACGGCCTCGGAGTCCGGGCCCGCGGTTCCCTATCTCGTGTTCGCGGGCGCGCCGGGCCCGGGAGGCGCGGCCTTCTCCGAGCGAGGGTCCGGACGCGGCCACATCGCGAAGGCCATGGCCGCCGCCAGCGCCACCATCACCGCCACGGTCCCCCATGACAGCTTTCGCCGGGACTGAGCGGCGAGCACGCCCGGGGAGGGCGACTGGGCCACCCCGACCTTCGAGCGCAGCAGCACCGTGGACCCCGCGGGCTCCGGGGCCGCGCTCCGCGCCCGGTCCTCCGCGAGAGGCGCCCTGCGCGGAGGAGGCGGGGCATCCCCCCGGGCAGCGGCCACGGGTGAGTGCGCGATGGGCGCGGGCGTGACCTTGGGCGCCGCGGCATCCACCCGGCCGGCCGGCCGGGCACCGGGGGAGGCGCCGCCCTGCCCTGCTCCCTCCAGCGGCTTCGTGGGCGCGGCATCGGGCTTGCGCACCACGGGCGAGCGCGCGATGGGCGCGGGGACGACATCCTCCGGCGCCACGGCGGGCCGTGGGGGTGGCGCCTCCATCTCCGGCATGGGCACCGCGTCGGCGATGGTCGCGGCGTCGTGCGGCAAGACCCCCGACACCGGCGCGGCCAGGCTGACCGTCTCCGACTCCCGGAAAGGAGGCTTCGCGTCCAGGGGGCGCGGCTCGCCGTCCACCGCCCCGGCCCCCGGGCCCCTGCCGGGCACCGTCTCCGGCTTCGACTCCAACGCCAGCTCCAGGGCGAGCTGCGGGGTGCTCAGCGGCGTGAGCATCGGCACCTCGCCCATCGTCTGCAGCGCGCGCCCCGTTAGCACCGAGATGAAGCTCCCCACGTCCGGGAATCGGTCCTCCGGGCGCTTCTCCAGCGACTTCTCGACCGCCCCGATGACGTGGTCCGGCAGGCCCGGCACCAGCGCCTCCAGGGACTCGGGCGGGTCGTAGACGATGCGGTAGATAAGCTCCGGAAGGTTGCCGGTGTCCCGGAACGGCAGCCGCCGCGCCAGCATCTCGAAGACGAGGCACCCGAAGGCGAAGATGTCCGTGCGTGGGTCCACCTCGCCGTTCTTCCCGGTGGCCTGCTCGGGCGCCATGTACTGCGGCGTGCCCAGCAGGATGCCGCCCTGGGTGTGAACGCTCTGCGAGTCGATGACCTTGGAGATGCCGAAGTCGAGCAGCTTCACGTGCTGCATCGCCACGCCGCCCACCTCGGTGGGCACGAGGAACACGTTGCCCGGCTTGAGGTCGCGGTGGACGATGCCCGCGCGGTGCGCGGCCTGGAGCGCCGAGCCCATCTGCCGCGCGTAGGAGAACACCTCCTCCAGCGTGAGCGGGCCCTTGCGCAGCCGGCGCGAGAGCGGCTGCCCGCGCAGGCACTCCATCACCATGTATGGCGAGCCGTCGTCGAGGCTGTCGAAGTCGAGCACCTCGACGATGTTGGGGTGGCCCAGCTTCGAGGCAATCTCCGCCTCGCGCCGGAAGCGCACGAACACCTCGGCGCCCATCCCCGCGTCGTGGCGCAGCACCTTGATGGCCACCTGCCGCCCCGGCAGCCGCAAGTGATTGGCCAGGAAGACCGTCCCCATGCCACCCCGGCCGAGGACGCCTGCTACCTCATAGGTCTCCCTCAGGACCGTGCCGAGGGGGATGTCAGTGGGTTTCGAGAGAGTCATGGAGAGCAGGACTTAAGCCTTGCACCGGATTCTATCCTGCTCCGTCTGACACGCCTTGGCCACTGGGGCCAAGGCGTCCGGCTGGGCCTCTCAGCTCTTGAGAGCCGTGACTACTTCGCGGGGGTGACGGCGGCGTCGCTGGCGGCGCGCAGCTCCTCGACCACCCGCTTCGCGCCGTAGACGTGCTCCAGCCCCGCCAGGATGCCCTCCCCGTGCACGGCGACCGCCCGGTTCGTCTCGGGGACATAGGCGTAGCGACCGCCCAGGGAGTGCAGGTTCCCGTCGAAGACGAGCCCCACGACGCGCCCGTCCCGGTCCACCATGGGGGAGCCGGAGTTGCCCCCGATGATGTCGTTGGTGGTGGCCATGTCGAACGGCGTCTGGGGCGGCACCTTGCCGCGGGCCTTCAGCCAGGTGTCCGGGAGCTTGTACGGGTCCTTGCCGGTGTGCCGCTCGTAGGCGCCGCCGAAGGTGGTGAGCGCCGCCACGGGACGGCCATTCTCCTCCCAGCCCTTGACCTGGCCGGGGTTGAGGCGAAGGGTGAAGCTGGCGTCCGGATAGCCGGAGGTGCCGTACACCGCGAGGTGCGCCTTGGCGACGCGCTCGCCGTTGCGCTTGAGCACCGCCTCCACGGTGTCCTCGAAGCGCTTGCGCGCCGCGCGAGCTTCCGCGTCCACCTTGCGCGCGAAGAGAATCATCGGGTCCTTGGAGGCCTCCACCGCGGCCTTGCCGCCCTTCAGCAGCGCGGCGCGCACCTTCACGTCGCCCAGCTTCGAGCCACGCACCAGCGAACGCGCGAGGTCCGCGGGCGCCTCGCGTCCGAGCACGAGCTGGACGAAGGGGTCGTCCGCGCCCAGCGTCTCGCGCACGCGCGTGAGGCCGAACGTGAGCAGCGCCTGGTCCAGCTCCAGCGCAATCGGCGCGTCGCGCAGCAGCTGCTGCTCCAGCGTGGGGAGCTGTGACTGGGTGTACTCGCGCAGCCGCTCCGCGTTGGGCCGGTCCTTCTCCTCGGCCATGCGCACCAGGTGCCGCGCCAGGCGGAAGAGCTCGGAGGGGTAGGCGTCGCCGGCCTCCTTCATGCGGTAGTCGGGCAGCATGCGGCGGTACGCATCGAGCGCCTGGGCGATTTCGTCCCACGCCCCCTCCGTGGCGGCCTTCACCTGGGCGTTGGCCTCCACCTTCTTGCGCAGCGCCGCCTCGTCCTCGCGCTTGCCCGCCAGCAGCGCCGGGTCCGCCAGCGCCTGGTGCCGGCCCCGCAGCGCCTTGAGCCCGTTCTCCACGCCGCGCAGCATGGAGCGCGTGGTGCGGAAGCGCTCCGCCGACCCGCCGGCGTATTCGCGCAGCATGCCCCGCAGCTCGGCGAGCTGGAGCAGCGTGTACGGCAGGTTCACATCGCGATGGAACTCCAGCTCCGCGACGGTGGCCTTGCGGTCGGTGCCGCCGGGGTGGCCGGAGACGAAGACGAGGTCCCCCTCCTTCGCGCCCTGCTTCGCCCACGGCAGGAAGTGCGGGCTCTTCGCGGGCGCGTTGCCCTGCCACACGCGCAGGAAGGCCGCGTCGAAGCCGAAGCGCGGGAAGTTGAAGTTGTCCGGGTCGCCACCGAAGGCGGCCATGGAGAACTCGGGGGCGAAGACGAGCCGCACGTCCTGGAAGCGGCGGTACTTGTAGAGGTGGTACTTGCCCCCGTTGAAGAGCGTCACCACGTCGCAGCGCACGTCGTCGGACGTGGCGCAGGCGGCCTCCACCGCCGCCGTCTCCTGCTTCAGCGCGGTGTTGAACGCCGCGCCGGTGAGCCCCTTCGTCGCCGTGTTCATCCGCTCGGTGACGTCCGTCATCTCCACGAGCTGGTTGGCCTCCACCTTGGGGCAGCGCAGCTCCTCCGCGGCGCGCTTCGCGTAGAAGCCCTTGGCCAGCAGGTCCTTCTTCGGCGACGACAGGTCCTCGATGCAGTCGCGGATGCAGTGGTGGTTGGTCATCACCAGGCCATCGGGCGACACGAAGCTGGCGGAGCAGCCTCCGGCCAGCCGTACCGAGCCCAGCCGGACATGGTCCAGCCACGCCTGCGTGGGCGTGAAGCCGTAGGCCTTCTTCACCGCCTCGGCGGGAAATGCGTCATAGGTCCACATGCCCTCGTCCGCGGCGGCGGGGAGGGACAGGAGCAGGCCGAGTGCGAGCAGTCTGCGTTCCACGTGCGGGCGTCCTTCTGTCGTGACTGAGGTGGGGTTACCGGTTCTCCGCTTGACGGCGGGCGGGCGTCAACCTCCAAGCAGGGGGCGCATTCCCCACCGGCATCATGCGCCGCGTCAGATATGGTCGAGGCAATGCCCGGTAAGCATCGCGTCTACCTCGTTCCCGGCTTTTTCGGTTTCATCAACCTGGGCGAGCTCATCTACTTCGGCCACGCGCTGGACTACCTGAAGGGAGAGCTCGCGCGCAGGGAGGTGGAGGCCGAGGTCATCATCGTCCTCTCCCACCCCACCGCCTCCATCCGCACGCGCACCGCGGACCTGTTGAAGGCCGTGCAGGAGACGGCGGCGGGGGATGACGGGCCCATCCACCTCATCGGCCACTCCACGGGCGGGCTGGACTCGCGGCTGTTCGTCAGCCCCGGGGCGCAGGTGGCGGAGGGCCAGGACCTGGAGCCCTTCGCGCGCCGGGTCCGCACGGTGACGTCGGTGTCCACGCCCCACGCGGGCACGCCGCTGGCCACGTTCTTCATGGGCCTGTTCGGCCAGCGCATCCTCAAGCTGCTGTCGCTGTTCACCGTGTACGTGCTGCGCTTCGGCCGGCTGCCGCTGCGCGTGGTGTTCCGCTTCGGCCACCTGCTGGCGCGGGCGGACGACCAGCTCGGGTGGAAGCCCACGCTGCTGGACCAGCTCTACGACCAGCTGCTGGGGGACTTCTCCTCCGAGCGCCGCGACGCGGTGTCCAAGTTCCTGAGCGACGTGGGCAACGACACCTCGCTGATTCCGCAGCTCACGCCCGAGGGCATCGACCTGTTCAACGCGAGCACGCTGGACCGGCCCGGCGTGCGCTACGGCTCGGTGGTGACGCAGGCGCGGCCCCCGTCGCTGCGCACGCGCATGGCGGCGGGACTGGACCCCTACGCGCAGCTCACGCACACCATCTATGCGCTGATGTACGGGCAGACGCAGCGGATGCCGCTCACGGCGCTGCCGCTGCACACGCCCGCGCAGACGGCGGCGCTGGTGCAGGCCTATGGCGCGATGCCGGGGCCCACCGCGTGTGACGGCATCGTCCCCACGCGCTCACAGGTCCATGGCCGGGTGCTGGCGGCGGTGCGCGCGGACCACCTGGACGCGATTGGCCACTTCGACCAGCCCGCCCACCAGCCCCCGCACGTGGACTGGCTCATCTCTGGCTCCGGCTTCCGCAGGCCCCAGTTCGAGGCGACGTGGAAGGCCATCGTCGACTTCCTGCTGGAGGACGCGCAGCCCGGCGTCATGGGCCGGTGACGACCTCGAACACCTCCGCGTCCGGGAGCCGCTCGCGGGGCACGTCGAGGTAACGCGGCTGCACAGGCGCCGCGCGGACATGGGCGGCTCGCAGCGTCCGTCAGTAGACGCCAATCAGGTGGATCTGCACGCGCGGATTGCCAAGGTACTCCTCCAGCCGCCACCGGCTGCGCATGCCATCATCCCGGATGCCCAGCCCGCTTCCGGCCTCGGGCGCCTCCGCGCTGGCGAGCGCGTCCCGGAGCTGCGACACGGCCCAGGAGTCGAACCTCGGGTCCCCGGAGCCTTCGAGCACCTTGAGGTCGAGCAGCTTCCCGTCCCGCGCCTGCCAGACCTCGACGATGGCCGCGAGCGCGAGCACCGGGGTGGTGACGTCCACCATGTACATGTTGGCCGCGCGCCCCGCCTCGACGGCCGCCTGCAGGCGATTGCGCTGCTCCAGCCGGTGGTCCCGTGGCTCCGCCGCGATGGGGCTGCCCGTCTTCCCGAACCGGGCAATGGCGTCCACCTGCTCGCGCTTCATCCGCGAGCCCAGCACCTTCAAGTCGGGCGGTGGCGGGTTCACCAGCTGCTTCGCGAAGCCTTGCCGCAACTTCGCGAAGTAGGGATGCGTGGCGCCCGACGATGCACGCGCCGAGGCCGCCGCGTCCTGGGCCCAGCCGTCCACGCGCTCACGGGCCTCCGCTGCCTGCCGGGCCGCCAGGGCCTTCGGGTCGGCGGCTTCGCCGGGCACGTTGCGAAGGGTCCGCCCCGTCGAGGGTGGGCCACTCCGAAGCAGGCCGCCGCCCAGCAACCCCCGCGGCTCCAGGTCGGGCCGCGCCTGGGGCACGTCTCGCGGAGTGTCCTGGGCCAGGGCCGGCGGAGACTCGCCGGTGCCAGCCTCCGCCGCGGGTGTATCCACGGACGGAGCCGCGGACTCCGCGACCGTGTCGGGCCCTCGTGTCGCCGGTGAGCGGGGGCGCTCGGCGCGCCTCGGTGGGTCCTCCTGCTTCTTCACGGACGGAGGCGGACGCGCCTCGGGCATCGGCTCGTGGGACTCAGCGGGCACGGACGGGGGCGTGGCGTCCTGGTAGACGACCTCCATCTCGACGACGCGAGCCGCGGCACTCCGGCTCCGGCGGTCTTCGGACGGGCGCCTCGACAGCGCCGCGAAGAGCGCTGCGTGCAGGAGCCCCGACACCAGGAGCATGAGGGTCAGTTGAGCGCGACGCGACACGCCGGCCAGCTTGCCCCGACCTGTCACGACAGTGAAGCAACGTCGAGGCGGGGTGGCCGCCGGCGACTCCCGCCTACCCGGTGGACGCCCTCCACTTGACGCGGGCGACGCCATCGTCGCACTTGCACGCTAGCAGGAGGTGCATCCCGGCTCTGTTACCGTCGCGCTGAGATGATTCTCGCGCGCCCGCCTCGAAGCCCCACTCTGGCTCCTCTCGTGGAATCCCTCTGGACGTACGACGGGCGGCTCCCTCACAGATTCGAACGCGTGCTGCCATCTGGCCGTATGCAGCTCCTGGTCAATCTTCATGAAGACGAGTTCCGGACCTACAGGCTCGATGGCCGCCTGGCGCACAAGACTCGCGGTGTAGCGCTTCAGGGCGCTCACACCGCACCGAGAGTCGTCGACACAGCATCCCAGCGCTCCATTTGCGGAGTGAGCTTCGCCCCAGCGAGTGCGTCGCCGTTCCTGGGCATGCCGGCCTCGGAGCTGACCGGGAAGGTCGTCGACCTCTCCGAACTCTGGGGACGTGACGGCACCCTCCTTCGTGAGCGCCTGCTGCAGGCCCCCACCTCCGCGGCCCGCCTCGACGTGCTCGAGGCGGAGCTGCTCGCACGGGGACACGCGTCCGAGCCTCGCGACGAAGCAGTGGCGGCCGCGTGCTCGCTGCTGACGAGAGGCGCGAGCGTCCGTGCGGTAGGGGTTCAACTCGGCCTTTCACCGCGTCGGCTCATCGAGCGGTTTCAAGTACATGTCGGCGTCAAGCCCAAGCTCTTCGCGCGCATTGCCAGGTTTCAGCGCGTGCTCGAATCGGCCGGGGAGGAGCTGACCTGGGCCGCCTTGGCCAATGAGCACGGATTTTCAGACCAAGCACATCTGGTCCGCGAGTTCAGGGCATTCTCGGGAGCCACTCCCGTCGCGTATCGCCCTCGGTCGAATGAGGACCGCAACCACGTGCCTCTCGACGAGCGGCAATTTCCTTCAATACGAGGCGGGCCGCCCCGGGGCACATTGCGCCAATGGCCCCAAACAACCCCCTGACCGAAGTCCGACCACTTCCCATCGAGGACCGACGGTACGGCAAGCTCGAAGGTCGCATGCAACTGGCCCTGTCGATGCACGAGAAGGAGAGGCAGTCGTGAAGGTCCTGCGTATCGTCACCAATGTCGACACGACGACGCCAGCCGCCGCCATGCGCTTTTATGGGGACGTCCTCGGACTCGACGTCCTGATGGACATGGGGTGGATCAAAACCTACGGCTCAAGCGAAACGATGACGGTGCAAATCAGCTTCATGTCGCAAGGGGGCTCAGGCACACCCGTGCCAGACATCTCCATCGAGGTCGACGACCTCGATGCGGCCCTGACTCGCGTGAAGAAGGCGGGAATCCCGATAGAGTATGGGCCGGCTGACGAGCCTTGGGGCGTGCGCAGATTCTTCGTGCGCGACCCCTTCGGAAGGCTGGTGAACCTGCTCACTCATGCCCCATGAGCCAAGCGAGGCAGGTCCAGCACAGGCCAGGGCCAGGGGAGCGAACCTGGACCGGCGCCTGCTGGAGCGCACGGAAGAAGCTCCCTAGGCCTTCTTCAGCACCGCCAGGAAGCGGGCATCCGCGACATGGGTCCCCTCGAAGTCCTCCAGCCGCACGGGGATCCACTCGCGGGCCTTGTCGCCTTTCTGCCGGAGCGCCGCGTCCAGCGCGGTGAACACTTCGGAGGGCGGCTCGCAGATGGCGCGCACGCCGCCCTTCGCCTTCGCGTGGAAGGACACCTGCAGCTCGTTCACCAGCGCCAGGTAGCGGCCCGGCGGGAAGCGGCGGAAGAGCCACAGGCCCATCGTCAGCTCCATCACCGTCACCTGCACGCCCAGGTACACGCTCTTCACGTGGTTGCGCGTGCGCCGCTTCAGCGGCACGGACGCCTGCGCGCGAACGTCCGAGGCGTCCTCCACCCGGATGCCCATCACCGCCGACAGCGGGATGATGTTCTTCACCGCCACCGTCAGCAGCGCGTTCGCCACGCTCGGTGACACCTGGCGCAGCCGTTCCACGAGGTCCAGTGCAAGCATGACGTTCCCCATCCACCAGCGAAGGGGCGCCATCGTACCCTCCGCGAGGCCGGTTGCATGCCCTCCGTTCGCCTCCGGAGCCGGAACTGTCAGGCGGAGGGGGCCCGTCCCGGCCGCGCGCCCGATTCCGCCCGGCCGCCTGCCCCCCAGGCGTCAGACGAGGACTGGCATTCCCGGAAGGAATCCCCACTTTGGAATGACCTTCTGGAGGAGCGGCGCACCATGAACTTTCCAAGCCATGTGAATCTCCCCACCGACGCCCGTGAGGAGCTGATCGACTCGCTCAACACCCTGCTGGCGGACGCCATCGACCTGCACTGGCAAATCAAGCAAGCGCACTGGAACATCCGCGGCCGGCACTTCTACAGCCGGCACGAGCTGTTCGACGACGTGGCCAAGCACGTCCGCAAGCAGGCCGATGACTTCGCCGAGCGCGCAGGCACGCTGGGCGGCTATGCCGAGGGCACCATCCGTCTGGCGGCCAAGAACAGCGAGCTGCCCGAGTACGACCTGCAGGCCGTGGACGGCGACGACCACCTCAAGGCCCTGGTGGAGCGCGTCGCCCGCTTCGGCGCCAGCATCCGCAACGGCATCCGCCGCTCCGACGAGCTGAACGACCCCGTCACCTCGGACCTGCTCACCCAGACGCTGGGCCAGGTCGAGCTGGACCTCTGGTTCCTGGAGAGCCACCTGTACGGCGAGCCCCGCACGGGCGCGCGCCGCGGCGGGGACGTCCGGCCCCAGGGCGCCGCGCCCAGCCCCTCCAACGCCTGAGCGGACCGTTGACCACCGGAAGGCCGCCGTGCCTGCTCAAGAGCAAGCGCGCGAGCGGGCTCCAGCGTATAGAAGGCGTCCTCTCACGACGGAGGACGCCTTTTGACTTCACAGACGCGCATGGATGGGAAGGTGTGCCTCATCACCGGGGCCACCGGCGGTATCGGCCTGGAGGCGGCCAAGGCGCTCGCGCGCATGGGCGCCACGGTGGTGCTGGTGGGCCGCGACCCCGGCCGCACCGAGGCGGCCGTCGCCGCCGTGAAGGCGGCCGCGCCCGACGCCCAGGTGGACTGGCTCCGCGCCGACTTGACCTCCTTGAAGTCCGTGCGCGAGCTGGCGCAGACCTTCCGCGACCGCTACCCGCGGCTGGACGTGCTGCTGAACAACGCGGGGCTCATCATCGACCGGCGGCAGGTGACCGAGGACGGGCTGGAGGCCACCCTGGCCACCAACCACTTCGCGCCCTTCCTCCTGACGAACCTGCTGCTGGACGTGATGAAGGCCACCGGCCCGGCGCGCATCATCAACGTGTCGTCGGATGCGCACGCCGCGGGCAAGCTCGACTTCGATGACCTGCAGAGCGAGCGGAGCTATATCGGCTTCCGCGTGTACGGCACGTCGAAGCTGGCCAACATCCTGTTCACCCGCGCGCTGGCGAAGCGGCTGGAGGGCACGCGGGTGACGGCCAACGCCCTGCACCCGGGCGTGGTGCGCACGGGCTTCGGCCACAACACCCAGGGGTTCTTCCGCCACGTCGTCAAGCTGGGCGCGGCGTTCATGATTTCGGCGGAGAAGGGAGCGCGGACGTCCGTGTACCTGGCGTCCTCGCCCGAAGTGGAAGCAGTGTCCGGGCAGTACTTCTACAAATGCCGCCCGAAGAAGCCGTCGTCCGCGGCGCGGGACGACGCCCTCGCGGAGCGGCTCTGGCAGGTGAGCGAGCAGCTCACGGGAGTCAAGGGATGATCGACCTGTATACGTTCGCGACGCCCAACGGGCAGAAGGTCTCCATCGCCCTGGAGGAGCTGGGCCTCCAGTACAAGACGCACGTGGTGGACATCACGAAGGGCGAGCAGTTCAAGCCCGAGTTCCTGGCCATCAACCCCAACAACAAGATTCCGGCCATCGTCGACCACGCGACGCAAGACCACCGCCCGCTCACCGTCTTCGAGTCGGGCGCCATCCTCATCTACCTGGCGGAGAAGACGGGCAAGCTCCTGCCGTCCAATCCGCGCGGCCGGGCCGCGGTCCTGGAGTGGCTGATGTTCCAGATGGGCGGCGCGGGCCCCATGTTCGGCCAGCTCAACCACTTCGCCCGCTTCGCATCCAAGAAGGTGCCCTACGGCATCGAGCGCTACCACGGTGAGTCCAAGCGGCTGGTGGGCGTGCTCGACGGCAAGCTGGGCACGGGGGACTATGTCGCGGGCCGCTACTCCATCGCGGACATCGCGCTGTACCCGTGGGTGGCGAGCACCCACGCCCACTTCCCCGAGCTGTTCCGGGGCCGGAGCAACATCGCGCAGTGGCTCCACCGCGTGGGCAGCCGGCCCGCCGTGGAGCGCGGCATGAAGGTGCCCCAGCTCGACAAGTAGTCCCCCTGCCCTCCCCGGGGCATGGTGGCTGGATGGCCGCCGTGCCCCCAGGTGTTTCTCCCAGTCATGGCCACGCTCGAACAGCTCCGCTTCGACAACACCTATGCACGCCTGCCCGCCGGGTTCGGCGCGCGCGTCCAGCCCAGCCCCTTCCCAGACGCGAAGCTGGCGAGCGTCAACCCCGCCGCCTTGAAGCTCCTGGACCTGGCGCCCGAGGAGGCACGGCGGCCGGAGCTCGTCGCCGCGCTGGGCGGCGCCCAGCCCCTGCCCGGCATGGAGCCCTTTGCCATGGTGTACGCGGGGCACCAGTTCGGCGTGTACGTGCCCCGGCTGGGCGACGGCCGCGCCCTGCTGCTGGGCGAGGTCCGCAACGCCGCCGGCGCGAAGTGGGACTTGCACCTCAAGGGGGGAGGCCCCACGCCCTTCTCGCGCGGCGGCGACGGGCGCGCGGTGCTGCGCTCCACCATCCGCGAGTACCTGTGTGGCGAGGCCATGCACGGCCTGGGCATCCCCACCACGCGCGGCCTGTGCATCATCGGCAGCCAGGAGCCCGTGTACCGCGAGGCGGTGGAGACCGGCGCGATGCTGGTGCGGATGGCGCCGTCTCACGTGCGCTTCGGCACCTTCGAGTTCTTCCACCACACCGAGCAGCCCGGGCATGTCGCCACGCTGGCGGACCACGTCATCGCCGAGCACTTCCCGCACCTGGCGGGGCAGGAGGGGCGCCACGCGCGCTTCTACGCGGAGGTGGTGGAGCGCACCGCGCGGCTGATTGCACAGTGGCAGGCGGTGGGCTTCGCCCACGGGGTGATGAACACGGACAACATGTCCATCCTCGGCCTCACGCTGGACTACGGGCCGTTCGGCTTCATGGACGACTTCGAGCCGGGCTTCATCTGCAACCACTCCGACGACCGGGGCCGCTACGCCTTCGACCAGCAGCCGCGCATCGGCCTGTGGAACCTGGCCTGCCTGGGCGAAGCGCTGCTCACCCTCATCACGGAGGACGAGGCCCGCGCGGCCCTGGGCACCTACCAGCCCACCTTCAACGCCCACTTTCTGGCGCTGATGCGCGCGAAGCTTGGCCTGCGGGAGCCCCGCGAAGAGGACCGCGAGCTGGTGAGCCAGCTCTTCACCTGCATGGCCGAAGCGCGAGTGGACTACACGCGCTTCTTCCGCGCGCTCTGCCGGTTCTCCTCGGAGGACGCGGCGGCGCCGGGGCCCGTGCGCGCGCTGTTCTCCACGCCCGCGGGCTTCGATGCGTGGTCCGGACAGTACCGGGCGCGGCTGGCCGCCGAGGGCAGCGTGGACGCCGAGCGCCACGCGCGCATGGACCGGACCAACCCCAGGTACGTGCTGCGCAACTGGGTGGCCCAGGAGGCCATCTCCCGCGCCGAGGCCGGGGACTTCTCGCTCGTGGACCGGCTGCTCGGCGTGCTGGCGGACCCCTTCGCGGAGCACCCTGACGCGGAGCCCTATGCGGCGGCGCCCCCGGCCTGGGGCCGGCACCTGGCGGTGAGCTGCAGCTCCTGACGCTCCGCCGCCCGAAGGGTTGAGGAGGCGAAGCTTCCGGCAAGGACGCGCTTGCCGGAGGGCAGCGCCGGCCCAACCTTTGCTGTCCATGGCGACGGACCTGACCCGGCTGCCCTTGCGGGGGAAGCAAGGCGCATTTCACGTCATCGTCGAGTCTCCCCGGGGCTCCACGGTGAAGCTCAAGTACGACCCGGCGCTGAGGGCCTTCACGCTCTCCCGGCCCCTCACGCGGGGGCTGTGCTACCCCTTCGACTGGGGCTTCATCCCCTCCACCCAGGGGCCTGACGGGGACCCGCTGGATGCCATGGTGTACTGGGATGACGCGAGCTGGCCCGGCGTGGTGCTGCCCTGCCGCGCGCTCGGCGTGCTCCAGGTGGACCAGAAGCAGCGCGGCGGCGGACGCGAGCGCAATGACCGCATCCTCGCCGTCCCCATCACGCCGTCCCGCGTGGGGCACCTGACGGACCTCCACCAGCTGCCACGGCGCGAGCGCGAGGAGCTGGAGCACTTCTTCCTCGCCGCCGTGCACTTCGAGGACAAGGACGCGCGCATCCTGGGCTGGGAGGGCCCCGAGGGCGCCGAGCGGATGCTGCGCCAGTACGGCACCGCGGAGGAATAGATGGCCCAACCCACGCCCATCCGGGGGCTCGGCCCCGACAGCCGCCTGGGGGACGCCGCGCGCCGCATCCTCGCCGGCCGGCTCGCGGACGTCCGCAAGCCCGAGGCCGGCTTCCAGGAGGCAGTAGATGACACCTCCGTCCACGACATGCGCGTGGCCACCCGGCGCCTGCGCGCGGCCCTGAAAATCTTCCGGCCGCTGGGCGGCATGAAGAAGCTGGAGCGCGACGTGAAGCGCATCCAGGACGCGCTGGGCGGCGTGCGGGACGTGCACGTCCAGTCCGCGTGGCTGGCGAGCGTGGCCCAGAAGGTGAACAAGAAGCCCCAGGTGCGCGCCGGCATCCAGGCCCTGCGAGCGCAGCGGCTGGCCGCGCTGGAGTCACACGAGGCCCAGCTCCACGCGGAGCTGGAGCGCTGGGTGGACAGGACGGTGCCGCGCCTGCTGCGCAAGCTGGACGCGCTCAATGACCCACACCGCTTCGGCGGCCGCCGCGTCCGGGACGGCCTGCGCCTGCGCCTGCGGCGCGTGCAGAAGCGAATCGACTCCTACCTGGACGCGGGCGACGCGGCCTCCGCCCATGCGCTGCGCAAGGAGCTGAAGCGGCTGCGCTACGAGCTGGAGATCTTCCAGCCCGCCATCCGGCGCACGCTCGACGCGCTGCTGGAGGTGCTCGTTCCCCTCCAGGACGGCCTGGGCGAGCTGCATGACGCCGACGTGCGGCTGGAGCTGTTCGAGCGGCTCGCCGCGGAGTCCCCGCCCCGGGAGCGCAAGTCCGCCCGGGCCCTGCTGCCGCTCGTGCGCGAGGAGCGGACGAAGCACGCGGCGGAGATTGCCCGCGAAGTCCAGCGCTGGCGCACGGAGGAGATTCCCCGGCGGCTGCGCCGCATGCTGGCGTGACGGGACACCTGACGGGCACCAACCCGTTCAGAGCCCTGCGTCCCAATCCCTCACATGTAATTGAAGGGCATGCTGATGGAGAGGGTGTGGAGGAGCTGGTCCGTCTTCGCGGAGGGCCGGCGCGTGAAGGCGTTGAGGTAGCCCACCTCCACGGACGCGTGGTCTCCGTACTTCCACCCCGCCCCCAGGAACACGCGGTTCATGTCGAAGCCCGCGCCGGGGCCGCGCTCCACCGAGTTGAGGTGGTAGTAGACCTCATCCCAGACGATGAGGGACAGCCGGCCCTCGGCCGCCACGGGCCTCGCGGCGCGAAGCATGACCCGCGCCCGGAGGGAGACTTCCGTCGTCCCGGGCAGGAAGCGCTGCTCCAGGCGCGCACGCAGCGTCCCGCGCACCGGCCCCAGCGTCGGCGTGTAGAGATATTGCTGGTAGAGCCGGCTCTCCCCCTGCCGCAGGGCCGGGTCTCCGTCCCAGACCCAGAGCGGAATCCAGCCGTAGCCCAGCCACAGCGACATGTCCTGGCCGAGTCGCAGCCCACCCGCGGAGCGGAGGACGGCGCGGGCATCGTCCTTGCCGAAGCGCGGCTGGGCCTCCAGGTAATAGAGGACGTCGTCCCCGATGCCGCCCTGTGCCGTCACGGTGTACCAGAGCTGGGCTTCCGCGCGGACGGGCCGGGCCTCCACGGCGCCGAGGGGAACGACGAACAACAGACCGATGAGCGACAGCAGCGTCTCCGGGCGCAGGGTCCCCATGCCTGGAGCATGGAATGGGAGATGCGACGGTCGCAAGCGCGGCGGTGGGCTGCACCTGCGCCCGTCTCCCTGGCCACCCTCCTCCATTCGTTGGTGCACGAAGCGCTGTCCAAGGGAGACCTTTGGCGATAAGGGGCGCCCCCCATGCGTGCGTGCGGACTCGATTTCGGAACCAGCAACACCGCCGCGGCCCTGCCCGACGGCACGGTGCTCCCCCTGCAACCCCATACCCCGGAGGCGCGTCTCTTCCGCTCCGTCCTCTTCTTCCCGGATGACGAGCAGGAAATCCACGCCGGCGCCGACGCCATCCACCGCTACCTGGAGGACAACACGGGACGCTTCATCCAGTCCGTGAAGTCCTTCCTCCACTCCAGCTCCTTCCGCGCCACCCAGGTGAAGGGGCGCACGTACACCATCGAGGAGCTGGTGGCCGTGCTGCTGCGCCGCGTGCGGGACGCCGCCGCGGGCCCCATGGGCGGCGCGCCGGAGGCCGTGGTGCTCGGCCGTCCCGCCGTCTTCACGCCAGACCCGGCCGCGGATGCCCTGGCCCAGCAGCGCCTGCTGCGCGCCGCGGAGCTCGCGGGCTTCCAGCACGTGCAGTTCCTCATCGAGCCCATCGCCGCCGCGCTCGCCTACGAGGCGCAGCTCACCCGCGACGAGCTGGTCCTGGTGGCGGACTTCGGCGCCGGCACCACCGACCTCACCCTGATGCGGCTGGGCCCCCACCGCCGGGGCAACCCGGACCGGCGCCAGGACGTGGTGGGCTCCGCGGGCGTGCGCATCGGCGGTGACCGCTTCGACGCCGAAATCATGCGCCACAAGCTGCTGCCCCGCTTCGGCGCGGGCTCCACCTACCGGGTGCGCGGCTTCAGCGACAAGCGGCTGCCCATTCCCCAGCACATCCTGGCGAAGCTGCTCTCCTGGCACGAGATGTCCTTCATCCGGGAGAAGTCCACCCAGGAGCTGCTGGAGACCATGCTCGACACGAGCGACCGCAAGGCGGAAATCCAGGCCCTGTACGACCTCGTCATGGACAACCTGGGCTACCGCCTCTTCCGCGCCATCGAAGCGGCCAAGGTGCGCCTGTCCAAAGAGGACGAGGCCACGGTGGACTTCGATGAGGCCCGCATCCTCCTCCACGAGCCCATCACCCGCGCGGAGTTCGATGCCTACAGCCAGCCGCTGCTGGATGAGCTGGACCAGTGCACCGCGCGCCTGCTGGAGCAGCACGCGGAGGCGAAGGACATCGACGCGGTGTTCCTCACCGGCGGCTCCTCGCAGATTCCCGCAGTGCGCCAGCTCTACGTGCGCCGCTTCGGCGAGGCGCGCGTGCGCACCGCGGACGCCTTCACCTCCGTGGCGGAGGGGCTCGGGCGCGCCGCGGCGCACCTGTCCGTCTGAGCCAGACGTCCGGGACGGGGCCTACGGGCCCACGTCCACGGTGCGGCTCAGCCACCCCACCCCGCCCCGGCCATCGCGCGCCACCACCCAGAAGGTGACGCGCTGGGGCCTCTCCGGCGTCTCATACCGGGTCGTCGGGTCCCCCGGCCGCCCCTCCACCGGCTCCTGGGAGCGGAACGCCTTCACCTCGCCGTCGCCGGTGGCGAACCAGCTGAAGAACACCTGCTCCGGGCGAGGCCCCTCCTCCGTCTCGTAGAGCTCCACGCTGCCCTCGGCCAGCACCGGCAGGAAGGTCACCTCGCGGCCCACGGGCAGCGGGCCGGTGAGGGGCACGCCGTCCCAGAAGACGTCCGACACCACCGGGTTGTGGTTGGGCGTGGCGGTGGCACGCAGCATCACCCGGCGCACGCCGCGCTCGGTGCCCTCGGGCGTGCCGCTGCCATCCGTGGCCTCGTAGCCCACGAAGAGGGGAAGGCCCTGGGCCAGCGCCGCCCGCAGCGCCGGGTCCGCGGGGTCCAGCGCGCCGCCTCCCGGATGGGCGGCCTCCAGCGCCTCCAGCAGCACCGCCTGCACGTCCGGGTCCTGGAGCGACAGCTCGCCGTCCGGCAGCGGCACGCCGTTCTCCCCCGGGCACCGCCCGTCATAGGGATTGCCGGTGAAGCGGCACAGGGCGTAGCTCACGGTGACGGGGCGCGCGTCCGGCGTCACCGCGAGCGCGTTGAACGTCACGGGTCCCGGCAGGGTGGAGGCGTCCGGGGCCAGCGCCAGCTCGGCGGGCTCGGCCTGGATGGCCAGCACGCGCACGCGCCGGATTTCGCTCTGCAGCTCGAAGTCGGGGCCGCAGCCGGCGAGGAGCAACATCCCCAGCGCGGAGAGGAAAGGACGCATGCTCAGAAGCTCCCCCGGACGCCGAGGATGGGCAGGATGGGCAGCCCCTTGAAGTAGGCGCTCTGGGTGTAGTTGTAGTTGTAGGCGATGCCCTCCACCGCCGGGTTGTTGTAGGCGTTCGTGAGGTCCAGGTAGACGTCCAGCGTCCACTTCTCGAAGACGAAGTTCTTGTCCACGCGGATGTCCAGTTGGTTGAAGGACGGCAGGCGGCGCGAGTTCACCGCCGCGTAGAGCGGGATGAAGACGTCCGTCCCGTCATCACGCACCGCGCCCACCACCGGCGTCGTGGGGTTGCCCGATGCGAAGCGCAGGCGCGCGCCCACCTCCCACCCCGCCGGCAGCTTGTAGGACGCAATCGCCGTCAGCACGTGCGTCTGGTCATTGTCGAAGAGGCGCCAGCGCGCCCCCGGCGCGTCGCGGCGCTCGCTGCGGCTGAGCGTGTAGGAAATCCAGCCAAAGAGCCGGTCCGTCAGCGCGCGGCGCACCAGCACCTCCAGGCCGTAGATGCGTCCCACGCCTGCGTTGTTCAGGCGCTCCGGCACCTGCTGGCCATTGCGCTCCACCCGCGCGTCGGAGCGGACGATGAGCCCGTGGAGGTCGTTGTAGAAGACCTCGCCGCTGACGAACCACTCCGGCCGGACCTGCCACTCCGTGCCCACGCTGTACTGGAGCGAGCGCTTGGCGCGCAGGTCCGGGTTGCCGAAGGCCGCGCTCGGCTCGTCCTGGATGGGAGGCCCGTGGTAGACGCCCGCGCCGCCCTTGAGCGTCAGCGTCTCCGTCAGCCCGTAGCGGACCGCCAGTCGCGGGTTGAGCGAGCGGCGGGCGCGGGTCTGGTCGGTGAAGACATAGCTCTCCGCGCGCAGGCCCGGCACCAGCAGCAGGCGCGGCACGGGCCGCCAGCGCGCCTCCACCCAGGTGGACGGGAAGTACTGGAGGAAGTCACCGTCCGCGGTGAGCACGTCCTCGGTGACGGTGGGCGTGGGCGGCTCGCCCTCCCTGGCCGTGGGCTGGATGCGCGCCGTGACCTTCGCGAAGTGGCTCACCACGTCGATGCCACCCGCCAACGTCAGCACGTCCCCGAAGGTGTACTCCGCGGTGGAGCGCACGCTCACGTCCGTGGAGGCGATGCGCAGGTTCCGGTCGCCGATGCCCAGCTGGAGCAGCGTGTTGCCCACCAGCCCCTGCGTGTCCAGGGTGAGCGCGTCCGCGCGGTACTGGTGCCGCAGCCGCATCTGGTTGAAGCCGGTGGTGACGTCCAGGCCGCCGGTGACGGTGGGGTCGTCGTCCGCGGGCCGGTCGAAGACGAGCCCCAGCCGGTCGCGCGAGGTGAGCCCTTGCAGCGTGAAGGTGTGGCGCGGCTGCGGCTTCCACACCAGCTTGAGCTGCGCGTCGTAGTAGCGCGGCGCCACCTGGAGGCTGGGGCCGTTGTCGCCCTGGGGCACCAGCCCCAGCACCAGGTCGATGTACGAGCGCCGGCCGGCCAGCGCGAAGCCGAGCGTGTCGGTGATGGGGCCCTCCACCACCGCGTTGGACTCGATGAGGCTGACGCCCACGATGCCGTGGACGCGGTCCATGCGCGGCTCGCGGCTGCGCACGTTGATGACGCCGCCGGTGATGTCGCCGTAGTACGCGGAGAAGTTGCCGGGCAGGTACTCCACCGCCTCCAGCAGCTCCGAGTTGTAGACGGAGGTGAGCCCGCCGAAGTGGTACAGCAGCGGGATGCGCTGGCCGTCGAGGAAGACGCCGGACTCCTGCGGGCCCGTGCCGCGGATGACGAGCTGGCCGCCGTTGAACGCGGGCCGCGCCACGCCGGGCAGGTTCTGCACCACCTTCAGCGTGTCGCCCTGGGTGCCGGGGACGCGCTGCACCTCCGCCAGTTGGAGCGTGGTCTGCGTCACCTCCTTGCGCTCACGCTCGCTGCGCACCACCGTCTCGAACGCGCCGAAGATGCGCTTGCGCACGTAGTACGTGGCGCGCGTCTCCTGCCCTTCCGTGAAGGTCTCCTGGGTGCGGAAGCGCTCGTAGCCGCTCTGCACCACCAGCACCTCGTGGGTGCCCGGTGGAACGCCCCGGAAGGCGAAGCGGCCCTCCTCGTCCGTGACGGTGGAGCGCTCCAGCGCCGGCAGCACCACCTCCGCGCCCACGAGCGCGTCGCGCGTGCCGCGCTCCAGCGCCCGGCCGCTGAAGTTGACCGGGGCCTCCGGCTCGGCGGCGGCGCTGTCGTCGCCCTCCGGCGCGAGCGGCGGACGGAAGACGAACTGGTAGGCGTATTCGATGCGCACCGGCGCGGGGACGCCATCCACCTCCGCGGGCTCGAACTGGAACTGGCGCACCGCCTCCACCGCGGCCTCGTCGAAGCCGTGGCCCGCGGGCCGGGACACCTCGACCTGGGAGACGGCGCCCGTCTCCGAGATGTCGACCCACATCACCACCGTGCCCTCGAGCTGCTGGGCGGCGGCTTGCGGCGGATAGGCTGCCTCCACCTGACGCATGAGCGCGGGAGGCTTCGTCAGCACCCCCGCCGGGACGCCCGCGTCCTGCTGGGCGGGCACCCCGGTGGCAGCGAGAAAGACGAGGACGGCGACAAGGATTCTCATGAGGGGCGCGGCACTCCCGCGCCCCTCCTAGTGTGGCGCCTACTTCGGCGCGAGCACGATTTCGATGCGACGGTTCAGACTGCGATTCTCCGCCGAGTCGTTGGGCGCGATGGGCTGGTACTGGCCGTAGCCCGCGGCGGAGAGGAACGTCGGGTCCACGCCAGCGTTCTGGAGTGAACGGACCACCGCCATGGCGCGCGCCAGGCTCAGCTCCCAGTTGGTGGGGAACTGGCCACCGCCGGTCGGGACGTCGTCCGTGTGGCCTTCCACGCGGATGATCTTCCCCTGCACCGTCTTGAGCGCGTCGGCGATCTTCGACAGCGCCGCCTCGCCTTCCTTGCCCACGCGGGCGGAGCCGGAGGCGAAGAGAATCTTGTCCTTGAGCTGGACCGTCATCTTGCCCTTGAGCTCGGACAGCTCGATCTTCCCGTCGGAAATCTCCTGCTTGAGGCTCTGGGCGAGGTTCTCGTACTCGGAGCTGCGCTTCTCCAGCTCCTCCTTCGCCTGCGCCAGCTTCTTCGTGTTGCGCGCCAGCTCCTCGTTGAGGGCGGTGAGCTGCGCGTTCTTCTCCTCCAGGGCACGGCGCTCCGCGGCGCCAGCGGTGAGGCGAGACTCGGAGGTGGAGAGGCGGGTGTTCAATGCCTCGCGCTCCTGCTCCAGCTCTGCAATCTTCTCCTCCAGCTCCTTCACCTTGGCCTCGGCCGCCTCGCGAGCGCCCTTCTCGTCATGGAGGCCCTTGGCGAAGTTCTCCGCCTCGAGCGCCTTGGCGTCGTACTTCCCTTGCGAAACGCAGCCCGTGGTGGAGAGCGCGACGAGAGCAGCCAGAACCAAGCGATTCCGCATATGTACGTGTCCTCCTGACACTGTTGAATGAAGCGCCAGCCTACCCCTGGCGACGCGCTGGGTCAGGAAGAACCTCGTATTTATTTTGAGCTGCAAGGACTCACAGTCAAACGACGCAGCCACACGTGCCAGTCAGCGCGGAAAAATAGGATGTGAGTCGAGCCAGACAGAGAACAGCGCGTCTGCGAAGTGCTTGCCGGGGATGAAGACACCGCCGCTGGCTTCACCTCCGACTTCGAGCCCGACGTCGGGCGTGTAGGTGATGACGAGGTCCTCGCCCTTCTGCACGTCCTTGAGCGACGCGAGCATGATGCGCAGGTGGTCCGCCAGGGGCCCCTGGCGCAGGTCCGGGCTGTCCTCCAGCCCTTCGCGGAAGCTGCCGATGAGCTGGTCCCGGGAGATGTTCCGCAGGAAGCGGAAGTGCAGCCGCTTCACGGAGTCGGAGGTGATGGCCTCGTGCGTGGAGCGCGGCCGGTCCTCCATGTAGAGGCTCCAGACGTAGACCTTGAAGAAGAGCTGCTTGTGCAGCTCCATATGGGCGAGCTCGACCGTGCGCCCCTTGAGGTTGAGCGACTCCGGCATGTGGACGCCGCCGACCTGCTTCTGCCCTGCCTGCGCGCTCCCCGCGGCGAGCAACAGGCCCACCGCGACACACCGCAGCTTCCCACTCCACGCTCGCTCCCGCATACGCCCGCCCCCCGCCCTCGCCCCTGACTGAATCCGGCAGGACATACGCTGCACACGGTCTCTGGCATCGCCAACGGCCCGCGGGGCCGAGCTGTGCGGCAGTGGACGGCGGCATGCCCCGGAGGCTCGGCGGCGCGGGCGCACCACCGGGGGCGGCGGCTCACGGCGTGGCCGTGCGCTCCAGCAGCGCGCCCGCCCATGTCAGGCCGCTGCCGACGACGCTCAGCACCACCGCGTCTCCCACCGCGGGGTCATCCCAGTGTTCACTGAGGACGCCAGGCGCGCCAGCGGCGCCCGTGTTGCCCCGCCTGTGCACGTTGAAGAAGTGGCGCGCGTCGGGCACCTCGCACCGCCGCTGCACCGCCTCCAGCATGCGCAGGTTGGCCTGATGGCCGATGAGGGTGACGGCCCCGGCGTCCTTCTCCGGGTGGCGCGCCATGTAACGCGCGCGCAGGGCCTGGAAGGTCTCCCCCGCGCGGCGGATGGCGAACTTCTGCACCTCGCTGCCCTGCTGCGTGAAGTGGCCCACGCGCGGCACGCGCACCTTGTCCGCGCCCGCGGGGTCCCCCGCCAGCAGCGTCTCCGTGATGTGCCAGCGCCCCGGCACGCGCGGCGACAGGATGGCCGCCGACGCGCCGTCCCCCCACAGCACCGCGCTGGAGCGGTCCGAGTAGTCCACCACGCGCGTGGAGTTGTCCATGTTGACGACCAGGACGTAGCCCGGCAGCCGCTCCGGCCGCATGCCCGTCAGGAAGTGGAGCTGCGTGCAGAAGGACGAGCAAGCGCTCTGCAGGTCCACGGCCGGGGCGTCGATGTCGAGCAGCTGCGCCACCCGGTTGGCCTCGGCGGGGATGCACTCGTCGGGACTGCACCCGCCCGCCACCACGAGGCCGATGTCGGACGGCTTCAGCCCCGCCCGCTCCAGCGCCACCAGGGCGGCCCGCCGCCCGGTCTCCGCGTTGCTGAAGAGCGCCGCCTCCTGCGCCGCGCGGACGTCGCGGTTGCGCGTCTCCCGCAGGTAGTCCAGCGGCAGCACCGTGTGCCGCGTGCGGATGCCGACGCGGTCCACAATCCAAGCGTCATTGGTCTCGAGTCCCAGCTCCTCGAAGAAGGCGTTGGTCAGGAGGTTGGGCGGGTAGAAGTGGCCGAGCGCGTGCAAATACATTCAGAACCCTCTAACCGCGCAGCGTGGCAAATCTCTGTCAGCCGTCTGTCACGCTCCCGCCCCGGTGGAGGGCGGGCAACCCGCCAGGCCAGGTGACGCGAGGCGTCAGCCCGCCTGCCGGCGATGCGCGGGCGCGTCGCACCCGTACTCCTGGTCTGGAAGTCACGGACCGCGCGCCTTCAGCGGCACGCCGGTGCGGGCGCCTGGGGCAGCGGCGCCGGGAGCCGCCACACGAGCGGGATGAGCGCGCCGACCACCACGAACAGGAGCTGCACCAGGTGGCCCAGCAGCGCCACGGACATGGCGCGCGCGGCCGTGGTGTCCAGCGCCCCCGCGGCCAGCGCGAAAGCCCCGTCGCTCACTCCCACCTGTCCGGGCACGAACGAGCCCACCGCCAGCGCGCACAGGTAGAGCCCTTGCGAGAAGAAGGCCTGCACCAGCGAGGTGTCGATACCCACCGCGTGCGTCAGCACGCCGTACTGCGCCACCTGGAACAGCCGGCTGCACAGGAACGCGCGCATGGGCGCCCACGGCAGCAGCGCGCCGCAGCGCGCGGAGGCCTGGAACTGCTCGGCGTGCAGCGCCCAGCGGCTGAAGCGGCACGCGAGCCAGGCACCGGGCCGCTTCGCGCGCATGCAGGCGCGCACGCCCAGGGACAGCAGCACCAGCAGCGCGCCGTGCGCCAACATCAGCACCGTGAAGAGGGACATGCCTGTCAGCAGGTATGACGCCAGCGCGCAGGGGAACGAGATGAAGCCCCCCGCCGCCAGCGACGCGGACTGGGAGGTCGCCGCCGCCGCCATGGCGGGGCCACCGCCCATGTAGGGGCTGAGCAGCGCCGCCTTGGTGGCCTCCGCCGCCGCGCGGCCCGCCGGGGCCATGCTGGACACCGCGGTGCCGATGAGCTGCGCGCGGGCCAGCACGCGCCAGGGAACGCGCCCCGCGTCCGGCCCGTAGGAGCGCCGCGTGGCGAGCCCGTCCATGCACTGCCGCCCCAGCTCCAGCAGCACGACCCCAGGCAGCCAGGGAGCAGCGCTGGACAGCACCGCCCCCAGCTCCCGGGCCCCCGCCCTGTGTATCAGCAGCGCCAGCGTCCCCACGCCCACCAGCGCGAAGACGGGCCTCAGCCCCACCAGCAACCACCGCTTGAGGACCCGTGGTGGCGCCGCCCGCTCCGCGGCACCGGTTGCCTGGGCCAGGGACAACTCCCCGTGCGCGTTGCTCACCGTCGACCTCCTGTCGTCCCTTCGCCCGCGATGAAAGGTGGGCAGCGCGGATGTCGCTGGCGAGCCCCGTCTGTCCGCCTGCACCCGCCCGCGCGCCACGCGCGTCCAGCGCCGGACAGGCGTGAACGGCGCCCCTCCCTCGAAACCGGAGCCTGCGTGTCAGGACGACTGCCCGGGCGCGCCGCATGGGCGCCGCGCGCTCGCGCGCGGCACGCCCTGAGACAGGGGACCGCGCTCAGGCCCCAGCGCCGTCTTCGAGCGTTTCAGCCAGGCCTTCGGGCAGTTCGATGACAACCGAAGCACCGACTGAGCTTCGAATCCTAAGAATGCACAGAAACACTGTAATCCATTGACAGCACTGTCCATTATTCGATATTTATGATTCGCCACGAACGGGGGACCGCACCGGGCACCCGAGCGGGTGTCCAGCGGCGTGGCTGCTCAAAACTCACACATCATCAAGAACGGCGCTGGAGACTTCTCCACGAACAGCGGTCCCCTCCTTCCGGACCGCCTGTCAGGATTCGCTCGCTCGTGTCCGCGGCCTGAGTGGCGCGGGCGGAGGGATGCGGCTGTCCAATCACTGGAAGTGTCCACCCGACGCGCACCAGGAAGCCACCGCCATGGACCTACCCAGCAACACCTTTCCCGAGAAGAATCGCGACCTCGCCGTGGGCTGCGCCCGGCTCCAGGAAGTCCAGAAGGCGGTCCGCTACTACGTGGACAACCACCACTGTGACGTCATTGGACGGGTGTTTCACGGGACGCCCGGCCGCCAGGCGCGCGTCAGCTTCAGCCCGACGCGGGGGGATGCGCTGCTGGACATGGCGAGCCCCCGGGACGTCCTCCACTTCGGCTCCTACAACTACTCCGGCCTGAACGGCCACCCCCGCGTGGTGGCCGCCGCCGAGGCCGCGCTCCGCCGCTACGGGACGACGGTCAGCGGCGTGCGGCTGCTCAACGGCACGTGCGAGCTGCACCTGGAGCTGGAGCGCGCGCTGGCGGAGTTCCTCGGCTTCGAGGACTGCATCACCTACAGCAGCGGCTACGCGGCGAACCTGTCGGTGCTCTCCGCGCTGTGTGGGGAGGGTGACGTGGTGCTGTCGGACATGCTCAACCACCAGTCCATCATCGACGGACTGAAGCTGTCGGGCGCGGACATCCGCGCCTACCGGCACAAGAGCCTGCGCAGCATCGAGACCACCCTGCGGAAGCTGCCGCGCGAGCAGCGCAAGTTCATCATCACCGACGGCGTCTTCAGCATGGACGGCGACGTGGCGGACCTGCCGGGTATCGTCGCGCTCGCGGAGAGCCACAACGCCTTCGTCATCGTGGATGACGCCCATGCCACCGCGGCCATGGGCCCCAACGGCCGCGGCACACCGGCCCTCTTCGGCGTCCAGCAGCGCGTGGACGTGCTCACCGGAAGTCTCAGCAAGGGCCTGCCCGGCATCGGCGGGTTCGCCGCCGGGCCCAAGGCCACCATCGACCTGCTGCGCTTCGGCTCCAACGGCTACATCTTCTCCGCCTCGCTGCCGCCCCCCGTCGCCGCGGGGCTGCTGGAGGGCCTCCGCATCCTCCAGGAGCAGCCCGAGTTGCAGGAGCGGCTGCACCACAACGAGAACGCCCTGCGCGACGGCATCCGCGCCATGGGCCTGGACTGCATGAACAGCGAGTCCCCCATCATCCCCATCCTGATGCCCGCCTACGAGAAGACCTTCGAGCTGACGCGGCTGCTCCACCTGGAGGGCATCTACGTCAACCCCGTGGGCTACCCCGCCGTGAGCAAGAACCGCACGCGCCTGCGCATCAACGTCAGCGCCAACCTCACCCCGTCGGACCTGGACCGCTTCCTGGATGCGCTGGACCGCTGCACCCGGAAGCTCGGCCTCCAGGACGAACCGCCCCTCCAACAGACCGGGACCTGAGCCCGCCGGGAGACCTGCCATGGACCTCAAGGAACAGCTCCTCTACGGCCTGCCCGTGTTCCTAGCGCCCATCCTCATCGAGCTGGTGGTGGGGGTGGCGCGGCGCAAGCCGGCGTACCGGCTCAACGACCTGCTCACCAACCTGACGATGAGCCTGCTCACCGTCCTGGGCAGCGTGGTCATCGCGGGAGCCACCTTCGTCTTCTACGCCTACGTCCACCAGCACCACGCCCTCTTCCCCCTGGCGACGGACTCCGCGTGGACGTGGGTGGTGGCCTTCTTCGCCTACGACTTCTTCTATTACTGGGCGCACCGGCTGCATCACACGATGGCGTGCCTGTGGGGCATCCACGTCGCGCACCACTCCGGCGAGGACATGAACTTCGGCCTCGCCGTGCGGCAGAGCGCGCTGGGTGAGCTGACCACGTGGCCCTTCTTCGTGCCCATGGCGCTGCTGGGCATCGCGCCCGAGGTCTTCCTGGGCATCACCGGCATTCAGCTCATCTTCCAGTACGCCATCCACAACACCTACGTGCCGCCGCTGGGGTGGCTGGAGTACCTGCTCGTCACGCCCTCCCAGCACCGCGTCCACCACAGCCGCAACACGCCGTACATCGACAAGAACTACGGCAACGTCCTGGTGGTGTGGGACTTGCTGTTCCGCACCTACCAGCCGGAGCTGAAGGACCAGCCGCCCGTCTACGGGCTGCGCAGCAGCATCCGGTCATGGAACCCCTTCGTGGCGCACTTCCATTACTTCGTGGAGCTGCTCCAGAAGGCCGCCGCCTGCGAGCGGTTGGCGGACAGGGTGCGGTGCTTCATCAAGGGCCCGGACTGGACCCCGCCCTCGCTGCGCAAGGACCGCTTCACGGGCCCCGTGGATGACGGGCCGTCCGCCCGCTTCAACAAGTACGACCCCAAGCTGCCCCTGCCCGTCACCGCCTACTGCGTGGCGCAGTTCTTCAGCCTCGCGGCCAGCATCCTCCTGCTGGCGTGGTACCTGGACACGCTCGGCCTCCTGGTCCGCTGCGCCGCGCTCGCCCTGGTCCTCTTCAGCGCCTGGAGCCTGGGCACGCTGATGGACGCGCGCGCCTTCGCGTGGCGCCAGGAATGCGCGCGGCTGGCGTGCATCGCCCTGCTGGGCCCCGCCCTGGCGCTGATGGAGGGCGCGCCGCTGGTGAGCGCGCTGCCCATCCTGCTCCACCCCGTCCTCAGCGGCACATGGCTGCTCCGGTTCAGGGCCTCCTTTCAGAAAGGCGCATACACCCCCACGGCGGCAGGCCCGGGCGCCCTGGCCGCCTGAGCCTTCCCCCCGCTTCGTCGTCCCCTCTCCACCAGAAAGACATGACCGCGACCGCAACCGTCACCGGAAGCGCTCCCGCCGCCCACACCCTCTCGCGCCCGCTGGAGGCGCGCTGGGTCGGCTCCATCCACGACATCGGCCGGGAGGCCTGGCACACCTGCTTTCCCACCACGGACGTGATGCAGTCCTTCGAGCTGCATCAGGCCACCGAGGCCGCCAGCCTCGATGACGTGCAGTTCCACTACCTCGTCCTCCAGAGCGCGGGCGAGGTGCTCGCCATCGTCCCCTGCTTCCGCTTCCGGATGTCGCTGACCGTCATCGCTCCGGACCACGTCAACAAGGTGGTGTCCCAGGTCCGCCGCGCGCTCCCCGACTTCCTCTTCCTCAACGCCTTCGTCATCGGGACGCCCATCGCCATCTGCAAGGACCTGCTGGGCGTGCGGCTGGACCTGCCGCGCGCCGCGCATGACGAGGTGCTGCGGGTCATCTCCCGCGAGGTGATTGCCCAGGCCCGGCGCCTGAAGCTGGGCCTGGTCTTCATGAAGGAGCTCACCACCCGGAAGCTGCCCGAGGTGAAGGACGTGCTGTCCCGGCACTTCACCTTCGTGGAGAGCGCCGCCACCACCTACCTCTACCTGGGCGAGCCGGGGAAGAGCACCTTCAAGGACCGGCTGCGCAAGAAGTACCGCTCCCTGATGAACAACCGCATGGCGCGCCTCCAGGAGGCGGGCATGCGCTGGGAGATGATGCAGGACTTCTCCCGCTATGCGGCGCAGATGCACCCGTTGTACCTCCAGGTGCTCAACCGCTCGAAAATCCGCTTCGAGACGCTCAGCGTGGACTTCTTCGCGCAGCTCCCCGCGCGCCTGGGTGACCGCGTCTTCGCGCTGCTCTGCTTCCAGGGCGAGCGGCTGGTGTCCTTCGAGCTGTTCCTCCGGGACGCGGAGTGGATCCACCCCATCTACCTGGGCCTGGACTACGGCCTGCGGGACGAGGGCGCGCTGTACTTCAACAGCATCTACAAAATCGTGGAGGTGCTGGAGTCCCACGGCAAGTCGGTGGTGCAGCTGGGTCAGACGAGCTACGCGGTGAAGGCCAGCATTGGCGCGGTGGTGGACCGGCTCTATCTGGCCGTGCACCACACGAACCCGGTGCTGAACCGGCTGCTGAAGCGCTTCGGCTCGGAGCTGTTCCCGCCCACGCCCCTGCCGCGCTCGCAGCGGGTGTTCCGCGACATGAAGGAGAACGACGAAGGGCTCGCCCGCCACGGCATCCGCTTCGAGCGGCTGGATGACGGGAGCGACGCATGAGCGCGGCCACCGGCTACACCACGCGAATCGTCCCCCGCATTCAGGACGTCTCCCGCGCGCTCTGGGACGAGAAGGTGGCGCAGGGCCACCCCTTCAAGAGCGCGGCCTTCCTCGCCTGCCTGGAGGACTCCTTTCCAGAGCGGAAGTTCGGCTACCTCGTCATGTCGCAGGGCGAGGACGTCGTCGGGCTGGCCGTCATCACCGAGGAGCGGCTGGACCTGAGCCTGCTGCTTCCTCCGCAAGTGGGCCCGCTGGCCCGGGGCGTGCGCAAGGTGCTGCCCGGCTTCCTGTCGCTGGGCCTGGGCATGGTGGGCACCTTCGAGACGGCGGAGCGGCACTGGTGGTACGACGCGCGGCGCGTGTCCGAGCATGACTTCGCGCGGGCCCTGCTCGCCGCCTGCGACGAGGTGTGCGGAGCGTCCGCGCTGCTGCTGGTGCGCGACTTCATGGAGACCATCCCCGAGGACATGCGCCTGGCGTCGTGGTTCCTCCAGCGGGGCTTCAAGCAGGTGGCCAACCATCCCATGGCCAAGGTCGTCCTCGACGGGATGAGCAGCGAGGCCCACTTCCAGCGGCTGAAGAAGAAGTCGCGGCAGAACCTGCGCAAGAAGCTGAAGGACGCGGCGGCGCTCGGCTTCCAGGTGGAGCGGGTGCGGGACTTCAAGCCCCTCATCGACGAGTGCTACCCGCTCTACCTCCAGGTCCACGAGGGCGCCTCGGAGTTCAAGCGCAACCCCTTCCCGCGCGCCTTCTTCGAGACCATCGCCGAGCGGATGCCCACCACCAGCAGCTTCCTCACGCTGCGGGACGCGGGCGGGAAGCTCCTCGCCTTCATCCTCACGGGCGCGGGGGGCGGCCTCCACAACCCCTTCTGCATCGGCATGGACTACGCGCGCACGGAGGGGACGCCGGCCTACTACCTGCTGATGTGGAAGGAAATCGAGGACGCGGCGCAGGCCCGGTGCCGCGTCGTGGACCTGGGCCTCACCAGCTACTTCGTGAAGCAGACGGTGGGCGCGGAGCTGGAGGGCATGACGATGGCCGCCCGCATCCAATCCGCGTGGCTGCGCCCCCTGCTCAACCCGCTGCTGCCCGCGCTGCTGAGCGAGAAGCAGCCCCAGGAGCGGCGGCGCTTCCGCGACGCCACCCACGACGAAGCCCCTCCCCCGTCCGAGCAGGCGGCCTGACCATGCTCCGCTTCGCCTACGGCTGCACCCCCTCCCTCATGTCCCTCTCCCTCGCCAACGCCCTGGTGCGGCGAGCGGGGCTGACACCTGCCTGCATCGTGCTGTCCTCGGGCGGGCTGCGCTTCCAGAAGAAGTCCTACACCCCGGCCCAACTGCTGCCCCTCTTCCTGAAGCGGTTCGGCCCGCGCTTCACCAGCTACAGCGTGCTCGCGGGGCTCGGCGGCGCGCTGCCCTTCGACATGCCCCGTCAGGGACTCATGGGCTTCCAGGCGCTCAGCCGCGCCCATGACATCTCCTTGCTGGTCAGCGACGACTTCTCCGGGGAGGCGACGCTGGCGGCGCTGCAACGGCGGGATGTGGCGCTGTTCGTCACATGCATGTGCGACCAGCTCATCCGTGAGCCGCTGCTGAGCCTTCCGCGTCATGGGTGCGTCAACATCCACCCGTCGCTGCTGCCAGAGTTCCGCGGCGTGGACTCCATCTTCCAGGCCATGCTGCACGGCGAGCAGGACATCGGAACGACACTCCACCGCACCGCGGCGCGCATCGACGCGGGCGACGTGCTCGCGCAGTCCACCCTGGCCCGCGCGGCCACGGACTCACACATGGTGCTGACGGTGAAGTCGACGGCGGCGGGCCTCCCCCTGTTGAAGGAGCACCTGGAAGCGCTGGAGCGCGGAGAGACACCCGCCTCCCGCCCCATCGACATCAGCACGGCCCGGCATCCCTACCGCTCGTGGCCGGAGCGCGAGGAGCTGCGCCGCTTCCACGCGCAGGGCAACGTCTTCTGGCGTGCGTCTGACTTCCGCCGCGTCCTGGCCTTCGAAGATTTCAACGCCGGGTAGGAGCCTGCGCTCCCCCCGGCGTCAACACCGCATGCGCGGTGACGGACTGCGAATGACTACCGCTTCGCCGGCGTGATGGACTCGCCCAGGATGGTGAAGTCGCTGGCGGCGGCCTTCACGTCGATGGCCGAGAAGCTGGTGTACGGGTAGTGGCCGTCACCCACCTCCTCGACGAGCTCGATGTAGTCGCCGGTGACGGAGCGGCCATTCACGTCGATGGAGAAGGCCTGCGGACCACCGCGGAGGCTCCAGACGCAGGCGCCCGTGTAGATGGGGTCATGCGGGCCATAGGAGATGTGGTTGCGGAAGCCGATGCGGATGGGCCACCAGTACCAGTAGAAGTCCCACCACCACGGGTTGAGCCAGCGGTCATAGTTGTAGAGGTCGGTCGTGGCCTGCAGGTGACCGCCCGAGTAGACGTAGGCGCGGTACGCGGAGCCGCCCGGCGAGCCCGTGAACTGCGGCGCGAGCACCATCTGGTCCCGCTCGCCGCTCAGGCCAATGCGCAGCGTGCTGACGACCTGCTCGCCGTCACGCGCCGCCAGCGCCAGGCCCTGGCCCTTCTCCGCCAGCCCGCCGATGGCCGCGTCCATCTCCCAGTTCGCGGCCCGGGGGAACATGCTGGTGATGCCGTCCGTCTTCACATTCGACAGACCCGAGACGGCGATGCCCTTCTCACCCTTGCTCAGCTGCGCGTCACCGGTCGCACAGTTCTTGATGCCGTTGAAGCCCTCGATGCACTGCTGCTTCGCGGCGGCTTCCTGGGTCGAAACCGAGTCACTCTGGGACGGCTCCTCGCCCTGGCAACCCGCGGCCGCCAGGCTCAGGAACGCGGCGGCCAGCAGGCGCCCCGTCTGCTTGATGAACATGAATGCAATTCCTCTCGTTGGGGGATGACTTCATCGGGCCTGTCTCAGACCCGGATGCGCCGTGTTGCACCCAACGCGCCAGGACCCCGCCGCCGGAACCTTCACTCGGAACAGCGCGCGTGGACGGCGCCGGAGACAGCGGCCCGTAACGCCGCGCGATACACATTCCGACGTGCCGTAGCGTGCAACGCCACAGCGTGCGCCGTCAGGCCCCCACGTATGACCGCGTGCGCCATCCCCTCCGCGTACGGGTCCGCTGCGACACCTCCCCGGTCCGCACTGCTGCGTAGGTTCCACGATTTCGTCACGACCCGTCATATCTCCTATGCTGACCGCCAGTCGCCCGGGAGCCCGGCCGGACTTCCTCCCGGAGAAGGCTGGACGATGAACAGCACAAGCGCGAATGACTCCCTCTCCGACCGCCGCCGCTTCCCGCGGCTCGCGGCTCCGCTCTATGCGCGGCCCGCGCGGCTCCGGCGGCGCGCCGACAAGCAGCAGGTGCTGGACGCCAGCCTGGGGGGCGTGCGCATCTACTCCGACGAGCAATACGCCCCGGACAGCGAGCTGGAGCTGGACCTGTTCCTGCGCGACGGCTCCTCGCTGGAGTGCAAGGCGCGCGTGGCCTGGACGCGGAAGCTGCCCAAGGATGGCGTGGCCCGCTTCGAGGTCGGCCTCGCCTTCACGGACGTGCCGCCGCTGGCCATGGATCGGCTCAAGTCCGTCCTCGTGCCCGACGACGAGGCCGCGCCGGGCGACGCCTGAGCCCCAGGAGGACACTCGCGGCGACACCTTCGCGCCACGAGCATCCCCGCTTCTCCGTCAGCGCGCGCGTGTCAGCGGCTCGACCACATCCACCGTGAAGGTGCCGCGCCACAAGAGGCCGTACTCGTCCTTGTAGATGTCCAGGTCCACCGTGTGGTTGCCACGCGCGTCCGGCGGAATGGACTTGGTCATCGTGAAGGTGAAATCCCCACCTGGAGGCAGGTTCACACCCCAGTCGGACCAGGCGGTGTCCCAGCCGTCCGGCAGGCTGGAGTCGAAGTCGTACCAGACCCAGTCACACGATGCGGAGTCGTTGTTGGTCACCTGCACCGTCCAGGTGACGTCCGTGCCCGGCGCCGCCGTCACCGTTTGCGGGGACACCGTCACCGTGGGCGAGGCGGTGAGGCAGCGCTCGACGACGTCGATGGCCGCCGTGCCCTGCACCGTGTGGCCGTCCCGCGTGGCGGCCAATCCCACCGTGTACGCCCCGGGCACCGCGCTGTAGGGGGTGTATGTCTGGAGGCCCAGCGACAGCGAAGTGGACGCGGCGACGCTCACCTGCGCGGGCAGCCGGTCGGCGCTCCAGCCCGCCGGAAGGATGGTGGCGAGCTGGAAGGTGGACGGCGCGCACGCGGGCGTGTCGTGATTGATGAGGACGGCCTCGAACTCCGGCCGCCCCCCGGGCCAGGTCGTGGGGGCGTAGGGCATCACCTGCACCTCGTGCGGCCCCCGGACGCAGACCGACTGCCGGTACGCGATGCTCACGGTGAGGCCCGCGGACGTCGCGGCGTCCACCGTCACGGAGAGGGGGCCATGGGGGTCCTCCCACGTCGTGCCCGGCAGCAGGGCCGGGTCGGTCCAGGACGCCGTGTGCGGCGTGAAGTCGAGCAGGTGTGAGTCCTCCCGCGTCTCCGCATCGTCGTAGTGAACGAGCGCGCCGCCGAACACCTGCGGCGCCAGCGTCGCCTCATACGCGCCCACGGGCTGGCGGTACTCCAGCCACAGCCAGTCATTGCTCCCGGCCCGCCGCCGCACCTTGAGCGCCTTCAGCCCTCCGGACGCCACCACCGGCGCGAGGGTGAAGGTGCCGCCCACGCCATCCACCTGGGCCACGGCGGACGCGTCCAGCCAGCCAATGCGCGCCTTCTGCGGCGCCGCGTAGTGGCCCAGGTTCCACCGCCCCATCGACGAGAAGACGTCCCCGTACTCGTCGATGATGCCCAGGGCGCCCGGCAGGCCCAGCGCCTCCGTGCCGAAGTCGCGCGAGCTCGCATGACCCAGCGTGAGGTTGTGCCCTGCTTCGTGAGTCACCAGCTCCACCGCCTGGTCATGGGACCCCATGGACTCCGCCACGAGCCACGCGGTGGAGGCCCTCACGGCGCCGTCCTCCGTCTGCACCTGACCGCAGGACACCGTGGCCTGCCCCGCGTAGGAGCAGCCCGCTTGCGGCCGGGGATGGACGATGAAGATGCGGTCGTACTGGGTGAAGTCCACGTCCGCATCCGCCGCCCGCACGGCCGCGTCGCGCATGGCCGCGCCCTCGCTGCAGGAATAGGCGCGGTCCAGCGTGTACCAGCCCACCACGTTCCCCGTGGTGGTGGTGCGGCCCTCGGACACCTCGCTCCAGTAGTCCGCCAGCGAGCGGCGCGTGGTGGCGAAGAACGCCTCGTGCACGCTCTGCGGAGTCAGGGTCGGCTGGGCCATGCCTGGGAAGGCCGCCATGATGACCAGGCTGCGCTGGACGCCCGTGACGCCACACCCGCCCGCCTCGTTCAGCGAGGCCGCCGCATGCGTGTCCACCTCCACGCCCTGGGCGACGAACCGGCCGCCCTGCTCGCTCCCGCGCACCTTCACCTGGACGCCGCTGCGCAATCCCGCCGGTGCGCCCTCCGCGAAGAACACCTGACGGCGCTGACTTCCCGTCGTCACGAAATACTCCTCCCACGCCGCCGCGGGCGCGGGAGGGTCCACCACCACGACCTCCAGCTCGCCTGCCCAGGTCTCCTGGCGAACCACCGCTTCGTGCGGCGGCGCCGCGCCCGGTGCTTCATCCAGTTCTGAAACCTGTGAGCCACAGGCCGCGAGCCACACGGCCGACACCATGCTCCACGTGCGGGACATTGCCCCTCCGGCGAACGGCCGACCGGGGCGGAAGTGCACCCGGTGACCGCCGCGCGGTCTTGTGCCCGGGCCCCCGCACGCGCGCAACGACTCCGAGGCGAAGCCACGAGGAATTCACCCGTGACGCGCCGGTCCTCCCTGCGCGTTGCAGACAATCGCGGCCCAGGCGCCAGCCCGTGCCGTACGCCAGGAGGGTCCACCCCGGCTCAGGCTGCCTTCTTCTTCAGCAGGCCGTTCGGGTCGATGACGAACTTGCGCGCCACGCCCGTGTCGAACTCGTGGTAGCCGCGCGGTGCGTCGTCGAGCGTGATGACGGTGGCGTTGACAATCTTCCCGATGGGCAGTCGGCCATGGAGGAGGGCCTGCATCAACTGCCGGTTGTACCGCAGCACGGGAGTCTGCCCCGTGTAGAACCGGTGCGACTTGGCCCATCCCAGACCGAAGCGCATGCTCAGGTTGCCGTGCTGCGCCGCCGGGTCCTTCGAGCCCGGGTCCTCCGTCACATACAGGCCGGGGATGCCAATGGCGCCCGCGGCGCGCGTCACCGCCATCAGCGAGTTGAGCACCGTGGCTGGCGCCTCCGCCGAATGCTGCGCGCCGTGGCCGCGGGCCTCGAACCCCACCGCGTCCACGGCGGCATCCACCTCCGGCACGCCGACGACGTGGGCGATCAACTCCTCCAGCTTGTCGCTCTTCGTGAGGTCGATGGGCTCGAAGCCGACGGACTTCGCGTGCGCCAGCCGCTCCTGGTTCATGTCGCCAATCATCACCACCGCCGCGCCCAGCAGTTGCGCGGCCGCCGCCGCCGCGAGCCCCACCGGCCCCGCGCCCGCGACATACACGGTGGAGCCCACGCCCACGCCCGCCGTGACGGCGCCGTGGAAGCCGGTGGGCAGGATGTCCGACAGCATGGTCAGGTCGAGAATCTTCTCCATCGCCTGGGCCTTGTCGGGGAAGCGGATGAGGTTGAAGTCCGCGTAGGGCACCATGACGTACTCGGCCTGACCTCCGACCCAGCCGCCCATGTCCACGTAGCCATAGGCGCCTCCCGCGCGGCCCTCGTTGACGTTGAGGCAGACACCCGTCTGTTGCTCACGGCAGGTGCGGCAGCGGCCACAGGCGACGTTGAAGGGCACGGTGACGAGGTCGCCCACGTCCAGGTACTCGACGTCCTTGCCCTTCTCGACGATTTCGCCGGTGATTTCGTGCCCGAGCACCAGCCCCTTGGGCGCCGTGGTCCGGCCGCGCACCATGTGCTGGTCCGAGCCACAGATGTTGGTGGCGACGACCTTGAGGATGACGCCGTGCTCGATGGGCTTCCCCTTCGGGTTGGCGAGCTTTGGGGCATCGATGGACTGCACCTCCACCTTGCCGGGACCGAGATAGACGACGCCGCGATTGCTGGGCATGGACGGACTCCTCCTGGGACTGCGGTACCTGCCTAAGGCTGGGGACCAGCCACGGCGCTGGCACGCCCCCGGACGAGCGCAACAGAGGGCGTGCCCTCCTGCCCGCCTCCCTGGCTGCAAAGGAGGCCCCCTGGCCCGCACGCCTCGCCCGCCCCACCTTGTGAGGCATGGGTTCGATGGAGGAGGACGCCCCGGAGGTCTCGGCCGCTTTGCTGGATGGCATCCGAGCCGCCGCGCTCCCCGTCACGGGCCGTGCGTCGGACCTGGACCCGCTCATCGAGAACATCGGCGATGCCCGCTTCGTCCTGCTGGGCGAGGCCACGCACGGGACGCATGAGTTCTACCAGGCCCGCGCCGCCCTCACCCGCCGCCTCGTCTCCGAGCACGGCTTCCGGGCGCTGGTGGTGGAGGCCGACTGGCCGGACGCCCTGCGCGTCAACGCCTTCGTCCGGGGGGACGGGCAGGACACGAGCGCCGCCGGCGCCCTGGACGACTTCCAGCGCTTCCCCCGGTGGATGTGGCGCAACCGCGAGGTGGAGGAGCTGGTCACCTGGATGCGGGCGCACAACGCCACGCTGCCACCGGAGCAGCGCGCGGGGTTCTACGGCATGGACCTCTACAGCCTCCATGCGTCCATGCGCGAGGTGGTGGCCTACCTGGACACCGTGGACCCGGAGGCCGCGCAGCGCGCCCGGCAGCGCTATGCCTGCTTCGACAGCTTCGGCCCCGAGCCCCATGTCTACGGGCAGGCCACGACGTATGGGCTGGAGGACTCCTGCGAGGAGCAGGTCTGGGCCCAGCTGCTGGAGCTCCAGCGACGGAAGGCGCCGGGCCCCGAGGACGCGGACGCCCACTTCCACGCCGAGCAGAACGCCCAGCTCGTCGCCCACGCGGAGGCCTACTACCGCGCGGTGTACGCCGGCCGGCACGAGGGCTGGAACCTGCGCGACACGCACATGGCCGACACGGTGGAGGCGCTCGCAGCGCACCTGTCACGGGACGGCACGCCCGCCCGGCTGGTCATCTGGGCCCACAACTCGCACCTGGGTGACGCTCGCGCCACGCAATTGGGGGAGCAGGGCGAGCTGAACCTGGGGCAGCTCTTGCGCGAGCGCCACGGCGCGGCCACGTACAACGTTGGCTTCACCACCTACACCGGCGTCGTCATCGCCGCGCGCGAGTGGGACGAGCCCGGCCTGCGCCGCCGCATCCAGCCCGCCATGGCGGGCAGCTACGAGCGGCTCTTCCACGAGGTGGGGATGCCCGCGTTCCTGCTGCGCCTGCGGGAGCTGGGCGAGGCGGCGGGTGGCCTGCACGAGCGCCGGCTGGAGCGCGCCATCGGCGTCGTCTACGCGCCGCGCACGGAGCGCTGGAGCCACTACTTCCTCGCGAACCTGCCCGCGCAGTTCGACGCGGTGCTGCACTTCGACGAGACGCGGGCGCTGCGGCCCCTCGACGCGAACGCCGGACACGAGGAGGTGGACGCGCCGGACACCTACCCCTTCGGATTGTGAGGAGCGGGGTGAGGCCCCCGGTCCGGGTCCGAGCCCATGGGCCGTGGCCACCTCACGCCCTTCCTCTCCCGGAGCGGCTACCTCGACGGCAGGGGGGCCTGGGTGGGCGGCGTGTCCGACGCGGGCACCCTGGGGGGAGGCTGCGGCTTCGTGGCGGGCGTCTTCTTGCTCCGGCCCAGGTACCGGTCGATGCGCCGCTTCACCTCCGGCAGCACGTCATTGGGGATGGGGACGGAGAGGTTGTACTGGGCAATCTTCCAGGTGCCGGCCTCGTTCACCAGCACGCCGCTGCCACGGCTGGGGCCCAGGTTGGGCGTGTCCAGCGCCTCGTCGAACCAGGCCATCGCGCCGTCCTTCGAGATGACGATGTGGCGCGACACCGCCGTGAAGCGCCAGGCCTCTCCCCTGGCGAAGTACGGCCGGGCCCAGGCGCGGAACTCGTCACGCGTCCATCGCTCGGTGGCGTCGGTGCCCAGGTACACGGCGTCCGCGGTGAAGTGGCCGAAGTAGCGCGCCTCGTCCGCGACGGCGGCGGCCTGGTGCCAGTCATCCAGCACGGCGGCGACGGCGGCCTTCGGGTCGGCAGGGGCCGTGCTCGCGGGCGCGGCGGCAAGCACGAAGAGCAGCAGGGAGACGGTCGTCACGCGGAGAGACCTCGTCAAGCAGGGCGTTCAGGGTATGAAGCGGCACGGCCCGTCCCGCGTCAAGGCGAACGGCGATGAGAGAAAGGCACGAATCACATGGTCCTCGAGAGCTTCCAGGTGGGTGAGGGTGATGTGCCCACGGTGATGCTGCACGGCTTCCTGGGCACGGGACGCAACCTGCGCTCGCTGGCGGCGGCGTGGAGCGAGGCGGACCCGCGCCGGCGCCTGCTGCTGCCGGACCTCACCGGCCACGGCACCTCCCCTGCCCTGCAACCCCACGCGGACCTCTACAGCGTGGCGCGCGACGTGGTGGACACCGCGCGCGCGCAGGGCATCGAGGGCCCATTCGACTGGGTAGGCCACTCGCTGGGAGGACGGGTGGCGCTCGCAGCGAGCCTGCACGTCCCCGAGGCGGTCCGCAGCGTGTCCCTGCTGGACATCGCCCCGGGGCCCGTCCCGGGAGACCTGTCGGAGAGCGGGAAGGTGCTGGGCGTGCTGCTCCAGGCCCCGGCGCGGGCGGAGAACCGCCGGGCGATGCGCGCGGAGCTCACCGGCCGTGGACTGTCGGAGTCGCTGTCGGACTGGCTGCTGATGAACCTGGAGACAAGGGAAGGTGGCGTGCGCTGGCGCTTCGACCGGCAGGCGCTGGCGGACCTGCACTCCCGGGTGAATGGCACGGACCTGTGGGCGGCGGTGGAGCGCAAGGACGGACCGCCGGTGCGCTGCATCCGGGGGCGACGCTCGAAGTACGTGAGCGACGCGGACGTGGAGCGCATGGTGGCCGCGGGCTGCCCTGTGGAGGAGCTGCCCGATGCCGGCCACTTCCTCCACGTGGACGCGCCGCAGGCCGTGCTGGCGTGGCTGCGCTGAGCGGTCAGATGCGCACGCCCAGCAGCAGGCCGGGCCACATGCGGACACCTCCAGGCCCGCGGCCCAGCTTCCACTGCGGCAGCCAGCTCACGCTGCGGTCCTCGTCCTGGGACGACGGGTCATACGCATTGAGGGACACGCCGCCGAAGAGCGCGAAGCGCCGCTTCAGCTCCCAGCCCAGCGTCGCCCGCATCCGGAACAGCGTGTTCTTGGGCCCCGAGCCATAGAAGTTCGGCTGCCAGCTCCCGTACGACAGGTCCACGTCCAGTGAGTACCGGTCCGCCGCCTCCAGCGGGATGTGCACACCCAGGCCCAGGTTCAGGAAGGTCCGGAGCGAGTCCTCGCCAATCCCCACGCCCGTGGTGGCCAGCACGTAGACGGTGCGGCTGCCGTACTTGATGCCCACCGACAGGGGCATGACGTCATCGGCGGACAGCTCGAGCACGAAGCGCCCCTTGCGGACGATGCTCAGCAGGCCAATGGGCACCGACACGTCATCGGCGATGTTGATGAGGCCCAACTGCACACCGCGCACGTCCGCCGCCACGTTGATGAGCCCCACCTGCGCGCCGGAGACATCCCCCGAGAGGTTGATGAGCCCCAGCTGCGCGCCCGCGAGCCGCTCCGCCAGGTTGATACCCGCGGTCGCCTGGAAGCCCCGCAGGCTCGCCGCGGCGCGGTTCGCCGTGGTGCTCACCTGGAAGCCCGCGAAGTCACGCTCGGCCATGTTGAAGACGGCGGACACCTGCCCGCCCGTCCCGCCCCCGAACGCGAGGTTGCCGCCGAACGCCGCCTGGAGCCCGAAAATCTCTCCGCCCGCCACGTTGGCCACACCGGAGACCTGAAGCCCCTCCACCGTGCCGTCCACCCACCCCACGCCGCCGGACACCCCCAGGCCCTGGAGCTGCACCGAGCGCACCCCCACCACGCCCAGCGCCAGGTGGTTGCGTCCTCCGCCTCCCCACAGCGCGCTGGTCGCCAGCGGCGGCACCAGCGACAGGTTGAAGGGCACGGAGGGGACGTCCACGTGCGCCACCGGCTCGCCCGTGGACAGCGCCACCACCCTCAAACCCATGCCGCCGCGCGCCGCCGTGCGCGTCAGCGTCACCGGCACGAAGTCCCCGGCGCGCAGCTCCGAGCCACCCCTGGGGGACACCGACAGCTCCGCCTCGAAGCGCTGGGCGGGCCGCTCCAGCACCACGTGGTAGCGCCCCGCCTCCAGCCCCAGCGCCAGGCGCCGGCCCGCGGGCTTCTGCAGCTCCGCGACGAGCTGGTTGCCCCAGTCGCGGACGAAGAGGCGCCCCTGCACGTCCTCCGTCACGATGAGCCGCACGCGCGAGGAGCGCAGGTCCGTCAGCACCAGGTCGCCGCTGCCGGCGAGCTGGATGTCATAGGCCGCGTGCTGCGGGCCGCCCTGCGTGCGCTCCGTGCGCGCCAGCGTCTCGTGGAAGGCGAACTGGTAGGCCTCGTGCAAGGTGACGCGGCCGTCCCCGCTGGCATCCGCCGCGCCGCGCAGGCCCGTCACCAGGAAGTGCGTGAAGAAGGACGCGCCAATGCTGTCCGACTCCTGGGCCACCTCGTCCGCCGAGCTGGCGGCGAGGTACGCGTGCCCCTTCACCTGGGACGACGCATCCGTGAGGAAGCCCGGCCGGTGCACCCCGCCCTTGGCGCGTGTCAGCGCGCCGGAGCCACACGAGTCCAGAATCGCGATGCGCACGTCCACCGGCACCGCGCTCAGCCCCTGCTTCAGGGCCGCGTAGGACAGCCGCTCCCCGCGCGGCAGCAGGCCGTCTCCATCCGAGTGGCCCGAGTAATAGAACACCAGCTCGCTGCGCACGCCGTCGGCGTTCGCCGCCTCCACCAGCACCTTCATCCGCGCCAGCGCCGCGTGCAGGCCCTTCCGGTCCGCCTCCAGCAGCAGCACGCGGTCCGCCACCGCCACGCCGCCCAGCTCCTCCAGCACGCGCGACATGGCGAGCGCGTCCGAGCCCGCGTAGCGCAGCCGCTCGCGGCCCTCCCCTCCCTCACTGGAGCCCACGAGGAGCGCGAAGCGGCGCAGCGTCACCGCGGGCTCGTCCACCGGCTGCGTGGCCGCGACGGACGGACGGCCCCCCAGCCCCAGCCACACCGCCGCCAGCAGCCCCGCCAGACGGCCCCAAGCCCCCGCAGTGGTGCCTCGCATCATCCGCCTCCCGCCCCGCGCGTCAGCCCCGGCTCAGGGGCTCCAGAGCGCGCGCCGCACCAGCCACGAGCTGCCACCCCGGCCGTCTCGCACCACCGCCCAGAACGTCACCTCTTGCGCCTGCGCGCCAGCCGGAGGCTCCCACTCCGTGCGGTGCCGCCCCTCCTGCCCACCGAAGGACGAGCCGCCCGTCTCCTGCGGAGAGAACTCGCCCAGCGTCGTGTGCCAGGAAATCACCCAGCTCTCCCGCAGCGTCACCGTCTCCAGCCGCAGCCCGGGCACCACGTAGGTCTCCTGGAGGGCCGTCACGTCGTCGGAGGTCATCACGAAGGGCCCGGCGCCCCGCAGCTCCAGCGGCGCGTCCTCGGTCCAGGCCGCACCATCCACGCGCAGCCCCGGAAGCACCGGCTGCACGTTCGCCTGCATGCCCTCCACCACCGGGCACCAGAAGACCATCAGCTTCTGCGCGTACACCACCTCCTCACCCGCCTGCACGCGCAGCACCAGCGGCATGCGGATGCCGCCCAGCCCCTTGTAGGGGTCCAGCTCCTGCACCCGCTGGAGCAGCGGCGTGTCCCCCGCCAGCGTGGACGCCCCCGGACGGATGGCCAGCGCCAGCTCACCCGCCGCGGTGGTGCCCTCCGCGAGCAGCACGCGGTTGGAGGCGTCCGCGCACGTGCGGTCCTCGGTGTCCGCGCAGGCCCACAGCGTGTACTGGACGGGACGTCCCGCCCCCGCCGGGTCCACCAGCAGGGTCCGGTACGTCACGTCCACGGAGAGCTCGTCCAGCGTCTGAGGCGTGATTTCACAGGCGGACGCCATCAGCTCCGGCGGCTCCGTGGCGATGCCGAGCACGCGGAAGTCATGGACGCGCGACGGCTGGTCCTCGACGTCGACACAGGCGGTGGCGCTCAGCAGCAACACCAGGCCGCCGTATTCGAGCAGGGCCTTCATCTCAGAAGCTTCCTTTCACACCCACCACGGGGAGGATGGGGATGCCCGGCACCTCGTACTCGCGGCGATACCGGTAGTCGTTGAAGACGAACTCGACGTTCTTCGCGTTGTAGAGGTTCTGCACGTCGAGGTAGGCCGTGAGCGTCCAGCTCTGGAACTGCCAGCTCTTGTCCACGCGCACGTCGAGCTGGTGGAAGCCCCCGGTGCGGTCGGAGAAGTAGGGGCCGAACGTCGCGTTGAAGCTGTTGCGGTCCGCGTCATAGAGGTCATGGCCGCGCGCCAGCGGCGTCCTCGGCCGGCCGCTGGTGTAGCGGAAGCGGCCACCCAGCTCCCAGCCGTTGCCCAGCACGTAGCTGCCCACCAGCGTGAGGATGTGCGTCTGGTCCCAGGGGCTGAGCCCGTACGTCGAGTCCTCGGGCGCACTGCCTCCGCCGAAGAGGCCCCCGCCCTGGGGCCGGGGCCCCGTGCGGCCATCCTCGGCGCGGCTGAAGGTATAGGAGAGCCAGCCGGACCACTTGTCCATCGCGGAGGCGCGCTCCTTCTTCAGCATCACCTCCACGCCATACGCGCGGCCGATGCCGTCATTGGAGTACGGCAGCGTGAAGACGCCGCCCCCCTCGTTGGTGACGAGCTGGCCAGGCGCCACGATGTTGTTGAAGCGGCGGTTGAAGAAGCCGGTGACATCCACGTTGAGCACGTCGGTGATGCGGTGCTCCACGCCCAGGCTGCTCTGGAAGGCGCGCTGGTAGGCGAGCTCCGGGTTGCCGTACGGAATGGGGATGAAGCGGAACGTCTCCGGCGGCTGGCTGTAGAGCCCCAGCGAGCCCTTGAGGTTGGTGCGCGAGGTCGCCGCGTAGCGGACCCACAGCCGGGGGTCCAGCGCCAGGTTCCGCGTGCTCCCCACCGACTGGAGATTGCCGCGCACGCCCGGCGTGAAGGTGAAGCGCCCCACCTTCAAGTCGGCTTCGAGGAACAGCGCACCGTCGAAGGAGTTCAGGGCAATCTGCTCCTCCAACTGCTGGCCCACGGGCTCCGCGCCGGGGAAGGGCACGTATTCGAGGCCCCCCAGCGCGGGGAACGACACGTCGTAGCGCTCGTGCTCGAAGACGAGGTCCAGGCCGGTGCGGAGCGTGAGCGCGGAGGACAGCTCGATGCCCAGCACCTCGCGGGCGCCCAGCGTGTACGTCGTGCCTTCCTGCCGCGCGAGCCCGAAGTCGATGTTGCTGCGGTCCATGCCGACGAAGGGCGTGAACACGGACCACATCGCGCCCTTGCGGTAGGTCCAGTCGCCCTTCACCCGGTGGAAGTTGGTCCGCGTGTCCAGCTCCAGGTCCCGCTCCGTCTTGGGACCGGTGGACACGATGCGGAGCTGGTCATCACTGCCGAAGGCCATGATGTAGCCGGAGCTGCGCGCCCCCCCCGCCGTCGCCGCGGTGTCATCGCTGGCCGCTCCCCGCTTCGCGCCGAAGTCCACGCGAAGCTGGTAGTCCCAGTAACGCGGCACCACGGAGAGCGTGCCGCCCTCCGTCTTCGGCAGGACGGCGGGCAGAATCGTGTCGATGTAGGAACGGCGGGCGGCGGCGGCCACGCTGATGCCGTCCGTAATCGGGCTCTCCAGGAAGAAGCCCGCGTCCAGCAGGTCCACCTTCACCGAGCCGTGCAGCGTGTCCGAGGCGCCCTTGCGCGTCCCCACCTCGACGATGCCGCCCACCGCGCGGCCGTACTGGCTGCCATAGCCGCCCGGATAGAAGTCGAGCTGGTCGATGAACTCGGCGTTGACGACCGAGGGCCCGCCGAGCAGGTGGAACAGGAGGGGAATCTGGACCCCGTCCATCATCGTCGACGTCTGGCCCGGGTTCGAGCCGCGCACCAGCAGCTCGCCGGAGATGAAGGGCGCGCGCGCCACACCCGGCAGCGACTGGATGACGCGGATGGGGTCTCCGAAGGAGCCCGGCGTCTTCTGCGCCTCCTCGCGGGTGATGGTGCGGCGCACCACCTCCTTCTTCGGCCGCTCGGAGCGCACCACCGTCTCCAGGCCGCCGCCCGAAGGCGCCAGGTAGAAGTTCACCTCCGTCGTCTCGTTCGGCTTCAGGTCCTCCTTCGTCTGGTAGAGCTGGAAGCCGGAGGCCACCACGCGCACCTCGCAGACACCCGCGGGCACCTCGAGCGTGAAGCGGCCGTCGTCGTCGGACATCACCTCGGGCGCGTCCGCCTCGTCTCCGCAGCGCACGGTGGCGTTGGGCACGCGCGAGCGGCTGCCGCGCGAGATGAGCTGGCCGGTGAGCGTGGCCCTGGGCTGCTCCGCCTTCGCCTCCTCCGCGCCTTCCTCCGGCGCGGGCGCGCTGAGGGTGAAGTGGTAGACGTACTCCACCTGCACCGCCGCGGGCACGCCGTCGACCTCGGCGGGCGAGAAGCGGAACTGGCGCACCGCCTCGGTGGCCGCCTCGTCGAAGCCGTTGCCCACCGGCTCGGTGGGCAGCACCTCGGCCACGGAGCCGTCATCCGCGATGGTGATGATGAGCCGCACGGAGGCCGTGAGCCCCTGCGCGAGCGCCTCGGGTGGGTACTGCGCCTCCACCTGCTGAATCAGCTCGGGTGGCCGGGTGATGGTGGGCTGGGCCTGCGCTGGTGGAGCAACGGCCGCGTCCGCGGGAGGAGGGCTGGCCTGCGGCTCCTGCGCGAGCACGGGCGCCGCCAACAGGAGCGAGGCCATGGCGAGCGCGCCTCGGGCTTTCAATGTGGAGGACATGGCGTGTGCAAGCATACGGGTGAGGAGGTTGCCGCTCCCGCTGAAAGAGAGACGGAGCGAAGGCGAGGTGGAATCCCGGCGGCGCCTGTGGGGAGGGGTGCCCCCGACGTGCCGGGCACGCCCCCGCTCCGCCTCTCTCCCAGCGTGAGGGCCGGCATCAATCGAGCAAGAAGGTGTAGGAGTATTTCATCTCCGTGGAGACGGGCTCGCCGCCCTTGATGGCGGGCTTGAAGCGGAACCGGCGGATGGCGTCCCGCGCCGCCTCGTCGAGCCCGTAGCCCGGCCCCTTGAGAATCTTCACCGCCACCACCTTGCCCTCGTGGTCGATGGTGATGGACAGCGTCACGGTGCCCTCGACGCCCGCGCGGCGCGCCTCCTCCGGATAGGGAATCTTCACCTCGGAGGCCACGGTGGGCTCCGAGTCCACCTGGTAGATGGGCGCGTACTTCGGCGCGCTGTACGCCTTCACCTCCTCGGGCGCCTTCGCGGTGGGGCCCGTCCTTCCATACAGCGTGTTGCCCACGGGCGCGGCGAAGCCTCCGGCGCTGGTGGTGGAGGACATCGACAGCCCCACCACCAGGGGCGCGGGCTTCGCGGAAGGGGGCGGCGTGTCGTTGGGCGGAGGCGGTGCGTCCACGGGCGGCGGCGCGGGCCTGGGCACCTCGGCCACCTTCACCGGGGGCGGCTTCACGGCCTTCGGCCTGGGAGGCGGCGGCTGGGGAGGCTCTGGCTTCACCTCCTCCGGAGGCGGGGGCGGAGGCGGCTTCCGCACCTCCACCATCACCATCTCGACCGGGCGCGGGGCCGCCGGACGGGCGCGGGCGGCACCGTCGCCGAGCGCCCAGAAGCCGCCGACGTGAATCCCCAGCGACACGAACAGGAAGGCGCCCACCACGACCAGCGAGCGGTCGTGCGGGGGCACCGAGGGAGCATTGTCGAGGACCGCCTGACTCATGGACTGACGCCTCGCCTCAGGGCACGGGGGCCGCGGCCGCGGGGGCCACGTCCTTCTCGATGTTGAGCGCGAACTTCGCGATGCCCTGCCCCTTCACCACGTCGATGAGCCGCATGACGCGGCCGTAGGGCAGGGACTGGTCGGCGCTGATGATGGCG
>JAFAAN010000131.1 GCA_023426545.1 Pseudomonadota bacterium
CGGACGCGCCGCGGCGCCCGGCGGCATTCCAGGACGCGGCGGCACGCCCGGCGCGGGGCCCCCCGGCGGAGGCGGGACGCCCGGACGGGCCCCCGGCGGCATTCCAGGCCCCGGAGGACGCGCACCCGGCGGCATGCCGGGACCCGGAGGACGGGCCATGCCCGGCGGCATCCCGGGCCCTGGAGGACGCGGCGCGCCCGGAGCACCCGGCGGCGGCATCCCAGGCCCCGGAGGACGCGGCATCCCAGGCCCCGGAGGAACGCCAGGGCGCGCACCCGGCGGCGGCGCGGCGCGAGGCCCCGGCTGGGGCGCGGCGACCGCGGGAGCGGGCTGGGCCGCAGCGGGACGCACCTGCGTGGCGATGGACGCCGGCAGGGTGTTGGACTTCTGTCCGACCAGGGCCTTCACCTTGTCGAGCAGCACCTGGCTCTCGAAGGGCTTGGTGACGTGGTCGTCCGCACGGGCGGCGCGGGCGCGGTTCTCGTCGAAGGCCTCGAAGGTGCCGGCCAGCAGCATCACCGGGATGCCCTGGGTGGCCGGGTCGTTCTTCAGGGCCTCGCAGACCTCATAGCCGCTCTTGCCCGGCATCATGACGTCCGCGAGCACGACGTCCGGACGCAGCTCGCGGGTGCGGGAGATGGCGTCCAGCCCGTTGTCCACCGCGGTCACCTGAAAGTCCTCGGTCGCGAAGATCATCCCGATCACCTTGCGAATGGTGAGCGAGTCATCGGCGACCAGCAGATTCTTGGGCATCGGTTCGGGCCTCGGGGAGCATCCACTCCCCTGAATTCGTTGGTGTTTCCCACCGCGAGGGTTGACTCGCGGCAGTCTGACAAGCGGGGCAGCTTACGAGTTGCCCTCTGGGACGATCAAGAAAACATGCGTTGCAGGTCCAGGAACGACACGGGCTCGCTCAAGCCCGGGGCCCGGAAGCAGCCCGCGGTGTCGTCCGGCTCGAAACGTTGCAGGACACCGAGCACCCGTGTGGCCGTCAACCCCACGTTCCGGCCGGCCAGCTCGGTGAGCACGATGAAGGCCTCCGGCAGGGGCGCTTCCCCCAGCAGCGCGGGGACGGAGCAGACGGGCCACAGCACCTGGTCATGCGGAACGATACCCGCCACCGGCCCGCTCTGCACCGGCAGGACGCTGAAGGCCTCCCCTCGGCTGATGACCTGCGACACCAGGCCCAGGGGCACGCCGAACAACCGCCCCTGGGACTCGAAGACGAGCGCCCGGTCCGGCGCGCTCTCCGCCCAGTGCACCGGCCGCGCGGGCCCCGACGCGGACATCGACCCCACCCGGTGTGGCAGCGCCTCCGCGATGAGCTCCAGGTAGAGCCGCGACTTGTGCAGCACCGCGCCCCGGCTCAGCGGCGCCAGCGAGTCCGCCAGCCCCGGCGGCAGCAGGAAGAACGGGGCGCGCGCCACGTCCGCGACCTCCACCACGGAGCGCACGCGCACGGCCAGCGTCGGGCTCACGTCGAGCACCACCACCATCCCCGGCCCCTCCTCCGGTGGCCCGCCCAGCAGCGCGGAGAGGTCCTTCACCTCCAGCACGCCGCGCAGGCTGCTGCCATTGGCGCCCGGCATCGCCACTTCCATGACAGACGTAGCTTCCACGGCGTAACGGGTTTCCCCGGCCTCAACGAGAAGGCAGAGCCGACGGCCGCTTTCGAAGGGGGACACGGGGGGCGACCCTAGCAGCGTTCCACCGGTTGGTGCTAAGCCGATGGGAGATGGCGCGCATCCTCCTCGTCGACGACGAAAAGGTCGCCCGCACCCTTTACGGCGACTACCTCACCGCGGTGGGACACGTCGTCACGGCGGTGGGCACGCTACAGGAAGCCAGGGAAGCACTCGCGGGCGATCGCTTCGACGCCGTGGTGACGGACCTCATCCTCCCCGGCGGCGACGGCATGGAGGTGCTGCGGTACGTGCGGGAGCGGCACCCCGGCGTGGAAGTCGTGGTCATCACCGGGCTGGAGAAGGTGGACCCCGCGGTGCGCGCCATCAAGAGCGGCGCGGCGGAGTACCTCGTGAAGCCGGTGGCCCCCGAGGCCCTCCAGCACGCGGTGCGCCGGGCGCTCACCACGCGTGACCTGATGCAGGAGAACGCGTCGCTGCGGCGGCACGTGGCCATGCTGGAGGCGGGGCAGCGCATCGCCACCACCATGGACCGCGAGCGGCTGGCGGTGGCGGCCACCAGCGCATTGCAGAGCATGGCCTCCGCCAGCGCGGTGGTGCTGCTGGAGCGCGACGCCGCCTCCTCGCTGCGGCGCCACGGGACGAGCGGCCTGCCCGCGGGCATGGAGGAGCCCCTCACCGCCGCGCTCATCGAGCGCCTCGAAGGGGCCCGCGCGCCGCGCGAGCTGGACGGCCTGGACGTCCCCTTCCCCCGCGCCCTCTCCTTCCCCGCGCTGGAGGGCGACGCGGTGCTGGGCCACGCGGTGCTCTTCTTCGGCGGGCCAGCCGCGGAGTGGACGGGCGAGACGGCCAGCTTCCTGGTGCGCAACTGGGCGCTCGCGCTGCGCAACCTCGGGCGCTTCGCGGCGGTGGAGGACCTGGCCTACGTCGACGACCTCACCCGCCTGTTCAACACCCGCTACCTGCACCTGGTGGTGGACCGGGAGGTCCAGGACGCGCTCCAGTCGCATCGCACCTTCAGCCTGCTGTTCCTGGACCTGGACCACTTCAAGTCCATCAACGACACCCATGGACACCTCGTGGGCTCCAAGGTGCTGGTGGAGGCGGCGCGCGTGGTGAAGGGCTGCGTGAGAGACCACGACGTCGTCGCCCGCTACGGCGGAGACGAGTACGTGGTGGTGCTGCGCAACACCGACTCCGGGGGCGCGCTCAAGGTGGCCGAGCGCATCCGCCGCACCATGGAGACGCACAACTTCCTGGCGCGTGAGGGGCTGTCGCTCAAGCTGACCACGTGCATCGGCGTGGCCAGCTTCCCCGAGCACGCCCAGGACAAGGCCACGCTCCTGGACCTGTCGGACCGGGCCATGTACCGAGGCAAGCGCGGCTCGAGGAACGTCGTCTACATGGCGGCGAAGGACCTGGAGGCGCCCCCCGCGGAGCGCCGGCAGGCCAACAGCCCGGCCTGAGGGGCTTCAGCCCACCGGAGCCGGGGACGGCTACCGCCGCATGCTGCCCACGGTGAGGCGCTTCTCCGGGGTGACTTCGGACGGGGCCGGCGCCGCCCCCTCCTTGCCCACGGCCTCGACGGCCTCGTGCGACGCGCCGGAGGTGATGAGCCGGTACTTCTCCACGGCCTCCTTCGCGTGCGCCGCCTGCTCCGGATCCAACCGGGCGATGAGCTCCCAGAAGAGGGCCGCGTGCTCGCGCTCCTCGTCCATGACGTGCCGGAGGATGGCCTTCGCGTCCTCGTTGTCGGTGGCGTCGATGTGCGCCGCGTAGAGGTTGATGGCGTCCAGCTCCGCCTCGATGTTGAGGCGGATGGAGCGGGCCAGCTCAGTATCCGTCATCTTCCGGGGAACCAGCGAGTGGAACGGGTTGGTCTGCGGCATGGAGGCCCTCCCGAGGCCGGCGGCGGCGTCCGGTTTTCCGGACATTGTGATGAACGCGCCAGCCAGCATCCGTGCCGCGGGAGCCTGGGTCAACGGATTCCCTCCGGGTGCGTTGCGTCCCAGCGCCTGCCTCCGCCATGCTCGCGACATGGAAATGCCCGCGCCGCTCGCCCAACTGCTCCAGGCCGTGGAGGCAGGGGACCTGACGGCCGCGCGATCAGCGGCGGCGGCACTACAGCGTGCGGGTGCACAGTCCTCGCAACTGGCGGCGGAGGTGTTGCACGAGCTGCGTCAGCCGCTGCTCGGCGTGAAGGCCTACGCACAGCTCCTGGCGGAAGACGGCGCCGCCCCCGGCCCGTTGCGCCTGCTGCTGTCCCAGGTGGAGCGGATGGAGCAGATCGTCTCCGACTTCATCCGCCTGTCGAGCGAGCGCCCCGCCTCCCAGCAGCGCCTCTCCCTGGCGGCCCCCATCTGGGCGGCGGCGAAGCACTTCAGCCTCAACCCGGACTCCTCCCGCATCTCCCTGGAGGTGGAGGCCCCCGAGGGCATCTCCATCCAGGGCAACGCGCGCCTCATCGAGCAGCTCACGCTGAACCTGCTCAACAACGCCCGTGACGCCATGGCGGGCCGCGGCCGGGTGAAGGTGGTGCTGACGATGGAGGGCCCCTCCCCTGCCCTCTACGTGGCGGACTGGGGCCCAGGCATCCCCCGGGAGCTGCGCGCCCGCATCTTCGAGCCGTACGTCACCGCCAACAAGCGGGGCACCGGCCTGGGCCTGTCGGTGTGCCAGCGCATCGCCCGCGAGCACCACGCGCGCATCGAGCTGGCCCCGCCCGGCGTCCTGAACGACGTTCCGCCGCCCGCCACCGTGTTCCGCGTGCTCTTCCCCGCGACGGACGCCCCGCTCACGCAGAAGCAGCGGCTGCTGGTGGTGGATGACGAGATCATCATCCGCATGGTCTTCCGCGACCTGATGGGCAAGGAGTGCGAGGTCATCGAAGCGGCCAGCGCCGAGGAAGCGCTGGAGCTGCTGCACCAGTCGCCGGTGGACCTCATCGTCACCGACAAGAACCTGCCCGGGATGTCCGGCCTGGAGCTGGCGCAGCAGGCGCGGCGGCTGCACGAGGACTCGCGTGTCATCCTGATGACGGGCTACCCGTCGCTGGTGACGACGCAGCAGGCCCTGGAGCTGGGCGTGGTGGACTACCTGCTCAAGCCCTTCGACGACATCCGCGAGGTGCGCTCCCTGCTGCGCGCCACGCTGTCCCACAAGCCCGCCCCCGCCCCGCTGGCGGCGAACCCCGAAATGCGGCGGGTGGACGTGCTGGAGGACAACCCGGCGACGGCGGCGCAGATTGCCGGCGCGCTGGCCCTGGTGGGCCTGGAGGCGCGCGTGCTGAACACCACCGAGTTGGCCGCGCTGGAGCCGCCGGTGGGCGTGGTGGTGAGCTGGGACTTCGCGCCGGCCTACGGCCGCAAGGCGCTGGAGCTGGGCAAGGCGCTGGCCCAGGGCGCGCCCTTCGTCGTCCTGGCTGAACACCTGACCATGGAGACGGCGCTAGAATCGCTCCGGGCAGGCGCCGCCGCGTGCCTGCCCAAGCTGATGTCCGACGCCACGGCGCTCAGCCGCGAGCTGAACCGCGCCTTCAAACGAGAGGCACCATGAGACTCGTGCTCCTGTCCGTCCTGTTGTTCGGCGTGGCCTGCTCCTCCGACAAGCCCCCCGAACCAGACGGACCGGACGCGGGTGGCAGCCGGGACGCGGGCACGGGCGATGGCGGCGCCGACGACGCGGGCAGCGGTGATGCGGGCTGCGAGCCGCTGGCGCCGGGACCGGGCACCGTGCTGCTCAGCGGGCTGAACACGCCTCGGCGGCTCGCCTCGGACGAGCGGAACTTCTACGTCGTGGAGTCGCACTCCCTGAATCCCCAGCAGCCCCAGCCCGGCCCCGGGCGGCTCCTCCGGCTGCCGCGCGGCGGCGGTGACGCGGTGCCAATGGCCACCGGCTTCCGGGCCCCGGACGCCCTCGCCGTGGACGCGGAGTTCGTCTACGTGCTCGACCTGGACGGGCTGTGGCGGGTGGACAAGGCGACGGGCACCCGGGACGAGCGGCCGCTCGACGCCACGGTGAACAACGTCACCATCGGCGGCACGGAGGTCCTGCCCGCGCGCCTGGGGGACCGGGACGTGCTCGTCATCGCGACGTCGCACCGCCGGCTGGTGCGCGTGGACGTGACGGGCGGCAACCGGCGCGAGCTCTTCGCGGGGACGGGCTACACGCAGGTGCGCGGCGCGCGGGTGGTGGGCCAGGACGTGTGGTTCCTGGTCGCCGCGGGCGAGAATCCCGGCCTCTACACCGTGCCGCTGGACGGCAGCGCCCCCGCGACGCTGCGCGACGGCAGCATCACCGCGGGCGCGTCGCTGGAGGTGACGCCCACGCACTTCCTCATCGCCGAGGGTGGCGGCGGCAACGGGCGCGTGCTGCGCCTGCCGCGCGAGGGCGGCGCCGCGGAGGTCGTGGCCACCGGCCTCCAGGGGCCGGCCTTCCCCGTGGAGCTGCACGGGACGCTCTACTTCAAGGACGCCAGCACCGGCGGCACCGACTTCCTGCGCCGGGTGAGCACCTGTGCGTCCAGCGCCCTGGAGCCCGTGGGGCCGGAGGGCGTGGGGCCCGGCGGCCTGCTGGTGGACGGCGACACCCTGCTCTACACCTCGCAGGAGAGCGGCACCGGCGGCCTCGTGGGCCGGGTGCCCTGAAACGACAACGGCCCCGGCGCCTCGCGAGGAGGCATCCGGGGCCGTTCGACCGCCGAGGCCCGGACGGCCCGGGCCCTCAACGGGTCCCGAGCCCTCCGGAGCGGCTCAGTAGTCCATGTCGTCGCCGCCGTAGTCCGGCATGCCGGCGCCGGCGCCGCCCTTGGCCTTGCCCTTCGGGCGCTCGGCGACCATGGCCTCGGTGGTCAGCAGCAGCGAGGCGACGGAGGCGGCGTTCTGCAGCGCGGTGCGCTCCACCTTCGTCGGGTCGATGACGCCGGCCTTCTCCAGGTCCTCGTAGGTCTCCGTGCGGGCGTTGTAGCCGAACGCGCCCTTGCCCTCGCGGACCTTGTTGATGACCACGGCGCCCTCGACGCCGGCGTTGCTGGAGATCTTCCGCAGCGGCTCCTGGAGCGCGCGGCGGATGATGTCCACGCCGAAGTCCTGCTCACCGCCCAGCTTCAGCTTCTCCAGCGCGGGCAGCGCGCGGAGGTAGGCCACGCCGCCGCCAGGGACGATGCCCTCCTCGACGGCCGCGCGGGTCGCGTGCAGCGCGTCCTCGACGCGGGCCTTCTTCTCCTTCATCTCCGTCTCGGTGGCCGCGCCGACGTTGATGACGGCCACGCCGCCCACCAGCTTCGCCAGGCGCTCCTGGAGCTTCTCGCGGTCGTAGTCGCTGGTGACCGTCTCGATCTGCCCACGGATGAGCTTGATGCGGCCCTCGATGGCCGCCTTGGTGCCCACGCCGTCCACCAGGGTGGTGTTGTCCTTGTCCACCGTGGCGCGCTTGGCGCGGCCCAGGTCGTTCAGCGTCAGGGTCTCGAACTTGTGACCCAGGTCCTCGCTGACCACCGTGCCGCCCGTGAGGACGGCGATGTCCTGCAGCATCTCCTTGCGGCGGTCACCGAAGCCCGGCGCCTTCACCGCGCACACGTTCAGCACGCCGCGGATCTTGTTGACCACCAGGGTGGCCAGGGCCTCGCCCTCGATGTCGTCGGCGATGATGAGCAGCGGCTTGCTGGCGCGCGCCACCTGCTCCAGCAGCGGAATCATGTCCTGCATCGACGAGACCTTCTTCTCGCTGATGAGGATGTAGGGGTCGTCCAGGACGGCCTCCATCCGCTCGCGGTTGGTCACGAAGTACGGGGACACATAGCCGCGGTCGAACTGCATGCCCTCGACCACGTCGAGCGTCGTCTCGAGGCCCTTCGCCTCCTCGACGGTGATGACGCCCTCCTTGCCCACCTTCTCCATCGCGTCCGCGATGATGGCGCCGATGGTCTCGTCACCGTTGGCGGAGATGGTGCCCACCTGGGTGATGGCCTTCTTGTCGGCGGTCGGCTTGGACAGGCTCTTCAGCTCGCCCACGACGACCTCGACGGCCTTGTCGATGCCGCGCTTGAGGTCCATGGGGCTGTGACCGGCGGTCACCAGCTTGAGGCCCTCCTCGTAGATGGCGCGCGCCAGCACCGTGGCGGTGGTGGTGCCGTCGCCGGCCTTGTCGGAGGTCTTGGCCGCGACCTCCTTCACCATCTGCGCGCCCATGTTCTCGAACTTGTTCTCGAGGTCGATCTCCTTGGCGACCGTCACGCCGTCCTTGGTGATCGTGGGGGAGCCGAAGCTCTTCTCGATGACCACGTTCCGGCCCTTGGGGCCGAGGGTCACCGCGACCGCGTCCGACAGGGTGCGGACGCCGCGCAGGATGGCCTCACGCGCGGACTGATGGAAGAAAATCTCCTTCGCTGCCATCGCAACCTCCTGATTTTGCTGGGGGATTTTACTGGTACGACACGGGCCGTTAGCACTCGGCCATGGCGAGCGCCAACATAAGGGCCGCTTCAACGATGTCAACCAGGAAGGGTGGACGTGTAGGCGAGCGGACGGCCCCGGGCGCCCTTCCGGGCAGGCCCCCCGGGGCTATTCCGCGAAGCGGACCAGGGTGAGGAGCTGGCCCATGTCCAGGGGCTTGCGGAGCGTCAGCGCCACGCCCTTGCGCAGGCCGCGGTCCGTCACCGAGCCGTCCTCGCTGCCCGTCATCAGCAGCACCGGGACGCTCTGGAACCGGGGGTCCGCCTTCAGCATCTCCGTGAACTGGATGCCGTCCATGTGGGGCATCACGTAGTCGGTGATGACCATGCTGACCTGGTTGCGCTCCAGCACGTCGAGCGCCTGGAGCGCATCGGACGCCGAGTAGACCGTGAACCCATGCATCTCCAAGAAGCGAGAGAGCATCGTGCAGAGTTCGAGATCGTCGTCGACGACAAGGATGTTCACGGGACCGAGCGCCGCACCAGGACGGGCGGTGGAACGTAACAGCCGCACGCGGCGTTGACAACGAAGTGCACCGCTTCATATGTCGCGGCCCCATGGGGACGCGGATGCCGAAGCGAGCGGGGGTGGCTGGGATGGAGGCGCTGGACGCGGCGGCAGGGGCCTTCGAGGCAGGCGACTTCGAGGCGGCCCTGGCCTCCGTGGACCGCGTCCTGGCCCAGTCCCCCGGCCTCCTCGACGCGCTGCACCTGCGCGCCGCCGCCCTGGTGGAGCTGGGCCGGCTGGAGGAAGCGGGCCGGGCCTTCGGCGCGGCGCTGAAGGTGGACCCGGACCACCTGGAGGTGCTCCTGGGCGCCGCGGACTGCCTCATCTGCCGCGCGGGCGAGGACCGGGAGGCCGTGGAGGAAGGCCTGGGCCTGTGTGCGCGCGCCCGCCGCCTGGCCCACAGGGCCGGCGATGTGGAGATGGTCTACGAATTCCTCCTCCTGGAGGGCATGGGCCTCAACCAGGTGGGCGACTGCCGGGGGGCCCTGGTGAGCCTGGATGCGGCGCTCGAGCACATGCCGCGCTCGGTCGACGCGCAGCTCGAGCGGGGCATCGCCCTCTTCGAGCTGTGCCGCTTCGACGAGGCGCGGGCCGCCTTCGACAAGGTGCTGAAGGACGCGCCCGACGAGGCGTGGGCCCACCACTATCTGGGGCTGATGGCGGAGCGGAGCGGCGACGACAAGGAGGCCCAGCGCCGCTTCTCGCGGGCCCAGGCCCTGGTGCCCGGGGAGTTCTTCCCGCCGGTGGAGCTGGGCGAGGCCGAGTTCGACCGCGCCGTGGAGGCGGCCGTGCGCTCCCTCCCCCACCACGCGAAGCAGTACCTGGACAACGTCACCATCGCCGTGGAGGACCTGCCCGCGGACGAGGACCTGCTGGGTGAGGACCCGCCGCTGTCGCCGAGCATCCTTGGCGTGTTCCGCGGCCTGCCGGTGGGCGAGCGCAGCGTGACGAACGCGTTCGACCACGTCCCCGCGTCCATCGTGCTGTACCAGAAGAACCTGGAGCGCTTCGCCCGCACCCGCGAGGAGCTCATCGAGCAGATTGGCATCACGGTGATGCACGAGGTCGGGCACCTCATGGGGCTGGATGAGGATGACCTGTGGCAGCGGGGGCTGGACTGAGCGCCGCGAGCGTGCCGCGGATGCCCTCGTGGTACGGCGTCTTGTGGACGCCGCCGAGCAGCGCCCGCAGCGCCGAGTCGTCCATGATGACGGGCGTGGTGTGCAGGTCGTGCATCTCCCCCAGCTCGCGCATGAACGGGTTGAAGAGGCCGATGGGCGCACCAGGCCCGGCCCCAGGACCGAGTACCGCACCGGGTGGCCCGGCACGCCCGCGGAGGAGTTGGCGCAGGTACTGGTGTCCACGCTGGTGAAGGGCTTGCCCGGGTTGAAGGCAGGACGGGCGCCGCAGAAGGCACGCTGACGCCGTGCGCCCAGGTTGACGAGGTCTGGAGGGTCCGGCGTAATCGCCGACGGTAGGGCCTCCGGACCTGGTGGCCGGCCCGGTCTTCAAAACCGGTGAGGGGCGCCGAGAGGCGTCCCTGGCGAGTTCGATTCCCGTGCTCTACCGCCACCTTTTTCCCTCTGATTTCAGGTGATTGGCGCGGTTCGCGGCGAGGCCCAAACTGTTCGGACGGGTCCGCGGGCGTTCAGTCAGTTACGTACAAATTGCGTACAAGCAAAGCCCCTGTAGCAGTCGGCATGGCGTTCTCTAGGGCTCCCGGTTCCGTCCGGCCCCCGCCCCCTCCAATCCGCGATGGAGGGACCACTGGGGGGCACATGGAAGCGCCCCATCACGGCATTAGCGATGGCTGGCCGCCTCAACCGGTACGTGCTCACGTCCTTCGTGGTGCCCCAGAGAGCCGCCAGCGTGGAGCACTCGGAGTCGCCCTCGCGGCTTGTGATGCGAGCCCCAGCGCGAGGACCACCCCAGGCTGCGCAGCGTTGAGGCTCAAACCGCTCAAGCCGCCACAGCCAAGAGGCCCAGACCCCTGCCGCGCACCTCATGGGAGAGCGGCCTATGCATGCGTGTGCCCAAAGGGGCTGCACCGCCTCTCCACTCGGCCCGGCGCCAAGCCCTTGGTGCCCTCCTCAACAGGGCTCTCATGCGTCCTATCGCCTGGGACTGGGTGCGCATGTTCGAGCCCTACCGCAAGTGCACCAGATGAACCTCGGACTCATCCAGGCATACTACGCTGACCAGCCGAGACCGAACGTGTCACGCTACATTCAGACCGTGCACGCGCCCCCGCGCGGAGAGGGGGGCTGCGCTGGACGACGGGGCGCGACGGCTGAGCACTCCATGCCGAGAATGAGGCCACCGGCCGTTCAGCCCCATCTGTTGGCGGTGAAGATGCCCACGCATCACAGAGAACGATGGCGTCCACATCCTGGGCTCTTTGTGCATCCGCCTTGTTGAACCTCCCCAGGTCTGGTCGAATCCCCGGAAGCTGAAGCATCGCCGCTGCGGGACGCCTCACGGATTCCCGCCCGCCTCATGGGGATTCGCGTGAAAGTCCTGTGGCCATACACCTTCCCCCAGCGAAGCGTCCTCGCGCTCGTCCTCGTGGGCTGGTGTGTCTCCGGTGGGGGGCAGCGGGCCTACGCGGAGGCCGTGCCGCCCTCGCTGGTCGAGCTGCGCAACTCCCACACCATCGCCCTCATTGACGATGACGCGCACAAGGAGGTCTTCGTCCCCGTGCGCAAGACGGGCCCGGTTCCCCTCGAGCAGCTCCAGGCCTACGTCGCCTCGGTCGAACTCAACCAGCAGGTGCGCCCCACGCTGCGCGAGGCCTTCCGGGTGGAAGTCCGCCCCGCCCACAAGCAGGAGCAGACTCCGCAATCGACCCCCGATGGGCTCTTGATCAAGGTTGACTTCGAGCAGGTCAACCGCCCCGGGCTCTATGACGTCAAGCTGGTTCTCCTCGCGCCCCGGGCGGATGGCTCGGAGCAGAGTCAGGAGCTTCCGCTTCAGTTCAGCCATGCCGGGGCCCAGCTCCGGCCCATCGCCTCCCTGGTCATCCATCGGGAGCTGAACGCCCCCTGGGCGGATAACACGTTGGTCCCCACCACCCTGGAGCTCGACAACACCTCGGACACCTCCCGCTTGAACGAGCTGTCCATCACACAGGTGGGACCCGCCAGACTCGGGACCGAACCGATCACGGGACGCGTGAGGATCAACCACTCCGAGACGAGCAACCACTCATCGCCATGGATCCTTGGACCCGGGGGCCATCAGGAACCCGGTATCGCGCTCGAGGGCGAATTCCCGCCAGGCACCGCCACCGGGACCCTGGAAGTGCGAGCTCCCCAGCTCCAGGCACCCGTCCTCATCCCCTTCGAGGTCCACAGTCGACGGCCCGGCTGGTTGATCCCGGTCATCTTCTTCGTCGGGGCCATCGTGGGCTGGATCTGCCGCAACTGGCTCAAGCAGCGCCAGGAGCTTCTCACTCTCAAGTCCCAGGCCGTGGAGCTGATGGCGCGGATCGACCAGGAGCTGAAGACCAATCCCTTCCCGGAGCAGACTCAGGATCTTGGTGGGCTGCGGACGAGGCTCCAAACAGCCGCGAGCGCCTGGGACGCGAAGCCGCTGACCGAGGCACTCCAGGAGGCCAACACCGCGCTCACGCAGGTATCCGCCGCCCGCATCCAGAGACGCAACAAGCTCTTCGCGGAGATCACCGCGACCCTCGAGGCCGTCAATGCGCCCTGGGTGCTGCCGCCAGAGCTGAAGCTCGGCACGTTGGCCGAGGCGAGTGAGGCGGCCCGCCAGAGACTCGTGGTGGACGACCTCAAGGGCGCCAACCAGCTCCACCAGCAGATGCAACAGCAGCTCGTCGCTCTGGCCCGTGACGGCGCGACGTGGGCGCGCAACCTGGGTACCGAGTTGCCCCGGCTCATCCGGGACCTGCCCACCACCGTAGTGACGGATGACGTCAAGCAGGCTCAGGAGCAAGCCCTACAGGCACTCCAGGCCGTTCCCGACGAGTTGGCGACACCGCCCCTCTCGGCCGAAGCGCGGCTGCGGGGACTGCACGAAGCCAGCAAGCAGGGGCGCGAGCTCATCCGACGGGTGATGCTGAGCATGGGACTGCTCGTGGACGGGGCAGCGAGGCAACTGGAGCTTGAGCCGTTCAAACAGGCCGATAAGGCACGAACCCTGCGGAACCAGGCTGGCAAGCTCTTCCAAGACGCATCCGGGCAAACGCGCATCAACGATGCGATCCAGCTCCTGGCCAGGGGTTTCTCCAAGCTCGAGGGGAAGGTCCGACAGGTCATCAACGAGCAGCTCGAGGGCATCCCCCGTGAACGAGCATCCATCGAGGAGGCATTGAAAGAGGGCAAGATCACCGACGCACTCACCCGGACCGCGCACTTCGTGACGGAGGCCTCCACTCCCACGGGCCGCACTAGGATCCGCTCCACCACGCCCGACACCACCGCGACGGCCTCCGGGTCGTCCGAGGGCGAGTGGGAGAGCGCGGCCGCGAAGGCACGCTCCTTCTTGGAACGGCCCGACCCGAAGGTCACGAGGCAGACCGGTGTGGTGTTCGTGGGGGGAGTGGCCGAACCCCTGCACCTAGTGCAGGCCCGGACGCTCAAGAGCCTCTTATGGGTCCGATTGGCGCGGGGGCTCGTCCCGGCGACGCTCCTGTCGCTGGCCGCGTACGTCGTGACCCAGAGCAGGTTCACCGGCACGTGGGCGGAAATGCTCGGATTGTTCGTGGCGGCCTTCGGCACCGACTTCACCCTGGACACCGCGCTCGACCAGATGCTGGGGAGCACTCCCAAGACGTGACCTGGGGTTATCTTCCGAGTCCCGCCCGACACGATGCCGACCGTTCTGACAGAGCCCCAGAAGAACGCGATCGTGCGCATCCGCTTCGATCTCGATGGAACCCCGTGCCGGGGAACGGGCTTCGTCGTCAGCGAAGATGGCCTCATCCTGACGGCGTTCCATGTCATCGAGGGCCGGGTGAAGGGCCAGATGCATGGTGGCGCCATCACCCTGCGCTTCGGGAACCAGGAGCGCACGGTCACGGCCGCGAACCTGAAGGCCCACAGCGTCCAGGACGACTGGGCCCTGCTGCACTGCGCGGATCTGCCGGCGGACGTGGAGCCCTTGCGGCTGGAGAAGCGGCGCCTGGCGGACGAGCCAGAATGGGTGACCTTCGGCTTTCCGGACGAGAACCCGGATGACGGTGGGTACTCCAGCGGCGTCATCCAGGGGACCAGCAGCTCGATCGTCCTCCACGGAACGGACGTGCGAGAGGCTCGCATCGCCGGCCTCTCGGGCAGCCCCTGCGTGGTCAACGGCTCGGTGGTGGGCCTCATCACGGAGACCGGCCCGGTCCGCAAGGGACCGGCCGGCGAGGTCCTCGCCCGAACCGGCGCGCTCTACGTCGTGCCCATCGAAAAGGTGGCCGACGCGAGCTCTCTGCTCGCGCTGCACCAGAACCCGCCCTTCCACGCCGAGGTCTGCCGGAGGCTCAAGCCCGTCCCTCCGGACTACCTGGATCGCTCCATCAAGGCGCTGAACCTGATGGGGGTGGAGCACCTGGCCGCGGCCCCCAAGCGCGAGCGGGTGGCGGAGGCCATGCTGCGCGGAGTCCAAGCGGCCTCCGTCGGCGTGAAGCAGATCTGCGACGCCCTGGAGCCCGGTGAGGGACTCGAGATCCTCGATTTCGCGGCGACGATGTGGATCGAGCAGCAGGTGATCCAGATGTTGGAGCAGCGGTCGCTCCAACAGCCACTGCAGCCGATTGCCTTCAACGCGTCCCGGTACGAAACGGGGCTGTGGTCCATCCACCGCGCCGGCTACAAGACCGCTCAGCACCCGGGGTGGCTGACGACCTGGATCAAGGTTGTCTGTCCTCCCGGAGAGGCCCCCATGGGCCAGGTGCTCATCGAGCAGCTCCGCAACGAGCTGACGACCAAACATTTCCCGAGGAAACTCGACGAGCGCCTTCGGGCTCAACGAAAAGACGGGTGCCCCGCCTTCGCGCTGATTCAGGGCGAACCGCCGCCTCCGGCCGAAGCGCTGCTTGAGGTGCAGCAGGCCTTCCCGGACCTCGTGCTGCTGGTCCTCGTGAGCCATGCGGCGCAGTCGGGTTTCTACGAGAAGTACCGTCGCGCCGGAATCGTCGTCGTGGAGCCGCTGACCGACGCCGAGCGCGAGCAGCAGGAGTACGAGGCGTTTCAGGATGCCTCGGAGGACCTCACGCGGAAGTTCAACGCACTCAAGAAGTACGTCACCAGGTAGATGCCATGGCCGACATCCCCAGGTTCAAATCAAATCCCCAGCGCCCCCGTCCTCCCGGCGTGAGCAAATACATCATCGAACCGCTGCTCGAGCTGGCCGTGAATGTCGCCCTGGCCACGCAGCGCCCCCTGCTCCTCCAAGGCGAGCCAGGAGTAGGCAAATCGTCGCTGGCGGCCGATGCGGCCTTCCTGCTCGGCTGGGAGTACGAGAGCGAGGTCATTACCTCGCGAACCCAGGCGCAGGATCTGCTCTGGAAGTTCGATGCGGTCCGCCGATTGGCGGAGGCCCAGGCCGGGCAGAAGATCGGAGGCGAACACGACCGGCGGTTCGTCGAGCCCGGTGTCCTCTGGAAGGCGTATGCCCCCCGCAGCGCGCGAGAGTACGGGGTGCGAGGCACTGCCACGGCGCAGGCGGAGCCCAAACCCGGAACCGTGGTGCTCCTCGACGAGATCGACAAGGCCGACCCGGACGTGCCCAATGATCTGCTGGTCGTCGTGGATCAGCGCCACTTCCGCGTGCCGGAGCTGAACCTCCCCGTCGAAGCCGAGCCCCAACGCCCGGTGCTGATGCTCATCACCACGAACGAAGAGCGTGCCCTGCCCCAGGCCTTCGTCCGGCGCTGCGTCGTCTTTAAGCTCGAGCGACACACCCGGAAGCAACTCCAGGAGATCGCGCGTTCCCACTTCCCCCTGTTGGACGAGAAGCTGCTCGGCAAGCTCTGCGATCTCCACGAGGTGCAGTGCCGCAACGCCCTCGTGAGGAATCTTCCCGCCCCGAGCACCGCCGAGTTCCTCGACGCGGTCCAGGCGTGCATCCATCTAAAGCTGCAGGTGGATTCCGAACTACTGACCCAAGTGGCGTCACTCGCGATGTGGAAGCATGGAGCCACCGACGAGGAGCAGTTCCAGAAATGAACCAACGCCCCCTCATCAACCTGGGCGATCTGCTCACGGCCTGCACGCACATGGGCGCCGCAGATGCGAACTCCGTGCGAACGATCGCGCGGATGCTCGGGCTTTCCGAGCCCGATGAGGGGATGCACCAGGAGAGCCAGGAACCCGCCATTCCACGGCAGGAATCCACCACGACCGTCGAAGAGCCCTCCCTGCCGCCACGCTCTTCCACCAGACCACTTCAGGTCCCTACCAGCGGAGCGCCGCTCACGATCCAAGAGGTGAAGGAATCCGGGCCCATGCGACGAGCACCGGAGTTGAGCCAGAAGAAACTGCAGCTACCTCCTCCAGAAGTAAGCCGGCGGAATGCATCGCTCGAGTTGGAGCCCCTCTTCCGCCCCACATGGACGCGGAACATCATCGCTGGCGCGGTCGCGACGCACAGGCCCGAGGGGCCCCTGCTGCTCGACGAGCTGTTGAAACGAATCGGAGAGCGGCGCCCCATCGAGCGCCTCCCTCGTCAGCTCCGGTCGACCCTGCGCGCGGGCGCACAGGTGCTCGTGGATCGCTCCGAGACGATGGAGCCGTTCTCCGCGGACGTGAGGTTCCTGATCGAGCGCATCCATGCGGTGGTGGGCCGCGAGCTGGCACAGGTCCTCTCCTTCGAGGGTTCGCCGCAGCGGACCGGAGTGGGCTCGCGGAGTGACTGGCGGGAACACCGCTTCCAGCCAGGGATGCCCATCCTGGCGCTCACGTGCTTCGACCTCAACGCCGCGCCCCACCGCGCCCTGGCCTCTGCGCTGGCCTGGCGGAAGTTCGCCGACGCGGCTCGCAACGCCCAATGCCTCCTAGTGGCATTCGTCCCTTATCCGCCATCCCGTTGGCCCGAGGGACTCGCGGAGCGCATGGTGATCGTCGAATGGGATCGTGGAACCACCGTCGGGTACGTACGCCGGAGTCTGCGCCAGAGGAACAGAATCCCATGAGCCCACTGCCGAAGGCGCTCGAGCGATTGCGCCAGAAGAACGAATGGGCGCTGGAGCTCGCGAAGCGGGCGGCTCTGGCCGCGTGGGTGGAGCCGGAGCTGCTGCGAGCACTCCGCCTGGAGACATTGACGGGTGCCAGTGCGGCGGCTGAAGCCGATCTGTGGTTCAGCGAGCTGGTGCTGGCACACAGTTCCAGCGCCCTGGTGCTCCGAACCGAGCACCTGGAGCCACTTCGGGAAGAGTTGCGTCGCGAGCAGGGAACGCTTCAACGCGCCATCGAGGTGATCCGTCGGATGCACGCCAACTCTTCGGAGCTGCTCCAGCGCGAGGAGCGGATCATCGCCGGGTGGCTGACCGACACACTTTCACTGCCGGAGATCCAGGAGCAGTTACTCGAGGTCCTGTCAACGCTGATCGATGAACCCAGCCCAGCTCGGCGGGATGCGATTGCCTCGTGGGCGTTGGGGGCATGGCCACGCCTGCCGGGCCGGGTTCGCTATTCGAGCGCCGCGCTGCAACTGGTGGTTGCGGCGAACCAGCGGCGTGGCGGCTATCTGGCGAGCCCCTCCATAGAGTTGGTGGACGAGACGTTCGACGGCTTCTATATGGGACTCGTCGGGACACAATCGCGCCCCGCCCACGTCGAGGTAGCCTGGGCCGGGGACGAGTTCTTCCTGAAGCAGGTTCAGAGCCGAGGTGAGGTGACCGTCGAGGTGCCCGAGACGGTGCCCATCGTCCTGGAGGTTGACTCCGCGCAACGGCGGCGCCTAGTTCTGCTTCGCCCCAACGAACCAGCCAGGACAACGGTGGAGGGTGACGAACTCACGCTGCGCACCATGGACGGCCGGTCGTATCGGATCGCACAGGCGCAAGACAAACCGGCGCCGGAGACACCCGAGTGGCTGGAATCCCGGGCCTCGACCTCGCCCTTCAGCTGGATCCATCTCTCCGATCTCCACATCGGTACCCCCATCAAGGATCAGCGGCGGATGCTCGACGAGCTGCGCCGGGACATCGCGCAAATGCTCGAGTCTGGTGTTCCGCGGCCCGACGCGATCTTCGTAACGGGCGACATCGCCTTCAGCGGAGCGTCCCTTCACAAGGATGAGTACACGCAGGCGGCACGATGGCTGGCTGATATCGCGAAGTCCGCAGGGCTGGGCCTCGATGCGGTCTTCGTCGTACCCGGCAATCATGACATTCAACGCTCCGCGGACAAGCCGGGGACGACCGTGGCGCTCGTCCGAGCCCTGCGCGAAGGGAAAGTGTCACTCGACGAGGCGCTGACGGATTTGACCGCACGGGCCCAACTGAGTGCGCGGCTGGAGAACTACCTGAGGTTCGCAGCGAACTTCGCGCCCATGAACCGGAGAGACGCCGAAGCACCGGGCGCGCAGCTTCACTGGCGGCACATCCTCCGGATGCGGGGCAGATGGCGCGTCCGGATCGTGGGGCTGAACACCGCGCTCCTGTCGGACGATAACGACCACGGGAGACTGAGGCTGGGTACCCGCCAACTCACAACAGCCTTCACCGAGCCCGATGTCGGCCCCGACGAAGTCGTTATCGTGCTCAGTCATCATCCGCTGCAGGGTGGCTGGCTCCAGGATGAGGCCGAGGCCACGAGTTGGATTCACCGCCACGCCCACCTTCACCTCTCAAGCCATGTTCACGATAGGGCCATCTCGGTCCGTGTGTCACGGAATGACGATACACACCTCGCGTCGCTCACAGCGGGCGCCTACCACGAGAAGACCTCACACGAGGGCGTGCTCCAGTATGGCTACAGCCTGGGCACCTTGATGCCAAGCAAAGACGTGCTCAGGCTCACCGCGTGGCCGCGGACATGGTCCAACGTGCAAGGGAATTTCACGAGCGACAGCAGCAACACGCATATCGGCTGGACGAACACGGAATTCGACCTGCCGCGGACCCGTGCAGTGGACGTCGTCATCGTCCCGGCCTTCCAGCCCGAACTTCCCGCCGTGCTCGAGGCCTTGAACATCTCCAATGTGAAACAGGAGAAGACCGAACAAGGGAGAGTGTACTTTCACGGCTCGCTGCGCTCCCAACTTGAGGAGCGGGACTATCGGTTGGTTGTGACGTCCGTCGGCTACGCCGACAAAGATGCTGCATCTGCGGCGATCCAGGAGTTGATCGCCACACACCAGCCACGGGTCCTGCTGCTGATGGGAATTGGCATTGTAGAGCGGGGCAAGTTCCGGATCGGAGAGGTTCTTCTCTCGGAACGCGGCGTGACTCACGAGCCTGCCGCTGTCGAATCCTATAAGCCGCCCCACCCCGTAACCCAGAGCCTTGTCACCTACAGAACTGAACCCACCCGGCTCGACGCGGAGTTCCGCCGCATCGGCGGCACGTACCCGGCGGCACTGGCTGGCGATGATGCGCAAAAGTTTCAGTCGCATGTGGCTTCGTCCATCACCGTGCGCACCGGGAAATTGGGGCCGAATCGTGCGCAAGTCGCATACAGGATGCCGGCTTTGGACGTGTTCTCGGCCTTCCAGAGCGCGAACATTCCCTACCTGCTCATCGAGGGTATTTCAGGCTTTGGGGACTACTCCAGGGAGGAGGAGTTCCAAACTTTCGCTTCACGCGCGGCACTGGCGGTACTCGTGGACTTCCTGACGCATGGACTCGCCATTCCGATCGAGGTACCCGCTCAGCACTACCCCGCCACCGCCGGCCTCCCAGGCGCCGTGCCAGGGTCCTTCTGGCTTGAGACCCGAAGGCTCACGGGTGGAGCTCGCAACCAACTCGACCTCTCGATGAGGGGTAGACAGTCGGAGACCGGCTCGGTCCATCTCTTTGGGGTGGATCCGGCCCGCCAGGAGGAGCGGACCCTCACGTTGCGCTACAACGGAATCGATTACGCCGGAAACACCATCAAGTTCCCCATGACACGAGAGGGGCGAACCAATGGCACGTGGCGCCTGCAGATGAACGGTAGGTCCAGCACCGGCCAGAAATTCACCGCCATCACTGGACACTCGTTCCAGGACTCCATCCTCGTTTTCCGGCCCCTCGGCCCTGACCACTTCGAAGTGACCCGGCTAGACGCCACACTGCTCGATCAGGTCATCCGTGCGAGCAGGTCGAGCGACCGGAATCCAGGCCCTGGCCGCCACTTCGGTATCTTCTGAGCCAGGAGCTCATGATGCGAATCCGCTTCCTCGGACAGGGACTCGGCAACGGCTTGGATGAACAAGCCGGAAGCATACTCTCGAATTACCTGTGGCAAACGGTATCTGGCCAATTCACCGCGTACGTGGCCTTCGCCAGCGAGAGCGGTGTGCGGGCCCTAGCTCCTTCGCTGACGCAATTCCAGGCAAACGGCGGACACTCCCAGCTGTTCGTTGGCGTGGATCTGGAGGGGACGTCCCGGGAGGCACTGCATGCGCTCCTCGCGGCGCCAGCGGAGGTCTACGTGGCCTACACCCCGTCGAACATCATCTACCACCCCAAGGTCTATGCCCTGGAAGGGCCCCAGGGCGGAGCCGTCCTGGTGGGCTCCTCGAACCTGACCACGACGGGTCTGTTCCAGAACATCGAGGGCTCGCTCTTGGTCGAGTTCGGCGCGGGCGACCCGGACGGCACGGCCTTGATGCAGCAAATCCGCGCGTTCTTCAACGGCTTGAAGGGAAACATCCAGAAGCTCGACTCGGCGCTAATCACCCTGTTGGAGCAGGCGGGGCTCGTCCCGGCCGAGGCCACCCGGCGAGCGCGCCACGAGAAGGTGCTTCCTGGAGCTAGCGCCCCCCCGGGCGGCCAGGCGGCCGCGCAGAACGCCCTGCAAGGTTTGTTCGCTCCCCGGAGCATCCTCCCGGCCCCCTCCGCTGGAGGAGGCGGTCACTCCTCGGCGTACGGCGCGGCCCTCCCCATTCCGCCGCCCCCGGTACCGATGCCCGCTCCCAGTGCGCCCTCACCCGCTCCGGGGGTGACGGGAATCCCGGGCGCGGTACCAGGCGCCTTCTGGATTGAGACCGGGGCACTGACAGGTGGATCCATCAACCAACTCGACCTCTCGAAACGCGGTCGTCAATCGGCGACCGGCACACTCCAACTCTTCGGGGTGAAACCGACCAGCATGACGGGGCGGACCATCACGTTGCGCTACAACGCGGTCGATTACTCCGGAAACACCATCAAATTCCCAATGACGCAGCAGGGGAATACGAACGGCACGTGGCGCCTGCAGATGAACGGAAAGTCCAGCACCGGCCAGAAACTCACCGCCATCAGTGCGCAGTGGTTTCAGCATTCCATCCTCATCTTCCAGCCTCTCGGCCCGAACCACTACGAGGTGACTCGGGTCGATGCCACACTGATTCAGCAGGTCATCAATGCGAGCAGCTCCAGCGACCGCAATCCACCTGCTGGCCGCCACTTCGGTATCTTCTGAAACCGCCTGTCAGGCGGCGATGGGCCAGTTGGAATCCGCAGCCAGCCACTCTGTCTCGTCCTTCGAGAGATCCTCGGCGAAGTTGCGGCACATGAACCGAAGCTGGGCCGGACCGATAGAATAGGCCCAGGCAATCAGCAGATCGATCTCCCGCTGCCGGTCGCGTCGCTCCTCCGGACGCGCGGCCGACTCGGAGGAGAGCCCGGCGCAGAAGCCTTCCAACCGGGCATCGTCCCGAAGCAGAGCGCAGACGCGACGATCCACATGGCGGCCAAGCGACGTGCGCTCGCCCTGGAAGCAGATGCGCGCTTCCCAGCGGTCATTCGCGGGCACGGGAATCTGGCGGATGACGGTGGCCGTGAGATCGATTCCGTTGAGCTTCCGTCGCACCATGTAATCGAACACGCGGGAATTCATCACGGCGAGCAACCGGGCTAGATCATGCAGCGGGCGCCCCGGTAGCTGGACGAGCTGAATCGATTGAATGGTGGGCAGGTGCGGCAGGATGGTCGCGATCACGGTCCGCCGGTTGCTGGCCGAGGTCGTGTTGCGCCAGAAGAGTGAAAACGGCTCACGGTGGCGGGCGGTCAGTGCCTCCCAGGCCGCGGCATCGATGAAGAAGCGCGACTCGGGCACGAGCAGTCGATCCGCCTTCGCCTCCGGAGGAATGGGCCGCGCTCGCGCCTTGGCCGCATAGCGCTCGGCTTGTGGCACTCCCGAGAAGCCCGCGAAGCGCCCGTCATACTGCTCGATAAACTTCCCCTCGTAGATGGGAATGCGCCCCTGGGCCGGGCGGCGCTCGATGTCCGATGCATGTGCGGTGAGATGGACGATGCGGCCAAAACGCGCCGCCGGGTAGACATCGTCAAAAGCCGCGTTGAGCTCGGTGGTTCGGATCAGAACGTCCAGTTCCTCGGGGCTGCTGGTGCTCGGGAGCATCCCCGTCACCGGGTTGAGCCGCCGGAGTGTCTCCGCGCTCACCTCGGTCAGCAGTTCCTCGCGAGCCAGATCCGCCACCTCGGTCAATCCCATCGCGAAGCGGACGCGGTGATTCGCGGTATGCCCCACCAGCATCAAGGCGAACCGCTCCCGACTATCGATGGGGAACAGGCGCCGGGTGTTGATAAAGTCGAAGACGGCGATGAGCCGACCTTCCGTCAACAGATGGCTGAAGAAATGCCGATGAACCGCCGTGGTGAACAATCCGCTCTTCACCAGCAGGCCCGCGACACCGTCCTCGGTCAGATGGCGCAGCGAGAGCTCGGCAAAAAGCGCGTAGCTGTTCAATTCACCGTGAGAGGAAAACTGGAAGCGAGGATCCGCCGCGATCGACTTCTGCGCCTCGGTATAAGTCTTGAGATGCGCGGTGTAGAAAGTGTGGAGGGCGGGATGGCTCGCCTCCAGCGCCAGAATGGCACGTTGCCGCTCGTCCTTACGCGTGGCGGTCACGACGTTTGATGAGAAGGGCTCGAAGAACGCACGCTCCTCAAGCCGGAGCCGCTCCCAGGGCGGATTGCCCAGCACGACGTCAAAAGGAGCATCCTGCTCGTCGGGCGGAATGCCCAGTTCGGAGTGATAGATGAACCCCTGGAGGAAGTGCTCGCGGCGCCGCGCTGGGCCCACGTTCTCGCGGGCCAGCAAGAGCGGGTTCCTATGCCGAAAGTTCGCCCGAAGCGCCTCAAGCAGGTCGAGCCGGCCCACGGCGATCACCAGCTCTGCCCGAGTGACCTCGAGCGCGATCGGATCCACGTCCACGCCGTACAGATTGCGCGCGATATCCAGCAGGAGCCCGGTCTCCTCGGTATCAAGGGATCGGAGTAGTGGACCCGGGGAGAGGAGCCCCTGGACCACACGAAGATAGGACAGGAGGAAGCGCCCAACTCCGCAGGAGAAATCTACAACCCGAGCGGTGCACAACAGCTTCAGGGCTCGTTTCCGCTGGCTCGCCGGGAGGACATTGGACGATGGTACGTGAATACCCAATCGCTGCTCCAACAGCCGTCGGACCACCCTGTCCACGCAGGCATCCGCGAGGTCGGTGGGAGTGTAATAGCTCCCCATCCGATGGCGGTCCACGTTCGAGGTCGTCGGATCCGGCAGCCCCTCCAGAGCGTGCAACTCGTACGCAAGCGCCTGCTCGTATACCTCCCCCATGCGAATCTGGTCAGGAGGGAGCTCGCGAAGCCGCCGAACGACCGGGTCCAGCAGGTCCGCGTAGTCCTCACACCAGACAGCGGCTGCCTCGAAAACCGAGCCGGGTCCGAACTGACGCGAGAGCGCCTGGAGCACGGGACGGATACGGGCGACCTTCGGCCCCGGCTCGTTCAGCCCCGAGAGGGCGTGATGGATGACTGCCCCCGTCGCGGCCGACAGGGCCAGCCATCGACAACGGGTATAGCCGGCGGGATCGTCCATGCCGCTGCGCCCGCGAAGAAAACGTTTGAGGCACGCCGTGGTGGCGTCCAACACGATGGAAAGGGCCGCGTCGGTCATGAAGAAGGCCGAGAAAGAACGAGGTGCGAGTGCTCGACCCGGAGAACGGGACGCTGCCAGAACACCTCGGAATGAAGGGCGGGAAGCTTCGTGCCGAGCCATTGCTCGAGGCCTGCCACGTTCGTCCAGCGTCGAAACACGTCACCGCCCACGGGCAGGATGGAGTCGAGCTCGTCCGCGACATCCCGTATCCGGCGCCGCGCGGAGCGCCAGCGTCGATCGCCGCTGAAACCGAGCACGTGCAGGGTGGCCCGGTGGAGAAGATCATCGAAGTAGAGCGCCTTGACCCGCCGGAGCGATGTGACTTCGCGTTGGTACGCGTCCAGCAACACGGCCGGGGCGACACCTCGCGCCTGAGCAAGGGCTTCCAAACTTCCCTCGCAACCAAAGCGGATACCGCGCCGCATTCCTGAACGGTACCGGCAGGCCGCGTCCAGTGTTCCGGCCAGAGCTTCGTCCAGGAGGTTCGCGCTTGCCCCCACGTCGGCACCGGGGATCGCCGCGGCGCAGCACCCCACCTCGGCGGAGATCCGCTCCGTGTCGACGAGCTCGGCAGGGAAATGGCTCCGGACTGCCTGCTCGCACTCCCATTCCAACGACAATCGCTCGGCTTCGCGGCCGAGGTCTTCCAGGATGGCCTGCTCCAGCAACCGCTCGAGCTCACGCACACGCCTGGGCGGAACGAACCGGAACTCGTCGTTGCCGAGTTTGCGCGAGAGCCCTTCTTCCTTAAGCTCCACGCAACGCCGGACACGCTTCACCAGCTCCGAATCCCGCGCGAGCGTCTCCGGAAAGGGAAGCTGGCGGATGTAGCCTGCGGCGATGGTCAGCTTAGGTGAAAGCATTCGTATGAACGCGGAGGCAAGCCTTGAGTTGAGGTACGCCATGTGAGCGAGTGGCTCGCCCTCCCGCACTGCGATGCCGGGTCCGGAAGCGATGAAGAGCTGTCCGGGCCGGAGCAACCGCACGTTGAGCCCCGCCGTCCCCGTGTCACTGTAGACGAGCTGCGTGGACTCCATCTTGTCTACATTCCGCAGGGCGGAGCCAGGGTTCTGGCTGATCCGCTCACCTCGCTCGCCCCAGAGGACCACATAGCGGTTAAGCCCCAACCACTTGCAGTAGCCACCGCCCTTGCTCACTGCCCGCCACTCTTTTTGCTCTTCGGGAACCTCCCATGAGAACTTGATGAACCGGTCGTTATCGCCGGTGGAGGTTCCCTGCATGGGCACCGCGAAGTCGCCGTACGTTGGCACCCGTAGCACGGTCTTCTGCCGGATCGCGTGGTAGTACAGCTCGGAGTCCGCGTTCTCGAGGAATTGCTTGGACTCCACCTCAAAGAGCAACCGTTGGTCAGGCTTGTCGGCTCGAAGCGCTGCCTGCTTGCCGGCGACGTCCACGTCCACCAACCGCAGGAAACGGCTCTTCCTCCCTGGCTGTGCGTGGGAGAAGAGAGACAGCGCGACACGTACCTTCTCCCCGCTGAGATCCGAGAAAGCATTGGCACCGAGATCCGCGCATTGTTCGATCCGGCTCCGCTCCAGCAGCCACTTGCGCATCCCCGCGAAGCTGGAGAGGAACATCCAGTTCGTCTGATGCACGACTCCCAAGCGGTCTCCAGGCCGAAGCATCCCCAGACAGCGAATGAGGAAGGCTGCGCAGAGATCCGCTTTGGCCAGCGGGTACGCCTCGTGAAGGTATTCCTTCAACGGAAGGCTCATCAATCGCCGTCCGAGAAACGGCGGATTGGTGAGGATGACAATGTGCCGAGCGTGCCCGAGCGCGCTCTCGACATTCAGGACCCTCGATGGATCGAGGAAACCCCGCTCGTCTCCAGGCAGACCGCCAAAAGTCAGGGGCAGGGAGGGCGGCAATGCACCCAGTAACCGTGAAGCATGGATGACGATGCCCATCGCTGCCACTTCCGCCATCAACGGGTCGAGGTCATATCCCACCAAGACACGGCCGAGAAGCATGTCGACGAGTCGCTGGGGAGGATATCTCCTCTGATAGGCGCGAAAGAGGAAGTCGAGCGCCGCGATCAGGAAGTTTCCTCCGCCGCAGGCGGGGTCGAGGACCCGGAGTTGCTCCAGCGGAACCTCCTCGTCCACAAGCGGTGCGAGCCCGCCGCGGGTAAGGAACTCCACCATGTACGGCTCAGTGAAGAACTGGGTGGACACCAGGAGCGCTTCACCGGCCAGCTTCGGGCCCCCGCTATGCGCGGACGCCACCGCCGACTGCTCCAGGGGCGTCTTGAGGTATTGGTAGAACCAAGAAAGCTCATCTCCTACGTTCGGAAGAGGATCCAGCTGCACTAGTCCCTCGAGCAGCCGCCTGAGCGCCAAGCTCTTCTCGAGGGCTCGCCAGAATCGGCGGAAAGACCGCAACGCCTCGGGGAACAGCGCTCCCAGTTGCTCCTCTTGGGCCGAGAGGCTCGCGCGAACGGCCGCGACGGAAAGCCCGACCGGAAGAGCGTGCCCGAGTGCCTGCCGAAGCTGGAAGAGCGCGAGCAGGAAGAGCGGTCCACGCAGATCGGCCCGGGTGGCGAGGACGTTGCCTCCCTCCAGCTCCTCCACCGTCAGAACGCGGGCGAGCTTGCGAAGCATCTCCCGAACCTGCCTACTGGAGCCCGAACTAGCTGGAGGACGTAACGCCGGATTCCCCCCTTTATCGATCGCCTTGGAATTGGTGCTCGCCCTCATTCTGACCTCCCACACGCCCGTTGTAACTGATGGACCGCATACGGCCATCTTCCAGAAACGACGACACCCTCCGGCCATTCTCGGCCGCTTGGTCGCACGAGTCCGACTCGGACCGCAAGGTGAAGCTGCATCGGACCACTCTCCCCGCTTCACATGGAGAAATCGCTCACCCTGAGCGTCAGCCTGCTAGGCGAGCATCTACACCATCGGGCTGACTCCAGGGGTAGGGTCTCCACCCATCGAGGTGCTGGCGACCATGCTCTAACCTATCCCCTGCCTGGGCGGGGGCTGCCTATACAGAAGAATGGGCGAGCCACCCACATCTGGCTCCACCTCTACTACCCGGCGGAGCGTAGGGATGAGCTGGCGGGCATCGACATCCGGGTACTCCGGCATGGGGCTTAGCAACGTTCCTGACCACTGCCCCCCGGGCGGCGAGGACGCAGCTGCCCGAGGTGTTCCCCTCGTGCCTCGTGCTGCTCGATCGGCACCAGGACCGGAACTACTGCCCCGCCTACCTCCAAGAGCTCGCCAGCAAGGGCACATGGGTCGGCAGGCAGCAGCGGGCCCCCCGACCACCTAACTTCGCGAGCACCAGCCCCCGCCTGTCCGGGTTCCTCCAGGCTTGGCTCGCGCGCAACGACGAGGCCAGGGAGAGCCTCCGTAACGCCATAGGCTTGTGGAAGGGTTTCGGCATGACCACCGTCACCTTGGACCCCAGAGTGGTCCTGGGACCCGCCCCTCCCGTGTTCGATGTACACGCGGATGCAAAACCAGGGGCTCCGGGTGGGTATCAGCCAGTACCGGGGAACTTTCCCCGGGCTTGACCTCAGGAGCCCCACCATGTTCGTCGTCCCGCCGATCATCACGGCAAATCTTGGGAAGATTGCGTTCACCGCCGCCGCGACCGCTCTCGGTGCGCTCGGTTACGCCAACAGAGAGCGCATCCAGACCTGGCTCTCAAACGAGGACTACGACTACTCCGAGCCCCGGGCGCAGCAGCGCAGGCAGGTTGAGACCGAGGCGCGCGAGACGGTGCAGTCCTTGAAGGAGCTCCATGGCCAGCTGGCGCTGGGCGATCTCGATAAGAAGCACTCCGAGCTGCTGGACAAGCTCGCGTCCGTGAACGCCAACGCGGTCGCCGAGTTCAAGGGGCTCATCAATGACGTCCACGAGGAGCTCGGCTCGATGGCGGAAACCCTCCAGGAACTGCGCGCGGCGATCGCGAACCTCAAGACCCGGCAGGACACGGTGGAGGCTCTCGTCCGCAGCAGACCACACGAGGAGCGCGCCTCCAACGGCAAGGAGGAGCCCTCCTCCCCTGCCCCGCGCCAAGCGACGGGCCGCACCACTGCGGCCGGCGGCAAGCGCAAGGGCAACGGCCCCGCAGGGCCCGACTCGCGTCCGGCCTGAAGCGTCCACGAAGCTCACCCCACCCCACCTGCGCCCCGTCGGCGCGCTGCTGTCAAGCGCGTCACGCGGGGCTCCGGCCTCCGTGCGCGCATGGAGGACAACCGTGAAGAGCACTCTCAACTGCCTACGAAACAATCGCCTCGTCCGGCCGATGACCGAAGAGGAGGCGAAGTCCATCAGCCTCGAGCTGCTGCGGCCGATGGTCCGCGAGCACGAGCTGGCCATGAAAGCCGCCCTTGAGGACGACCGCCGCGCCACCCTAAACCATCTCGGGCGAATGAGTCTTTACGCGGTAAAGACGAGCCTGACGTGGCGGAGCATCCTTCTGCATCTGCGCCGGTCGTGTCCCTATAAGTGTGTAGATGGCGAGGAGGGACGAGCGGGAAAGAGGGAAGCTCCTCGGTGAAACCAACCGAGACGGTCCTCCTTTGGCGAGGAGGCCGAGGAGTTCCCCGACGTGGACG
>JAFAAN010000147.1 GCA_023426545.1 Pseudomonadota bacterium
CGCGGCGCGCCGCCGCGCCGGCGCGCCGACGACGCCGGAGCTGTTCCAGGTGGGGGCGGTGCGGGGGCGTCCCTTTCTCATCATGGAGCGCCTGCACGGCCAGACGCTCGCCGCGTGGATGGCCGCGCTGCCGGGAACGGGCGCCGCGTCCGTGCCGCACGTGCGGGAGCTGCTCCGCGGGCTCTGCTCTGCCCTGGAGCGCCTCCATGCCGCGGGCGTGGCCCATCGCGACATCAAGCCGGAGAACGTCTTTCTGCGCGAGGGTGGGGCGCTCAGCCTCCTGGACCTCGGGCTCGCCCGCTTCATCGACGCTCCCGAGGAAGGTGGCGCGGTTGCCGCCGCGTCCGAGGCGCTGACGCACGTGGGACAGCGGCTGGGCACGCCGTACTACATGGCGCCCGAGCAGTGCCTGGATGCGCGCGAGGCCGGAGCCCCCGCGGACCTCTACGCGCTGGGCATCCTCCTGTTCGAGCTGCTCACGGGTGCACCGCCCTTCACCGGGGGCGCCGAGGCGATTCGCCATGGCCATGTCAGCCTCCGCCCACCGCGCGTGTCGGAGCGCGCGCCCGTGCCCGGGGCGCTCGACGACGTGCTGCTGCGCTGTCTGGCCAAGGCGCCCGCCGAGCGCTTCACCAGCGCCGCCGAAGTCCTGGCCGCGTTCGACGCCGCGTGCCGCCAGACGCTGATGGAGGCGCCTGCTTCGGCCGAGTCCGAGGCCATCGTCGCGCCGGTGCCCTCCGCGCCGGGGGGCGGGACGCGCTGGGTGGCGCTGCTCGGCGTTCACGCCGATGTGTCCGTGGACGCGCTGCGGGGGGCTATCGAGCCACAGGGTGGCGCACTGGCGCGCGTGCGGGCCCGAGGGTATGTCGTCGCCTTCGCCGAATCCCTCTCCGCCGAGGCCAATCTGCGCGCGGGCGCGCTGGTCGCACGGCGGCTGATGGAGGAGGGAACGGCGGCCACCGTGCTGCACCTCGCGCGGCTCCACGTTCTTCCGGGAGCGACCACCACACGCGTCGCCGGGCCGGACCTGGAGGCCATCGGGGATTGGTGGCCGGAGGACCTCGCGCCGGGCGAGGCACGCGTCACACCGGACGCGGCGGTCCGGCTGGGGTCGGGCGCCACCGCGCCCTCGCCCGATGGCGCCCGCTTGCGCCTGCACGATGGAGGGGCGTCCACGTCATCCGTGGAGGCACCACCGCTTGTGGGCCGCGAGCCCCTCCTGGAGTCGCTGGAGGCAGCGGCGTTCCGCTGTATCGCGGACGCGGTGCCGGGCCTGTGTGTCCTCTCCGGTGAGGTGGGGCATGGGGCGTCGCGCGTCCTGGAGGCGCTGGCCGCGCGCCTGGAGGCATCCGGCCGGTGCCTCGTGGTGCGGCTGCGCGCGCCTTCTCCAGACACCGCGGTGTCGCAGCCCCTGCTGGACGCGATGCGCGCCGCGGCGGAGCTTCCCCGGGCCGTCCGCGCCGCGCCAGTTCCGGTCGCCGACGAGCGCCACGCCATCGCGCGGGCCCTCGCGGAAGGGCTCCGGCGCCGGGCTCACGACGTCCCGCTGGTGCTCCTGGTGGATGATGGCCACCTGGCGGACCCCACCAGCCTGGACGCCCTGGAGGTCGCGACCCTGGCCGGGACGCAGGCGCCCCTCTGGGTGTGTGTCGCCGCACGGCCCGCGCTCCTCGCGCTGCGCCCCCACCTGGGCGAGCGCAGCGCCCATATCGTAAGTCTGCCGTTGCCGCCGCTTTCCCCGGAGGCGAGCCGCTCGCTGCTGCTGCATCTGCTGCGTCCGGCCGAGCACGTGCCCGAGCCGGTGCTGGCGCGGCTGGAGCAGCTCGCGCAGGGCGTCCCGTTATCGCTGGTGGAGCTGGCGGGGGCGCTGCGCGCCGCTGGGGCGCTGCGGATGTCTCCCGGGGGCGGCTGGTACATCGCGCCGGACGCGCTGCTGGACGTGTCCGTGACGCCTCTCTTCGAGCGCCTCGCCGCGCGGGCGCTGGCGGGGCTGCCCGCGACGCACCGGGTGCTGGCGCGGCTCTGCGCGGTGCTGGGCTCGGAGGTGGAGGTGGCCCACGTGGACGCCGCCCTCCGTCACCTGGAGCCGAGCGAGGACATGGCGCGGGTGACGTCGCTCGACGCGGGGGCGGGGCTTCAGCGGCTGGCGCGCTCGGGATTGCTGCGGCCCACCTCGCCGGGGCGCTTCGCCTTCCGTCATCCGTTGCTGCGCGAGGCGCTGGAAGCGCTGCTGCCCGTCACGGCGCGCCGGGTGCTTCACATGGCGGCGCTGCGCGCCACGCCCGATGGTGGCGTGAGTGACCGCCGCCGCTGGGCGCACCACGCCGCGGCTTGCGGTGCCCACGCGGAGGCCGCGAGCGCCTTTCTCTCGCTCGCGGAGTCGGCCCGGCGCGCGCACCGGTCCGTCGAGGCGGAGCAGCTCTACACGCGCGCGCTCGCGCTGCTGCCGGAGGGTGACGTGGAGCGCAGGGCCCTGGCGCTGTCGGGCCGTGGCCGGGTGCGGCACCGGCTCCAGCGTTTCCGCGAGGGACTGGCGGACCTGGGCGCGGCGCGGGTCCTGGCCGAAGCGCGAGGCGACGAGGCCCTACAGGTGGAACTCCTGCTGGAGGAGGCCACCGCGCGAGACTGGATGGAGGACGTGGAGGGCTCCTCCACGTGCGCGCGCGAGGCGCTGGAGCGCATCGAGCGGCTGGATGAACCACGGCTGTCGCTGCGCTGCTCCCTGGCCCGGGGGCGGTTGCACGTGCGGCTGGGCGAATGGAGCGCCGCCGCGCGCATCCTCTCCCGGGTCGTGGAGGGCGCCGAGCGGGCGCATGACCACGAGACGCTCGTCGTGGCGCTGGCGTTGCTTGGCTCCGCGCTCACGTTCCTCGACCGCAACGAGGAAGCCGCGAGCCGCTTCGATGAAGCCTTGCAGCGGTGTGAGCAGGCTGGCGACGCCCTGCACCAGTCCGCCACGCTCATCAACCGCGTGTTGCTGTGGTTGCGGCAGGGGGACATGCCGCGAATGGAGGCGGACCTGCGCCGCGCCATGTCGCTGGGGCGCGAGCTGGGCCATGCCCAGGTGGAGCGCTGGTCCACGTTCAACCTCGCGGAGGTGCTCTACATGCAGGGGCGGCTGGAAGAGGCCCTGCCGCTGGCCCGCCGTGCCCACGAACTGGGCATGCGCTTCTTCCGGGAGCACCCCGTTCCCGTGGATGCGCTGCTCCTGGCGCGCATCGGCGCGGCGATGGGGAACCTGGAGGAAGCCACCCGGCAGCTCCGGTGGATCGACGCCCAGTGTCCTCCCGACTCGTTGCCGCCCACTGCCGTCATGCGCAGGCTGGTGGAGCTCCAGGTCCGGGACGCGGAGGCCGGGGTTTCGTCCACGGACGCGTGGCTGGCCCTGGCGGCGGATGCGGACACCCTGGCCTCGGCCGACGAGAAGGCGGAGATCGACCTCCAGGCCGCGCGGGGCGCGCTCCACGCCGGGCGCGTCGAGGAAGCCCGCATGTGGCTTGCGCGTGCCGAGCGGGCGGTGGAAGAGGGGGCGCCCCTATGGCGCGCCCGACTGGACTCCCTGCGCGCATCGCTTCCGGGCGTGTAGCGCGAAATGTCACAGAAGTTTGGAGTTGTGACGTGAAGCGCTACGCCAACGCAGGCGGGAGATCTGCTCTGATGCTGTGGCGTCCAACCTCCCAGGCGGGCCCGGCCCATGCTTGCTGGGAGGTCATTCTCTCCTTCCGTCGTTGCTGGAGGAAGTCTCATGTCCCTTCGTTCGCCTCGTCTGCTGGCGGTTCCCTCGCTCCTGATGCTCGCCATGTCGGGCTGTGGGACCGGGCCTCTCGAACCGGAGTCACCGGGGCTGGGGACGCAGGGGTCGGAGATTCGCATCGCCAACTCGCTCACCACGCAGGCGCTGGTGCTCAACGCGATCGCCACCAACCGCGAATCGAACGGCCTGTTGGGGACGATGCCGCTCGAGGAACTCTTCCACCCGACGCTGGGGGATGCCAACACGCGCCTGCGTCTGCATGACCCGAACGCGCAGCGGTTCATGGAGTACCTGGTGGGTTGTGCCCTGTCGGAAGGGCAGGCACTGGACTACTACGACCCCCGGATGCCCAACCCCGGCCTGAAGAAGTGGTGGGGTCAGGCGGGCCTCTGCCCGACGTGGGCCACCTCCGCGCCGACGCAGGACTGCCTGGAGCGCGTGTCCGCCTGCGTGCTGGCCCGCAACAACGCGGAGGGCCGGCGCGTGGAGCTGTCCATGCGGGGTGAGCACCGCTTCACCGCGTCCGGTCCCAACATCTACACGCTGGCGGAGCGGACGCTCCCTGCCGTGCACCGGCCCATCTCCGGTGAGCCGATGGCCAGCTTCGAGAGCTGCGGCATGGGCGAGTCGGGCCCGCAGCGCGACTGTGGGTGGACGCCGGATGGCATCGGGAGCTGCACGCCCGCTTCGACGGTGTGGGTAGGCGCGGGCGGATTGATGTCCTGTGTCGGGATCCCATCCCCGGTGGGCTCCAGCGTGAATGGCCCCGCGGTGCTCCGCGTGTGCGAGGGCATCGCGGGCTGTGACCACTTCGACGCGCGCAACCTCGGTGAGACGACGGGGACCTGTATGGGGGCGGCGCTCAGCTCGGTGGTGAGCTTCACCTGCCCGGAGGGTGGGTACTTCAGCGTGATGACGGCGCCGGCCGACAGCACGACCCCAGGCATGGTGGCGAACGTGGAGGCGAGGCCGGACAGCACGTCGGAGTATGGCCTGTCGGAGCAGCAGGTGTACGGCGTGCGGGAGGGGGCGTTCTACGGCAACATCTTCCTGCCGGACGACCTGGCCACGGAGGTTGACGTGAAGGAGGTCTACGACGGGAAGCAGAAGGGCGTCGTCGTCGTGGGCACGGATGTCGTCATCCAAGGCTCCATCTATCGGAAGATGTACTCCTGCTATGACCCGTCCTGGTCGAGTGGCGCGGCCTACGCGGCGAACCGCGTCTGCGCGATTCCGTCATCGGGCTCCAACTGTGCCGCGAAGGTGACGGGGGCCTGCTTCACGTCGCTCAAGCCGCCCGTGGCCGGCAAGTGCGCCATCCAGGACGGAGCCCTCACGTCCGGGGATGGCGACTACGAGCAGTGCCGTGACCACGAAGACCGGCTGTGGCCACAGTCGGTGACCACGTATCTCCATGCGCCTTGCGACACGGTGACGAAGGAGCTGCGCTCCCAGACCTGCAGCCGGGGCTCCAGGCCGGTGCCGGTACCGGCGGAGCCGCTGCCCTTGCCCTTTCCCCGTAGGCAGGGCCTCCTGCCGTAGCGCGCATGGCGGCGGGAGAAGAAGAGGCCCTCTATGGCGAGGAGCTGGGCGCCGGCGCCCTGGTGGCGGACTGGCTGGTGGAGCGCGTCCACTACCGGGGGCCTGGCTCCACACTCTATCGGGCGCGCCACCTCCGCACGGGCGCGCCCGCGGCGCTGAAGGTGCTGCTGCCGCAGCCCTCGGACATCGCGCTTCGACGCTTCCGCAGGGAAGCGGAGACGCTCCAGCGGCTGAGCCACCCACACATCGTCGCCGTGCTCGGCTACGGCACGCTGGCGGATGGCCGGCCCTATATCGCCATGGAGTGGCTGGAGGGGCGGGACCTCGCCGCGGAGCTGGAGGTGCGCGGTCCGCTGTCGGCGACCGAGGCGTGGGAGGTGCTGGTGCAGGTGGGCGGCGCGCTCCGAGCCGCGCATCAGGCGGGCGTCGTGCACCGCGACTTGAAGGCCCAGAACGTGGTGCGCCTGTCGCGGGAAGGGGCCGGCCCTCAGGTGAAGCTGGTGGACTTCGGCGTGGCCAAGGGGGTGACGCCAGAGGCCCCGGGGGCCTCCACCCTCACGCTCACCGGTGTCTCGTTGGGCACGCCGCTGTCCATGGCGCCCGAGCAGATTCGAGGCGAGCCCCCCGACGCGCGCACCGACCTGTACGCGATGGGTGTGCTGCTCTTCCAACTCGTCACGGGACAGCCGCCCTTCCAGGGCGCCACGCGGCACGAGGTGGAGGACCTGCACCTGAATGCGCCGCCACCTCGGCCCAGTGAGCGCGCGCCTGTCCCCGCGGCGCTGGACGCGGTGGTGCTTCGCTGCATGAGCAAGCGGCGCGAGGAGCGCTTCGCGGACGTGGACGCGCTGCTCGAAGCGCTGCGGAGCGCGGCTCAGGGGGGCGGCGCTCCGGCTCGGTCCACGTTGGCGGTGGCGTTGTACGCGGAGGCTCGGCTCCGGGGCGCGCCGCAGGTGTCATCCCTGGAGCGGCTGGACGCGTTGCTGGAGCACGTGGGGGGCACCGCTCGCGCGGCGGGGCTCGACGTGCGGCTGGAGGGCAGCGGGTGCCTGTTGGCCGTTTCGCCGTTGCCCTTGGACGCGGAGTCGCAGCAGGCTGCGCGAGGCCGCGTCTTGCAGGCCGCGTTGGCGCTGGTGGAGCAGGTGGAGGGGGGGGAGGCGCCCCGGCCCGTGGACCTGGCCATCACCCTGCACGTCGCGCCGCTTCCGACGGAGGACGAGCGCGGTACGGACGGGCTGCTCTACCTGCCCGGCTGGGTCGCGGAGCCGCCCGGAACGGGGCTGGTGGCGACGGGGGCGGTGCTCGACGGGCTCGCGTCGGGCATCGTGGCGACGCCTGTGTCCGGTGCGCGGCTGGGCTGCTGGCGCGTCAGCCGCGCGAGGTGATGCTCAAGGCTTGATGCCGTGCCGGCGCAGCAGGCGGTAGAGGTGCACGCGGTCCATGCCGGCGGTGACGGCGGCCTGGGCCACCTTGCCCTGGTGCTTCTCCAGCAGCGCGCGCAGATAGCGGCGCTCGAAGTCGTCCACGACGTGGCGCCGTTGATCCGCGTAGGGCTGCGTGGGGTCCACCTCGGGTGGGCCGACGCGGCGCGCATCTTCCTCGGAGAGCTCCACGGCCTCCTCGAAGACGAGGCAGCGCTCCAGGTAGTTGCGCAGCTCGCGCACGTTGCCGGGCCACGCCGCGTGCCGCAGCCGCGCGAGGAAGTCCGGCGTTCGCAGCGCCGCCGTCCGCTCCGGGTCCGCGCCGAGCGATTCGAGGATGCCCTCCACCAGCATGGGCAGGTCCTCGGGGCGCTGGCGCAGCGGCGGCAGCAGCAGGCGCAGCACCGCGAGCCGGAAGAAGAGGTCGGAGCGGAAGCGGCCCGCGTTGACCTCCGCGCGGAGGTCGCGGTGCGTGGCGGCCAGGAGGCGCACGTCCACGGGCTGGTACGTGTTGCTGCCCAGCCGGCGAATCTCGCGGTTCTCCAGCACGCGCAGCAGCTTGGGTTGCAGCTCCGCGGGCAGCTCCCCAATCTCGTCCAGGAAGACGGTGCCCCCGTCGGCTTCCTCGAAGACGCCCGCGCGCCGCTGCACGGCGCCGGTGAAGGCGCCCTTCTCATGGCCGAACAGCTCGCTCTCCAGCAGGTGCGCGGGAATGGCGCCGCAGTCCACGATGAGGAAGGGCGCGTCGCGGCGGGGGCTGGCCTGGTGGATGGCCAGCGCGGCCTGGCTCTTCCCCGTGCCCGTCTCGCCCTCCAGGAGCACCGTCACGTCGCGCCCCGCGGCGCGCTCCATCATCGCGAAGCAGCCGCGCATGGCCAACGAGGCGCCCACCAGCGTCCCGAAGCGTGCGTTCTCCGACAGGGGCAGGCGGTTGTTCTCCGCGCTGAAGTCGAAGCGCAGCACCACGCGGCCCAGGCGCAGCAGGCTGCCGCTGCGCAGCACGCCCTCCACCACCTGCACGCCATCCACGATGACGCCGTTGAGGCTGTCCAGGTCCTTCACCTGCGGCCCGCGGGGACCGATGCGCACCTCGCAGTGGAACCGGGACACCGTGGAGTCCTCCAGGGCGAAGTCGTTCAGCGGGTGCGACCCCACCGAGCACGTGTCGCCCGTGGACTCCCAGGTGGTGCCCGTCCCGGGGCCCTCCGCCACCGTGAGCCGGAAGCGGCGCACCATGGAGGCGTCATAGGCCCGGCGGCCGTGCTCGTATGGCAGCGTGACGTGCAGCGGCGAGTCACCGCCACCCGCGACTTCCGTCCTCCATTGCGACTCGCCCTTTGCATCCGGCGAGGAAGGTGCGGCCCGAGCCCGATCCAGTTCAGACATGAAAGTCAAGATATCACGGGGGCCTCAGCTCATGACGTTTGATGCCGCGTCCGGGGCGTGTTTGCCTGAGGGGGCGGGAGAGGAACGCACATGGCGACACGAGGCAAGGTCCGGGCGGCTCGTGGACAGGCTGGAGCGGGCTTGACGTTCGACGCGGTGCGGGCGCTGGCGCTGTCCCTGCCGGGAGTGGAGGAGGGCACGTCGTATGGCACCGTCGCCTTCCGCGTGCGCAAGAAGCTCATCGCGCGCTTCCATGAGGACGGTGAGTCGCTCCTCGTGAAGGTGGAGCTGGGCGTGCGTGAGGTCCTCATGCGGGCCGAGCCGGAGAGCTGCTTCATCACCGACCACTACGAGGGATATCCGGAGTGCCTGCTCGTGCGCGTCGCCCAGGCCCGCCCGGCGCTGGTCCGGCGGCTGCTGGAAGACGCGTGGCGGCGGAGCGCCTCCCAGCGCCAGCTCGCGGAGCGGGCGTCGCGGGACGCGGGCTGACTCCGGCTTCGTGCCCTGATGGACCCGTTGGCACGCCGCCGATTTCAATGCGAGTCTCTGACGGGGAGGGGGGCAGGCCGGGAAGGGGCGGTCCGAAGTCACCGCGTCCACGCTGGCCGGTCTCACCGGAACGGGAGACCCAACCATGTCAGAGTCGGCAGGTGGCCAGGGCGAAGACGGCGGGCGGATTCGCACGCCCGGCGAGGGGGCCCTGCGCGCGGTCCAGTCGCTGGTGGCGCAGGACGACACAGACCGTGCGGCGCAGCTCTACGAGGAGCTGGGCGACGCCCAGCGCGAGCGAATTCGCCGCGAGGCGGAGCGGGGACCGGCGAAGCAGCGCCGGGGCTTCATCGAGGTGCTCCGGCGGGCGCGCGACTTTCTGGGCGCCGCGCGGCTGGTGGATGGTCACGGTGAGGACGCCACCGCCGCCGACCTCTATTTCCAGAGTGGAAAGTACATGGAGGCGGCGGAGAGTTATCTCCGCGCCGGTGATTCGGAGCGCGCCGCCGCTGCCTTCGAGCGCGGAGGTGCGCTGGAGCGCGCCCTGTCGCTCTACCGCGAGCTGGGGGCGCGCGAGGCCATGGCGCAGTGCCTGGTCCGCCTGGACCGACCCTTCGAGGCGGCCGCGCTCTACCAGGAGCTGGGGCAGGCGCACGCGGAGGTGGAGGCGCTCGGAGGCGTGCGGGCGAACGAACCTCGCTATGTGGAAGCGGTGCTGCGCATCTGCCAGTTGCTGGACGCCGAGGGCTTCACCCACCGGGCGCTCGCGGTGCTGGCGGACGCGGTGAGCAGCTCGGAGGTGGCGCGGGCGCACCCGGAGCTGGTGACGGAGAAGGCGCGGCTGCTGCGCCGCATGGGCATGGAGGCGGAGGCGGAGGCGATGCTCATCCGCCGCTCGGGAGGGGTCACCGTGCCCGCGGCGAATGGCTACCGCTTCCTCAAGGCCATCCCCATCTTTGGTGAGCTCTCCCTGGAGGACATGAAGGACCTCTACCGGCTGGCGCGTCAGGTCATCATCGCGCCCGGCACGGTGCTGCTGGAGAAGGGCTCGCCGGGAGTGGGTCTCTTCGTCCTGATGGATGGCTCGGTGGACGTCTTCAGTGGGCCGGAGGCGGACGCCCGGCACCTCAACACGCTGGGGCCGGGCGCGTACCTGGGGGAAATCTCCCTGGTGCAGGACGGGCCCGTCTCCGCCCACGTCCGCGCGCGCACGTCCGTTCGCGCGCTGCGCATCTGCCGCGCTGACTTCGAGCGCTACGTGGACACGCACGAGGCGGCGGCGCTGCGCATCTACCGCCTCTTCACCCAGAACCTGGCGGGCCGGGTTCGCGCGCTGAGCGCCTGAGGAACACGGTCCTCGCCCCACGCGTCCCGACTCCGCTGCGTCAAGCGGAAACCGGACAAGGTGTCACGCACGGAGGCAGGCCCGAGAAGCGCGGAACTCGTGAGACAAAGAAGGAGGCGCGGACGCGTGTTGCTGTTGCTCTTCACGACGGTCGACGCGGACCCAGGCCAGGGCTAACATGCCGCCACGCATGTCAATGCAGGGTGGCGCCAGTGATGATCCCGATCGGGGGCGGCGCATCGGAAAATACGAGATCCTCACGCGCCTCTCCATTGGAGGGATGGCGGAGCTGTTCCTCGCGTATACGTCGGGGCCCGGAGGATTTCGCAAGTTCGTCGCGGTGAAGCAGATCCTCCCGGACATCAAGAAGGACGACCAGTTCGTCCAGATGTTCCTGGACGAGGCGCGCATCACCGCGGCCTTCTCGCACGCGAACATCGGACAGGTGTTCGACCTGGGTGAGGAGGGCGGCGAGCTGTACCTCGCCATGGAGTTCCTGCCCGGGCAGAACCTGGAACAGGTGGCGAAGGCGGCCACGCGCCAGGGCTACCCGTTGCCGCTGGGCTTCGTCGGGCGGGTGATCCGGGATACCTGCCTGGGCTTGCACTACGCGCACCACTTCACGGACCCATCAGGTCGTCCCGCGGTGGTGGTGCACCGAGACGTGTCGCCGAAGAACGTGATGCTCACCTACGACGGCGTCGTGAAGGTGATCGACTTCGGCATCGCCAAGGCGCGTGGCCGGCTGGGCCGCACGCAGGTGGGGACGGTGAAGGGGACCAGCGGCTACATGTCCCCGGAGCAGGTGCGGGGCGTGGCCACCCTGGATGGCCGCAGCGACCTGTTCTCCGTGGGCGTCATGCTCTACGAGCTGCTCTGTGGCCAGCGCTTGTTCACCGGGCCGCACGAGGCGGCGGTGATGATTCAGATCGTGGAGGCGGACATTCCGTCTCCGCGCAGCATCAACCCCGACGTGCCGGAGGCGCTCGAAGCGGTGGTGATGCGGGCCCTGGCCCGGGACGTATCCCAGCGTTTCGCCAACTGCCGGGAGATGGCGCGCGCCATCGAGGCGGCGCTGGGCGCGGAGCTGTTCGACGAGGATGGGGTCACCGCCGTCATGGGCGACCTCTTCGCCGACAAGCGCCAGAAGACGCGCACGCTGTTGGAGCTGGCCAGCCGCGCCGAGGATGCCCGTGTCAGCGAGGCCGCCGGAGCCCTGCAGCAGGACGAGGGTGCGGACGCCGCGCCAACGTCGCAGATGCCGGCCCCTCGCGCCCGGGCTGTGCCGCCGGGTGGGGCCCGGTCCGGAGGCAGCGGTTCCCACAGGGTGGCGCCGCAGCGTCGGCCCGGGGAGACCATGACGCCTCGCGGTCAGGCGGCCGCCAGCGCGGGAAGCGCGCCCAGGCCCATGCCCCAGCGCCGCGCCGCCGAAGCGCCCACGCCAGCGTCGCGCACGCCGCGCGGTGGGCACGACGTGGCCGGTGCATCGCGGACGCCTCGTCCACGGGCGGCGCCCCGGAATGAGCCGCAGCCGGAGCCCGAGTCGCTCGATGAGCCGAGCGACGTCCAGACGCAACAGTTCCGTTCACGGCCCCCGAAGCCCGGCGCGGAGGGCGCCCGGACTGCTGCCCGCTCGGCGCGAGCCGGCGGGGCCCTGCCCACGGATACGCCGGCGGAGACGCCCGCGGCCCGCCCGCCGTCCCGGTGGGCAGGGCGGCTGATCACCTTGGCGTTGCTGGGGGGGCTCGGCTGGGCGGCGACGCTGCCCGTGGTGCGCGCGCAGCTCCAGCCTGGCTACGAGGCCGCCAAGGCCTGGGTGAAGGCGGAGCTGAACCCGCAGCCCGAGGAGGACCCCGCGAACAAGCCGTGGCCGCCGCAGCAGGCCGGGCCGCCGCCGGGCTTCCCACGCCCGGCGCAGCAGTCCGCGCCGGAGCCCACCGAACCGGTCGCGGCTGCTCCGGTGGAGCCCGCCCCGGAGGCGCCCGCGGAGCCCCCGGACGCGAAGGCCAAGGCGCCCTCGAACGCCGCGCCGGCGCGAAAGGGCAAGGAGGTCGCCTCACCGACCCGGACGGCTTCCGCCTCCAGGGCCGAGCCCGAGGGGAGCAGCGCCAAGGCGCCTGCCGGAGCAGCGGGGAATGGAGCGGCCAAGGCATCGGCGCCAGTGGCGGCGGCCGCGCGTGCCTCGGCCGAGCCCGTCACCACCGCGACGCAGGACGTAGAGGGGCTGGCGGAGGTGCTGGACACCAGCACGGCCAAGGGGGCGGCGAAGGCGGGGTTGGGGTGGATTACGCTCTATACGGTGCCGCGAGCGGCGGTGTTCGACGGCGCCACGCACCTGGGGACCACGCCCTTGAAGAAGTTCCCGCTGCCCGTGGGCATCTACCGCCTCCGGGTGGTCGACCCGACGAACGCGGAGGCAGAGAGCCGGCTCCTGTCTGCTCCCATCAAGCCGGGCGAGGAGACGAAGATGCAGATCCGGCTGGCGGATCTCCCACTGTACAAGGAGTAAGCACCGTCCTTGACGCTCCGGACCCCCGTCACTAGGGTCCGCGCGCTATGTATTTTCAGGACCTTATCTTCACGCTCCAGAAGCACTGGGCCGACCAGGGTTGCATCAACACGCAGCCCTACGATGTCGAGGTCGGCGCGGGCACCATGGCCCCGTACACCTTCCTGCGTGCCCTGGGCCCGGAGCCCTGGAACGTGGCCTACGTGCAGCCTTCGCGGCGTCCCGCGGACGGCCGGTTCGGGGAGAATCCCAACCGCCTGTTCCAGCACCACCAGTTCCAGGTCATCCTCAAGCCGGCGCCGAAGAACGTCCAGGAGCTGTACCTGGAGTCGCTGCGGAAGATTGGCATCGACCCGCTGGAGCACGACATTCGCTTCGTCGAGGACGACTGGGAGTCGCCCACGCTCGGCGCCTGGGGCCTGGGCTGGGAGGTCTGGTGTGACGGAATGGAGGTGACGCAGTTCACCTACTTCCAGCAGTGCGGCGGCTTCGACTGCAAGCCCGTCTCCGCGGAGCTCACCTACGGGTTGGAGCGCATCTGCATGTTCCTGCAGAACGTGGAGAACGTCTTCGACATCGAGTGGGTCAAGGGCGTGAAGTACCGCGAGGTGTTCCACCCGAACGAGGTGGAGATGAGCAAGTACGCGCTCCAGGAGTCGGACGCGCCGTTGCTCTTCTCGCTCTTCGACGCGTACGAGAAGGAATGCAAGCGCCTCATCGAGCGCCAGCTGCCGCTGCCCGCGTATGACTTCGCGCTGAAGTGCTCGCACGCCTTCAACCTGCTGGACGCGCGCGGCGCCATTTCGGTCACCGAGCGCGCCAACTTCATCAAGCGCGTGCGCGACAACGCCAGGCTGTGCGCGGAGGGCTACCTCCAGATGCGCGAGCGGCTGGGCTACCCGCTGCTGAAGTCACCGTGGACGGTGGGCGAGCAGCCCCCGGTGCTGGAGGGCAAGCCGGCCAGCGACTACTGGAAGCACGTGCAGCTCAACAAGCCGGTGGAGAAGAAGCAGAAGGCGGAGGTGGCCCATGGCGCGTGACCTGCTCCTGGAAGTGGGCGCCGAGGAGATTCCGGCGTCGTTCATCGGCCCCGCGCTGGAGGACCTCCAGCGCATCCTCTCCGAGCGCATGGCCGAGGCCCGCCTCCAGCACGGCGAGGTCCGCACCTTCGGGACGCCCCGGCGCCTGGCCGTGTGGGTGAAGGACGTGGCGGACGCGGGCGAGGACATCGTCAAGGAGGTGCTCGGCCCCAGCGCCAAGGCCGCCTTCGACGCGCAGGGCAAGCCCACCAAGGCGGCGGAGAAGTTCGCCGAGGGGCTGAAGCTCACGGTGGAGCAGCTCGGCCGCGCCACGACGCCCAAGGGCGAGTACGTGTCCGCGCGCGTGGAGGAGAAGGGCCGCCCCGCAGCGGACATCTTGAAGGACGCGCTGCACACGGCGGTGCACTCCATCAACTTCCGCAAGTCCATGCGCTGGGGGGACGTGGAGACGTCCTTCGCGCGGCCGGTGCAGTGGCTGGTGGCGCTGCTGGGCGGTGAGGTGCTGCCCGTGGTGTTCGGCGACGTGACGAGCGGCCGCGCCACGCGCGGGCACCGCTTCCTCGCGCCCGGCGCCATCGAGCTGAAGGCCCCGGCGGACTACGAGACGGCGCTGGAGACGGCGCACGTGGTGGCGGACATCGCGAAGCGCCGCGCACAGCTCGTGGAGAAGGTGAAGGCGGCGGCGGCCAAGGCGGGCGCCCAGGTGCTGGAGGACGAGGCGCTGGTGGATCAGGTCACCAACCTGGTCGAGCTTCCGAGCCCGGTGGTGGGGACCTTCGAGGAGCGCCACCTGGACCTGCCCCCCGAGGTGCTGGTGCAGGAGATGAAGAGCCACCAGCGCTACTTCTCGCTGGTGGACGGCGCGGGCAAGCTGCTGCCGAAGTTCATCGCCGTGTCCAACACGCCGGTGCGCGACGAGCAGCTCAGCCTGCGCGGCTACCAGCGCGTGCTGCGCGCGCGGCTCGCGGACGGGCGCTTCTTCTTCGATGAGGACCGGAAGACGCCGCTCATCGACCGCGTGGAGATGCTGGGCCGCGTGGTGTGGCAGGGACAGCTGGGCAGCTACCTGGAGAAGGTGGAGCGCTTCCGGACGCTGGCCCTGTGGCTGGCGGAGCGGTCCGGCCGGGCAGGGGAGTCGGCGACCATCGAGCGCGCCGCCACCCTGGCCAAGGCGGACCTCGGCACCGGCATGGTGGGCGAGTTCCCCGAGCTCCAGGGCGTCATGGGCCGCGAGTACGCCCGCGCGAGCGGCGAGCCGGACGCGGTGGCCCTGGCCATCGCGGAGCACTACCTGCCCCGGGGCGCGGAGGACGCGCTGCCCACGCAGGACGCGGGCGCGCTCATCGGCATCGCGGACCGGCTGGACTCGCTGTGCGGCATCTTCGCCATCGGCAAGGCGCCCACTGGCGCGGCGGACCCGTTCGCGCTGCGGCGCGCGTGCATCGCCATCATCCGGCTGGTGCTGGGGCGTGGGTACCGCTTCAGCCTGACGGCCGCGGTGGACGAGGCGCTGCGGCTGCTCGCCCCGAAGGTCGCCAACGTCAAGCGCAAGGCGGGTGAGCCCGCGCCGCGCGAGCAGGTGCTGGAGTTCTTCCGCGGCCGCCTCAAGGCGCTGTGGGGCGAGCAGCACCGCACGGACGTGGTCGAGGCTGTGCTGTCCGCCGGCTTCGACGACCTGGTGGCCGCCCAGAAGCGCCTGGAGGCGCTGAGCCTCATCGTCGGGCGGTCGGACTTCCTGCCGCTGGCCGTGGCCTTCAAGCGCGTGGTCAACATCGTGGAGAAGCAGGGCCGGGACGTGCAGGGTGGGGAGACCAACCCCCAGAAGCTGGTGGACGAGCCCGAACGCAACCTGCATGCCGCCTTCACGCAGGCCCGGAACACCGTGTCGGGGCTGGTGCGGGTGGACGACTTCTCCGGCGCCCTCCGGGAGATCACCGGCCTCAAGCCCGCCGTGGACACCTTCTTCGACAAGGTGATGGTGATGGCCGAGGACAAGTCCCTCCGGGAAAACCGCATCCGCCTGCTCGTGGAGATTGGGGCCCTGTTCAACCAGGTGGCCGACTTCTCGAAGATCCAGGCCGAGACGGCCCCGGCCTGACGGGGGGGCCTGCCTGCCCTCCGGGGAGTGAAGCACCCTGGGGGGCACGCGGGCGTCGGACGCAAGGCGCCCGGGAATGGCGCGCCGCGTTTCCGGTTGCCCGGGGGGAGGCCCCTTCCTACACTCCGCCCCCCTCTGATGCGCGCCTACCTTCTTACCTCCGCGCTGCTCCTCGTGTCGTGCGACGTCGGCACCGAGAGCAAGCCCCCTCCGACCACCCGGCTCGTGTACCCGAGCGGCCTTGCCTTCTGGCGCCCCGAAGCAGGTCCGTCCACGAACGGATACCTGTACGTGGCGAGCGCCAACTTCGATAAGTGCTACGACTCCGGCTCCGTCGTCGCGCTGGACCTGGATGCGGTGGGGGTGAGGCCCTTCGGCGCGCCCTTCGACCCCGCGGAGCGCCTGCCCAACGACATCACCTCGCTGGGGATTGGCGCGCAGTCCTACGTGCAGATCGAGAGCTTCGCCGGAGAGATGGCGCTGTGGAGCCCTGCGGGGCGCCCGCCGCGGCTGTTCGTCCCGGCGCGCGCCGAGGGCAGCCTGCTCCACGCCATCGACGTGGGCGAGGACGGCCTCTCGCTGCGCTGCGTGCAGGGAGGCGAACGCGACTGCCGCGCCAACGCGCTGTCGCTGCTGGACGTACCCGGGGCCTCCAACGGGTTGCCGTCAGCGCCGGGCCCCCTGGGCGTGAGCGTCGCGGGAACCGGTGACGACGCCCGCGTCTGGGTGACGCACACGGAGCTGGCGGGGCCGGCGGCGGCCACCGCGGAGGCCGACCTGGAGGGCTACCTGCTCAACCTGCCGGCGGCGAATCCCACGCGGGACGCGCTCAACGTCGATGAGTTCGTGGTGCTCGGGACGAACGACCGGCTCTCCGGTGTCGCGCACGCGACGGCCATTGGCAGCCGGTACGTGTATGCCTCCGGGCGCAACTCGTCGTCGCCACGGCTGGGCGCGCTGCCGGCGCGCTTCATCCTGCGGCTCGTGGACCGGGCCAACCCGGGCCGGGTGCTGGAGACCGACCTGGAGCTGTCCTACTCGGTGCGCGAGGCGCGCGGCGTGGCGGTGGTCCAGACGGGCACGCGCACCCCCGACCCGGCCCTGCCGGAGCAGACCGTCGTGGACGAGCGCGTGTACCTGCTGGCGCGTGGCCCGGACACGCTGCTCGTGCTGGACGTGCTGAACGCGGCGGGCACCGCGCCCGACGCCGGGAACTTCCCCAGCGTGCGCATCGTGGCGGCGCTGCCCGTGCCCGCGGGCGCCAGCGAGCTGGAAGTGATTCGGCGCGGCGCGGGCCGGGGCAACCTGGTGGCGGTGACGGGCAGCGGTGACGAGGCCGTGGCGATCTTCGACGAAGAAGTGGGGCAGCTCATCGCCCAGGTGCAGGTGGGCGACAACGACCCGAACAACCCCAGCCAGCCCTTCGGCCTGGCCGCGGACGTCCGCGGCAACTCCGCCCGCATCTTCACCAGTACCTTTGGTGACGGCCGCGTGGCCATCATCGACATCCCAGACCTCGACCGCCCGCAGAATGCCCGGCTGGTGGCGAGGCTTGGCGCCCGGCAGGGGCGTGACCCACGCCAGGGCACCAGCCTGTGCCAGGAGACCTCCCCGTGAAGCGCAGCACCCTTGCCGCCCTGTGCGCGTGCGCCAGCCTGACCAGCAGCTGCTCCGAGACCGACGTCCGTTCGGGCTTCGCTGGCCTGTCCGGCACCTTCGACGTGACGCAGACCCAGGACTTCGTCTTCGTCACGTCGTCGGACCGGGACGAGCTGCGTGTGCTCGACCTGGTGGCGAATCCGCGCGCCTTCGTGCCCGCGCCGAATCCGCTGCAGGCGCTGTCCATCCCCGTGCTGGACCGGCCCGACGCGCTCACGCGCGACGTGGCCTACAACGCGGCGGGAGATGACGTCCCAGGGCCCTACATCTACGCGCGAAGCTCGGGGTCGCCGGAGATCTCGGTGGTGGCCTCGGCGCGCGAGCTGCTGCGGCAGGTCGTCCGCCTCAAGGCGCCGAGCATCGTCACGGCGTTCTCCGCGCGCTCCCCGACGCCCGGCACGGACGAGCCGAGCACGCTGTACTACGCCATCCAGGACCCGGACGGCCTCTTCGACGCCGACACCGGAGGCGCGCGCGTCATCCGGCAGGACCTCCCGGGCCCCAGCGCGCTCCTGGCGGCCGAGCCCGCGCCGCTAGCGCCTCCGGTGACGGTGTTCTGTCTGCAGCCGGGTGAGTCCGTCCTGTCCATGACGACGCTGGCCACGCCGGGACAGTTCGCCGTGGCCACGCGGCAGGCGTCGGGCCGGTCGGGCCGCACGCTGGTCGTCACCGACTCCGGTCCGGTCGCGGACTGCCTCCAGCCCTCCACGCCCACGCTGGACGTGTCCGAGGGCTTCGGCAACGTGCCCGCCCGGCTCCTGGTGAGCCACCCCAGCACGGAAATCCCCAATGCGGGGTCCATCAACGCGGGGCGCTACCTCTTCGGCATCCGGGACGAGCTGGCGTGCGCCGGCGCCCGTGAATGCTCCGGCGTGCTCGCGGTGGACCTCGAGTCATCGCCGCCTGGGCAGACGGCGCGGGACCTCAGCGGCGCCCCGATGCTGCCCATCTACCCCCCGGGAGGTCTGCCCACGGGGCTCGCGTTGATGCCGGATGCGTCCCTGCGCATCACCCGCGACGATGGGTCGTCTGGCACCGTCACGGTTCCGCTGCTCGGCATCATGCCTTCGTCCAACGGCTACATCACGATGTTCTCGGCCAGTGACCTGCGCCAGTTCGACCTGTCGGCGGCCACGGCGCGCGCCACAGTGTCGCTGCGAGACAGCAACGAGGTGCCGCTGATCATCGAGACGGCCGACCTCGTGACGGTGACCCAGGACCCAACGCTCCAGTCCACGGTGCTCTACGAGGGCTCCGTGCCCAACGCCTTCTTCCGCATCATCTACCAGGGCGGACTGCCGGGGCTGAACGGCCTGGCCCGCGACCCCGGGGATCCCCGTCGATTCGAGGCGGAGGCCGCCCCCGCGGCGAACGCGCGAGCGGGGGACATCCTGGTCCTGGAGAGCGCGGACATGCTCTGTGCCATCGACCTGCCCATCTCCGCGGTGGAGCCGGTTCCGGGCACGACCCGGGTCCGCTTCGCCATCGCGGACTCGCAGGAGATTCCGGCCGACTGCGCCAACCTGACGCGCTTCACCGTGCGGGCGGGCGGCGACCAGCCCTTCGTCCTCTACAACGAGGCCGGTACATTCCTGTCGCGGGAGGTCACGGGGGCGTCGAGCTACAGCATCCCCACCGAGTACTTCTTCCATCCGGAAGGGTTCTACATCGACGACGACAACGACCCGTTGACGCCGCCGGTGCCGAATGTCTCCCGCTTCCCCCAGCCGCCGCCTCCGCTGCACATCCGCGTGGTGGCCGTGGGACGTGAGCTGCGCCGGGGGGACCGCTACGCGGTGACGCTGAACTCCGGGATCCGGAACTACGTCTTCACGCCGGACAACGCGGCGGGCACGGGGCTGGCCTTCTACACGTTGCCGGGGGCCGTGACGGGCTCTCAGCAGCGCAACGCCGAGCTCGCCTACATCGCCTACCCATCGGCGGATGGCATCCTCCAGCTCGGCCTGCCGGGGCTCACGGACAACCGGGCGCAGTCCCTGGCATTGGTTCCCTTCGAGTAACTGGGCGGGACTGGAGGGCTCTGGTATCGTCCGGGGCTTCCAGATTCACGCGAGTCAAGACCGATGATCGATCAGAACTCCCGTCCTGCCCGCAAGGTCGGTATCGCCGACCACTTGTGGGAGACGTTCGAAGACATGGCCCAGCAGATGGGCTCGGATCGCGATGCGCTGATCAACCAGGCGCTCTTCATGTTCGCGCGCCTCAACGGCTTCCTCGAAGTGAAGTCCCGCTCCGAGGCCGCCGTCGCGCCCGTGGCCGCTGTCCCCGCGTCCGCGCCGGGCCGAGCGTCCGCGCCGCCCGTGCTGGCGCCGGCGCCCAAGCCGGAGCCCGCGCCCGCGCCGGCGCGTCCGCCCGTGCGTGCCACGCCGGAGGACCGCGCGGCCGCCAACGGCCTGGACAATGACCCGGTGCGCCGTGAGGTCGCCGAGCGCGTCCTGGAGACGGCCGCCGAGCTCGAGCGCCTCATCAAGGGCAAGAACAGCGAGCCGCCCCCGCCGGCGGACGACCTGCTCGAGGACGAGGAGGAGCCGCTCCCCGAGGCCGAGGATCCGGGCCTCATGGACGAGGAGGAGCCGCTCCCCGAGGAGGCCGAGGAAGAGCCCGCCGACGACCTCGCCGAGGAGGAGGAGGAGGAGGGTGGGGCGCTGTACCTCGTCACCGAGTCGGGTGACCAGGAGCAGATCGTCAAGGACCGCTTCGTCATCGGCCGCGGCAAGCACTGCGACTTCGTCATCAACTCCGGCAAGGTCTCCCGCGAGCACGCCGTCATCGTCCGAGAGGGCGATGACTGGCTCATCGAGGACCTGGGCTCGTCCAACGGCACCTGGTTCAACAAGCAGCGCATCAAGCGCCGCAAGGTCGAGGACGGGGACGAGTATTTCATCTGCAGCGAGAAAATCCGTCTCTTGATTCAATAAAGCGGTGACCCGAGCCCCGCCCCGCGGGGCTTCTGGTTGTTCGCCAATTGACGGCCTCCCGGCGTCCCTGGTTTGATGTCGGACGCCTGCCGCGAATGGGACAGGCGCAGATGACGCCTGTTCAAATCGCGCTTTGGATGGTTCTCGGAGTGGCCCTCGTGATCTCGGTGGTGACGGATGTGCTTCGCCGCGAGATTCTCGATGTCGTCACTTATCCGCTGATGGCGGTAGGCCTGGGCGTGCGTCTCGCCACCGAAGGGGTGGGGGACCTGGAGCAGGGACTCATCAGCGGGCTGGTGTCGGGGGTGGGGCTCGCGCTGCTGCTGCTGCCAGCGGCGCTGCGCGGGCGGATGGGGTGGGGCGACGTGAAACTGATGGGAGGGGTGGGCGCCGTGCTGGGATTCCCGGCGGCGCTCGCGGCGGCGGCCTTCATCTCACTGGTGGGGGCGCTGCAGGCCGTGGTGACGCTGCTCTGGCAGGGAGCGGCCTGGGACACACTGGCGGCGGTGGTGCGCCGGTGGGCGGTTCGTGTCCGGCTGGCCAGCGCGGACGCGCAGCCAGCGACCCAGCGCCACATCCCCTACGGAGTGGCCATTGCGCTCGGAACCCTCTGGGCACTGTGGTGGCAACACGGAACGTTGAGTTAGCTCGGATTTCTGGAAGAGAAGAGGGGACACGGACGATGTTCACACGCATCACGCATGCCGCGGCGCTTGGCGCCCTCATCGCACTGGTGGCTGGCGGCAGCGCCCTGGCGCAGGATGGCACCACCGTCAGCCTCGGCGTGGGTTCCCAGAAGGTGATCACCATTCCGGGCCTCAGCCGCGTCGCGCTCGGTGACCCGAGCATCGCCGACGTGAAGACGCTGGGCTCCGGCCAGCTGCTCATCACCGGCCAGTCCGAGGGCAAGACGACGCTGCTCGTCTGGAAGTCCTCGGGGCAGCGTGTCAGCTACCTCGTCGCGGTGCGCAAGCAGGACCCCAACGAAGTCATCACTGAAATCAAGCGCCTGCTCGGTGAAATCGAAGGTGTCTCCGTCCGCATGGTGGGTGACCGCATCTACCTGGATGGTCAGGCCTACACCACGCAGGACGCCGACCGCATCGAGCAGGTGGTGGGCCTCTACCCGAACGTGAAGTCGTTCGTGAAGATCGCCCCCAACGCCAAGAAGCTGGTGGCCCAGAACCTCAACGCCGCGTTCCAGAAGGCCGGCCTGAAGAACGTCCAGGCCAACGTGGTGGGCGCGACCATCTTCCTGGAGGGCTCTGTGGAGAGCCAGCAGGACCTCCAGAAGGCGGAGCTGATCACCAAGGCCATCGGTGAGAAGGTGGAGAACCTCCTGGTGGTGGGCATCAAGCGGATGATCCTCTCCGAGGTCCAGTTCGTGGAGATCCGCCGCAACAGCCGCGACCGGTACGGCATCCGCTACCCGACGGACATCACCGGCACCGCGACGGCCATCTCCAACATCAGCCAGCAGCTCTTCCCGGGCACCTTCGGCTCGGGCGTGGCCACCATCGGCATCAACGCCTCCGCGGACTTCTCCTTCGGCTTCCAGGGCAACGATGGCTACGGCCGCCTGCTCGCGCAGCCCAAGCTCGTGTGCGCGAGCGGTGAGAAGGCGGAGTTCCTCGCCGGCGGCGAGGTGCCCATCCCGCTCATCACCAACAACCAGTTCACGGTGGAGTTCAAGAAGTACGGCGTCATCCTGAACCTGCGCCCCACCGCGGACCGCAACGGCAACATCCAGACGGAGATCGAGGCGGAGGCGTCCGAGATCGACACGTCCGTGGCGGTGTCCTTCGGCGGCTCGGCGTCCATCCCCGGCTTCCGCACCCGCAAGGTGAAGACGAACGTCACCGTGCGCCATGGCGAGACCATCGTCCTCTCCGGCGTCTTCAGCCACGACGAGCAGAAGTCCGTGTCGAAGATTCCGGGCCTGGGTCACATCCCCATCGTGGGCGAGCTCTTCAAGAGCCGCGGGTTCGACTCCACCAAGCGCGAGCTGGTGATCTTCGTCACCCCGCGCATCGTCAACCCGGACTCCGACAAGGTCCGCACCATCATCGAGGACGTGAAGAGCCGCTACAAGCAGGCCCGGTCCGAGGTGAACTTCAACATCTTCGACTGAGGCGGGCGTCCCGGGCGCCGCTCCAGCCGGGCCCTCGCGGGCCCCCGCATACGGGCCGGCTTCCTCCCTCCTGGGGAGGGACGCCGGCCCGTCGGCTTTCAGGGCAAGCGTGCAACCTGGTTCTCACGCTTTGAGGTCGAAGGGGGGCTTGCTAGCATTCGTCCCCATGTTTCTCATCACCCTCGCGGAAAAGGGCGGCGGGACCGAGCAGCGCGAGTACCACAAGAATGAGGTCACCATCGGCCGTCTGCCGGGCAATGACATCATCCTCGCGAAGGGCAACGTCTCCAAGTACCACTCGCGGATCGTTGCCAAGGACGGGAAGTTCATCATCGTGGACATGAAGTCCACGAACGGCACGTTCGTGAACGGCAAGAAGATTGCCGCGCCCCAGGTCCTCAAGCCGACCGACCAGGTCTACATCGGCGACTACATCCTCAACGTCGAGGCGCTGGAGGACGAGGGGCCGGTGATGACCCGCGCGGGCCAGCCGGAAGAGGAGTACTACGACGACCAGGGCGAGGAGGCCTACGACGAGGAGGGCCCCTACGAAGACGAGGAGCCCTACGAGGAGGAGGAGCCCTACGAAGAGGAGCCGCCTCCCGCGCCTTCGCCCAAGAACATGCCGGCGTCGCTGGCGTCGGCGCTGGCGAAGAACAAGCGCAAGGTGGACCCCCGCCAGGAGCGCTACACGCGCCTCCAGAAGGAGATCCACGACCGCCTCATCGAGTACCTCGACCTGCGCCGGATGGACATGGACCGGCTCGGCGACGACGAGCTGTGGCGGCGCACCGAGAAGGCCATCCGCGACATCATCGACCAGATGGAAGCGGATGGAGAGCTTCCGGAGGACGTGGACCGCGAGGAGCTGCTCACCGACGTCATCAACGAGGCGCTGGGGCTGGGGCCCCTCGAGGCGTTCCTCGCGTCGGATGACATCAGCGAGATCATGGTGAACCACGCCAACCAGATCTACATCGAGCGCAAGGGCAAGCTCACCCTGTCGGAGAAGACGTTCTCCTCCAACCAGGCGGTGCTCGGCGTCATCGAGCGCATCGTGGCGCCCATCGGCCGCCGCATCGACGAGTCCAGCCCGCTGGTGGACGCGCGCCTCAAGGACGGCAGCCGCGTGAACGCCATCATTCCGCCGCTGGCGCTCAAGGGGCCGTGCATCACCATCCGCAAGTTCAAGAAGGACTCGCTGAAGATCTCGGACCTCATCAAGTTCAAGACCGTCACGGCGCAGATGGCCGAGTTCCTGGAGATGTGCGTCAAGGCCCGGCGCAACATCGTCATCTCCGGCGGCACCGGCTCCGGCAAGACGACGACGCTGAACATCATCAGCTCGTTCATCCCGGACGGGGAGCGCATCATCACCGTGGAGGACGCCGCCGAGCTGCAGCTGCCGCAGGACCACTGGGTGCAGCTGGAGAGCCGGCCTCCCAACCTGGAGGGCAAGGGCGCCATCACCATCCGCGAGCTGGTGAAGAACTGCCTGCGCATGCGCCCCGACCGCATCGTCGTCGGTGAGTGCCGCTCCGGTGAGACGCTGGACATGCTCCAGGCCATGAACACCGGTCATGACGGCTCGCTCACCACGCTGCACGCGAACACGCCGCGCGACGCCATCGCACGGCTGGAGACGATGGTGCTCATGTCCGGCATGGAGCTGCCGGTGAAGGCCATCCGTGAGCAGATCGCCAGCGCCGTGCACATGATCGTCCAGCAGACGCGCTTCTCCGACGGCACACGGAAGATCTGCTACATCACCGAGGTGTCGGGCATGGAGGTCGACATCGTGACCCTCCAGGACATCTTCTACTTCAAGCAGGATGGCTTCACGGAGGACCACAAGGTGCGTGGCCGCTACGTCGCTTCCGGCTTCGTGCCGAAGTTCTACGACGAGCTGCAGCGCAAGGGCATCCCCGTCAACATGAGCATCTTCCGCGAGGACTGACGCGTCCATGCCCACCCTGGTTGTCAAGCACCCCGACGGTACCGAGAACGAATACGCCATCGCGGGCGAGCTGAAGATTGGCCGCCAGCAGGGCAGTGACATCCTCCTCACCGAGGGCGGCGTGTCGCGCACGCACGCCCGCGTCTTCGAGGAGGGCGGCACCGTCTACGTCGAAGACGTGGGCAGTGCGAACGGCACCTTCGTGGATGGCAAGCGCATCATGGAGTCCACCGCGCTCACGCCTCAGTCGGAGGTGCTGCTCGGGGACTACTCGCTCCGGCTCAAGGCGGTCACCCGCAGCTCGGGCGCGCGGCGCGCGGCGCGGCCCGCGGCGGGCGCCGAGGACCCGGCGCCGGTCGGCGGAGAGGGTGGGGGCGTGCGCGCCACCCGGGCCATGCCCAGCATCAAGAAGGGGGCGGGCGCCGCGAAGGGCGCGGCCGGCTCGGAGCTGGCCAGGCGGCCGCGTCCGGCCCGTCCGGCGCCGGGGGGGAGCGCGGCTCCGGAGGCGGGCAGAGTCGGCCCGTCGCTGCGGGGCATGGTGGGCCCCTGGGCTGGCCAGACGTACCCGCTCAAGGGCAAGGTGCTCGTGGGCCGCCAGCCGCCCGCGAACATCCTGCTGGATGATGACTCGGTCAGCCGCCGGCACGCGGAGCTCGAAGCCACCAGCGCGGGCGTGACGGTGCGCGACCTGGGCAGCGCCAACGGCACGCTGCTCAACGGCGAGCCGCTGGACCAGACGCCGGTGCCGCTGGAGCCGGGAGATCAGCTCCAGTTCGGTGTGGTGGAGATGGTCTTCGAGACGGACGCGTCGTCGGCGCCCGTGCGCCGCGGCGCGGGGGCGGGCGCTGTCCGGGGTGGGGCGGACGAGGACCCCGCCGCGAAGCGCAAGAAGCTCATCATGGTGGCGGCCGCGCTGGTGGGCGTGCTGCTGATGGTGGGCATGGTGTCCTCCATCCTCAGCCCCGCGCCGGCGGACGTGTCGCCCGCGGGGGCGGGCGCGCAGCTGGACCCGACTGCGAAGATCCAGGAGCTGCTCAGCGAGTGCCGCTCCTACGCGTCCAGCGAGCTGGGCGCCCCCAACTGGGACAGGGCCAACGAGATCTGCACCCAGGCGCTGGACCTGGACCCCATCCACCCGGAGGCGAACACGCTCATCCGGCGCATCAAGCTGGAGAAGGAGTCCTTCGAGTACTACTCGCAGGGTGAGCGGCTGCTCCAGCGCCTCAAGCCGGAGGAGGCCCTGGCGTCGTTCCGGAAGATTCAGAAGGAGAGCGAGTACTTCCGCCGGGCCCGCGCCAAGGCGCGCGAGGCCGCCGAGGCGGTGACCAAGCGCGCGCTGGAGGACTGCAAGCTGTACCTGCGCGACTCGCAGTGGAGCGCCGCCGTGTCGCGCTGCGAGGTGTACATGGCGGTGTGGTGCCAGTCGGTGCCTCGCGAGGAGCTGGAGCCCCCCCTGGGCTTCACCCTGAAGCTGGAGGGCCGGCTGCGCCGCAACGAGTGGCGGCCCAAGGAGCCGCTGTTCGTGCGCTTCCTCATCGCCCGGCAGCGCATGGACGCCAACGCGGCGCCGTGGGTGTGCCCGGTGGCGGAGGTGCTCGCGGGTGACGAGCGGGCCGTCGACCCGCGCACCATCGTCGCGGAGGCGGCGAAGCGGCGCTTCCCCAACAAGCTGATGCAGGCCGCGCTGCTGGACTACTGGAGCGGCCGCGGCAGCGAGGCGCTCGCCACCATGCAGAAGCTGCGCGCCAACTACGAGGCCGCGCAGTACCACGCCCAGGCGGACGAGCTGATGAAGATCATGTCCACCGTGGACCAGCTCTTCAAGGTGGGCCAGAGCTACCTGGCGGCGGAGGACCCGGAGAAGGCCGCCGAGCCGTTCCGCGAGGCGCTGGCCACGGACAAGGCGCTGATGCAGGAGCTGGCCGAGTCCAAGCCGTCCTTCTACCGGCGCAACATCCTCCAGGACTTCGCGGAGAAGTCGTACCAGCGCGGTAAGCACTGGGCCGACCGCGAGGACCACCGCCGCGCCTGCCGCGTGTGGAAGCTGGGCTTCAGCTTCTACGCGGGCAATCCGAACCTCAACAAGGCGGCGGCCTTCTGCTCCAGCCGTGCGCTGGAGGCCTTCCGGGCCGCCGGGAGCTGCGGCGACCTGACGATTGCGCTGGACTTCGCCGTCAAGGGCGACGGCGTGGAGGAGAAGGTCATCGCGCGGCAGGAGGAGCAGGGCTGCAAGTAGCGGCCGCCGTGGACAGGGCGGGGCGGGCGCGCTAGGCACGGGGGCATGGCCGACACCAGCCCCTCGCGCTCCGCGCCCACCCTGGTCCTCATCGACGCGTCCGGCTTCATCTTCCGCGCCTACCACGCGATTCCCCCGCTCACGACGAGCAAGGGGGTGCAGACCAACGCCGTGCTGGGCTTCACGCGCATGGTGCTCAAGGCCCTGCGTGAGCTGACGCCCACGCACGTGGCGCTCGCCTTCGACAAGGAGAGCCGCACCGAGCGCCAGAAGATCGACCCGGCCTACAAGGCGAACCGCGAGGGCCCTCCGGAGGACCTCGTCCCCCAGTTCGCCCTCATCCGCCGCGTGGTGGAAGCCATCAACGTGCCCGTGCTGGAGGTCGCCGGCTGGGAAGCGGATGACGTCATCGGCACGCTGGCGATGAAGGCGAAGCAGGAGGGCTTCTGCGTCCAGGTCGTCACCGGCGACAAGGACTTCGTGCAGATTGTCGACGACGACGTGCGTCTGTACGACCCGATGAAGGACGTGCACACGCTGCCCGCGGACGTGAAGGCGCGGCTGGGCATCGAGCCGCGGCAGATGCGGGACTACCTGGCTCTCATCGGCGACGCGGTGGACAACGTCCCCAAGGTGCCGGGCATCGGCCCGAAGACGGCCACCGAGCTCATCCAGCAGTTCGGTGACGTGGAGACGCTGCTGGCGCGGCTGGACGAGGTGAAGAAGCCGAAGATTCGCGAGAACATCGCGTCCCACCGCGAGAGCCTCCAGCGCGCCAAGCAGCTCGTCACCTTCAAGACGGACCTGCCGCTGGACGTGCGCATGGCGGACCTGGCCCGCCGGTCGCTGGACGCGCAGCGCGCGCGGGAGCTGTTCACCGAGCTGGAGTTCTTCGCGCTCCTCAAGGAGCTGCCGCAGCTCGAAGGCGGTCCGGGCGAGCCCGAGGCGGCGAAGGAGAAGCCCGCGCCCCTGACAGTGACGCCGCGGCTGGTGGGCTCGGACGCGGAGCTCGCCACCCTGGCCGGGGCCGTGCGCGAGCAGGGCGCCGTCACGCTCATCCCCGCGTACGAAGGCGCGCCCTTCGGCGCGAAGCTCGTCGGCGTGGGGCTGGCGCTGCCAGACGGCCAGACGGCCTACGTGCCGCTGCGGCACGTGCAGCTCGGCGTCACCCAGGTGGCGCCGGAGTCCTTCACCGCGGCCTTCCGCGACGTGCTGGAGGACGCGGCCGTCAAGAAGGGGGGACACGACCTCAAGGCCTTGTTCCTGGTGCTGGCCAATGACGGCATCGCCCTGCGCGGCGTGCACGACGACGTGGAGCTGCTCAGCTACCTGCTCAACCCCTCGCGCCGCGAGCACGCGCTGGTGGACCTGGCCCGCGAGCGGCTGCACACCGAGCTGCCGCCGCTGCCGCCCGCGGCGGAGGGCCGGCGCGGAAAGAAGGACCGCGCCCTCGCGGACCACACCGTGGAGGAGGTGGCCACCGGCTTCGCCATCCGCGCCGAGGCCGCCCGCAGGCTCGCCCCCGAGCTGTGGCGGGAGCTGGAGGCCGCGAAGCTGGCGGACCTGGCCCGGGAGCTGGAGCTGCCGCTGCTGCCGTTGCTGGCGCAGATGGAGCGGCGGGGCGTGCTGCTGGATACCGTCGAGCTGGCGCGCACCTCCGTGAAGGTGGACGCCGCCGTCGAGGCGCAGGTGAAGGAGGTCTACCGGCACGCGGGCCGCGAGTTCAACATCGGCTCCAATCCGCAGCTCGTCGAGGTGCTCTTCACGGAGCTGAAGCTGCCCGTCATCAAGAAGGGGAAGACGGGCCCCTCCGCGGACCAGGAGGTGCTGGAGAAGCTGTCCGAGGAGCATCCGCTCCCCGCGGCCATCATCGAGTACCGCGGCCTGTCCAAGCTGAAGAGCACCTACCTGGACACGCTGCCCACGCTGGTGGCCGCCGACGGGCGCATCCACACCACGTACCACCAGGCCGCCACCGCCACCGGGCGACTGTCCTCCACCGACCCGAATCTCCAGAACATCCCCGTGCGCACGGAGCTGGGCCGGGAGATTCGGCGGGCCTTCGTGGCGGCGGAGGGGCACCAGCTGGTGAGCGCCGACTACAGCCAGGTGGAGCTGCGGCTGCTGGCGCACATCGCGGAGGACCCGGTGCTCATCGAGGCGTTCCTCCACGACGAGGACATCCACACCCGCACCGCCGCCGAGGTCTTCGGTGTGCCCACGGACCAGGTGGACCGTGAGCAGCGGCGCGTGGCGAAGATGGTGAACTTCGGCATCGCCTACGGCCTGTCGCCCCACGGCCTGGCCGCCCGGCTCGGCATCGCGCAGGACGTGGCCCGTGACATCATCGAGCGCTACTTCACGCGCTACGCGGGCATCAAGCGCTACCTCGAGGAGACGGTCGAGCGGGCGCGAAAGACGGGCTACGTGGAGACGCTCTACGGCCGCCGCCGCTACATGGCGGACCTGAACTCGAAGAATCGCGGCGTGGCCCAGGCCGCCGAGCGCGCCGCCATCAACATGCCCATCCAGGGCACGGCCGCGGACCTCATCAAGAAGGCGATGCTGGCGGTGGACGCGGCGCTGAAGGCCCAGAAGCTGGGCACCCGGATGCTGCTCCAGGTGCATGACGAGCTCCTCTTCGAGGCGCCCGACGCCGAGGTGGAGCAGGTGAAGGCCCTGGCCGTGCAGGCCATGTCCTCGGTGGCGAACCTCAAGGTGCCGCTCAAGGTGGAGGTCGGCGCGGGCCGGAGCTGGGCGGACGCGCACTGACGCCGCCGGGCCGGCGCCCCGAAAAGGCCGGGAGGAGCGCCCACCCCCGTAGGCGCCCCTCCCGGATACCGCACCCCCGCGGCCCCACGGCCGCTCCTGCGACCCCTTCGACAAATGCGCCGACCCGTCCGACCGGCGAGTCGCGTGGACCCCCATCCACGCGTCTTGCCGGCGGCTCGCGGTGCGCGCTCACCACTCCCCAGCGGGAGCACGCCTTCCCACTCAGCGCGCCATGGGCCCCCACCCACGCGCGCTCCCTCCCGCCGGTCTCGGACGCGCCCGTCTCCGGGAGCGTCAAGTCGAACGGGCCGGCCAACCCCTACACGCCCTCAGTGCATTGCCGTACGTCCATCCCCCGTGTCCCGCGACACGCGCCGCGTCCGGGACGGGCGCTCGAAGTACTCGACGACCAGCCCACCAAAGGGCACCCGCGGCCCATCCGCCCGCGGGTCCTTCATCCGTTGCAGGAGCGCCACCGCGGAGTCCACGGCCTCGTCGACCGCGCGGTTGATGCGCTCGCGCTCCCAATCCCCGCCGCCGAGCACCTCGGAGGCGTCCACCAGGCAGCGCCGCAGCGCCGCGAACTCGTCATAGAGGGCGCGCGCGCCCCGGTGCGGCGACAGGCGCAGCACCGCGCGCGTACGGCTCCAGGGGCTCGTCTCCTCGCCCGCGAGCGTCCGGCCCAGCTCGCGGATGAAGGGCTCCACCAGGTTGTCCAGCTGGGCGGGAAGGCCCTGCGGCGCGGCGGCGTCCGGCGCCGCCAGCACCATCCTCCGCCATAGCGCGGAGATTCGATCCGGCTGCTGGCGGAAGAACCTCGCCAGCACGGCTGCCTTACGTCCCCGCTCGCTCATGTCCAGTGCCTTCCGCATCGTTGACGGAGGTCAAAGCAATCTCGCTGCCAACGCCACCGGCGTCGCTGTCTCCAGTGAAATCAGCGGGTTGTCCGGGAGGGAGGGGCAGGCAGAGGGGCAGCGCGGCTGTAGAAACGACAGGGCCGCGTCTGTAGTCATGCCGGGGTGCGGGTGGCCACCCTCAGTGCAGGGTGGGCTTGGGCGGGCGGCCATGGGGGCCGTCCTCGTCGTCCAGCTCGCCCGGGAAATCCGGGGATTCGCCCTCCGCGAGCGCCGGGTCCGCGTCCTGGAGGGACATGGAGGCCTCGGTGCCCGGCGGCCCCGAGGGCCAATCCGGCCACGTCGCGTCCGCGGTGCCGGCCAGCGCGCCCTGGGCCTGGGCGTTGGCCGCCGCGGCCTGGGCCGCCAGCAAGCGCAGGGTGGCGTCCTCCGCGGCGTCCTGGGCGGCCATCTCCGCCAGCCGCGCGGCCCGCTGCTGGCGGCGGCGGACGTAGGCGGCCACGCAGAGGAAGGACGCGCCCAGCCACACCAGCGCGGAGCTGGTGGTGAGGGGCAGCCAGCCGTAGCGCGCGGCCAGCCCGTCACGCCACTCCGTCTCCTCCACCAGCAGCGAGGTGCGGAAGGCCTTGCCGAAGGCCGTCTCGAAGGGCTCGCCGCGGGCCACGCCGTCCACGAGCGCGGCCATGGCCTGGGGGCCGAACTTCGAGGAGAGGTGCGCGACGAAGGCCGCGCTCTGCGCGTAGGCGATCTCCACGTCGGACGGGACGTCCGGCCAGGCCTTCACCAGGTGCTCGAAGTGGAAGACGCGCTCCTGCGTCACGGCCCGGAAGAGGGCGGCGTAGTGGGTGAGGGAGAAGCGCTCGCCAGTGACGTTCTGCGCGACGCCTTCCTGGAACCAGCGGGGCCACGCCGGGGCGAGCTGCCCCAGGGCGACGTGCGCCAGCTCGTGGCGGAGCGTCTGCTGTCCGTCCGGCGCATGCAGGCTGAGCGCGTCCAGGAGGATGATCTGGTGGGCGGGGTAGGCCAAGGCCACGGCCCAGCCCGGGGGCTTGCCGCCGGGCAGCGCCAGGGCCTCGAACTCGTCGCGGCCCATGCCCAGGCGGATCTCCGTCACGCCGGGCCAGTCCTTGCCCAGGATGGAGCCGAAGGTGTCGCGAACGCCCTCGATCTGCCGGGACAGCTCGTGCGCGGCGGCGGTGGCGGCGGCGGTGTGGAGGATGCGGAAGCGCTCCGTCGTGAGCTCGCCGCTCACCGCCGGTGGGCGCGTCAAGGGCACCAGCGCCACGTCGTGCACCACGTCATGGGCGTGGGGGCCTGGGGCGCCGCCCGGTTCCTGGGCCCGGGCACCTGGGACGGCCAGCAGCAGGAGCAGGACAAGCAGGTGGCGCATGTGCGGCGGCCTCACGTTCCAACTGACATAACAGCCTCGTCCCCGGTTGCCGCAACCTCGGTCCACGCCACCGGATTGGCGCGGCGCGTCAGGAGTCGCCGTTGGCCTTCTTCTGGGACAGGTAGGCGATGTTGTCCTCGACCCGTGCGTAGTCGCGGTCCGCGAACGTGGGGGCCTTGAACGTCTCCAGCAGCTTCTGGTGGGCGTCCAGCACCGAGCGCACCTGCGACTCGAACTGCGTGCGCTGGCGCTTCAGCTCGTTGATGTCCTCCACCACCTGGACCAGCCGCTGGTGGGCGCCGTGGACGATCTTCTCCGCCTGGTGCTCGGCGTCCGCGATGATGATCTCCGCTTCCTTCTTCGCGGCGTCCTTCAGGTCCTCGCTGATGCGCTGGGCGGTGACCATGGTCTCCTGGAGGGTGCGCTCCCGCTCCTGGTGCTGTTCGACCTTGAGCTGGGTGCGCTTCACTTCCTCCTTGAGCGCGATGTTCTCCTTCACCACCTCCTCGAACTCGCCGGCGATGAGCTCGAGGTAGGCCTCCACCTCACGGCAGGAGAAGCCGCGCAGGGCCGTTTCGAACCGCTTCTGCCGGATGTCGAGCGGGGTGATCTTCATGACGCCGCAGTGTAGCGCAGGGGCGTCGCATCTCCAGGAAATGGCCTTGACCGGGGGGCGGCCCTGGCGGGTGGTGACTGGCCGTCTGCCTGGCGAGAAGGCGTCAGCGGCGGCCGGCGTCCCACTGGGACACCACGGTGCGTGCGGCGTTCTGCACGCCCGTGGTGAGCCGGGCGTCCACGGCGGCCTCCTGGACCGCGCGGCGCGCGGTGGGGGTGCGCTGGAAGACGAGCCCGTTGAGCGCCTGGATCTTCAGCGCGTCCGCGTGGTGCGGGTGGCGCACCACGTTGGCCAGGAGCTCCTCCGCCCGGGGGTGCTGGAACAGGCTCACGGCGCGCAGGGCGGCCTGCTGGATGCGCGGATTGGGGTCCCACAGGAGCACCGCCAGTGCGTCCAGGGCGCGCGCGTCGCCCAGCAGGGCCAGGTCTTCGATGGCCAGGGCCCGGATCTCCTCCGGCGCCGGCTTCACCGCCCCCAGCAGGCCCCGGAGCAGGGCGGTGTCGTCCGGGGCCCCCGGAGCGGCCGGGGCCTGGGCGCGGGAGGTGGTGGCGAACAGCAGACCGGCGAGGAGCAGGAGCCGCATGGGGCACCTTCTACCGTGAGGCGAGGAGATTTTCTTGACGCGATCGCCCATCGTGGGACCTTGCCGCCTGCTACAGGTGTGTTGCGAACGGGAGCAAGGTTCGATGAACGTGGCGGCCGCGAACTGGCAGACCCTGGAAAACGTCGATGTGGAGTGCACCCATTGCGGCATCCGGATGACCCTGCAACCAGGGACCCGGGTTCGCTACTACCGGTGTTCCGGGTGCCACCGCTGGGTGTCCAGTGTGTACTCCGACGTCTTCCGGGCGGACGCGAAGATGCGGACCCACCCGGTGAAGGACACGGGGGCCCAGGACGAGCAGTTCATCGAGGTCAAGGACCGGCTGGACCGCTGGCTGTCCGCGCTGGAGGGGCAGGACCCGTACCGGCTCCTGGGCGTGTCGCCGCTGGACTCGGCGGAGACGGTGCGCGCGCGCTACCACGCGCTGGCCATGGAGCGGCACCCGGACCGCGGCGGCTCGGCGGAGAAGATGCGGGAGCTGAACGCCGCCTACGAGCGCATCCTCCGGCACCGCCAGCGCAAGCGTCAGGAGGCGCTGTCGGCCGGCATGTCCGTGGCCTCCGCGTCCGTCCTGCCCGCGCGCAGCAGGTAGCCCCAGAACAGAGCCCCCAGGGCGATGCCCAGCCCCGCCTTCACCCAGGTGGGGAACAGGTCGCCCGGTGAGACGTAGCCCTCCACCACGCCGATGAGGCCGAGGAAGGGCGCGCACCCCAGCACCAGCTTCACCGCCTCGCGCCCGCGAAGCGCCAGCGCCTGTCCCCGGGGCAGCTCCCCCGGGTCGATGAGCGCCTGGCCCACCATCAGCCCCGCCCCGCCGGCGATGACGATGATGGACAGCTCCACCGGCCCATGCGCGGCGATGAAGTCCAGCAAGCCGCCCAGCATGCCCTCGCGGGCGCACAGCGCGGCGATGGCGCCGATGTGCACCCCGTTGTTCACCAGCATGAACAGCGTGCCCAGGCCGAGGGTGATGCCCATGGCGAAGGTGACGATGGTGACGGTGAGGTTGTTGGTGGCGATGCCCGACGCCACCGAGTTGGGCGGCGCCACCGACAGGATGTCATCCGTCCACATGCGGCCCTGGGCCACGTAGTGGCGCACGCCGGAGGGCACCAGCAGCTCGGCGCCCCGGGGCTCCCACAGCACCACCACCGCGCCCAGCAGGATGCCCAGGACGAACAGCGCGGCGCTGGCGCCCACGAAGCCGCGCTCCCGGCGCAACGTGGCGGGGAACTCGCGGCGGAAGAAGTCGCGCACCGCGGGCCAGCGCTCGCGCGGCGGCTGGTAGATGGCGGCGTAGGCCTGTCCGCAGAGCTGGTTGAGGAAGCGGTGCACGTCCGTGCCCGGATAGAACGTCTGGGCATGCGCCAGGTCGGCGGACGCGCGCCGGTACAGCGTGTCCAGCGTGCGCAGCGCGTCCAGCTTCAGCGTCCCGGAGCGCTGGCGTGCCAGCAAGGCCTGGAGCGCGTCCCAGTCCGCGCGGCGGCGGGCCACGTAGGCGGGCAGCGGAATGGCCATGTCAGCGCTCCCCCTGGACGACGCGGGCGCGCAGGAAGGCTTCGGTGCTCTCGGTGGACGCGAGCACCGCGGCGCGCGCCTCCGCGTCCGGCGGGCCCACCCGCTCCACCAGCCGCGCGCCCAGCCGCTGGCGCACCTCCGGAGCGAGCCCGGGCGCGCGGGCCAGGAAGGACAGCACCAGCTCCACGTCCTCCGGCGCGAGCGGGCGCGCCCCGGCGGCCTGCGCCTGCGCGGCGGGCGTGGCCGCGTCCGGCGCGGCGGCGTACTTGTCCAGGTCGATGCGCTCCTCGCGCACCAGCAGCGTACCAGCCAGCACGTCGCCCAGCCGCCGGTGCTGGCGGGTGAGCAGCATGCTGACGCAAGCGGCGGCGTACAGCATGGGCAGGAAGTCCACCGCGCGGCAGAGGTTGCGGACCGCGCTCTCGTACACACCCACGGGCGAGCCATCCACGCGCACCACGCGGATGCCGAGCGCGCGCTTGCCCACCGTCTGGCCGTGGAAGAGGCCCTCGCTCACCGTCCAGTACAGCCACTGCGTGGCGAAGACGCCCACCACCAGCAGCGTCTGCGCCACGCCCGACAGCCCCTGGAGCACGCCGAGCACGTCCGACACCAGCAGCGTGAAGACGAAGTACGCGACGAGCCAGAAGAAGAACAGCAGGCTCGCGTCCACCAGCCACGCGAGGCAGCGGTAGCCAATGCCCGCGACAGGGAGCGTCAGCGCCACGCGCTCGGGCGTGGCGACGTCGAGATGGGGTGTCGGTGCGGGGTGCATGCTGGGCGTGCAGCATACACGTCCGGCTTCCTCCCACGCCGCCGCACGCGCGGCGGTTCCGCGCGGACTTGCGGGAATTTCGGGTCCCATCCGGGTGTGGCGCGGATGACATTCGGAGCGCCGGCGGAGGGCGCTTTCATCGATTTATGGACGCAACGGCGTGTCGTGCGGTCGACAGCGATGACGAACCAACGGATGAAACCCCTGTAACGGGCTCCGATTCATGCACACTGGACACTCCCGTTAGGGCTGGTTCGCGTCTGCGCTTTCCCAGTGATAGGGTTTCTGCCGTTGGACCATGAACCTGGGCCGAGGGAGGTGCGGCCCGCTGGGACGTCAGTGGTAGCAGGAAGTCAAAAACAGTCAGGAGTCGAGTCGTACATCGGTAGGTCGACTCCGGAGTGGTTCAGCGGACACGCTCGTTCATCCCTGTCACACAACCCACTGGCCCAGGTCGTACCGGAGCCGGCTGTGGTCAGTTGTCTGTTCATGCAGTTTTCGCCATGACGGCTGGGGGGCCTTCGCATGGCAACCAATCAAGCAGCGATTCGTGTATCGATTCTCGAAGGACCGTGGGCAGCCTGGCAGGGCCTGGCCGACGGGCTCCGGGGTGAGGGTGTGCAGGTCTCCTCGGTGACGAGGGACGTGCGCCTGTTCCTCGACAGCCTGGGGACGGATCCGCCGCAGGTCGCGGTGATGGACGTGGAAGGTGACGGCGAGGCAGCCGTGGGCTGCTCCGTCACGGAGGGCATCAACCTCCTGCGGGAGGCGCGCAAGCGCCGGCTCGAGGTGCGGATGTTGCTGCTCTCCGCGGTGAGCACGCCGGAGATCATCTCGCAGTGCTTCGACGAAGGCGCCTCCGGCTACCTGTTCCGGGCCGGCCTGGGGACGACCGCGGTCGCGTCCGCCATCAACTCGCTGGTCCGGGGTGAGCGGTTGTTCCCGGTGCAGCTGCTGCGCAACGACTTCGAGCACCCGCCGGTGACGTCGCCCACCGCGAGCGTGTTGCTGGCGCTCACGCAGCGCGAGCGCGAGGTGCTGGCGTACGTGGCGGGCGGCGCGGACAACCTGAAGATCGCCGCGCACCTGCAGATCGCCGAGCGCACCGTGAAATCCCACGTGACGCAGCTCTACCGGAAGCTGGGGGCGGAGAACCGCACGCAGCTGGCGCTGAGGGCGTGTCACCTGGGCGTCCGGCCTCCGCCGGACCTCTAGCGGCGGGACGGACCGCGCACGCAGCACGCCCCCCGGACCTGGGCGAAGGGGCCCGGGTTCGCAGGGGGCGTGCGCGCGGCGGCCACCGCGCCTACGGCTTCGACTCTTCCATCTTCTTGCGGAGGCTCAGCGGGCGCATGTCCGTCCAGACCTCCTTGATGTACTCGAGGCACTCGGCCTTGTTGCCCTGCTTGCCTGCGTCCTTCCAACCGAGCGCGTTCTCGCGGTCGGCTGGCCAGATGGAGTACTGCTCCTCGTGGTTCACAACGACCTTGTAGACGGTCGTGTCCTCGCGCTCATCCGCCATGGTGGTTCTCCTGGAACGGGCCGCATTGTGGCCATAATCCAGGAAAAGGGGTCAAGACACGGAAGGCGTGGGCGCGTGCGCGCCGGGTGACACCTATACTCGCCGGCCATGCGTCGTCGGGTTGCTCACATCATCACGGCCTGCGTCCTCCTGCTGGGAGGTGCGTGGGCGCTGCTCGCCTTGTCATTGACGGGAGCGGGGCCCGAGGGCCCGCACCTGCTGCGCGCCCTCGGCGCCGTGCTGCTTTCGGGCGCCGCGGTGGCGGTGTGGCTGCGCCACTCGAAGCGCGCGGCCGTGGCGGTGATGGCCGTGGGGTGCGTGGCCATCTGGGGGTGGACCCAGACGGTGCGGCCGGCGAAGCACGCCGACTGGGCGCCGGACCTGGCGCGCTCCGCGAGGGCGAAGGTGGAGGGGACGCGTGTGACGCTGTACGACGTGCGGGACTTCCGCTACCGCAGCACGTCGGACTGGGATGCGGCGTGGTACTCGGCCACGTACGACACACGGGAGCTCACCGGCGCCTGGTTCATCGTGGAGCCCTTCTCCGGCGTCTGGGGCGCGGCGCACACGATGGTGAGCTTCGGCTTCGCGGACGGCCGCTACCTCGTCTTCTCCGTGGAGGTCCGGCGCGAGAAGGGAGAGACATTCTCCGCGCTGGGCGGGCTCTTCCGCCAGTTCGAGCTCACCTACGTGGTGGGAGACGAGCGCGACCTGGTGCAGCTGCGCTCCAACCACCGCAAGGATGACGTCTACCTTTACCCGGTGGATGCGTCGCGGGAGCGCATCGCCAGCTTCTTCCTCGACATGGTGGCGCGGATGAACGCGCTGCACGAGGCGCCGGAGTTCTACGACACGCTCACCAACAACTGCACCACCAACCTGGTGCGGCACCTGGAGAAGGTGAGTCAGGTCGAGGTGCCGTATGACCACCGCACCTTGCTTCCCGCGTTCTCCGACGCGCTGGCGTATGAGCTGGAGCTCATCGACCGGGACGCGCCGCTGGACACGGTGCGCAAGCGCTACCACATCAACGCCCGCGCCCAGGCGGCGGACGGGCGGCAGGACTTCTCGCGGCGCATCCGGGAGCCCCTGGCCGCCACCGCCGCCGACGCCGTCCCGTGACGCGCTGTCCGCCTACGCACCCGGACGCGACTTCAGGTGGGTGTCGTAGTGCTGTTGCAGCGTGACGAAGTAGCCGCGCTCCTCCCAGAGCGCCGCGATGAGGCGCTCGGTCAGCGTCTTCACCTCCGCGCTCTCGTCCGGTGTGGGCGTGCGGGGGCCCGGAGACTGCGGGCTGAAGAAGGCGCGGGTGGCCTCGGCCATCAACAGGCGGCTGCCCGCGAAGAGCCGGCGCAGGGCCTGGTTGACGGGGCGAGGGTCCACCTCCGCGCAGGCCGCGAGGATGGCGTCGTGAATGCGCTGGGGCTGGGGGCCGCCCATGTCCTCTGCCTTCAGGTCGCCGCGCGCCAGGGCGTGGTTGAGCAGGTACCCGTGGTGCAGGGCGGATGAGGCCACGTCCACGCAGTCCTTCACCCACAGCACGAAGAAGACCTTGCGGAACACCTTGCGCACGGGGAACAGCGCCAGTCCCTTCAGGGAACTCAACAGTCGTCCGCCCGCCGTCCGGCCGACATGGGAGCCCGCGAGGAACTCTACCGCCCGGGGCGGCTTCCTGGGCAGGCCGTGCTCGGCGAGGACGGTGAGGACCATGCTCTCGCGGGCCTGCCGGAGCGCGTAGTCATCCAGGAAGGGGACAGGGATGAGCGGCGTCAGTCCGGAGACGACGGCGAGGAAGGCCACGCGGCCCAGCACCGGGGGCAGCTCACTCGCGGGAGGACGAGGCTTCGGCTCGGTCATATGTCCTCCATATGCCCCGCGCCCCTGGTGATTGCGCTGGGCCCGGAGGGTGGGCTGTTGGCTGGCCTCCAGTCGTGCGGCTGCAGCAGGGCGTAGCGTGTGTTCATCAACGGCGTGGGAACCCTTCGCGCACCACCGCGCCCTGGAGGTATTCGACCTCCAGCGCGCCGTGGAGGGTCAGCCCGCGCTCTGTGCTTCATGGCGCCAGGGGGCTCGTGGGACGCCATCCCGCCGCATGGGCACGGCCGGGTCGTGCTCAGCGCGTCAGCGACATGTGGACGGAGGTCTCTCCGGGAGGCGGGTGCCACGTCAGCGGGCTCGCGGGGGGAGCTGCTTCGCGGACGGTGGTGCGGTGGCGCGTGATGAAGGCCGCGGCGCTCTCGGGGCTGGCACAAGCGGAGAGGATGAGCTCCGGCGTCACGAACGCCGTGGCGATGGCGTCCGCCAGGCGGTTGTCCTTGCTGCCAGCGGCGAGCAGGTCGATGACATGCGGGGGCGGAGGCTGGAGCAGGGCGTTCGTCCAGTGGGTCGCGGGCGCGGTGGCGTTCCAGGAGGCCGCCTCGGCCTCGTGGCAGAAGGACTCGTCGAAGGGCCGCTGCTCCGCCAGCGCGGTGACGATGTGCTCCGCGATGGCGAAGGCTGACGCGCTGGCCGCGTTGGCGCCCTGGCCCGCGACCGGATCGTTCGTCACGTGCGTGTCACCCACCGCCAGGGCGAAGCGGCCACCGGAGAGCGGCGCCCAGCCGCGCCGCACCACCGGCGTGAAGGAACCCTGGAGGTAGTCGAGGGGCCCGAGCACGCCGAAGCGCGCCGGGTCCACGCGCTCGTACGTGGCGGGCGCGAAACGCCGCAGGAAGCCCAGCAACATGGCCTCGAACCCCCGAGGGTCCTCGTCATAGCGCTGCGTGCTGAGGCGAGACAGCTCGCTGCCCGGCAGGGCTTCGATGAGGGTGCTGGGCACACGGCCGTTCGCGGTGACGACCTGGGACTCGAAGATCTCGCCCTGGCCCGGAATCAGGTAGGCGTTCAGGCCAATGGGCTCCTGCATGCGCACGCCCTTCAGCAGCGCGGCGAACAACATGCGCGGCGGCTGCGTGTGCGGCGACAGCTCGGGCACGCGGGGGAACAGGCGCGTCAGGCCATTGCGGCCGGTGGCCACCACCATCAGCGCGTGCCGCTGGGCCAGGCGCTCCAGCGCGTCCACATCGACGGGGAGGATCTCCAGCTTGCCGCCACGCGCGACGAAGTCCTCCGCGAGCCGTGGCTGGTACTGACGGTAGTCCACGAAGATGGTGGGGGATGCCATACGGCCCCGGAGGCTGATGGGCTGAGGGCCGCCGCGGACGTGGATGTCGATGTAATGCATGTCGGCGTTGGGGCCGCCCCAGTGGTCCACGCCCAGCAGACGCTCACGCATGCGCGTGGGGGCATGGTGCGCCACCGTATTGAGCAGACGGGAACCCCGTAGTCTGCCCGGCTCCTGCTCCGTGTAGAGCGTCACGGGAACACCCTGGGACAGCAGCTTCAACCCCAGGTGGAGCCCCGCGGTGCCAGCGCCAACAATTCCAATGCATTCCATATGACTCTCCTCCATGTCCCGCATCGTCATGGCTGTGTCGGGAGGGCCCCCCCAAGGGTCGAGGCGGTTCCTTAACACAACACAAATGGAGATCTTCAGAAAGGACGTACTTGATAGTCGAGAAAAGGGGAGCTGCGTTGCGTCATGCCCTGGTGGGCAAACTTTGTCGTCCGCTGGGGAACAGCAGGCGCAAGGCTTTACAGTGAGAGTCGATTGACCAGTCGTCTCCATGGCGCGCCGAGTCAGGGCGCGCGGGAGGGCGCAAAGGCTTGCAAAGGCGCTTGTGCGGGGTAGGCCCGCCATGACGCAGGCGTCGTCCCGGGCAATGCCTCACGCCTTCGAGGGCAGGCCTTGGGCACGCGAGCGGGAGCCGGTGCTCACGGACGGGCTAGAGCGGCTGAGCGAGTGGCGCCCGTCACCAGCCGCGCGCGGCGATGGCGTGCGTGGCGACGAGGGTTCCCTGACGCAGCACGTGCAGCCGTTCGTGGAGGTTGACGGAAGCGCAGGCGTGGTTGGGCACCACGCGCACACGGTCGCCCAGGCGGGGGCGCCAGTCCGTGCCGGACAGGTCCAGCAGTCCGTGCTCCTCGGACAGCCCGTGGAGCCGCACCTCGGGCCGGTCGAGCAGGGCGCCGTAGCCGCCAGCAGCGTCGAAGCCTTCCTCCTTGGCCAGTGCCTTGGAGCCCGCGTCGATGACGGCCTGACCGGGCACCGAGGTGCTCACCACCGTGGCCAGCACGGAGTAGGCGCATTCGCTCCAGTCGCACGCTCCCACCGACACGGAGTTGCGGTCGTTGAAGATGTTGATGCCAGGGCGAATCTCCGTGAGCCCGGCGACCTCGTGCGAGCGCCACAGCGTCGGCGTGGAGCCGCCGCTCACGCACTCCGGCCGGAGCTCCGCGTCGGACAGGGCGTCCACGAAGGTGGCCAGCCGTTCGGACTGCTCCCGCATTGCGGGGCCCAGCTCCGCCTGGGGCGCTCGGAGGTGGCCGGCGTAGAAGGTGACGCCCCGGTATTCGACGCCGCTGGTGAACGCCACCTCGCGGGCCAGTCTGACGGCGTCCTCGGGCCGTGCAACGCCCACCCGGCGCATGCCCATGTCCAGCTCCACCAGAACGCCTACGGTGCGGCCGGTACGTCGCGCCTCGCTCCCCAGGACGAGCAGCGCTTCAGAGGAGTCCAGCGCGACGGTGAGCCGCACCGACGGCGGCAGGTTCATGAGCCGGGCGAGCCGCTCCGGGCCCACGACGGGGTAGGCGAGGAGCACGTCGTCGCAGACGGAGGCCATGACCTCGGCCTCTCGGACCGTGGCGACGGTAACCCCCTGGGCCCCCGCGGCGAGCTGGAGCCTGGCGAGCTCCGGTGTCTTGTGGGTCTTCGTGTGTGGGCGCCACCGCAGCCCATGCTGCCGGGTGTAGGCGGTCACCCGGCGCAGGTTGGCCTCCACGCGGTCCAGGTCCACGAGCGCCGCGGGCGTCGTCATCGTCTCGAGCCAGCTCAGGTCCATGGCGCGCATGCTGACACCCTGTCGCGCGGGCTTCCATGGGGGCGCGGGGGCTTCCCCCCGAGCGGTGGGGTGGTAGACCTCTGCCTCCCGCGATGCGAGGCGACATGCCGGATACTCCATTGACTCGAAGGGCCCTCAACCGCGCGACGCTCGCCCGGCAAATGCTGATGGAGCGGGAGCCCGTCCCCGTGCTCTCCGCGGTGGAGCGGCTCCTGGCGCTGCAAGCCCAGCAGGCGAAGCCGCCCTTCATCGGACTGTGGTCGCGCGTCGCGGGCTTCGAGCGGGACGCGCTCCAGGCGTTGCTCCAGCGCCGGGAGGTCATCCGCGCCACGTTGATGCGCGGCACGCTGCACCTCGCGAGCGCGAAGGACTACCTGCACCTGCGGGCCAGCTTCACGCCATTGCTGGAGGCGTCGGTGGCGTCGGTCCTGCGAGAGCGGGCGAAGGGCCTGGACATCGCGCCGCTCGTCGAGGAGGCGCGCGCCTTCTTCGAGGCGTCGCCACGCACCTTCGAGGCGGTGCGCGACCACCTGGTGGCACGCCATCCTCGGAACGACGAGCGGGCCATGGGCTTCGCGGTGCGGATGTTCCTGCCGCTCATCCAGGTGCCCACGGACGCGGAGTGGGGCTATCCCGGCACCACGGACTTCGCGCTCGCGGAGTCGTGGCTGGGGGCGCCGCTGCGTGCCGGGGCCGACCTGGCCACGCTGGTGTCGCGCTACCTCGCGGCCTTCGGGCCGGCGTCGGTGGCGGACGCCCAGTCGTGGTCTGGCCTCAAGGGGCTGAAGCCCGCCTTCGAGTCGCTGCGCCCCTCGCTGCGCACGTTCCGGGATGAGCGTGGGCGTGAGCTGTTCGACCTGCCCACGGCCCCCCGTCCCGACGAGGACACCCCCGCGCCCGCGCGCTTCCTGCCCGAGTTCGACAGTCTGGTGCTGGGCCACGAAGAACGGGCGCGGCTGGTGGATGACGCGCACCGCTCCAGGCTCATCACCAAGAACCTGCGGGTCCCCGCAACGTTTCTCGTGGATGGCTTCGTCGCCGGCACGTGGACGGTGGAGTGCAAGCGCGCGGTGGCCGCGCTCGTCGTCGAGCCCTTCACGCCACTCAAGAAGAAGGACCGCGACGCGCTGGCGAAAGAGGGGGAGGCCCTGCTTCGCTTCCTCGAACCCGGCGCCCGCACGTTCGAGGTCCGAGGGCTCTGAGGGACGCATCTCGCCGTTCCCTCGTTGCCTCGCCCCGGTGGGGGCTGGTCCGCTGCAACGCGAACGACGGCGGCGCCTCCAGCGCGTGGCGCCCTCGGGGCTTCAGTCTCGCCGTGCTTCCACCGCCGCACGGTCCATCGTGCGGCGGTGGAGGTGCCGCTCACGCGGCTACTGCGGCTTGGGCGCCGCGACCTTCTTCGCCGGCGGCTGGTACTTCATGCCCAGGGCGTTGAACACGAACGAGTAGATGTCCACTTCCTCCTCGATGCGCGCGTTCAGCGGCGTACCGGATCCGTGGCCCGTCTCCGCGTTGGCCCGCAGGAGGATGGGGTTCGTCGACTTCGTGGCCTCCTGCATCCGGGCCACCATCTTCCGCGAGTGGAACGGGTCGACGCGCGGGTCGTTCGCCCCGGACGTGAAGAGCACGGTGGGGTACCGCGCCCCGTCCTTCACGTTGTGGAGCGGCGAGTACGCATGCAGCGCCTTGAACTGCTCCGGGTCCTTCACGGTGCCGTACTCGGTGATGTTGAACTGGCCATTGGGCGTCAGTTCCACCCGGAGCATGTCGTAGATGCCGACGCGCGCCACGACGGCGCCGTACATCTCCGGGTGCTGGGTGACGGCCGCGCCCATCAGCAGGCCACCGTTGCTGCCGCCCTGGATGGCCAGCTTCTTCGGCTGCGTGTACTTCTGGTCCACCAGCAGCTTCGCGGCGGCGTGGAAGTCGTCGAAGACGTTCTGCTTCTTCGTGAGGGAGCCCTCGGCGTGCCACTGCTCGCCGAACTCCGAGCCGCCGCGCAGGTTGGCCACCGCGTACACGCCGCCCTGCTCCAGCCAGAGGCCGGCCAACACGTTGAAGCCCGGGCTGATGGAGATGTTGAAGCCGCCGTAGCCCGTCAGCAGCGCCGGGTTGTTGCCGTTGAGCTTGAGGCCCTTCTTCTTGAGGATGCTGACGGGCACCTTCGTGCCGTCCTTGGACGTGGCGAAGGCGCGCACCACTTCCACGTTGCCCAGGTCCAGCGGCGACGTGCGGGCCAGGGCCGTCTTCTTCACCGTGTTGTCCTTGGCCGAGTACCGGTACCAGGCCATCGGGTGGGTGAAGCTACTGTTGATGAAAAGCACGTCGTCGCCGCCCTGGCTCACGAGCCCGCCCACCGCGGAGACGGGCAGGGTGGGCACCAGGCCCAGCGCCTTGCCCTTCAGGTCCACCATGCGGAGCTGCGACGGGCCGCCGAGCTGCTCGTTCAGGTAGAGGCGCGACTGGGTCGGGAAGATGCCCTGGATGCTGGCCTCGCCCTCCGGCACCACCACCGTGGCCTTGTCCAGAGTCGGCGTGGCCAAGGGCAGCCGCAGCACCTTGCCACGCGGGGCGTCCTTGCGGCTCAGGAGGTACAGGGCGCCGTCATGCCCGAAGCGCGCCCGGATGACCTTGTCCTCGAACTTGGAGACCTGCGTCCACTTCCCGGCCGCGTCGCGCAGGTACAGCATGTACTCGCCGCCATCGCCGTTGGCGATCGTGGCGGAGATGTGCTGGCCGTCGTGAGACGTGTTCAGCTCCGCCATCGCGATGCGCGGGAAATCCTTGCCCAGGACGTACGTGTCCTTCTCCGTGGGCGTGCCGAGCTGGTGGAAGTAGACCTGCTGGAAGAAGTCGTGGTCCGCCTCGGGGCGCTCGTCGCCGCGCGGGTAGCGCGTGTAGAAGAAGCCCTGGCCGTCCGCGGTCCACGTCAGGCTGCCACCCGCGGTTCCGCCATTCACGCGGGGCACCGTCTCGTTGGGCAGCGGCTTGCCGGTGGCCACGTCGTAGACGGTGACGTCACCGCTCTCCGTGCCGTTCTTCGACAGGGAGATGGCGACCTTCTTGCCGTCCAGCGAGGGGACATACCAGTCGATGGTGGTGCGTCCCGAAGGGTCCAGCACCATGGGGTCCAGCAGCACACGCTCCTTCGAGGTGTCGTCCACCGAGCCGAGCACCACCAGGAAGGACTGCTGCTTGGGCGGCTGCGACTTCATGGCGAACAAGGTGCCGCCCGCCTCGTGCAGCGCGCCGTAGCCCGGGGACTTCCAGCTCAACAGCTCGGTGACGCGCTGCCGGATGGCCTCGCGGCCCGGGAGCTTGTCCAGGAGGGCGCGCGTGTATGCGTTCTGCGCGTCATTCCACTGCTTCACCGTCGCGTCGGACGAGTCCTCCAGCCACTGGTACGGGTCGTTCACCTGCGTGCCGTGGTAGGTGTCCACCTTCTCCCGCTTCGCAGTCGCGGGCGCCTTGTTGGCGGCCTTGCGTGGCGCCGACGCGGTGGGCGCGGGAGCGGGCGCGGCCGGCGCCGCCAGCGGCAGGGTCAGCACCGCCGCCGTCAATGCGGTCTTCAGCTTCACGGTTCACCTCGGGGTTGGGAAGGGTGCGCGCAGCCTGCCACGTCCTGCGGGGCGAGGAAGGCACTCCGTGCGTTGGGAATGCCGGCGCGGCCCGAGTGTTCGCCAGCGCTCCCGCCATCCCCGCCGAGGGAGTTCGACCGCGGGTGCTGATGGTCAGCGCAGCGGCAGTGTGACCAGCCCCTCCACGAAGCGGTCGAACGCCACGTTGGCGGGCAGGGCGGTACCGTCGTCCATGTTCCCCAGCATCAGCGCGAAGACGACGCGCGGGTGTCGGGCGTCCCCCGGCCGGTCCACCACGCCCACGAAGGACCTCTGCCCGGACAGGGTCCCCGTCTTCGCGCGGATGCGGCCCGCGGTGTCGGCGGTGACGGGCCGGCCGGCGAGTGTGCCGTCCTGGCCCGCCACGGGCAGGCTGTCCACGAGCGCGGCGCCGTAAGGCTCGCGCAGGCTGGAGAGGAGGACCGCTACCAGGCCGCGCGCGGTGGCCAGGTTGTAGCGGGACAGGCCGCTGCCATCCACGGGGCGCAGGTCGCGCGAGGGAATGCCGCGGCGGGTGAGCTCCGCCGACAGGGCGGTGCGCAGCGCGGCATAGCTCTCCGCGCCGGTGAGCTCGCGCGCGAAGCGAAGCCCCAGGCGCTCCGCGTACAGGTTGAGGGACTCCTTGTTCGTCACCTTCACCAGCTCGGACAGCGGGGGGCTGACCAGCGTGACGAGCGGCGCGGGCACCTGGGGGCCCTGCGCCGTGGGCGCCTCCAGCGTCAGCGGCAGCCGGGGGATGTCTCGCTTCAGCAGCGCGGCCTCCACGCACGCGGAGAAGAGCTGCTCGGGCTCGTCCACGGACAGCCTCACGGCGGCGGTGCGAGGGCACGTCGTCGCGGGCGAGCGCCAGAGGCAGCGCACACCGGGGCCGCCGCGCTGGCGCACGCAGGCCAGCGTGGGCCGCTCCGCGTTCGTGTCCACGCTCACCACGGCCGTCAGCGACGCGAAGGCCGGCGCCACCTGGACCGCCGGAGGTTGCGCGCAGTCCGCGCCGTCCGATCGCGACAGCGTCACGTCCACCACGTTCTCGCGGAAGACGAAGGCCGTGGGGGCCGCGCTGTAGGCGTAGGCGGCGTCATCCCAGGCCCAGCCCGGGCCGAAGGGGAACTCCGCGTCACGCGCGCCACGCACCCGCACCTGCCCGCGCCACTGGCGGATGCCACGGCCCTGCATGGCATCGGCGACCTGCTCACAGGCCAGCGCCGTCTCCGGGAAGCGCCATGAGCCCAGGGATGGGTCGCCTGCCGTGTCCACCACCACGTCACCCAGGAACAGCCCTCCGTCCAGCGTGCCCTCCAGGGCCACCGGCGTCTGGAAGCGGTAGTCCGGCCCCAGCGCGGAGAGGAGGGCCGCGGTGGAGACCACCTTCAGCGTGGAGGCCGGCAGCAGCCGCATGTGCTCCCGGTGGGTGAAGAGCGGCTCGCCCGTCGCCGCGTCCGCCACGTAGGCGCTCGCCAGGGCACCTTCGGCCTCCAGCGTCTCGATGAGGCCGTGGGCCAGGGCGGGGAGGGTGGTGGCGGTCCCCTCGGGCCGCTTCGCGTGGAAGCAACCGGGGAGCGTCAGGAGGGCCACGAGCAGGAGCGAGGCGGACGGGACGCGGCGCATATCGCCGGGCACGCTACCGCCAGGGAGGGAGCGTGTCATTCCGCGGTGGGCGCCGGCTGGCCGGAGAACGGGCGGGCCTCCGGGGAAGGCGCGCACAGCCACATCGAGCACCTTGACGGCACGCCGCTCGCCCCCCATCCTGCCGCGCCCCATGCCTGTCCTACGTGGTGCTGTCACGTTGTCGCGCTTCCGGGTCGAACCGGCGAAGGAAGCGCCCTCGGATGTCAAACGCTGGCTGACGCGCGGTCTCAAGGCCCACGCGTTCGAGCCCATCGACCGCCGCTCCGAGGAAGAGCGCGCCGTGGGCTTCGTGGAGCTGGAGAACGAGGAGTCCAGCGAGTTCCCCGCGAGCCGCCTCTACTACGGTGAGTACGCCCTGTTCGCCTTCCGCATCGACACCATCAAGGTGCCGGCCGCGGCCCTCAAGGCCGAGCTGGCCAAGTGGGCCGCTGCCTTCGAGAAGGAGAATGGCCGCCAGCCCAGCCGGGGTGAGAAGACGCAGAGCCGCGGCGAAATCCGGCAGATGCTGCGCAACCGCGCCACGCCGCGCACGTCCACGGTGGACGTGAGCTGGAACCTGAAGACGCAGCAGGTGCAGATCTGGTCCGCGTCGCGCAAGGTGGTGGACGAAATCACCGTCGCGCTGGAGGGTGGCCTGGGCGTGAAGTTCTTCGGCCTGACGCCGGCGTCCATGGCGCAGACGGCGGGCATCGACGAGTCCGCGCTGGGGCCCACCGCGGAGCTGATTGGCATGGACCTGCCGGCGACGGCTTCGGAGGAGATGGCTCATGGCGAGGCGTGATGAGGCGCGGGCCGAAGCGGCCTTCATGCGGGGCGACGTCGGCGTGGACGGCGGCGCCACCGAGGAGACGCAGGACGAGGCCGAGGTCGAGAAGGGCAAAGCGCGCGAGCAGTTGCTGCGCGGCCGGGCCTACCTGGGCCGTGAGTTCCTCACGTGGCTCCTGTGGCGCACCGAGACCGGTGGCCCGCTGGTGGAGGTGGAGGGCGAGGGCGTCAGCGTGCTCTTCATGGGCCGCGTGGTGCTGCGCGGCGTGGCGGGGGAGGTCACGGAGATGAGCGCCAAGGGCACGCTGGCGCCGTACTCCGAGCAGGTGCGGCACTCGCTGGACCGGGGCCTCCTGGTGGCGCAGGCGCGTCTGCGCTTCACCCACGGGGAGAAGGAGTTCGAGGCCACGGTCGACTCCGAGTTCCTCGACATCCGCGCGGGCAAGCTGCCGGCGTTGATGAGCGAGGAGGAGGACGACCAGCTCTCCGAGCGGCTCTTCCTGATGGAGCAGCTCTCCGCCATGGTGGACGCGCTGGTCCAGGACTTCCTGTCGGTGCGCGCGAACAAACGCTGGAGCAAGTCGGTGGTTCCGGCGATGAAGGAGTGGATGCGCGGCGACGAGCAGGGGGCCGACGCGCTCGCCAAGGCCGCCAGGGCCCGTGGCCGCGACGCCCGCTCGGCGCGAGGCTGAGCGGAGCCCGGGGCGCTACGGGCCGGGATGCGGTGGCGTCCGCCGCCGCACCCAGGCCAGCGCCACGCCTGGCAGCAGCACCATGCCCGCGAAGAGCAGGAGGAACGACTCCAGCTCCGCGGCGCTGGCGCCCAGCGCGGCGTAGGTCACCGACACGCCGAGGTTGGCCAGGGCGGTCGTGGTGAGGAACGTCCTGGGAGGCATGCGGCTGGTGCCCGCGAACAGGACGGAGGTCTCCGCGAGCACCGGCACGGCGCGGAACACCAGCAGGAACCAGGGGCCCATCCGCTCAGCGGCGCGCGCCAGCCTCGCGACCTCCGCGGCGCCCGCCATGCGCCGCAGCGCCGAGGTTCCGGCTCGCGCGCCCAGGACGTAGCCGACGGCGCAGCCCGCCATCATCCCCAGCCAGGACGTGGCCGCGCCGCCCCAGAAGCCCAGCAGGCCGCCGGCCGCGGTCCCCACCAGGCTGGAGGGCACGGGCAGCACGACGTCTCCCGCTAGCAGTCCGCCCAGCAGCAGCGCCACCTGCCAGGAGGGAGGTCGTGCGGCGAGGAAGTGCTCCGCCGCCGCTTCCAGGCTGGCGCCGAAGAAGGCGAAGGGCACCAGGATGCCCGCCAGCAAGAGGCCGCAGAACGCCATCCATCCGGAGAGGGCGCGTCCGGAGGGGCGGCCCGCGTCCGCCGCTGACAGGCCCTGTGTGGGCTCAGCCATCCGCGAGCGGCAGCCGGGCCGCCGCGGCCATGAGGGAGGTCTCGCGGTCGATGGCCAGCGCACCTTCCTCCGCGAAGGCGATGCCCACCACGGCGCGGACGCGGCCCGTCGCGTCGAGCACGGGCAGCGCCACGGCCGCGCGCGCGTCCACCGCCTTCGCCCCCGGCTTGATGTCCGAGGAGGGGTCCTCCTTGATGTTGCAGGTCTGCACGGGCGCCTTGCGCACCTGGGCGAGCCCGGCCATCCCCTTGCCGTGCGGCACGTGCTTCACGGCCGTCATCAGCGGCTGCGGGATGTTGAGGGCCGCCACGAGGTAGAGGTCGTCTCCTCGCTGGAGGTGGATGGTGCCGGCGGTGGCGCCGTGTTCGCTGGCGAACGACTCCAGCCACGACTGATAGGGCGTGCTTTTCTCGTTCATGGCGCCCTCGACTGTGCGCCCCCGTTTCTCCCGCAGTCAACGCGGGCCGGCCACGCGGTCCGTGTGGGGCGTCCATGTTCATCCGACAGTCGACGGTTGGTGGCTGTTCGGGGGCACCCAGCCCTGGCGCCCGTGCACGATGGGGGCGTGGCATATCCTCCGGAGGTCGCCGGACGTCCCTTGCACGATTTCCTTCTGGTGCCCGGCTGATGAAGGCGCGCTCGCTTCGCTTCTACCTGGGATGGCTTGCGTTCGGTCTGTTCGTGCCGCTCGTGTTCTTCGCGGCGGGCGTGGTGGACCGCTTCGCGGACTCGCAGCGTGACGCCCGCGCCCAGGGCATGCGTGAGACGGCCCGCGCGCTGGCGCTCGTGGTGGACCGCGAGCTGGGGCAGTCCATCCGCGCGCTGGAGGTGCTCGCGCACTCGGCCGCGCTGGCGGAGGGTGACTTGAAGTCCTTCCATGCCACGTGCCTGTCGGTGGTGCGGACCCAGGAGCCGTGGGGCTCGCTCTCCCTGCTGGACCTGAAGGGGAGGACGGTGCTCACCACCGAGCAGCCCTTCGGGATGGACCTGGCCGCGCGGGTGGATGAACGGCCCTACGTGCGCGAGGTCGTGGAGACGGGGCGGCCCATCGTCTCCGACTTCCCCTATCAGCGCCTCCAGGGTCCGCCCACGGTGGTGGTGGCGATGCCGGTGAGCCGCCGGGGCGTGCTCACCGGCGTGCTGGTGGCCACGTACTCCATGAAGCACTTCGACCGGCTCTGGGACGAGCAGCGCATCTTCGGGGAGTGGGTGGGCACGCTCGTGGACGAGGAGGGCATCATCCTCTCGCGCAGCCGGGGCCGCGGCCGCTTCGTCGGCATGAAGGCCCGGTCCGAGTCCGTCGAGAGGATTCGCGCCGCCCGGGAGGGGTTCTTCGCGTCGCGGACGGTGGACGGGGTGAAGTCGTATGTGGCGTTCGCGCGCCTGCAGCTCGTCCCCTGGACGGTGTCGTTCTCGGGGCCGCGCGCGGCGTTCACGTCGTCGTTGACCCCATCGCTGCTCGCGCTGTTCGTCGCGGGGCTGGGGTGTTGTGCCATCGCCGCGGTGTGGGCCACCTGGGTGGGGCGCCGCATCACCCAGCCGCTGCGCGCATTGGCCCGCGCGGCCCGGGAGCGCCCGGACTCGCCCGATGCCTTCACCAACGTGGGCTCCACGGGCATCTCCGAGCTGGAGGACCTGCGGGCCACGCTCGCGCTCACCGCGGCCATGGTGACGGAGCGCGAAGAGGCGCTGCGCACGAAGATGACGGAGGCGGAGGCGGCCAACCTCGCCAAGGACCAGTTCCTGGCGATGCTGGGGCACGAGCTGCGCAACCCGCTGTCCGCCATCACCAGCGGTGTGAAGGTGCTGTCGGTGGCGGGCGACGCCGCGCGCCGTGAGCGGGCACGCGCCCTGGTGGAGCGGCAGGCCTTCCATCTGGCGCGGCTGGTGGATGACCTGCTCGACGTGGAGCGCGTGAGCAGCGGCCGCATCCTGCTCCAGAAGCGCGTCATCGACCTGTCGGACTGCGCGCGCCGCGCCGTCGCCGCGCTGGAGGCCTCCGGGAAGACGCCGGCGCATCAGGTCGAAGTGGACGCCGCGCCCGCGTGGGTGGAAGGCGACGAGAGCCGTCTGGAGCAGGTGGCCACGAACCTGGTGTCCAACGCGCTCAAGTACACGCCGCCGGGCGGTCGCGTCCGCGTCGTGACGCGTGAGGCGCCCGACCACGCGGTGCTGGAGGTCTCCGACACGGGGGACGGCCTGTCGCCGGAGCTGCGGGAGCGGGTGTTCGAACTCTTCTTCCAGGCGGACCGCACGCTGGACCGGGCCCAGGGAGGGCTGGGCATTGGTCTCACGTTGGTGAAGCGGCTGGTGGAGCTGCATGGTGGCACGGTGCAGGCGTACAGCGACGGCCCGGCGAAGGGCAGCACCTTCACGGTGCGGCTGCCTCGGGGGCACGTGGCGCAGCCCCCCGCGCTCCCCGCGCGCTCACCGGAGCCCGCCACGGGACGGCACGTGCTCCTCGTGGATGACCACGCCGACAGCCGCATGCTCGTCCGGGAACTGCTGGAGCTGGAGGGGCACACCGTCAGCGAGGCGGAGGACGGCCCCTCCGGGCTCGCCAGGGCGCGGGAGCTGCGCCCCGAGGTGGTCCTGCTCGACATCGGCCTGCCGGGCCTGGACGGTTACGAGGTGGCGCGAGCGCTGCGGTCCACGGAGGAGGGACGCGACCTGGTGCTCATCGCGGTGACGGGGTACGGACTGGACGAGGACCGGCGCAAGGCCCTGGAGGCAGGCTTCGACGAGCACCTGGTGAAGCCGGTGGACCTCACGCGGATGCGCGAGCTGCTCCTGTTGCGCAAGGACGCCCCCCGCGCTCAGTCCACATAGCCAGGGCAGTAGAGAATCGCGGGCTGGCACAGCTGCACCACGCGCCAGGAGTCCGCGAACGTCTGCTGTCGCGCCTGGATGTAGCAACCCGCGGGGTCCTCATCGGGCGCGGCGAACTGGCAGAGCTGGACGGCCTGGCCCTGGGTGAGAGAGCCCTCGTCCTGAGCACGCAGGAAGCAGTCGGCGGGGGCCGCGGAGCGGGCGCCCCGGCAGAGCTGCGTGGCCGAGGAGTCGTCGAGCCCGCCATCCGTCGCGCGCTGGTAGCAGGACACCTGCGGCGCCGGGGCCTGGGCGGCGGCCGTAGTCAGGGGCGCCGCGGTCGTGCCGAGCGCGACGGTCAGGCGGGCCAACGGACGAAAGAGCCGGGACGTCCCACTGCCTGTCTTCATGGAGCCTCCTTCCCAGGCAATCTAGGCGCCCGGGCGCGGCGAGGGCGGCCCCCGGCTGCTGCTCCGCCCCGGGACGGAGCAGGAGGGCAGGGCCTGCTCCGCAGCCCTGGTCATGCCCCGTGAGTGTCCGGTGGTGGGGCGTGTCCGAGTCGAGACGTCCACGGTGCGAGGTGTTGGCGCACTTCATGACGAGGGGGCCGCGCGCGGTCCAGCATCCGGCAGACGCGGGCTCGGACACGAGGGCAGGCCCCTGGCATTCGGCCCCACCTCGGACCACCGCTTCGCCATGAAACAACGACGTCCGTCACTCGTGTTGCTGCTGAGCCTGGTGGCGCTCGCGATGGGCCTGCTCGGCATCTCGCTCGCGTGTCCTGGCGCCTCGGGGGGCCCGGGCGCCGAGCCGGGGGGGGACCCTGACATCCTCGACCCCACGGGCGACGCTGGCACGGATGGAGATGGAGGCTCGCCGCAGGCGGGGGGGCCCGATGGCGGCTCAGATGGAGGCTCCGATGCCCAGTCGCTCTTCGGGCTCGACATGCGGCCCGCCAACCCCACGTGTGTCGCGCCTCCCCGCCCCGCGGACCCGGCGGGGGCGACGCTCGAGCGCGCCTTTCCCGAGCTGAGCTTCAAGCAGCCGGTGTTCGCGCTCCAGGCCCCTGGGGACAGCAGCCGCATCTACGTGGTGGAGCGGGGCGGGCAGGTGCATGTCATCGACCCGAGCGTCACGCCCGTGACGCGCTCGGTGTTCATCGACATCTCCGACCGGGTCACCGCGGAGTATGACGAGACGGGCCTGCTCGGCATGGCCTTCCACCCGGACTTCGCCACCAACGGGCAGGTGTTCCTCTCCTATGTGGGCGACTCCGAGACCGGAGGGCTTCGCTCGTCCATCGTCCGCTTCCGCAGCACCGACGGCGGCGCCACGCTGGACCCGGCGAGCGCGGAGGTCGTGCTCGAATATGCCCAACCCTTCTCGTTCCACAACGGCGGGCACCTCGCCTTCGGCCCGGATCGCTTCCTCTACTTTGCCTTCGGCGACGGCGGCGGCCGCATGGACCCGAAGAAGACGGCCCAGAATCCCGAGGAGCTGTTGGGGAAGATGCTGCGCCTCGACGTGGACGGGGCGCGGCCCTATGCCATCCCCCCCACCAACCCCTATGCGACGGCCGGCGGCCGGAAGGAGATCTACGCCACCGGCTTCCGCAACCCGTGGCGCTGGAGCTTCGACCGGGACACCGGCGCGCTCTGGCTGGGGGACGTGGGCGAAAAGCTCCTCGAAGAAATCGACCGCGTCGAGCTGGGCGGCAACTACGGCTGGAGCATCCTGGAGGGGACCGAGTGCGTGGGCGGCGGCCGGTGTACCACCACGGGGCTGACGGCGCCCGTGGCCACCTACGGCCGTGGTGAGGGCGTCTCCGTCACGGGCGGCTACGTGTACCGGGGCACCGCCGTGCCGACGCTCGTCGGTAAGTATGTCTTCGGTGACTTCGGCTCGGGCCGTGTCTGGACGCTGCCGGGAGATGCCGTGCCGGGCGGCGGCGCGAAGCCGGAGCTGCTGTTCACCACCACGCTCGCCATCTCCTCGTTCGCGGAGATGAACGACGGCGAGCTGCTGGTGGTGGACTTCGCCGGAGGCGGCCTGCACCGCATCATCGCCTCGCTGCCCGCGGCGCCGGGGAGCGAGGCGTTCCCCACGCTCCTGTCCGCCACCGGCTGCGCGGACCCGCTGGACGTGAAGCGGCCCTCCGCGGGGCTCATCCCCTATGGCGTGAATGCTCCGCTCTGGTCGGACGGGGCGCAGAAGGAGCGCTTCATCGGGGTGCCGGACGGCACGTCGCTGTCGGTGGGGCCGGAGGGTGTCCTGGAGGCACCTCCCGGCACCGTGGCGGTGAAGACGTTCATGGTCGGCGGCCGCCTCGTGGAGACGCGGCTCTTCATGCGCCACCCAGACGGCATCTGGGCGGGCTACACGTACGAGTGGAACGACGCGGGCACGGATGCGGTGCTGCTGGAGACGGGCAAGGTGAAGACGGTGGGCACCCAGACCTGGACCTATCCCAGCCGGGGCGAGTGCATGCAGTGTCACACCGCCGCCGCGGGGTTCCTGCTCGGCTTGGAGGTGGCCCAGCTCAACCGCGACTTCGAGTACCCCGGAGCGCGCGTGGCCTCGCAGCTCGGAACGCTGGCGCACATCGGCGTGCTGACGTTGCCCTCCGCGGTGGATCAGCTCCCCCGGATGCCGGCCTACGACGGTCCGGAGCCCGTGGAGGCGCGGGCGCGGGCGTACCTCCATGTGAACTGCGCCGTCTGTCACCGGCCCAATGGCCTGGGGCGGGGGGACCTGGACCTGCGTTACGCCACGTCCGTGCCGGGCATGAAGGTCTGCGGCGTGGCCCCGCAGCACGGCGAGCTGGGCATCGCGGGGGCCCTGCTCATCGCGCCGGGAGACCCCTCGAAGTCGGTGCTGGCGCGGCGCATGCACTCGCTCTCGACGCCACGCATGCCGCCGCTCGCCACCGCCATCATCGACAAGGAGGGCACGGCACTGGTCGACGGCTGGATTACCTCCATGCCGACGTGCCCCGCGGGGCCCTGAGCCGGGACGGGGGGACAGGCACCTCAGGTGGGCTGCTGGACGGTCTCCGCCGTGGGCTTGCCGTCCTTCCGCGCGGGTGAGCGCACGTCGAAGTGGGCAATCACGGGCTGGTGGTCCGACGCCTCGGTGCTGCGGTCCACCTCGAAGAGGCGGGGGGCCAGCCCGGGACTGGCATACAGGTTGTCGAAGCGCTTGCCTGTCGCGGGCACCACGCCGTTCTCGTCCGGCTGCGACGTGAGGGTGGCGCTGTCGGCGACGTCCTGGAGCCGCAGCCAGTGCTCGCTGCCGCGCTTCACCCGGCCGGAGCGCAGCTCCGCGCACGCCTGCTTCGGCGTCATCAGCGAGCCATCCGGCAGCCGCACCTGCGCGGTGGTGGCATGGGCGATGGTCTCCGGTAGGCCCGCTTCCAGCACGTGCAGCTCGTGCCGCAGCCGCGGGTCCGCGATGTTGCCCACGCCCCGGTCGCCCACGCTGGCGTGGGGCTCGCCGTAGCGGACCTCGTACTCCTCCACCGTGTCGGTGTCGTCATACGTCTTGAGGTGCGCCATCAGCCAGGAGCCGCCCCGCTTGATGGCGGTGTTGGCGTTGAAGTCGCCCAGCACCACCGCGTGCGTCACCTCGCGCTGGTGCAGCAGCGCGTTGAGCTGCCGGAGGTTGCGCGCGTTGATGGCGGAGTCGCCCAGCGTGTGGTGCACGTTGTAGAGGGCGACGGGGTGCCCCTCCACCTCCAGCCGCACGTACAGCGCGCCCCGGTCCTCGGGAATCTCACAGGGGTCTCCGCCGCGCCGCATGATGGCGGCGTCGCGCTCGGCGTCGGGCGTGATGTACGTGAAGTGCGCCGCGTCGATGAGCGGGTGCCGGGTGAGGAAGGCCTTGCCGTTCAGCAGGCGCGCCCCCGGGCCCCCGTCATGCCCCTGGTAGGCCAGGTGGAAGCCGTAGCGCTCCGCCAGCAGCACCGAGACCGGGACGTTGGCCTCCTGCAACCCGAGCACGTCCGGCAGCCGGCCCCAGGCCTCGAGCACGTCGAAGTACCGTAGCAGGGCCTCGAGGTGCTTTCCGCCGAGCAGGATGTTGTACGTCATCACCGTGAGCCCCGGCCCTCGGGGCATGCGCGCCGCGGTGTTCCGGACGAGGAGCGTGCGTCCGTCGCCGAGCGCCCGTTCCGTCCGGGGCAGGGGCACGGAGGCGAAGTCGGGAGGGGCAACGGTGGCTTCGCGCCGTGGAAGGCGCTCTTGTGGCCCGTACGCCATGCGGCCGAGCAGGGGGCCGACCCCTGGCAGGTGCTCCAGCATCTCCGGGACCTTCATCCGACCTCCTTCTTCCCCCAAGTTCGTTGCTCACCCTCCCCATGGCCAGGGGCCTCCCGGGGAATGGAGGGCTGGCAGGGCGATTCCGTTCGGATGCGGGGGAAGCGGCGGTCCAACCACACCGCAGGGCGCCCGCCGGGCAAGAAAGCCTGGGCGGGCCTGTGGTTGAATACCGGACATGCGGCGACTGGCGGTTCTGCTGACGATGGCTCCCCTCTACGTGGCCTGCGTTTCGACAGGGGCCCTGCCCCCGAGCACGTCCTGCGCGAAGGGCAGGCTCTGGGCGTGCAACGAGTGGGGGAAGCAGCTCCTCCAGGATGGCGACGGGCAGAAGGCGGAGGAGGCCTTCGCGCGGGCCTGTGATGGTGGCTCGGAGCAGGGGTGCCTGGCGCTGGGGCGGCTGCGCATGGCGAGCGGCAATCTGGCTGGCGCCGAGGCCCCGCTCGTCACCGTGTACGAAGCGGACAGCGAGGAGGGAGCCCTGGCGCTCGCGGACCTCTACGAGGCGCGGGGCGGCGTGGAGCATGCGCGGGCCGCGGCGAAGCTGCGCCACGAGGCGCCCGCGCTCGACAAGCCGGCCTTCGACTTCGCCATGCAGTACCGGGTGGGCGCGTGGCGGCCGACGGCGGACATCGCCCTCAACATCCAGCCCATGGCCTTCCTGGACCGGCGCCTCACCATCGGCTCGAACATGGCCTATACGAGCCTGGGCGTCTCCGAGCTCAACGGCTTCGTCGGCTACCAGCACTTCGCGACGTCGTGGTTCGTCCCCTACGGCCGGGTGATGATGGGCACGGCGACGCGGTACTCCCGCGCGCCGGGCTTCAACGTGGGCGGTGAGGTGGGCGCCAGGCTGTGCCTGAATTACGTGGGCCACGTCAACGTCGCGGCGGGCATGTCCCAGGCGAGCGGTGGCTACATGTCCGTGGGCGTGGGGCTCAATGGCCTCTTCGTGCTCCTGGCCCTGCTGCACATGCACTGACGCTCAGCGCTCCGGTGGTCTCGCGGACACGCTAGCGCCAGACGCAGCGAGACCCGGTGGCGCCTCACCGGGCCTTCAAGCGTTGGTGGGGCACCCGCCGGACGCCTACCGGCGGGAGCGCCTCCAGGCGCCCCGCTGGTGGACGTCACGCCGCTTCGAGCCCGTCCTCGCGGGCGCCGCGCGCCAGCCGCTTCTGGATGGCGAGGAACAGGGCCTCGTGCGTGGCGGGGGAGGCCAGCTCCACCTCGCCTCCCGCCGGCCCGAAGGCGGCCACCGCGTCGCGCAGGGCCTCGCGGGCGGACATGGCGAGCATCAACGGCGGCTCGCCCACGGCCTTGCTGCCGTGGATGGTGTTGTGCTGGTGCGCCCGCTCCAGCAGGCGCACCCGGAAGTCGATGGGCGCGTCGCTGAAGGCGGGCACCGCGTAGGTGCTCGCCGAGTGCGTCAGCAGCCGGCCATTCGCGTCCCAGCGCAGCTCCTCGCCCGTGAGCCAGCCCAGGCCCTGGACGAAGCCGCCCTCGATCTGCCCCCGGTCCACGCCGGGGTTGAGGGAGTCACCCACGTCCTCCAGCAGGTCCACGCGCAGCACGCGCTTGACGCCCGTGTGCCCGTCCAGCTCCACCTCGCACACCGCCGCGCCATAGGCGAAGTAGAGGAAGGGGCGCCCCCGGCCCTGGGCCTTGTCGTAGCCGATGCCCGGCGTCTGGTAGTAGCCCGTCGTGGAGAGGCTCACGCGCGCCAGGTACGCGGCCTCCACCACGTCCGCGAAGGGCAGGGTGGCCTCGGGCTCGCCACGTGGGCCCACCTTGCCGTCGCTGAACAGGAGCGCGTCCGGCGCCACGCTGCGCCCGTGCCGCTCGGAGAGCAGCCGCGCCGCCACCGGGGCCAGCCGCTCGCGCAGGGTGACGCAGGCCGCGCGCACGGCGGCGCCATTCAGGTCGGAGCCGCTGGAGGCAGCGGTGGCGGAGGTGTTGGGTACCTTGTCCGTCGCCGTCTTCGCGAGCCGCACCGCGCCGGCCTCGACGCCCAGCTCGCGCATGACCACGCCCTGCACCTTGGTGTGCAGGCCCTGGCCCATCTCCGTGCCGCCGTGGGACACCATGACCGAGCCATCGCGGTACACGTGCACCAGCGCGCCCGCCTGGTTGAGGAAGGTGGCGGTGAAGGAGATGCCGAACTTCATGGGGGTGATGGCCAGGCCGCGCTTGATGAAGGGCGACCGGGCGTTGAAGGCATCCACCTCGCTCCGCCGGCGCTCGAAGTCCGAGGACGCCTTGAGCTCCTCCCAGATGCGGAGGATGCGCTCGTCCTCCAGCGCCTGCCCGTAGTGCGTGGTGTTCGTCTCTCCCGTGCCCCGGTAGAGGTTCCGCTCGCGGACCTCTTCCGCCGGCAGGCCCACGGCCCGGGCCACGCGCGCGAGGACCTCCTCCATCACCAGCATGCCCTGCGGGCCACCGAAGCCGCGGAAGGCGGTGTTGGAGACGAGGTGCGTCTTCGCCACCTGCCCGGCATAGGACAAGGCCGGCACGTAGTAGGCGTTGTCCAGGTGGAACAGCGCGCGGTCCAGGATGGACTCGGACAGGTCCAGGGACCAGCCGCCGTTGGACACCAGCTGGACGCGCAGGGCGAGCAGCCGGCCCTTCTCGTCGAAGCCCACCTCGTATGACGCGTGGAAGGGGTGGCGCTTGCCCGTCACCATCATGTCCACGTCGCGGTCTAGCATCCACCGCGCCGGGCGCCCCGTGTGCCACGCGGCCAGCGAGACGAGCGCGGCAGGGGCGTTGCCCTGCGTCTCCTTCCCACCGAAGCCGCCGCCCATGCGCGGAGCCTTCACCACCACGCGGCTGCGCGGCAGGTCCAGCACGTGCGAGATGATGGCCTGCACCTCGGAGGGGTGCTGCGTGGAGGACACGACGGTGATGTCACCGTCGTCGCCACGATCGGCGAAGGCGGCGTGGGTCTCCAGGTAGAAGTGCTCCTGACCGCCAATGTCCAGCGTGCCCGACACGCGGTGGGGGCTGCTGGCCAGCGCGGCCTCCACGTCGCCCCGGCGGATGACGTGCGGCTCGGTGTGGTAGCTGCCGCGCGCCACCGCGTCCTCCACGGTGAGGATGGCGGGCAGGGGCTCGTACTCCACCTCCACGGCGCGGGCGCCCGCGCGGCACGCCTCCACGGACTCGCCCACCACCAGCGCCACAATCTGCCCGTGGAAGAGCACCTCGCGGTCCGCGAGCAGCGGCTCGTCATGGCGGATGGGGCCGGTGTCATTCATGCCGGGGACGTCCTCGGCCATGAGCACCTTCACCACGCCGGGCACCTTGCGCGCGGCGGTGGGGTCCCGCTTGAGGATGCGCGCGTGCGCGTGGGGCGCGCACACCGGCCAGACCTCCAGCATGGGCTGCCGCTGGGCCATGTCGTCCACGTACCTCGCGCCGCCCGTCACGTGGCCCACCGCGCTCTCGTGCCGCAGCGAGCGCCCGGCATCCGCAGGGGCCTGCGCGTCACCCCGCTCGAAGCCGGGCGCGGCGTCCAGGGCCGGGCTCCGAGAGCCGGAGAAGAACTTCTCGAACAGGCCCGCCACCAGGCCCCGCCGGTACTCCGCGCTGCCGCGCAGGTCGCTGATGGGGGTGAGCTCCTCCGCGAGCACGGGCAGCACCTGCGCCACCGTCTCGGCCGTCCAGGGCTGACCGGTGAGCACCGCCTCGGCGCGGCGCGCGCGCACCGGCGTGGCCGCGACGCCGCCATAGCCCAGCCGCGCCAGCCGCACCACGCCGCTCGCGTCCAACTCCACGCGGAAGCCCGCGGCGACGATGCTGATGTCCAGCTCGCGCCGCTTGGAGACCTTGAAGGAGTCGGCCAGCCGCCGGCCGCCCTCGGGCACCGCGGCGTGGGGAATGATGATGTGGCGGACGACCTCGTCGGGCTGGAGCGCCGTCTTCCGGTAGGTGAGGAAGAACTCGGACAGCGCCACCGTGCGCTCACCCCGCACCGAGCCCAGCACGAGCGAGGCGTCCAGCGCGAGCAGCACCGGCGCCATGTCGCCGATGGGCGAGGCCGTCACCAGGTTCCCGGCCAGGGTGGCGCGCTGGCGAATCTGGCGCGAGGCGAAGACGTTGAGCATCTTCGTCACCTCGGGGAGTTCGTCACCCAGCGCCTCCTCCAGCGCCACCAGCGAGGCCGCGCCGCCCACGTACCAGGCGTCCGCCTCGCGGCGGATGGCGCGCAGGGACTCCACGCCCTCGGTGGAGATGAGGAAGGGATAGCGGCGGGACTTCTTGGTGATGTCCACGCCCAGCTCGGTGGCGCCCGCGACCAGGTGCGCCTCCGGGTGCTTCGCGCGCAGCGCCAGCAGCTCCTCCCACGACGTGGGGCGGAGGAAGGTCTGCCCGCTCGCCTCGTAATGCAGCGGGGACAGCGGCTCGGCCGGGCCTTCGAGCGGCACGGCGGGAATCGCCCGGGCGGGGGACGCATCCGCGTCACGCGCAGCCAGGGCCTCCATCATCGCGTCGCGGATGGGGCGGTAGCCGGTGCAGCGGCAGATGTTGCCACACAGCTGGTCCGCCACGGTCGAGGGCGCACAGACGTCCTTGCGCGAGTACGCCTCCGCCATGGAGACGATGAAGCCCGGGGTGCAGAATCCACACTGCGAGCCATAGTGCTTCACCATGGCCTGCTGCACGGGGTGGAGCTTGTCGCCGCTGCCCACGCCCTCCACCGTGACCAGCTCGCGGCCGGCCACCATGGGCACCAGGGTGATGCAGGCATTGAAGGCGCGCAGGCACCGGTTGCCCTCGGCGTCCTTGTCCACCATGGCCACGGTGCACGCGCCGCAGTCTCCCTCGGCGCAGCCCTGCTTGGTGCCGGTGAAGCCCCGGGCGCGCAGGAAGTCGAGCAGCGTGGTGTTGGGGGAGACGCCATCGACGCGGACGGCCGCGCCATTGAGCCGGAACTCGAACATGTTGCTCATTCTCCTGAGGAGACCCCGCGCGCGCGGGGCGTCTCCGAGGCCGGGGCCTCGGCGGTAGTGTCGGCGTCCGCGCCGTGGTGATGGAGCTGGAGGAGGCCAGCGGCGACGCTCACCGCGACCTCCTGGGGCGTCTTGCCGCCAATCTCCAGGCCCATGGGGCAGTGCACGCGGGCGAGCTGCGCCGCCGTCGCGCCCCGGGCCTCCAGCCGCTGGCGGAAGCGGGCCCACTTGGAGCGGCTGCCGATGAGGCCCACGTAGCGCGTGGGCTTCTCCATGGCGAAGGCGATGATGTCCTGGTCCATGTCGTGCCGGTGCGTCATCACCGCGACGTACGTCCGGCGCGCGTCCCAGACGGCGCGGGAGGCGAAGACGTCCCAGGGCTCCTCGTGGCGCACCACCGATTGGGGGATGCGCTCGCCCTGGAGCCACTCCGGGCGCTCGTCCACGAGGTGGACCTGGAACGGCGTGTCCTCCAGCGTGCGGCACAGGGCCTGCCCCACGTGGCCGGCGCCGAAGAGGTACAGGCGCGGGCCGTGGTTCATCGGCTCCACGAAGACGTCCACCACGCCGCCGCAGCACTGGCCGAGCTTCGAGCCCAGCGGATACCGGAACGCACGGGGTTCCCCTTTCTCCAGGCAGGCGCGCGCGTCCGCCAGGACGAGCTGCTCCAGGTGCCCGCCGCCGACGGTGCCGCGGAACGTCCCGTCCGCGCGCACGAGCAGCTTCGCGCCAGGCCTGGCGGGAGTGCTTCCCTGACACACCGTCACGGTCGCTACGGCGAATGGAACATCCTCCCGCGACCACTCCGCCAACTGGCGGACCCAATCCCACATGGTCCGACCGAGTCTGCCACAGGCCGTGGCGCTGTCGTTACGTTCATGACTCGGAGTGTGGGTCAGCGCGCATGACGCACCCGGCAAGAGGCCCGCCGGTGGGCCCGCGGCGCCTCGAACTCCGCCAACGGCCCGGCCCGGCGCGCCCGAGCCGCCGGCAACTCACGCCGGCATGGCCGAGGGAGGGCTGTCGGCAGTGGAGCGCCGCATCGGCTGGGCCTTCCCATACGTCAGCGAGCGCCACACCCATTCCACGGGTCCGAAGCGGAAGCGGGACAGCCACAGGTGGCTCCACAGCACCTGGACGCAGAAGACGCCCAGGCAGATGGCGACGCATGCGAAGGGGCCTCGCTTGCCCACCTGACCCAGGCCGTAGCCGTAGAAGATGAGCACGCTGATGACAGTCTGTGACAGGTAGTTCGTCAGCGCCATGCGGCCCGCCGGCGCGAGCAGCCCCAGCACCCGCTGCCAGACCGCGCGCTGGAAGAGCAGGGTGATGCCCGCCACATAGACGGCCGCGAACCCCAGTTGTCCCAGGTTGCGCAGCGGTGCCACCACGAATGGCAGCCACGGCGGCATGGACTCCGGCGTGAAGACCTTCCACCGCATGAGCAGATGGAGCGTGAGTCCCGCGCCGCTGCCGAGGACACCGGCCACCAGCCCCCAGCTCAGCAAGCGGCGGAAGAAGCCCAGGTGGCGGGACACGTCATGGAAGAGCCGGCGCCGGCCGGCCCAGAGCCCGAGCGCGAACCGGCCCAGGGTCGACAGCAGGCCGGAGACCATCATCGGCAGGAACTCGCCGCGGTAGTACGTGGCGCTCACCTTCACCACCTCCAGCCAGCTTCCCCCGGTGATGGCCGCCAGCATCTGCGCGTGATGCGCCATGGTGCGCTCGCGTGACGCCTTCATGAGCGCCGCGCCGGCCTCCGGCGTGTCCGCTAGGAGCTGGGGCAGCCGCATGATGGCCAGCTGGACCATGGGCCATATGAAACAGAGGGCCGCCGCGACGATGAGCAGCGTCCGGTCCGTACGCCGCCGCAGCAACAACAGGCCGAACCCCATGAGGGCATACGAGGAGAGGATGTCCCCGTACCAGAGCAGGAACAGGTGCATCAGCCCCAGCCCCAGCAGCACGGTGAGCCGCCGCGAGTAGAGCGGAACGATGGAGGCGCCCCGGGCGTCGGCGCGGTCGAGCTGCACCGCGAAGCCCAGCCCGAAGAGAAAGGCGAAGAGGGTGATGAACTTCCCACCCACCAACATCTCGTAGATGTACCGGGTGACGGTGTCCAGCAGCGGCGCGTTCTCCAGCGCCGCTCTGGCTTCCTCGGGCGGGCGGAAGATGGTGCCGCTGAACCACATGATGACGTTCGAGACGAAGACACCGAACAGCGCGAAGCCGCGCAGCGCATCGAGGACTTCCAACCGCTCGTGAGCATCCACCGGACGGGCTTCGGCGAGCGCTGCTGGAGACTCGGAAGACGGGACAGGGGGCATGGTGTCTGAACAACGGCACAGCCCCTCCTTGATTGCCAGTTTCCCTATTCCAATATTTCAATGCGTGGCATTCATCCCAGAACCGGACATGTAAAGGCTTTCAATCCCAGGAACGGACAACGCGGCCAGGGGACTACACGCCGATACGTGGGCAGATGTCGCGCACGATGCAGGTCTCACATTTCGGCTTCCGGGCGGTGCAGGTGTACCGGCCATGGAGAACGGTGGCGGGACCGAAGAAGGTCCACTGTACGCGAGGGAGCAGCTTCATGAGGTCCTCCTCGATGGCCTCTGGCTTCTCCTTCTTCGTCAAACCCAGGCGCTGGCTGACGCGCGCGACGTGGGTGTCGACGATGATGCCTGACGGCTCGTTGAAGGCGGTGTTGAGGACGACGTTGGCCGTCTTCCGCGCCACGCCGGGGAGCGTCACGAGCTCGTCGATGGTGCGAGGCACCTCGCCGCCGAACGCCTCCAGCAGCTTGCGGCTCATGTTCTGCACGGACCGGGTCTTCTGTTTGAAGAAGCCGGTGGGCTTGAGGTCCTCCTCCAGAGCCGCCGTGTCCGCCTCCGCGAAGGCGCGCGGGTCGGGGTACTTGTGGAAGAGCGTGGCGGTCACCCGGTTGACGCGCTCGTCCGTGCACTGCGCGGCCAGGATGGTAGCGACGAGCAGTTCGAAGGGCGTGGACCAGTTGAGCTCGTAGCGCGCGTCCGGGTGGGCTTCTCGGAGGCGCTCGAGGAAGATGGCGGCTTTCTCGGTCGGGGTCATGGTGGCTTGAGTGGCGCTCACCCTACCCGGAGCGTCTGACATGCGTCATGGGGGATTGCGTGGCGCGACCGCTGCCGCCACGCCGCGGGTTCTGGGTGGGGCGGCATCCTCCGCCCGTGACCGCGCCGTCTGCCTTCACCCTCGCGGCGCGAGCTGCCGGAGCAGCCGCACCGTCTCCGGCGCGGCCAGGGTGGGCGTATACGCGGTGAGCGCCACGCCGGACACGACGCGGGTGATGTTGTGGTCCACCTTGCCCGGCTGGGACCAGACCGCTCCGGTAGGTGAGGTGATGTACGCGGAGAGGGTGTGGTGGCCGGTGCCCGGCCGCTCGCCGATGACGTGGATGAGGGCCCGGTGCCGCCCCGCATCGGCCAGAGCGCCGTAGAGCGCCTCGCCCACGCGGTAGCCCGCGCGCACGCGCCCGGAGGTGAGCACCAGATGCTCCGGCGCCGGTTGGTAGCCCGCCGCGCCCAGCGCCGCGCGAAGGGCTTCCAGATAGGGTTCGAGCTGCCCCTCGTCCATGATGGCCAGCGCGTTGAGCCCGTCGGACACCATCAACTGCACGTCGTATCGGCCGTCGTGGCGCGCGCGCATCGCCCGCAGCGTCTCCAGGGACGCGGCGTCGAGCTGCTCGCCCGTCTCCGGGTGGAGGATGTACTCCGTGCGGTCCTGTGACTTCGACACCAGCCGGACCCCCGAGGGCACGGTGGAGATGAACGCCGGGGTCAGCTCCGTCCACAGGCTCTGCTTCGCGTCCGCGTAGACGCGGCGCATCTCCGCGTCCAACGTGGGCTCCAGGTCCCACGGGTTCGCGCCGTGGCCTCGCGCGATGGACACGCCGCGCGAGCGCACCTCCGCGAGCTGTCGCTCCGCGTCCGCCCGGATGTCCGCCTCGGGGCGCGCGTCGCCCTTCGCGCGCAGGTACTGGAGGTAGACCCAGACAGGGTCTCCGAAGTGCGCGGTGGGCTGGCCCTGCGCGTCGATGACGCCCAGGCGCTGGAAGAAGGCCCACATCCGGTCGTCCACCTTGTAGCCGAACCGCTCACGGATGCGGACGTGGTCCTGGAAGCCGGTGGTGAGGTAGCCCAGCATCGGGTCGTTCTTCGTGGGCAGCGCCATCAGGTACGCTGGATTCGCGGGCATGATGCGCTCGATGCACCAGTCCAGGTCATCCAGCGACACGTCCATGTGGAGCGTGGAGCAGACGTCCAGGCCAAGGGTGAGCCCGTGCAGCTTGCCCATGGCGATGTCTTCCAGGCAGCAGCGCACGAGCTGCTCGCGGGTGCGGAACACCTCCGGCCCGATGAAGCCCGCGACGTCGTTGACGTGGACCCACGGCTCGGCCGCGTGCCCCGCCTCCTGCCGGGCCCGGGCCACGCGCTGGGACAGGGCCCGCGCGAAGCCGTACTTGCGCGACTCGTGGAGGACCATGTCATAGCCATGGCCGTGGCCGTTGGTGAAGTCCGCGCCCTGGCCCGTCTCGAAATAGAGGCCATACGGGCCGGTGCGGCTGTCCGCGTAGGCGAGCATCTTCTCCACGGAGATGTCGAAGGTGGCGTTGGCGCTGTCGCTTCCCGCGATGCTCTGGAACCAGACGCCCGTGGTGCCCGGCTGCCGGCGCTCCACCTCCGCCTGCACGTCGATGTGTGACAGCACGCAGTGGGGGAGCACGTCCACCAAGCCGAAGGTCACCAGCACCTCTTGGAGCGCGGACTCGATGGCGCCCACGGACTCCGGCGTGGAGGACACCGGGTTGCACCCGAGCACCACGTCGCCCACGGCATACGAGAAGCCGTCGAACACCTGCCAGCGGATGTCGTCCACGTTGTCGGTGGGGGAGTTGGGCTGGATGCGCGCCCCCATGTAGCCCCGCGCGCCCACGCGGCTGCCCGGCAGCGGGTTGAACACCTTGCTGCCCAGCGCGACGAGCTCCGCGTCGCTCATCAGCTTGACGACACAGCCGATGGTGTCGCTGCCCAGGCCCGGGCTGATGGCGTGGATGGCGGCCTCATCGGACTCCAGCAGGAACTGCTTCAGCCGTGCCAGGGTCCAGTCCGCCGTGCGTGCCGCCGCCTGCGGATCCTCGGCTTCCAGGAGCAGTGCATACAGGGCGTCCTGGTGCGGTGGATGCTGCCGGAGGTCGGCGATGCGCGTGTTCTCCAGCAGCCGGCGCGCATTCTCACGCGACGTCTCGTCCGCGGCGGCGACGCCCACGAGGGCATCGCCTTCCTTGAAGGCGTTGGCGGCGCCCAGCACCTGCTTGTAGAGGGACGCGTCGAACGCGCCCCGGATTCGCTGGACGTACCCGAAGACGTCCTCGCCCGTCTTGACCTCCGGGATGTGGACACCCTCCTGTGGGGGGAGCGGCGCGGGGGGGGGGCGGCCGCGGGGGGCGGG
>JAFAAN010000076.1 GCA_023426545.1 Pseudomonadota bacterium
CCCCCCCCCCCCTTGCAAGCCCGCGGGGTGCGCGGGCGGCCCGTGGCGGCGGAGCGCCTCGCCCTCCCGGGTGAACCGCTCCTGGTGGCTTGCGCGCCCGAGCTTGAGCGCGACCTCCCGCCCGTCCTCCTCGCGATAGGCGCTGTAGACGTGGGAAAAACCTCCGGTGCCCAGCAGCGCACCGGGGCGCAGGCCAGGGACGTCCGGCAGCGGAAGGGACTCGGCGTCAGGGCCAGGCGGCAGAGCGCGCTGGCCATGCACGGGACACACCGCGCCAGTGGCGAGACGGCGGTGGCAGACCGGACAGCGCATGGGGCGGAGCGCACATTACCAGAGCGCCTGTGTCAGGACGATGACAACCCCCATCACACCTTCCCCCGCGATGAGGCCCGCGGCGAAGGTCACCACCCCGCCCTCCTTCGCGGCGGGCCGTAGACCGCGGGCTCCCGCCGCGGCAAGCCCGCCCAGGAAGAACCCCAGCGCGGTGGACGCGGGCAGCAGGCACGCCAACCCCATGCCCAGGGGCGACGGCACCCATCCCCGCACACGCGCGGGGAGCAAGCGCTCGGCCAACGTCAGCCCGGCAGCCAGGAGCGCGGCCCATCCCAGCGCCGCGCGCGTGCCGGGCTCCAGCCCCGCGAGGCCGGACGCCAGCACCTGCGCGACGCTGGCGGTCACCGTCGCCGCGGGGGCCGGGAAGCGCTCGCCTCCGAGCGCGGCGCGGTCCGGCACCAGGAGGAAGAACAGCGGCACCACGGCGGCGGCCCCCACCGCGCACCCCAGCAACTGCGCCACGAAGATACGCCGGGGATGTGCCCCCAGCAGGTGGCCCGTCTTCGCATCGCTGAGCAGGTCCGCCGCCGACGAGGCCGCGTTGACGGTGATGCCAGAGGTGGCGAGGTTCGCCTCCACGTTGCGCGGCAGCAGCACGCCATAGGCCATCTGCGTCAACTGCCCCAGCGGCCCCACGGGCGTGACGTCCGTCTCGCCCGTGACGCGGCAGGCGATGAGGCACAGCACGAACGCCAGCGCCACCGCGAGCGCGGCGTGCGGGAGCGGCACGCCGAAGCCCACCTTCGCCACGGCGAGCGTGGCGGGCGTCAGGACGGCGAGCCCCGCGACCAGCCACCGGCCCGGGACCTGGAGCGCATCCACCGCGTGGGCGCGCACCCCGCGTCCCTGGAAGAGCCCCTTCAACGCGCGGCCGAGCAGCCGGCCCTCCAGGACGAAGTGCAGCAGCGACGCGGTGGTGAGCGCGGCGGTGCCCGGCCAGAGGCTCCACGCGAGGAAGTCTCCATCGGCCGGAAGCAGCCCACTGCCGAACACCCGGGGCGCGACGACGCCGTGGATGAGCAGCGCGCCCAGGAACCAGGACGCCGTGAGACGCAGCCCCAGCAGCGCGCCGGCGCCCAGGGGCAGCAGGCTCGTCTCGACGCCGAAGCCCAGGCGCTCCAGCGACAGGCCCCCCAGCGCCCCCGGAAACGCGAACACATAGGGCAACTTCCCGAGCCCATCCCTCACGAGCGTGACGGCCGCCGCGACGCCACCGCCCAGCCCCAGCAGCGACAGGCGTGGGCGGGATGTGTCGCCGGGCGTGTGCAGTGCGCGAATGGTGGCCGCGGCGGCGGTGCCCGTGGCGAAGGGGAGCTGCTCGTGGTCCACGAGCTTGCGCTTCAAGGGGACGGCGAAGAGCACTCCCAGGGCGGAGAGGAGGAAGGTCCACGCGAGCAGGGCCCAGCCCGGCGGGTGGCTGCCCGTCGTGAGCAGCCACGCGCCCTGGACCGAGACCAGTGCGCCACCCGTCGCGTAACCGGCCGAAGAGGCCACGGCCTGCGCGGAGCACGTCTCCAGCGGCGACAGGGGCGCGCCCGCCACGCCGGGGGCCACGCGCCGCAGGGCTCCGTGCGCCGTGTGCGCGAGCAGCGCGGCGGTAATGGCCACGGGGAAGGCCACGGCCATCTTCAGGCCCGCGTAGAGGTTGGTCGCGCACGTGACGATGCCAATGCCACCGCCGAGCAGCACGGCGCGCAGTGTGAGCTGCGGTACCCGGTCCCCCTGGTAGACCTCACGCAGCCAGAAGCTATCCAGGGCCTCGGGGGAGTCTCCCGGAATCCGCAGAAGCGTCAGGGGGACCGGAGACGGAGCCGCTTCCGCGGGCTCGGCGTGGGGTACAGGCTCAGCCATGGGGTGCCCATCCTTTCACCCCGGCCCCCCACGGGACGAGCCCTCTACCCCGCCCGGAGCTCCCGGCGGTAGCCGCTGGCCGCCCAGCATGAGCAGGTTCCGGTCCGACACGCCCGGGAAGCAGCGCTCCCCACGGCGGTCCGCGACCTGCGAGTTCGTCAGCACCCGGCCACTTTCTCCTTGAGCTTGAACCCGCTTCAAGGTGGAGGCTCTGGGGACCATGAACGTCTCCATCGTCTCCCAAGGTGAGCTCGAGCTGGTCGGCATCAAGGTGGTGGGCCGGCGCAGCGACCTGAGCCACCGAGTCCCCCTGGCCTGGGTCGAGCTGCTGTCTCGACTGGAGGGCCTCGCCCACGCCGTTGTGGATCGCGACGTGTTCCACGGCTGCGTGCCGGGCAGCGACCACGCCCAGGAGGGCCCCGACCCCGTCTATCAGTACTGGGTCACCACCGAGGTGCGTGGCCTCCAGACGCTCCCCGAGGGACTGCGGGCCCTGACGATTCCCCCGCACGACTATGCCCTGACTCCGGTGCGGGGCACGGCGGAGGCCATCGACGCCGCCTACATGGGTCTCTCGCGGTGGCTCCAGGCTCAGGGCCGCCGCTCCGCGCCAGGGGCATTCGTGTTGGAGCGGTACGATCAGCGCAGGCAGCGCGTGACGCCCCCCTACGAGCGCTTCGACTACGACTTGCTCACGCCCCTGGCCCCCTGAGCGGGGCGGACGGAACGAGGCGCGCGCGAATCAATGCCGGCCATGGCCCGCGGGCCCGGAGCCTACGGGGAGTCCGACGCGCGGACGGGCATCACGTGGGCGAGCGCCTCGACCCGGGGCAGCCCCTCCACCGCGCCGACCTTCTCCACTACGCGGGCCCCCACCTCGCAGGCGAACGCCGCCAGCGCCTTCAGCTCCGCCGCTGATGCGCCTCGCATTGCCTCGGCGCCGCCGTACCAGCGAACGAGGCCATGCAGCAGCCCCGCGACGAAGCCATCCCCCGCCCCCGTGGTATCCACCACCGTCGCCGTTGGCGCGGGGACGTACAGCCGCTCCCCCTTCCACAGGAGCACCGCACCGCGCTCGCCCAGCGTCACCACGGGGAGCATCACCCCCATCGCGGCCAGCCGCGCCAGCGCCTCCTCGGGGACCTCCGTGCCAGTGACGAAGCCAATCTCCTCCTCGGAGAGCTTCACCACCGTGCAGAGGGGCAGCATCCGCTCCAGCTGCCCCTTCAGCTCGGAGGTGTCCTCCCACGCGTGCAGGCGCAGGTTGGGGTCGCAGCACACGATGCGCCCCGCGTCCCGCGCGAGCCCCAGAATCCGCACCGCCGCGTCACGCGCCTCCGGCCACTGCAACGAGTTGGAGCCGCAGTGCACCGCCTTCGCGCCCTGCACGAAGGCAGCGTCCACGTCCGCCCGGCCCAGCAGGAACTCCGCCGAGCGCGTGCGGAAGAAGGTGAAGGAGCGCTCCCCCCTCGCATCCAGCGAGATGAACACCAGCCCGGTGCGCGCCTCGGACGTCTGGCGCAGGCGGCTCACGTCCACGCCCTCCGCCGCCAGCCGCTCCCTCAGGAAGTGGCCGAACTCATCCGCGCCCACCACGCCCAGCATGGCCGACCGCAGCCCCAATCGCGCCAGGCCCACCGCGACATTCGCCGGAGAGCCCCCCGGGCACGGATGCCATGCGGGTACGTCGCGGACCCGCTGCCCCGGGGCCGCGGGGAGGAAGTCCACCAACGTCTCTCCAAAACACACGACGTCCAGCGGCGGCATGGGCCTCTCGCTTTCGACCTTCGTCAGTCCAGGCCCACCTGGGCCATGAAGTCCACGCTCTTGAGCCGCCGGCCCAGGTGATGCGCGATGAAGACGTTGAGGAGACCGCGAGCGCGGGCCCGCAGGTCCGGAGGCAGCGGCGTCCGGGCCCCCTCCTGGAGCGCGCGAAGGCCCGCGAGCAGGCTCGCCGGCACCGCCACGGACTCACGCGCGCGGACGCCACACGGCTCGCACACCGCACCGCCGTGCGCCTGGTCGAAGCGAGGACGCTCGCCGGGCCTGCCACCGCACAGCGAGCACGAGTCGAAGCGCGGCATCAGCCCCGCGAGCGCCAGCGCGGACAGCTCGAAGGCCAGCAGGGACGTGGGCCCAGCCTCCTTCGCGTCGAGCCGCGTCAGGTACGACTCCAGCAGGACGAACAGCTCCGGCTGCGGCTCATGGTCCCGCGTCAGCTCTCGGCACAGCTCCACCGCGTACAGCGCGCGGGCGATGAGGGACAGGTCCTCCCGCGCGGCGTAGAAGCCGGCGGTGATGTCCGCGCCGTCCAGCCGCACAGTGCTGCCGCGCGTCTCCACGATGTGCACGCGCAGCCGCATGAACGGCTCCAGGGCACCGGCGAAGCGCCGCTTGCTCTTGCGGGCGCCCGCGGCGAAGGCCGTCAGCTTGCCGTGCTCACGCGTCAGCAGCGTGACGAGCCGGTCGGACTCGCCATAGTCCACCGAGGACAGCACGAGCGCGTCATCGTCGTATCGCTCCATGGAGATGGTTCAACGCGCGAACGGACTGGGGAGCTTTCCGCTCAGCACGAGGAACAGGTACACGCCCAGGAGGAGCGCCGTCAGCAGCACCGACAGCCCGACGTACGCCCGCTTGCGCCGCTCCTTCTCGAGCTGCACGGGCGATGGCGCCGGCACCGACTTGTCCACCTCCTCGTAGCGCAGCACCGCCTCCTCCGGAGACATGCCGATGACCTGCGCGTACGCGCGGATGTAGTTCACCACGAAGATGCGCGAGGGCAGGCGCTCCACCTGGCCCGCCTCGAGCGCGGTGATGAGCGTGGGAGGAATCTTCGTCTCCCGGGCTACGTCATCGCGCGACAGTCCTCGCAGCTCCCGCTGCTGGCTCAGGTATTTGCCGAAATCGACGTGGTCCACGGGTCCCCAGATACCCAACGCGTTAGAGCTTTTCCAGCAGCCTCCGGCAGTCGTCCTTCAGCACCTGTTCACCAGCTTTCGCCTTGCTCTCGCAACCGGCGAAGGCGGCCTTCGCCGCGTCGACCTGCCCCTGCTTGGCCTGGCAGACCCCCTCGCGCATATACGCCTCCGCCACGTCCGGGCAGTTCTCGCGGTAGAGCAGGAATTGGCGGCACGCGTCGGCGGTGCGCCCCGTCTCGTCGTAGATGAGGCCCAGATTCTTGTAGCCCAAACAGAAATTGGGGTTGGTCGTCACCGCGGCCTTGATGCTCTCCACGCCGCGCTCCGTCTCGCCCTTCTTGAAGAGCGCCCAGCCCAGGTTGCCCTGGGCAATGAAAGGCGTCGGGTAGAGCATGTCGTTGAGGACGACCTCGTAGAGCTTGATGGCTTCGTCGTAGCGCCCCTGGTCCAGGTGCACGTTGGCCAGGTTGGTGCGCGCCTCCGAGAAGTCCGGGCGGACCTTCAGGGCGCGCTCGTAGTGCTTGACGGCCTCGTCGGGCCGGCGGAACGCCAGGTGCAGCAGGATGCCCATGGCGTTGTTCGCGTCGGGGTAGTCCGGGTCGTTCTTCAGCGACTGCTGCAACTCACGCAGCGCATCCTGGAGCTCGCCGGCCTGCTGCGCCTGGATGGCCAGGTCATAGTGAATCTCCGCGCTCCGCCGCTCCTTCTCCGTGGGGGTGTGGGAGCAGCCGGCGGACACCAGCAGCAGGGCGAACAAACAGGACGCGGTGGTCGAGCGAGACATGGGGAGCAGCTCTGGGGCGGGGGTGAGGTGCGACACTCAGAAGGCGGCCAGGAAGCGGCCCAGGGTGGTGGTGACGTTCTTCTTTTCCTCGGCGCGCGCCACCACGGCGGGAACGAGCTTCGGGTCCTTGAAGAACACTGGCAGCGTCTTGAGCAGCTCGTCCTGCTGCCCGGCGTCCTGCGCGCGCCAGTTGGCGTCGTCCATCATGAACCCGAGCGACTCCACGAAGGCCAGCGCGTCGCCCTCGTCGTCGCGGTACTCGTCCGCTGACGTGTTGCGCCGGCCGGACAGATACACCGCGCAGTCCGCGGCCTCCGCCAGGTAGAGGTACACGAAGACAGCCGCGGCGCCCTGCCCTCCCCGGATGCCCACGACGAAGGCCTGCGCCGGTCCGGCCTGCTTGCCCGGAATGGCCACGTGCGGCGTGTTGAGGGAGGTGTGCAGCGCCAGGACCTGCTCTCGCGTCGCGGGCAGCCCCCGGTAGCGCTCGTCGAGGTTGAACACGGTCGTCTCCGTTACCCGAAGTCCCCCACCCGTCAGCGCGTGGTGAGGGTGAACTCCTGCGTCGCGTCCTGCGTCTCCGCCGCCGTCTTCTGGAAGCGGATGAGGGGATTGTCGATCATCACGTTCCCGCCGCCCTCGTTCCCCTCGCCAATGATGACCCGAAACACGTGGCCAGGCGAACTGCTGCGCGCATCTCCCGCGGCGCCCTTCCGGGCGATGAACGTCACCGTGTTCGGGCCGGGTTGCAGGCTCCGGGTGATGTCGACCACCACCTGGTCCTCGTTGCCGCGCAGCTTCCGCAGCCACTTGGAGTTGACGAACACGTCGATGTCGTACCCCGTCATCCCAGGGACCGTCTGCTCCGTCACGAGCCAGTAACGCTGGGAGATGCGCCCAGGCGCGGCGGAGGCAGAGGCCTGAGGCCGCGCGCTGGGGGCCTGCGCGGCCGGAGCCTGCGCGCCGGAAGCGGCCGTCGCGGGGGCCGGCGTCTGGCCCGTGGGGGTCGCCGGCGGGGGCTGGGGCTGGGACGGAGGCGTCACCGGCGTCACCCGCGCCGCGTAGCCGGGGGCATCGATGTGCACGTTCCCGGCCTCGTCGATGCGGACGGTGGCCTTCTCGAACTTCTGGTTGGTGACGCCGTCAATCTTGACGCCGTTGAGGAACACGGAGCCAGCGTGAGCCCCGAAGGGGGCCAGGACCAGCGCGGCCGTGGCCACAGCACCGGACAACAGAGGCTTCTTCATGCGGGTCACTCCTGGGAATCTTCAACAGTCCCGGGCACTTGGAACGCTTAGCGCACCCTGCGGGACGGAACAAGGAGCGCGTACGCCCCGTTGGAGCGGCCCGACCGCCCCAAGATTCACACGCCCGCTCAGGGGATGGGCTCGGGCGGAACCTCGCGCTGCGCCAGGGCCCAGTCGCCGCCCAGGCCGTGGCCCTCGCGGAAGCGTCGGAAATCCCTGCGGACCGCGCGCGGGTAGCGCCGGAAGCGCTCCAACTCGCCCTGCTTGATGGCGTTGCGGATGCGGGTGGGGCCGGCGTTGTAGGCCATCAAGGCCAGGTCCAGGTCCCCACCGAAGCGCTCCTGGAGCGAGCGCAGATACCGGATGCCCAGCCGCACACAGAGTGCGGGGTCCGCCGTCACCTCCTCGCGGGACAGGCGCAGGCCTTCCTTCTCCGCCAGGAAGTGGAGCGTGCTGGGCTTGATCTGCATCAGCCCCCGCGCGCCCTTCACGGACACCGCGTCCTCCGTGAAGTCGGACTCCACGTCGATGATGGCCAGGATCAGCAGCGGATCATACGCCAGCCGTCCGGCCTCCTCCCCGATGGCCTGGATGAGCTGCCGGCGCAGCGTGAGGCCCAGGTCCGGGGCGCGCCGCGCCAGCACCGCGTCGATGAGCGACGCCTCGGGAGAGACGACCTCCGCCGCCACGGCCTCCGGCACCACGGGCTGCACCGGGCGCTCCTCCAGCAGCGGCACGAGCCGCGCGGACACGATGAGCGCCGCCCCCGCGAGGAGCGGGAGCCGGGAACAACCCGAGCTGAAGGCGTGGAGACGTTCGAAGAGCCGCGTACCGAAGGACCTCCCGCCCGGTGGGGCGGGGGCCTTCACTTGCGCTGCTCCAGTTCCTGGATGCGCTCGGCCAGCCTGGACAGCCGGGCGTCGAAGGCCGCCAGCTCCTCGCGGCGGGGCAGCTTCATGCGCGACAGCGCCTGACGCACGCGCTCTTCCACGTTGTGCTCCAGGTCCTTGCGGTGGCCCGCCAGCCGCTCCCCGAACTCACGGGCCTGGCGCCTCACCTCGTCCTGGCTCCAGCCAGCCACCGCCGCCACCTTCTGCACGGCGCGGGACGCTTCCTCCTCGGCCGTATTCACCGCCAGCAGGGCCTGGCTCCAGAGGCGCTCGAACGTCTCCGTGACGGGATTCTTCTCTCGGGGGGCCTCGGGCTTGTTGTCCATGGGGTCTCTCCGGGAGGTGTGCGGGCCGGACGTCCAGGCCCGAACCGGTCGGGGAACGGCCGAAATAAGCACACCGCCGCTGTGAAGGAAACGACGGTGATGCACCTCCCCCCTTCCTTTCTCACGTCAAGAAGGAGAGAGGTTTCACGCTCCGTCGGGGTTCCTGGGGGCTTCAGGCGCGCGGCGAGGACGCGGGGCTGGTGGCCGCGGGCTTCGCGGCGCTCACCCGGCGCACCGGCTTGAGCAGCGAGTCCACCTTGCGCGACAGCTTCGCCAGCTCCTTGTTGAGGTCCTTGAGCTGGGCCTGGCTGGCCACGCCCACCGCCTCCACGACGCGCGTCTGGATGCCATCGAAGCGCTTGCGCAGCTCCGTCCCGGCCGCGTCCACGCGCCGGCTCAGCTCCGTGCTCGCCGCGTTGGCGCGCTTGCTCAGCTCCTGCACGCGCGGGTCCGTCAGCAGCTCGCCGGCCTGGAGCTTCGTCCACAGGGCCTGGGCCTCCTTGGCGGCCTCCTGTCCGCGGGACTCGAGCGTCTTCACCACCTTGCCCGCCTCCCCTTCCAGCTCCTCGATGCGCTTCTGCGCCTGCGCCAGCTGTGCCTTCAGGAAGCTCTCCACGTTCTGCGCCAACCCGCTCTTCGCGGCAGCCTCGGAGCCCTGAACCTCGTTCTGCGTCGCCTCGGTCTCAATCTTCGTCGTGGCCATACCGTCCTCCCCTATCCCGGCTTTCACCGGGCGGTAACCAGGTGCGTCATTCCAGCGTTCAACAGCTAACGCAGCGCGCCATGAGCGTCAAGCCAAGCACAGACCCATAACGCGATTAGCCATAACAAAAGGAAAACCGCCGCCCCGGTGGAAGCACCGGGAGCGGCGGTTGTCTTCAAGCGAACGCTTGGGGGACGGCCGGAGCGCGGACTAGGCCACGCCGGTCGTCTGGGTCCCTTCCGGGCGCGACGGCGGCGCGCTCAGGGGGCCCGTGTCGCCGTGAGTGGCGGCCAGGGCGGCCTCCATCTCGTTGACCTCGTCGGTGGGGCTCTCCACCGCGATGTCCAGGTGCTTGTAGTTCGGCAGGCCCGTGCCGGCGGGGATGAGCCGGCCCATGATGACGTTCTCCTTGAGGCCGCGCAGGTAGTCCACCTTGCCGTTGATGGCGGCCTCGGTGAGCACCTTGGTGGTCTCCTGGAAGGACGACGCGGAGATGAACGACTCGGTGGAGAGCGAGGCCTTGGTGATGCCGAGCAGCAGCGGCTCGCCGACGGCGGGACGCTTGCCTTCCGCCATGACCTTCTCGTTCTCCTCCTCGAACACCCACTTCTCGACCTGCTCGTCGACCAGGAAGTTGGTGTCGCCCACATCGGTGACGCGCACGCGGCGCAGCATCTGCCGCACGATGGTCTCGATGTGCTTGTCGTTGATCTTCACGCCCTGCAGTCGGTAGACCTCCTGCACCTCGTCCACCAGGTAGCGCGCGAGCTCCTTCTCGCCCAGCACCTTGAGGATGTCGTGCGGGTTGGCCGAGCCGTCCATCATCGCCTCGCCGGCCTTCACGCGGTCGCCGGAGTGGACGCTGATGTTCTTGCCCTTGGAGATCAGGTACTCCTTGGCCAGGTCCGTGCGCTGCTCGCCGTTCACCTCGGGGGTGATGATGAGCTTGCGCTTGCCCTTGGTGTCCTTGCCGAACGACACCACGCCGTCGATCTCCGCGATCGCCGCCGCGTCCTTCGGCTTGCGCGCCTCGAAGAGCTCGGCCACGCGGGGCAGACCGCCCGTGATGTCCTTGGTCTTCGTCGTCTCGCGCGGCACCTTGGCGATGACCTCGCCCGGGTGGATCTCATCGCCGTCGTTGACGGTGATGATGGAGCCCTGGGGCAGGAAGTAGCTCGCCTGGTTGTGGGAGCTGGGGAGCTCCTTCACGTTGCCGTTGGCGTCGCGGATGGTGACGCGCGGACGCGCCTCCGGGTCCTTCGACTCGATGACCGTCTTACGCGACAGACCGGTCACCTCGTCCAGCGTCTCGGACATCGTCACGCCTTCGATGATGTCCTCGTAGCGCACGACACCGCCGACCTCGGTCAGCAGCGGGATGGCGAACGGGTCCCACTCCGCCATGAGGAGGCCCGGCTCGATGCGCTGGCCTTCCTTCACGAGGATGCGGGCGCCGTAGATGACCTGGTAGCGCTCGCGCTCGCGGCCGGAGTCGTCCACGACGACGATCTCGCCGTTGCGGTTCATGGCCACCAGCGTGCCGTCCGTCTTCTCCACGGTGACGAGGCCAGCGAACTTCACGCTTCCCGCGTACCGGTTCTCCAGGCTGGACTGCTCCGCGCGCCGCGTCGCCGCACCACCGATGTGGAAGGTGCGCATCGTGAGCTGCGTACCCGGCTCACCGATGGACTGCGCCGCGATGACGCCGACCGCCTCACCCACGGACACCTTGCGGCCGCGGGCCAGGTCACGGCCGTAGCACTCCACGCAGATGCCGCGCTTGGCCTGGCAGGTGAGCACCGAGCGGATCTTCACCTTGTCCATGCCGCTGTTCTCGATGCGGCGGACGCGGTCCTCGTCGATCTCCTCGTTGGCGCGCACCAGCACCTCGCCCGTGACGGGGTCGAGGATGTCGTCCAGCGCCACGCGGCCGAGGATGCGCTCGCCGAGCGGCTCGATGATCTCACCGCCCTCCACCAGGGCGCCGATGAACAGGCCGTCCATGGTGCCGCAGTCGTACTCGTTGATGATGGCGTCCTGCGCCACGTCCACGAGACGGCGGGTGAGGTAACCGGAGTTGGCCGTCTTGAGCGCCGTGTCCGCCAGCCCCTTGCGGGCGCCGTGCGTGGAGATGAAGTACTGCAGCACGGAGAGGCCTTCACGGAAGTTGGCCGTGATGGGCGTCTCGATGATCTCACCGGACGGCTTCGCCATCAGGCCGCGCATACCCGCCAGCTGACGGATCTGCTGGGCGCTACCACGCGCGCCCGAGTCGGCCATGATGTAGATGGGGTTGAAGGACGGCTGCTTGCGCGTCTCGCGCTTGCCGTCGCGCTCGCCCGTCGTCTCCTCCTGGGAGATCTGCTGCATCATCTCCTGGGCGACCTTCTCGGTGATCTCCGCCCAGATATCGATGACCTTGTTGTAGCGCTCGCCGTCGGTGATGAGACCCTCGAGGTACTGGTTCTCGATCTCCGACACCTCCGTGCGCGCGAAGTCCAGGAACTCCTGCTTCTTCGCAGGGATGATCATGTCCTTGAGCGCGATGGAGATGCCGGCGCGGGTGGCGTTGTAGTAGCCGAGGCTGCGCACGCGGTCCGCGAGCAGCACCGTCTCCTTCTCACCCGTGAGGCGGTAGCAGAGGTCGATGAGGCCGCCGAGCGACTTCTTGTCGAGCACCTTGTTGATGGCGTCGAAGCCCACCGCGCGCGGGACGACCTCCCACAGCAGCACGCGGCCGACGGTGGTCTCCTTGCGCTTGCCGTCGATGCGGCAGACGATCTTCGCCTGGAGGTGCACCTCGCCGTGGTCGTACGCGGCGCGCACCTCGTCGGGCGAGGCGAACACGCGGCCCTCGCCGTAGGCGAACTCACGGGCGCGGGTCATGTAGTAGATGCCGAGCACCATGTCCTGCGTCGGGACGATGATGGGCTTGCCGTTCGCGGGGCTGAGGATGTTGTTGGTGGACATCATCAGCACGCGGGCCTCCATCTGAGCCTCGATGGAGAGCGGCACGTGCACGGCCATCTGGTCGCCGTCGAAGTCGGCGTTGAAGGCGGCGCACACCAGCGGGTGGAGCTGGATGGCCTTGCCTTCGATCAGCACGGGCTCGAAGGCCTGCATGCCCAGGCGGTGCAGCGTGGGCGCGCGGTTGAGGAGCACCGGGTGCTCGCGGATGACGTCCTCGAGGATGTCCCAGACCTCGGGGCGCTCCTTCTCCACCATCTTCTTCGCGGACTTGATGGTGGTGACGTAACCCTTCTCTTCGAGCTTGTTGTAGATGAACGGCTTGAACAGCTCGAGCGCCATGATCTTGGGCAGGCCGCACTGGTGCAGGCGCAGCTCGGGACCCACGACGATGACGGAGCGGCCCGAGTAGTCCACGCGCTTGCCGAGCAGGTTCTGGCGGAACCGGCCCTGCTTGCCCTTGAGCATGTCGGACAGCGACTTCAGCGGGCGCTTGTTGGGGCCCGTGATGGTCTTGCCGCGGCGGCCGTTGTCGAACAGCGCGTCCACGGCCTCCTGCAGCATCCGCTTCTCGTTGCGGATGATGATGTCCGGAGCGTTCAGCTCCTGGAGCCGCTTCAGGCGGTTGTTGCGGTTGATGACGCGGCGGTACAGGTCGTTCAGGTCGGAGGTCGCGAAGCGGCCGCCGTCCAGGGGCACCAGCGGGCGCAGGTCCGGCGGAATCACCGGAATCACGTCCAGCATCATCCACTCCGGCTTGTTGCCGGAGACGCGGAACGCCTCGGCCACCTTCAGGCGCTTGGCGTACTTCTTCCGCTTCGCCTCGCTGGTGGTCTCGCGCATGTCCTTGCGCAGCTCTTCGGACAGCTTCTCCACGTCCAGCGACTTGAGCATCTCGCGGACGGCCTCGCCGCCCATGCCCGTGGTGAAGGAGTCCTCACCGTGCTCCTGGAAGAGCCGGTGCATCTTATCCTCGCTGATGAGCTCGCCCTTCTGCAGCGGCGTCGCCTTCGGATCGAGGACGATGTAGCTCTCGCAGTAGAGGACCTTCTCCAGCTCCTTCAGCGTGATGTCGAGCAGGTTGCCGATGCGGCTCGGCAGCGACTTGAGGAACCAGATGTGCGCCACCGGCGTGGCCAGGGTGATGTGACCCAGGCGCTCACGGCGGACCTTCGACTGGATGACCTCGACGCCGCACTTCTCGCACACCACGCCGCGGTGCTTCATGCGCTTGTACTTGCCGCAGTTGCACTCGTAGTCCTTCACCGGCCCGAAGATGCGGGCGCAGAAGAGCCCGTCCCGCTCCGGCTTGAACGTGCGGTAGTTGATGGTCTCCGGCTTCTTCACCTCGCCATGGGACCACTGGCGGATCTTGTCGGGCGACGCCAGCGCAATGCGGATGGCGTTGAACGACAGCGGGTCCTTCGGCTTCTCGAAGAAGTTGAAAATGTCCTTCACGTTGCCTCCGAAATCTCGTTGGGCGCCCCCCTCTCCCAGGGGGGCTGCCAGCTGATTCGGGCCCCCGCCCCGGCCCGGCCGCGCCCGCCCCTCTCAAGGGACGGCGGGCGGCCGGTCAGGCGGGCGCTCCGTGCATCAGGCCTCGGTTCCCGTCTTCCGCTCCTCGCCGTCACCGCCGCCGAGGAAGTCGCCACCGAAGCTGCGCTGCCGCTCCGGCGGAGCGCTCTCCAGCAGCTCCACGTCGAGCGCGAGCGACTGGAGCTCCTTGAGGAGCACGTTGAACGACTCGGGCAGGCCGCTCTCCAGGACGTTGTCGCCCTTGACGATGGCCTCGTACATGCGCGTGCGGCCCACCACGTCGTCCGACTTGACGGTGAGGAACTCCTGCAGCGTGTACGCCGCGCCGTAGGCCTCCATCGCCCAGACTTCCATCTCGCCCAGACGCTGACCGCCGAACTGCGCCTTGCCGCCCAGCGGCTGCTGCGTGACGAGCGAGTAGGGCCCGATGGAGCGGGCGTGGATCTTCTCGTCCACCAGGTGGTGCAGCTTCAGCATGTACATGACGCCCACGGTGACGTCCTGGTCGAACGGCTCACCCGTGCGCCCGTCGAAGAGCACCATCTGGCCCGAGCGGGGCAGCCGCCCCTCGTCCAGCAGGGTGTGGATCTCCGGCTCCTGCGCGCCGTCGAAGACGGGCGTGGCCACGTGGATGCCCTTCTTGGAGCGCAGGCAGAGCTGCTTGATCTCCTCCTCACTCAGCTTGTCGAGGAACTCGCCGAACGCCGGGTCCTCGTAGATGACCTTGAGGCGCTCCTTGATGGCGTCGGCGCTCCAGTTGGCCTCGACGTAGCGCTGCAGCGCCTCGCCGGTGCCCTTGGCCGCCCAGCCCAGGTGCGTCTCGAGGATCTGCCCGATGTTCATGCGCGAGGGCACGCCGAGCGGGTTGAGGACGATGTCCACCGGACGCCCGTCCTCCAGGTACGGCATGTCCTCCTCGGGGAGGATGCGGGACACGACGCCCTTGTTTCCGTGGCGTCCGGCCATCTTGTCGCCCACGGCCAGCTTGCGCTTGATGGCGACGTACACCTTCACCATCTTGATGACGCCCGGCGGCAGCTCGTCGCCCTTCTTGATGCGGGCAATCTTCTCGCCGAAGGCCAGCTTCACGGCCTCCTTCGTCTCCTCCAGGTTGCGGAGGATGTCGCGCAGGCGCGAGTCGAGCGGGTCGCCGACGGAGATCTCACCCCAGTACTTGTAGGGCACCGTGGAGAGCAGCTCGTCGTCGAGGATGTCCCCCTTCTTCAGGAGGATCTTCCCCTTGTCGTCCACGAGCTTGCCCTGGACCTCCTTGGTGCGCACCAGCCCGCGGATGCGGCTGAAGGCGCTGTCCTGGAGGACCTTGATCTCGTCGTTCTGGTCCTTGAGGAGCTTCGCCTCCTCCATGGACTCGATCTGCTTGGCGCGCTCGTCCTTCTCCACGCCCTTGCGGCTGAACACCTTGGCGTTGATGACGGTTCCCACCACGCCCGGCGGGACGCGCAGCGAGCTGTCACGCACGTCGCCGGCCTTCTCGCCGAAGATGGCGCGCAGCAGCTTCTCCTCGGGCGACAGCTGCGTCTCACCCTTCGGGGTGATCTTGCCCACCAGCACGTCGCCGGGCTTCACCTCGGCGCCGATGCGGATGATGCCGCTCTCGTCGAGGTCCTTGAGGGCCTCCTCACCCACGTTCGGGATGTCGCGGGTGATCTCCTCCTTGCCCAGCTTGGTGTCGCGCGCGATGCACTCGAACTCCTCGATGTGGATCGACGTGAAGACGTCGTCCTTGAGGATGCGCTCGCTGATGAGGATGGAGTCCTCGAAGTTGTAGCCCTGCCACGGCATGAACGCGACGACCACGTTCTGCCCCAGCGCCAGCTCGCCCGTCTCGGTGGCCGGGCCGTCCGCGATGACGTCACCCTTCTTCACCCGGTCGCCCTTGCTGATGATGGGCTTCTGGTTGAGGCAGGTGTTCTGGTTGGAGCGCTGGTACTTGAGCAGGTTGTAGATGTCGACCTCGCTCGTGACGTCGCTGAGCGATTCCGGCACGTCCGCCTTCACCACGATGCGGCCGGCGTCCACGCTCTCCACGATGCCGTCGCGCCGGGCCACGCAGGTGACGCCGGAGTCGCGGGCGACGATGGCCTCGATGCCCGTGCCCACCAGCGGCGCCGCGGTGCGCAGCAGCGGGACCGCCTGGCGCTGCATGTTGGAGCCCATGAGCGCGCGGTTGGCGTCGTCGTTCTCCAGGAACGGGATGAGCGACGCGGCCACCGACACGAGCTGGTTCGGGGACACGTCCATCAGGTCCACGTCCTCGGCGCGAGCCTGGACGAACTCACCGCCACGGCGGCTGGACACCAGCGCGTTGGCGAACTTGCCCTTCGTGTCCGTCTCCGCGTTGGCCTGGGCGATGGTGTGCTTCTCCTCCTCGAGCGCGGAGTAGAAGGCCACGTCGTTCGTCACCACGCCCGCCTCGACCTTGCGGTACGGCGTCTCGACGAAGCCGAACTCGTTGACGCGCGCGTAGGTGGACAGCGACGCGATGAGGCCGATGTTCGGACCTTCCGGCGTCTCGATGGGGCAGATGCGGCCGTAGTGCGTCGGGTGCACGTCGCGCACCTCGAAGCCCGCGCGCTCGCGGGTGAGGCCGCCAGGCCCGAGCGCCGACAGGCGCCGCTTGTGCGTGACCTCGGACAGCGGGTTCGTCTGGTCCATGAACTGCGACAGCTGGCTGGACCCGAAGAACTCCTTGATGACCGCCGTGACCGGCTTGGCGTTGATGAGATCGTGCGGCATGAGCGTCTCGATCTCCTGGAGGCTCATGCGCTCCTTGATCGCCCGCTCCATGCGCACCAGGCCGATGCGGTACTGGTTCTCCAGCAGCTCGCCCACCGCGCGGACGCGGCGGTTGCCCAGGTGGTCGATGTCGTCGATGGTGCCCTTGCCGTTCTTCAGATCGATCAGGTAGCGGATCACCTCCAGGATGTCCCGCTTGGTGAGGATCTGCCCGTCGAGCGGCTCCTCCAGGCCGAACTTGAAGTTCAGCTTGAGGCGGCCGACCTTGGAGAGGTCGTAGCGCTCCGGGTTGAAGAACAGGTTGGTGAACAGGTTGATGGCCGTCTCCGGCGTCGGCGGATCGCCAGGACGCAGGCGGCGGTAGATCTCCATGATGGACTGCTCGGGGGTCTCGAGCTTGTCCAGCATCATCGTCTCACGCAGGTACGGCCCCACGTTGAGGTTGTCGATGAAGAGAACCTTGAACTCCTTGATGCCGTGCTTCAGGAGCTCGTCGACCTTCTCCTGGGAGACTTCCTCGTTGCACTCGAGGAGCACCACGCCGGAGTTCTCGTCGACGACGTCGTAGGCGGACACCTTGGTGAAGAGCTCGTCCGAGTCGATGGGGAGCGTCTTCATCTTCGCCGCCTCGAGCTTCTTGATGGCGGCCCGCGTGAACTTGCGGTTCTTCTTGACGATCAGGTCCCCCGCCTTCGTCTTGATGTCGCGGGTGGCGCGCTGACCGGGCAGCAGCTCGAGCTCGACGCTCTTCTCGAACTCCTCGGCGCTGTGGAGGTAGATGGTCTCCGTCGCGTAGTAGTAGTTGAGGATCTCCTCGGAGGTCCCCTTGAACTCCAGCGGGTTCTTCTTCGCGGTGTCCGGGACGGCGCCGAGCGCGCGGATGAGCACCGTGGCCGGCAGCTTGCGGCGGCGGTCGATGCGCACGTACAGCAGGTCCTTGTGGTCGAACTCGAAGTCGATCCACGAACCGCGGTAGGGAATGATGCGGGCGTTGTAGAGCAGCTTGCCAGACGAGTGGCTCTTGCCCTTGTCGTGGTCGAAGAAGGCACCCGGGCTGCGGTGCAGCTGGCTGACGACGACGCGCTCGGTCCCGTTGATGATGAAGGTGCCGTTCTGGGTCATCAGCGGGATTTCGCCGAAGTAGACCTCCTGCTCCTTCACGTCACGGATGGACTGGGCGCCGGTCTCCTCGTCCTTGTCCCACACGACCAGACGGACGACGACCTTGATGGGCGCCGAATAGGTCATGCCACGCTGGTGGCACTCATCGACGTCGTACTTCGGACGCTCCAGGTGGTAGCTGACGAACTCCAGCGAGGACGTCTCGTTGAAGTCGCGGATGGGGAAGACCGACTTGAAGACACCCTGAAGTCCGAGGTCCTCACGCTTATCCGGGGCGATGTCCGCCTGGAGGAACTTCTCGTAGGACTGCTTCTGGATGTTGATAAGGTTGGGAATGTCGATGATCTTCGCGATCTTCGCGAAGGTCTTCCGCACGCGGAAATTGTTCTGGATCTGCGTCGGCATTCTGGCTCCGGGGACGACTGCTCGGGCGGGCAAACTTCAGTAACGCGCGGCGGCGCCGGGAAATTTGCTACGGACAAATGGGCAAAGCCGGCGCCCCACACACAGGGAGCGCCGGCCTGCTCATCCGGTCAGAGACTGCCCGAAATTTCCCGGAAAACCGGACAGCCCCTGTAGAACTACTTGACCTCGACGGTCGCGCCAGCCGCGGTGAGCTGGTCCTTGATCTTCTTCGCGTCGTCCTTGCTGACGCCTTCCTTGACGTTCTTCGGGGCGCCCTCGACGAGGTCCTTGGCCTCCTTCAGGCCCAGGCCGGTGATCGCGCGGATCTCCTTGATGACGTTGATCTTGTTGGCGCCGGCGTTGGCCAGGACCACCGTGAACTCCGTCTGCTCCTCGGCGGGGGCAGCGGCGGCGGCGGCAGCCGGGCCCGCGGCCACGGCCACGGCGGCGGCGGAGACGCCCCACTTGTTCTCAAGCTGCTTCACGAGCTCGGCCGCCTCGAGGACGGTCAGAGCGGAAAGCTGGTCAACGATTGCATTCAGGTCAGCCATTGAAATGTGTCCTTCTGGTTTCGACTAACGGCCAGCTCCCCTTTGGAGAATTCCGGCCGGTGAGGTTGCGGTAGAAAAACTTCTCGGACAGATGAGGGAAAACTACCCCTGCGCCTTGTCCGCGTTGGCCTGGATGACCCGGGCGAGCTGCGAACCCGGAGCCGCGATGGTCCGAACCAGCTTGCCTGCCGGCTGGTTCAACATGCCCAGCAGCTGCGCGCGGAGCTCGGGCAGACCCGGCAGCTTCGCCAGGGCCTTCACGCCGGCGACGTCGACCTTGCGGCCATCGACGACGGCAGTGCGGATCTTGATCTTGTCCTCGATGTCCTTCGCGAACTCGGTCAGGATCTTCGCCGGAGCCACCACATCGCCGTAGCTGATGCACAGGGCCACAGAACCCGTGAAGTCATCAGCGATGACCGACACAGGCGTGCCCTGCGCGGCACGGCGCGCCAGCGTGTTCTTGATGACCTTGTACTCGACGTTGCCCTCGCGGAACTTCTTGCGGAGCTTCGTCACCGTCTCCACGTCCACCTTGGTGAACTCGGCGACGATGGCGGTAGCGGTCCGCGAGAACTTCTCGTGGAGCTCCTTGATCATCTCTTCCTTCTCGCTCTTCAGCACTTTGACTCACCTCCTTACCTGGGCCCGCCTGTCAGGACGGGCGTGATGCCTGGGCCAAAGTGGCAGAGCGAGAGGAGCCTCCGAGAGACACCACACCGCACCTCCAGTCTCGGCAGGGCTGACCTTCCGGTCGTTTGAACCTGGGCTCGAAGGCGCCGCCCGACCGGTTGCCCGGTTGCCAACGGGACATGCACCCTCTTCACCCCGGTCCCTGCTGTCATGAACCAGGTGTCGGAACACCCCGCCTCACGGCGTGGCGCTCCAATTGCAAAAGCCGGGGGCCTATACCCCCGGCTTCAGCAAAGATCCAGAACTTTCGAACCTGAGACGTCAGACAGGTGACACCCCTACCCTAAAGGCCGGAGCCCGCCTTCCTGTCCGCACTGCAGGACGACTAGCCGTGGCGCATCTTGATTTCCATGGTGTCGAGCTTGATGCCCGGCCCCATGGAGGACGAGATGGCGATGCCCTGGAGGTAGACGCCCTTGGCGGCGGCCGGCTTCAGCTTCATCACCAGGTCCACCAGCGCGTTGAAGTTGGCCTCGAGCTTCTCCACCTCGAAGGAGGACTTGCCCAGCTTGGCGTGGACGATGCCCGCCTTCTCCGCGCGGAAGTCGACCTTACCGCCCTTGGCGTCGCGGATGGCCTTCGCGACATCCATGGTCACCGTGCCGACCTTCGGGTTCGGCATCAGGCCACGGGGACCGAGCACCTTACCGAGGCGGCCGACGATACCCATCATGTCCGGGGTGGCGATGACGGTGTCGAAGTCGAGGAAGCCCTCCTCGATGCGCTTCTGCAGGTCCTCGGCGCCGACCACGTCCGCGCCCGCGTTGGCGGCGTCGGTGGCCTTCTCACCCTTGGCGAACACGGCCACACGCACGGTGGCACCCGTGCCGTGCGGGAGCACCACGGCGCCACGGACCATCTGGTCCGCGTGCTTCGGGTCCACGCCCAGGTTGATGGAGACGTCGACCGTCTGGTCGTACTTGGTGGAGCGGGCCTCGACCGTCTTCTTCAGGAGCGCAAAGCCCTCGGCGACGGTGTAGCGCTTCTCGCGGTCAACCAGGGCGGAGGCCGCACGGAACTTCTTCCCATTCTTAGCCATGACAGAAATCCTTGTCGTGAGTGGGTGCGCGGCGGCCTAGCCGACGACGTCGATGCCCATGGAGCGTGCGGTGCCGGCAATGGTGCTCATGCAGGCCTCGAGCGACGCGGCGGTGGTGTCCTGGAGCTTCTTCTTCGCGATCTCCTCGAGCTGGGCGCGGGTGATCTGCCCGACCTTCTCCTTGCCCGGCTTCTTCGCGCCCGAGCCCTTCTTCTTCTCGGTGTGGAGACCCGCGGCCTTCTTGATGAGGACGGCGGCGGGAGGGGTCTTCAGGATGAAGGTGAAGGAGCGGTCCGCATACACGGTGATGACCACCGGGATGATGAGCGCTTCCTTGGCTTCCGCCTGGGTCTTCGCGTTGAACTGCTTGCAGAACTCCATGATGTTCACGCCCTGCTGACCGAGCGCGGGGCCGATCGGCGGAGCGGGGTTCGCCTTACCGGCGGGAATCTGCAGCTTGACCTGACCTGTGATCTTCTTCATCGACCGACAACTGCCTTTCGAGCGGGTGGTACGAGCGGGCCACCAGACGGGGAGACCCTCCCACCCATGAGCCCGGCCCCCGTTGGGAGGCCGGAAACGCGAACGCCGCGCACGCCATACAGGAGTGCGCGGCGTCGCATCAACTAGCCGGTGGTCTTCTCCACCTGCATGAAGTCCAGCTCCACGGGGGTCGCGCGGCCGAAGATGCTCACCAGCACCTTGACCCGGCCCTTCTCCGCGTTGACCTCTTCCACGGTGCCATTGAAGTTCGCGAACGGGCCGTCGATGACACGCACCGTGTCGCCCTCGTCGAACTGCACCTTGGGCTTGGGCTTGAGCGTGCCCTCCGAAATCTGGGAGGTCAGCCGGGCCACCTCCTGATCGGAGATGGGGAGCGGATTCTGGTTCTGCACCGTCCCAGGGAAGCCCGTGATCTTCGGCGTGTTCTTCACAAGGTGCAGCGTGCGGTCGTTCAGCTCCATCTGGACGAAGATGTAGCCGGGGAAGAACTTGCGGCGAGACGTCTTCTTCTCGCCCTTCACCATCTCGACCACCTGCTCCATGGGGATCAGGATTTCACCGAACTGCTCCTGAAGGCCCTCCAGACGAATCTTCTCCTCCAGGCTCTTCTTCGCCTGGTTCTCGAAGTTCGAGTAGGTGTGGACCACGTACCATTTCATCGCCATTACAGCTTCCCCCACACGGCCGGCAGCCACTCCACCATCAGGTTGTAGGCGGCGGTGTCGATGCAGAAGAGGATGACGGCGGCCACCAGCGACGCCACGACCACGGCCACGGTCGACGCCTTGGTCTCCGACCAGGTCGGCCAGGTGACCTTCATCAGCTCCGACGCCACATCGATGGACAGCGTGTGGGTGCGTGGGTGGAAGTACGCGCCCGCCGCCAGTCCCACGGCCAGCGCATAGCTCACCAGCGTGGACACCTTCCAGTCCAGGCCCTCGATGAGGACCGGGTCGCTCCAGCTGAACCGCGCCCACAGCATCCCGAGCAGACGCTCCAGGAAGAGGGCCAGGACGATGCCGGCGAGAAGATAGAAGATGACCACGAGCCGCTTCGGGTCCATTGCCGAGCGGTTAGCCTGCTGGCTGGCCTCTGATGCCGTCGCCATGGTGCCTCACGAGGTACTGCGCATGTGAATTCGCGGGACTGCGAAAACACAGGAACCCCCGGCACCTCCAGGCACCGGGGGCCCCGCGACTACAGAGAGCTGGCAGGCCAGGAGGGATTCGAACCCCCAACACGCGGATTTGGAGACCGCTGCTCTACCGTTGGAGCTACTGGCCTAGAACCTTCTCTGAACTACCGACCTAGACCTTACCTTCCTTGTGGTCCTGATGCTTGCGGCAGCGAGGGCAGAACTTGCTCAGCTCGAGCTTGTCCTGGCTCTTCCGCTTGTTCTTCGTGGTCGTGTAGTTCCGCTCCTTGCACACAGTGCACTCGAGCGAAATGATTGAGCGATTGCCCTTCGGCATGACCTACCTCACCGGATACAGAGAGGGGAAGGCTACCACGATGCAGCCCTCCCCTCGAAATCGGGACAGTGTGCCCGGCGGCCTTGCGGCCGGCCCGACACTACGCGATGACTTCCGACACGACGCCGGCGCCCACCGTGCGGCCGCCCTCGCGGACGGCGAAGCGGAGCTCCTTCTCCATGGCCACCGGGGTGATCAGCTCCACCTCGATGGCGATGTTGTCGC
>JAFAAN010000080.1 GCA_023426545.1 Pseudomonadota bacterium
CCCCACGCCACCCAACGGCGTGGGGGCCCGGGCGGCCGGGGGCGCCGGGGCCTCCGGGTCTTCCGGGCGCCGGGGGCGCCGGGCCGCGCCCCCCCCCCCGCCTCCACCGCCCGAGCCGGAAGGCATGTCGACCGGCAAGAAGGTGGCGCTCGTCGCGGTGCCCCTGGTGCTGCTGGGCATCGGCGCGGCCGTGGTGCTCGGCAATCAGGGGGGGGCCCCCCCGCCCGCCGCCCCTGTGGTGGTGGAGGTCCCACGAGAGGCCCCACCGACGACGCAGGTCGCTACAGGAACCACGGCCCCACCGGCCGCCGGGGCGGCGGCCCTCATCACGGTCAGCCTCGACTCCACGCCGTCCGGTGCGTCCATCTATGAAGGCGAGGAGATGGTTGGCACCGCGCCCACGAAGCTCCAGCTCCGCCGCGACAAGGTCCACACCTTCAGCTTCCGGATGCCCGGGCACCAGGACAAGGAACTGACGCTCAACCTCAGCCGCGTCGCGGGAGACACGCAGTCGGCGAACGTGGTGCTGGAACCCTCCCGGGCCACGGCGCCTGCTCGCCCCGCGCGCCCCACGTCGAAGCCGGCGGGTCCGTCCGGGCCCGACATCTCCGTGTTCGAGTAGCCGGGCCTCGCGCCGGTGGGGCCCTTCCTCGCGTCCCCACCGGCCCCCGGGAGAAGCGCGGCGCCCGCGTCAGGCGAGCTTCGCCAGCGTGGGGAGGACCTCCCCACTCTTCCCCTGGACGATGTGCTCGAAGCGGCCGGAGTTCTCCGCCGGGTCGAGGTTGACGAGCCATGTCTCGCCGCCGGCCCCGCGCACGCGGTCGACGATTCCGGCAGCCGGGTACACGGCGCCGGACGTCCCTGCCGCCAGGAAGACGAAGCGCCCGCCAGAGGTGGAGCCTCGCAGCGCGAAGTCCTCGATGCGCTGCATGTCGGCCGGGTCCAGGTACTCGCCGAACCAGACAATGTGGGGCCGCAACCGCTGGCCACAGGCGTCACACGTCGGCACGACTCCCGCCGGGTACACGGTGCCGTCCTCGAACACCGGCCGCTCACACCCGCTGCACCGCGTCTTGAACAGGTTGCCGTGCATCTCCACCACGCGCTGGCTGCCCGCGCGGAGATGCAGGCCGTCGACGTTCTGGGTGGCGAGCAGGAAGCGGTCTCCCAGGTGGCGCTCCCACGCGACGAGCGCATCGTGGCCCGGATTGGGGTGGACGGCCGCGGCGGCCTTGCGGCGCTCCGAATAGAAGCGCCACACCAGCGCCGGATCCTTCTGGAAGCCCCCGGGTGACGCCACGGCCTCCACGGGCTGGTCCTCCCAGAGGCCGCCCATTCCACGAAAGGTGGGAACTCCACTCTCAGCGGAGACACCCGCGCCCGTGAGGACGAGCAGCCAGGTACGCGAATCGAGGATGAGCGAGTCCATATCGGCTCCTGTGCGGTGGAAAGCGAATCAAGCTATGGATGGGGACACCGACCCTCCCGGGGCCTGACGCCTCGCGAGCGTGGCGCTTCGAGGTCCCATCATGGCGGAAGTGACCCTGGATCTGCGCGGCCTGCCCAAGGCCGAGGCCTACGCCGAGCTGAAGCAGCACGTGCGGGCGGTGCTCGAAGGAATCGACGACGACATCACCGCCATGTCCACCATGAGCTGCCTGCTGCACCATGCCTTCGGCCACCTGTGGACGGGCTTCTACCGCGTCGTCACACCGGGACGCCTGCTGCGCGTGGGCCCGTACCAGGGCACGCTGGGCTGCCTGGAAATCCCCTTCGGCAAGGGCGTGTGTGGCACCTCCGCGGCGAAGGGCGAGACGGTGGTCGTAGCGGACGTCCACGCCTTCCCCGGCCACATCACCTGCGACGGGCGCTCGGCCTCGGAGATTGTCGTCCCCGTGTTCGGCCGCAACCGCGAGCTGCTCGCGGTGCTCGACATTGACTCCGAGCACAAGGGCACCTTCGACGAGGTGGACCGCCGCGAGCTGGAAGAGCTGATGCGCTGGTTCCAGGAGTAGCGGCGGCCCGGGCACGGGCTCAGCTCGCGCGGGCGTAGGCCACCGCGAGCTGACCGGCGAAGCGCGCGTTGTGGGTGAGCAGCGCCAGGTTGGCCTTGAGCGTCTTGCCCCCCGTGCGCTTCGCCATCTCCGACAGGAGGAAGGGCGTCACGGCCTTGCCGCGGATGCCCTGCTGGTCCGCGTCGGCGAGCGTCGCGGCGATGTGCAGCTCCACCTCGTTGCGCGGCAGGGACGTCTCCTCGGGCGGTGGCACCGTGTAGAGCACCCCACCCTGCTTCAGGGATTCGAAGCGGGCACGCGCGATGCGCGCGGCGGTCTCCACGTCGTCCACGCGGTGCTCCAGGGGGATGCCGGAGCCCCGGCTGTAGAAGGACGGCAGCTCGTCCGTCCCCACGCCGATGACGGGCACGCCGGCCGTCTCCAGCAGCTCCATCGTCTTGGGCAGGTCCAGCACGGACTTGGCCCCCGCGCACACCACCGCGACCGGGAAGCGGGCCAGGGCGGCGATGTCCTGGGAGATGTCGAAGTGCTCGGACGCTCCGCGGTGCACGCCGCCGATACCGCCCGTGGAGAACACGCGGATGCCAGCGGCGGCGGCCATCTCACAGGTGGCGCTCACGGTGGTGCCCCCCGTGGCGCGCGTGGCCACGGCCACGGCCAGGTCCCGCGAGCCAAGCTTGAGCAGGCGCTCCTTGCCCTCCGCCAGCCGGCGCACCTCCGCGTCTTCCAGACCCACGCACAGCTGTCCGTCGATGATGGCCGTGGCCGCCGGAATGGCCCCCGCCCGGCGGATGGCCTCCTCGCAGGCCCGGGCAGCAGCCAGATTGTCCGGGTAGGGAAGGCCCTGGGCCACGACGCTCGTCTCCAGCGCCACCAGCGGTTGGCCGGCCGCGAGCGCGCGGCGCACCTCATCCGAAAAGCGTAGGTCCATGGCCCTGGCGTTTAGCACGCCGGCCTCCCCACGTCGGCTTGCACGCGAGCCCCTTGGGCCCTATTCCCCAGCCGCCGTGTCCACTCCCGCCACCTCCGTGGTTCCCGCTCCCCCCCGCGCCTTCTCCGCGCCCGACCTGGCCATCGTCGGCGTCGTCATTGTCTGGGGCTCCAACTACACGGTGGTGAAGGAGGCGATGGACACGCTGCCACCGCTGGCCTTCATGTCGCTGCGCTTCACCCTGGCGGCGCTGGCCATGGGCGCGCTGCTCCTAGGCATCGAAGGCTGGAAGCCGCTCCCCCGCCCGGTGTTCCTCAAGCTCCTCGGGCTGGGGCTGGTGGGGAACACCGCGTACCAGCTGTGCTTCATCCTCGGCCTCGCGAACACCTCGGTGGCCAGCAGCGGGATGCTGACGGCGGTGACACCGGTGCTGGTGACCGCGCTCGGGGCCCTGCTGGGCGTGGAGCGGCTCACCCGCCCGCTCGTCATGGCGCTGGCTCTGGGTGTCGCGGGGATGCTGCTGGTGCTGGGCGGGCGCGGTGCCTCGGTGAGCGGCGCGACGTGGCTGGGAGATGGGCTCATCGTCGGCGCGAGCGTGTGCTGGGCCATCTACACGGTCGGCATCCGCACCGTGGGCACGGACGTGTCCGCGCTGCGCATCACGGCCATCTGCATGCTGACGGGGGCCCCGGGCGTGGTGCTCGCGGGCGTGCCCGAGCTGATGCGGTTGGACACCTCGGCCATCTCCGCCGGAGCCTGGGCGGGGCTGGTGTACTCCGCCCTGGTGCCATTGGTGCTCGCCTACTTCATCTGGGGCCACACCGTGCAGAAGGTGGGCAGCAGCCGCGCGGGGCTCTACAACACGGGCATCCCGGTGGTGGCCGCGCTCACCGCGTGGGCCGTGCGCGGCGAGCGCCCCACCCTGCTCCAGGTCCTGGGCGCGGGGCTCGTCCTCTGCGGCGTGCTCCTCAGCCGGCGGAGGTAGGCGCGCACCGGCTCAACCTCGCCGCCCCCGCTCCACCGCCAGGCCGTACTCCTCCATCTTCTTGTCCAGCGTGGGTCGGCTGATACCGAGCAGCTCCGCGGCGCGCACCTTCTTCCCCGCCGCCTCGCGCAGGGCCTCGACGATGGCGTCCCGCTCCAGGCGGGCCACCCGCCCCTGGAGCGTCTTCTCCCCGGGCTCGCCGCCCTCTTGAATCTCCGGCGGGAGCTGCAACGCCCCCACGCGGCTGCCGGCGTACAGCAGGCCGAGCCGCTCCCCCACCAGCTCCAGCTCGCGCAGGTTCTGGGGCCACGCGTAGTCCGACAGCAGCCGTCGGGCCTCCGGGCTGAGCGTCGGCGGCTCCTTGCGAATCCGCCGGGCCGCCCGCGCCGCGAACTGCTCCAGCAACGGCAGCACATCCGCCCGGCGCTCGCGCATGGGGGGCGCCTCCAGCTCGAAGCCCGCCAGGCTCCGGGCCAGCGCCGGCTCCACATCCCCCCGGGCCGACAGCAACGTCACCGGCGCGGGCGCCGTGACGAGGACGCGAACGTCCACGGGCTCCTCGCCCCCTTGCCGCGCCGGCGCCGCCCGGCGCGCCAGGGCCCTCGCGAGCCGCTCCGACGTGGGCCGCGAGAGCGACTCCACGTGCAGCAGCACCAGCGAGCCGCCATCGGCGCGCAGCAACGCGGAGACCAGGGGCGGCTGGCCGGGCGCGCTCGCGCGGCCGAACAGGGCCTCCTCGACGGCCGCGGACGGCTCCCGGCAGTCCACCACGACGAAAGGCCCCAGTGCTCGAGGGGAACGGCCATGGACGTAACGGGTCAGGAGCGCCTTTCCCACCCCAGGCTCGCCGTGGATGACCACCGGCGCCGCGCTGGGGGCCACCCGGCGCGCCAACTCCAGCAAGGCCCGGAGCGGCCGTGACGTCCCTGCGAGGGCGGGAACCTGGACCTCGCTCTCCGCCCGCGCGTTCACGGTGGTGTACGCCTCGCCGCCCAGCCGCCCGAGCGCCGCGAGCAGCTGGCCCTCGCCCTCGGTGAACTGGGGCTCCACGCGCGTCACGTACAGCACGCCAAAGGGCATTCCACCGGAGGCGACCAGCGGCGCGCAGAGGACGTCATCCGTCTGGATCAGCTCCTTGCGCTCCAGCGCGGCCTGCGCCAGCGCGCGCGGCATGGTCAGCGCCTCCGCCCCCGCCACCGCGGCGGTGAGCAGGCCCTCACTGCTCCCCAGCAGCGCCGCCGCTCGGTCCGCGTTCAGCGCGTGCGCGACCTCGTCCGCCAGGCGCCGCAGCACCAGCGCGCCGCTCGTGGCCCCTAGCAGGGCGATGCCCGCCGAGTACATCGCCGCCGCCGTCCCGACATGCGGCAGCACCTCCTCGATGGGCACCTGCCCCATCTTCTCCGGCGTGTCGGCCACCAGCGTCACCGGCGGCGGCTCGAAGAGCGCCGTCGACGAGCCCACGCGCACCTGGTCACCGGGCTTGAGCACCACTTCGCCGGAGAGCCGCTCGCCGTTGACCAATGTCCCGTTGCGCGAGCGCAGATCGCGGATCCGCGCCTGCCCGTCGACGACGGAGATCAACGCGTGCTTGCGGGAGACCAGGTGGTCATCCAGCGGGATTTCACACGAGGGGCTGCGGCCAATCGTCGCTTCCGCGAGCACGTCGTACCGTCGCCCTGCGGAAGGACCAGTGAGCAGCAGGAAGGCGGGCATGGAGCGCGGAGCCTAGCGCCCCGTGGTACGCGGGCAAGGTCCCACCCGGAGCGCCCCTACATCGGCCGTTCGGCGTCCAGGAGCTCACGGAGCTCCTGCTCGTCCAGCGCCCGGCCCTCCCGGCTGATGGCCAGCGCGTTGACGTGGGTCTCCACGACCTCCACGTGGGCGCCCTTGCGCCACTCGGTGGTATGCACCGCGCCATCCACCAGCTTGCCCACCACCGAGCCCTCGTCCCGAGCCATGACCTCGATCCACAGGTTCTCGGTGACGGTGTTGCCGTCGGGGTGGGTGTCGAACGGGGCGCGCACCAGGAAGGTGAGCGGCTCCATCAGCCCCTTGCGCTGGAAACGCGCCAGGAACGACGGGAGCAGCGCCTGCGTCTCCCGGCGCATGGCCTGGGTCTGCTCCTCGGGCTCCTTCTCGAAGCGCTCGCGGTAGGGCGCCAGCAGTTGGGACGTGTTGTGCCGCCCCAGCGGGGACACGACGGTGAGGAAGAGGCCCTCATGGCCCTCGAAGGTGTCCAGGGGCACGCCCAGCAGGTTGGCTCGTGCCTCCTCGGACGGCACGAGCGTGAAGACCTGGCCCTCGCTGGTGCCCACCTGCGTCCGCAGCGCCGGCCCCTGCCCGAAAGCCATGTCCGTGCACAGCTCATGGAGGAAGCTCTCCGCGGCCAGCAGGTCCTGCTCCGCGAGATGGAAGATCTCCAGGTCCCGGGCCCCGAACTTCTCCATCCCGTGTGAGTGCACCCACAGGGGCGTCTCTCCCTCCGTCGCCTCCACGGCGTGGAGGTGGACATGGTCGCGGATGTCGAAGTCCAGCTCCGTGATTTCCACCACGTCGTCGGGCTCGTGGAGCTTGAAGGCCGTGAGGTCCATCAGCACGCCCTGGATGTGCTCCAGCAGCGTCCGCACGGCCCACAGCGCCTCGAAGACGGGCAGCGTGGGCTGCACGCCTCCCGGCTCCACGGACAGGTGGTAGAACACCTTGGCGCGGCCGAGGCGCTCGAAGGCGCCCGGGCTGCCGCTGAAGGCCTCCTTGCGGAGGTACGGCAGGCCCTCGGCTCCGCGCGTCACGCGCACCTTGACCTCGGAGCCGTCCCCCCGGAGCGTGAAGCCCTCGCCGTCCGCGTCCGGGGTGAAGTCCACCTCGTCGTTCGCGAAGGACGCCCGCAACGCATCGAGCGGCGCGGGCCCCTCCTGGTCCGTCGCCAGCAGGTAGACCTCCTTCACAGGTGCTTCTCGATCTGCCGGAAGAGGTCCACGCGGTCCACCAGGTTGGTCAGATAGTCCAGCTTGTCGGTGGCCAGCACCAGGACGGGCGAGAGCCGGTAGCCCTCGAACCACTCCTCGTAGAGGGCGTTGAGGCGCTGGAGGTAACGGGTGGGGATGTCCCGCTCCATGGCTCGGCCACGGATGCGGATGCGTTCACGAATCGTCTGCACCGGGCAGCGGAGGTAGATCATCAGGTCGGGGGGCCGCAACGACTCCGAAATCGTCTCGTACAACTCGCAGTACGTCTTCCAGTCCCGCTTGTCGATGAGCCGCTGGCGGTGGAGGTTCTTGGCGAAGATCTCCGCGTCCTCATAGAGGGTCCGGTCCTGGAGCACCGTCCCGGACGTGCGCTCCAGTTCCCGGTGCAAGCGGAACTTGTGCGTCAGGAAGAAGAGCTGCGAGCGGAACGCCCACGTCTTCATGTCCTTGTAGAAGTCCGCCAGATAGGGGTTCTGGTCGTTCGGCTCGAAGGAGGGGGTCAACCCGTACTTCCGGCAGAGGAAGGACGTCAGCTCCGTCTTACCGGCGCCGATATTGCCCGCGATGGCGATGAACTTTTTCCTGGCCACACCACCCCTGCTTGTAACCCCACCAAGCGGCTCGCACCAGAAACAACGTGTAGGTAGGACGTGGTAGAAGAAGTGCATGTCCCGCCGTTGTCCCGTTCAACGCATGACAGGCGCCGCCGCCCTCCCGCCCGAGGTCGCCCGCCCGCCAGCCTGGACAGGGGGCCGCTGGCGGCATGCCCGTGGGCCCGGGCCTCTACCAGCCCGGATTGCCGGCCCCCGGGAGGAGGGCTGAGGGATGCGCAAGCTCTTTTGCATTTTCGTGGCCGGAGCCTGGAGCTCCGTCTGTTTCCCCTTCGTGCTGTTGGCGACGCTGGCGTTCAGCCCATCCATCGCCCTGTGGATTGCCCGCAGGATGTGGTCGCCCGTGCTGCTGTGGGCCGGCGGCGCGAAGCTGGAGGTCATTGGCCAGGAGAACGTGGACCCGAAGCGGCCCACCATCTACGTGGCCAACCACCAGTCCACCATCGACATCCCCGCCCACTTCCTGGCCGTGCCCGTCCCCTTCCGGTACGTCGCGAAGTCACAGCTCAAGTGGGTGCCCATCATCGGCTGGTACCTGTGGATGTCGGGCAACATCTTCATCAACCGGACGAACCGCTCCAAGGCCATCTCCTCGCTGGACAAGGCCGCCGAGAAGATCCGCCGGGGCACCAGCATCTTCCTGTATCCGGAGGGCACCCGCTCCGCGGACGGCCGCGTGCTCCCCTTCAAGAAGGGCCCCTTCGCCCTGGCCTTGAAGGCCCGCGTCCCCATCTGCCCCGTCACCATCGAGGGCTCGGGCGCGCTGATGCCCAAGTCCACCTGGAACATCACCCCGGGCCCCATCCGCGTGAAGGTGGGCAAGCCCATCGACACCACCGCGTTCGCCGAGGACGACCGCGAGGGCCTGGCCCGCGCCGTCCGCGCCGTCATCATCGCCGACAACCTGGCCCTGGGAGGCAAGGGCGGTGACCTGGATGACGCCGTGGCCGCCGCCGGCGCCGAGGGCGTCAGCGACACACGCCCCCCAGCCATCTCCTCCACCTGAGACACGCCATCGAGATGACGCTCCGCCTCCTCCGTCCCCGCCCCTGGGTTCGCGCCGCCGTGCTGAGCGTGGGCCTCCTGTCCGGCTGCAGCCACACCTCTTCCGCTCCCGCCAGCGCACGCCCCACGGACGCGCGCACACAGGCCCGAACCTTCCTGGACGAGCACCAACCCACGAAGGCCCTGGGCCTGCTGACGGAGCTGCACCGGCAGTCACCGGACGACCTGGACGTGGCGCGCCTCCTCACTGAAGCCCATGTGAAGGCGGGCCGGACGGACGCGTGGATCGCCGAGCTCCAGAAGCGCATCACCGACGGCGAACGCGCCGTCGACCAGTACATGCTGGGACTCGCCCTCTTCTCCCGAGCGCGCGACGCGGGCGCGCCCACCGTCGCGGCCTTCGAGCGTGCCACCGCCCTGGCACCGGACACCGCGGAGTTCCACTACCGGCTGGGGCTCGCGCTGCTGGAGTCGGAGCAGTATCCCGAGGCGCTGCCCCCCTTGAAGCAGGCCACGGCGCTCGCGCCGGACCGCACCGCCTGGCGCCTGCCGCTGGCCAAGGCCCTGCACCGCACGGGAGATTCCCCCGCCGCGGTGGAGGCCCTGGGCGCGGCGGTGCGGGGCCAGCCCACGCCTTCCGAGGTCGCCACGGCGCGGGCATTGATGGACCACATCGCGGACCCCTTCGCGGGCTTCCCCAAGGCCGCCGAGGCCAAGCTGGAAGAGGGCCTTCGCTACCTGAAGGACCTGGACGCGCCCCAGCACGCCATCCTCTCCTTCGAGGAAATCCTCCTGGACTACCCGGACGTCGCGGTGGTCCACGCCCTGCTGGGGCTGGCCTATCAGCGCCTGGATGACGCAGGGCGCGCCGTGGACGAGTTCAAGCAAGCCATCGAGCGCGCGCCCCGCGACGGAAAGAACCACTTCTACCTGGGCGAGCTGTACCTGGCCCGGCAGCGCCCCGACGCGGCCCGCGCGTCCTTCGAGAAGGCCGTCGCGCTCCACCCCTTGCTGGAGACGGCGTGGTTCCACCTGGGCGACCTCCACCTGGAGCGCCGGGACCTCAACGCGGCCCGCGAGGCCTTTCTGGTGGCCACCGCCCTGGCACCGGACGCGGTGGCCATGCGCGGCAAGCTGGCCCTCGTGTACCAGCTGGAAGGTGACTTCGCGGGTGCCGAGCGTGAGCTGCGCAGCGTGGTCGAAAAGGACCCGGACAACATGGAGTTCAGCCTGCGGCTGGGGTTGCTCTTCACCGAACAGGCAATGAAGGCCACGCGTCCCGAGGCGCGAAAGTCGACGGCGGCCGAAGCCGAGCGCTGGCTGACGAAGGTGCTGGAGACCCAGCCCGAAAACGCGGTGGCATCGCGAGCGCTTCAGCAACTCAAGGCGCAGTAGCCATTCACGCGCCCGGCCCTCTACACTCGCGGTCCAATGAGCGACGGTCGCAAGCCCTCAACTCCAGGCACGCAGCCTCCTCGGGCTGCGTCGCCGTCTGGCTCCCAGCCGCGCGCGCCCAGCGTCACCAATCTCCGGGTGATGTCCGCAGCGCGCGCCGCGCCCCTCCAGAAGGAGAAGCCGGAAGGCCCCCTGGGGAAGCGCATCGCGGGGGATGCGTCCAACCACTTCCTCAACGGGCTCGCCATCCTCAGGGAGATGGTCGCGGACTTTCGTCAGCGCGACCGCTTCTTCAAATACAAGGCGTCCATCGTCGTCGGCTGGCTGGCGCTGACGGCGGCGAGCCTGGCCATTGCCTGCCCCGGAAGCAGCGTGCGCCGCGGAGAAATGGACGCGCGCCTGGTGCTCAGCGACAGGCTGGACCGGCCCTCCGTCACCATCTGGAACGAGAGCAAGCGGCCCTGGTACGACGTCACCTTCACTGTCAACGGGCAGTACCAGGCGGCGGTGCCATCCGTGGCGCCGGGGGAGTTCATCACCATCACCCCCAAGCAGCTCATGGGCTCCAGCGGCGCCGCGCCCGCGGACCTGCGCTTCCAGTCACTGCAGATGCGCAGCAGGAATGACAGCGCCGACCTGACCGAGGACCTCAACCAGGCCTGGGAGCGCATCCGCCAGTCGCCGCGCTAGGCCGCCCTGAAACACGAAGGGCGCCCTTCCTCTCGGAAGCGCGCCCTCGCGCTGCACCCAGCCCCACCTCACGATGGAGCCAGGGATGCAAACCACGAACTACTCGGCCTGGGTCTCCGCCGCGGGCGCAGCCGCCTCGGCGTCAACGGGAGCGGCCTTCTCCGGCCGGTCCACGAGCTCCAGGAGGGCCATCTCCGCGGCGTCGCCCCGGCGGAAGCCGAGCCGGACGATACGGGTGTAGCCACCGGGACGCGTGGCGTACCGGTCCTTGTACTCCCCGAACACCTTCTGCAGCACCTCGCGGTCCTTGACCGTCCGGGCGGCGAGGCGAACGTTGGCGAGGCCGCCACGCTTGCCCAGGGTGATGATCCGCTCCGCGATCTTCCGGGCCTCCTTGGCCTTGGGGAGCGTGGTGCGGATGGCCTGGTGCTCCAGCAGCGAGGTCACCATGTTGTTCAGCATCGCGAGCCGGTGGCTCGTGGTGCGGTGAAGCTTCCTCTGTCCAACCTTGTGGCGCATCGTCGTGCTCCGGAGTCCCGGTGGGACTCCACCACTCCGGCCGTATCAGGTACCGGGTGGGATGGGCGGCCCCGGCACGGAGGCCGCCGCTGTCATTCGGGCTGGAGACCTCCCAACCCCCTCCCCTCGCGCCGCTGACCACCATGCCCGCGGGCGCGCGGGGAGGCCCTGCCTGAACCCTACTACACCTTCGGCTGCGCGGGCGCCGGCGCCTGCTTCGGCGGCCAGTTCTCCAGCTTCATGCCCAGCGACAGGCCCATCTCCGCGAGGATCTCCTTGATCTCCTTCAGGGACTTGCGGCCGAAGTTCTTCGTCTTGAGCATCTCGGCCTCGGTGCGCTGCACGAGGTCGCCGATGGTCTTGATGTTCGCCTGCTGCAGGCAGTTCGCCGAGCGGACCGACAGCTCCAGCTCATCCACCGAGCGGAACAGGTTCTCGTTGAGCTTCGCCTCTTCCTTCGGCGCCTCGGCGATGACGGGCTCCTCCGTCTCGTCGAAGTTCACGAAGACGGTGAGCTGCTCCTTGATGATCTTCGCCGCGTACGCGACCGCGTCCTGGGGCGCCACCGAGCCGTCCGTCCAGACCTCGAGCGACAGCTTGTCGTAGTCCGTGACCTGACCGACGCGCGCGTTGGTGACCTGGTAGTTCACCTTGCGGATGGGCGAGAACAGCGAGTCGATGGGGATGGTGCCAATCGGCGAGCCCGCGACCTTGTTCACCGTCGCCGGGGTGTAGCCACGGCCGCGGCGGCACGTCAGCTCCATCCGGAGCTTGCCGCCCTCGGAGATGGTGCAGATGTGGTGACCGGGGTTGAGGATCTCGGTGTCCGGGTCGGTGATGATGTCACCGGCCTTGACCTCCTTGGGGCCCTCCGCCTCGATGCGCAGCGTCTTGGTCTCGTTCGTGTGCATCCGAAGGAGGACTTCCTTCAGGTTCAGTACGACGTCCGTGACGTCCTCGGAGACCTCCGGGATGGTGGTGAACTCGTGGTCCACGCCCTCGATCTTCACGGAGGTGATGGCGGCGCCCTGCAGCGACGACAGCAACACCCGGCGGAGCGAGTTGCCCAGCGTCGTGCCGAAGCCGCGCTCGAGCGGCTCCGCGACGAACTTGCCGTAGGTGGGGGTCGCGCTGTCCTGATCCACCTCCATGCGACGGGGCTTGATCAGGTCACGCCAGTTCTTCGCAATGAACGTATCTGCCATGATGGACTGCTCCTCGAAACGTGCCGCACCACCGACGTACCCACCGGCCTGGCGGGAGGATGCGCACGCGAAGACTGCGACTGCTTGAAAGCAAGACGCCCCGGCCTCGTCGGCCAGGGCGTCCACTGCGACATCCGGAGCGCTTACTTCGAGTAGAGCTCGACGATGAGCTGCTCGGAGATGGGCATCGTCAGGTCCTCACGGTTCGGCGCCGTGGTGACCGTGCCCTTGAACGCCTTCTTGTCCAGGGAGATCCACTGCGGGACGCCACGGCGGTCCACCGTCTCCAGGGCCTCGGAGATGCGGAGCACCTTGCGGCTCTTCTCCACCACCTCGATCGCCGTACCCGGCTTCACGGCAAACGAAGGGATGTTCACCTTGCGGCCGTTCACCTGGAAGTGACCGTGACGCACCAGCTGGCGCGCCTCGTTGCGCGTGTCCGCGAAGCCCATGCGGAACACCACGTTGTCCAGGCGGAGCTCCAGCTGCTGCAGGAGGTTCTCACCCGTCTTGCCCTTGGCGGCGGACGCGCGGTGGTAATAGCCGCGGAACTGGTTCTCCAGCAGGCCGTACATGCGCTTGACCTTCTGCTTCTCGCGCAGCTGCACGCCGTAGCCAGAGAACTTCACGCGGCCCTGACCGTGCTGGCCCGGGGGATAGGGGCGGCGCTCAATGGCGCACTTGTCCGTGTAGCAACGGTCGCCCTTGAGGTACATCTTCAGGTTTTCGCGCCGGCAGATGCGGCAGGCGCTGGCAGTGTAACGAGCCATTGAGAGGTCCTTAGAGGTGATCTGGAGCGTCCCCCACGCCAGGGCGCGAGGGATGCCCGGACGAAGGGGTTAGACGCGGCGACGCTTGGGCTGACGGCACCCGTTGTGCGGGATGGGCGTCACGTCGCGGATGAGGTTGATCTTCAGACCGGCGGCGGCCAGCGCGCGCAGCGCCGACTCGCGGCCCGCACCCGGGCCCTTCACGAGCACGGACACGTTCTTCAGGCCGTGCTCCATCGCCTTCGCCGCGGCGTCGCCTGCGGCCACCTGCGCCGCGAACGGGGTGGACTTGCGGCTTCCCTTGAAGCCACGCGCCCCGGCGGACGACCAGGAGATCACGTTCCCGGACACGTCCGTGATCGTGATGATGGTGTTGTTGAACGTGGACTGGATGTGGACCACGCCGTTGAGGATGTTCTTCTTGCCCTTGCGCTTCGACTTCTTCGCGGCAGGGGCCTCGCCCTCGGTGCCCGTGGGCGCCGCAGCCGTATTGATCTCGTCAGCCATTTGAATTGCTGCTCCTGGGAGGAGGTGATCGACGCCGGTACCTCACGGCACCGGCGCTGCGTCTACCGACCGGAGGCCGTCTTGGCCCGGACGATGCCCCGCTTCGGACCCTTGCGGGTACGCGCGTTGGTGTGGGTCCGCTGGCCACGAACGGGCAGGCCCTTACGGTGACGAAGGCCCCGGTAGCAGCCCAGGTCCATCAGCCGCTTGATGTTCATGGTGACTTCGCGCCGGAGGTCACCCTCCACCTTGTAGCTGGCCTCGATGATCTCGCGGATCTTGCGGGCCTGCTCCTCGGTAAGGTCCTTGGTCCGGGTCGTGGGATCGATGCCCGCCGCAGCGATGATGTCTTGCGCGGACTTGTTGCCGATCCCGTAGATGTACTGGAGCGAGATCACCGCGCGCTTGTTGGGCGGCAGATCGATGCCGGCGATACGAGCCATCTTCGGTCTTCCTTCTTAGGTGGAGTTGGTCTGAAGCCAACGGCCGTCTGGCCGTTAGCCCTGGCGCTGCTTGTGCCGGGGGTTGGAAGCGCAGATGACGCGCACGATACCCTTACGGCGAACAACCTTGCACTTATCGCAGATCTTCTTGACGGACGCCCGAACCTTCATTGGAGCGAACTTCCTTCCTCAGCTAAAGAAAAGCCCAGCGGGCAGCCCGCCATTCCCAGGCGGGTACGCCCTACTACTTCGCCCGGTACGTGATCCGTCCGCGCGTCAGGTCGTACGGAGACAGCTCGACCTTCACCTTGTCACCCGGGAGGATGCGGATGAAGTGCATCCTCATCTTGCCCGAGATGTGCGCGAGCACCTTGTGGCCGTTCTCCAGCGCCACGCGGAACATCGCGTTCGGGAGGGGCTCGATAACAGTCCCCTCGACTTCGATGGAATCATCCTTCGGCAAGCGTCAGACTCTCTTCCCGGACCACGAACCTCTTGGAAGCGCGGCGGGATAGCACTTTGGTCCGCAAGTGGCAAGCGTCGCGCGACAGCAAAACTTGGATTCCAACCAACCCGACATAACAGCGGGATATTTCACCCGCAGTCATGGTTCATCCACTCCGCCCCAGGACTCGAACCGTACCGCATCCACGTCCTGGATGCCTGCTACCGGGTAAACCTGCATCCCACCTCGGCGCCAGACCAGGAAACTCCGGGGGCAAACGCTCAGTGCCCGCTGGGACGGCCAGCGGGCTGGCGGTGGGCGCCCCGGCCGCAGCCGCCGCCACCGCGGCTCAGGTCTTCCCCGCCGCGGCCTTGATCTCCGCGTAGATGCCTTCGGGCGTCCCCACCCCATCCACGCTCTTGAGCAGGCCCTTCTTCTCGTAGAAGGCCTTCAGCGGCGCCGTCTCCGAGTCATACTTCTGCAGGCGCTTCTCGATGACGTCCGGCATGTCGTCCGGGCGCTGGACCAAGCCCGTGTTGCACTTGTCGCAGTAGCCGGCCCGCTTCGGAGGGCTCTGGAAGACATGATAGACGCTGCCGTCCACCGGGCACACCCGACGGCCGGAGCCGCGCTCCACCAGCTTCTCGTGGGGCACCTCGAGCGAGATGACCGCGTCCAGCTCCTTGCCCAGGCGGCTGAGCATCTTGTCCAGCGCGTCCGCCTGCCCCGGGGTGCGCGGGAAGCCGTCCAAGACGAAGCCCTTCGTCACGTCCGGCTCCTTGAGGCGCTCCTCGACGATGCCGATGACGACGTCATCCGGAACGTACTGGCCAGCGGCCATCAGCGGGCCGGCGACCTTGCCCAGCTCCGTTCCCTCCGCCACCGCCTTGCGGAGGATGTCTCCGGTGGAGATCTGGGGGATCTGGAAGTCGGCGAAGAGGCGCTTCGCCTGCGTGCCCTTCCCCGCGTTCGGCGGCCCCAACAGGATCAGGTTCATGTGCTCCTCGTGCACCAGCGAATATCCTTGAATGACACCCAGCCTGGAACGACGAGGCGCCCCTCCCCACGACAGGGAGAGGCGCCTGGTACGCTCGCGCGGAGACTCAGGCCGCCACGCGCACCCGGCCCCGGATGCGCGGGCCGCGAGGACCGGCGAAGCCCTCGTAATTACGACTGATGAGGTGACCCTCGATCTGCTGAACCGTGTCCAGCGCGACGCCCACGACGATGAGCAACGCCGTGCCGCCGAAGGTGAACCGCACCCCGAGCAGGCCGCTGATGATGGACGGAATCACGCAGACGACGGACAGGTAGATGGCGCCGCCGAACGTGAGCCGGTTGAGCACGCGCTCGATGAACTCCGCCGTCTGGCGGCCGGGGCGAATGCCCGGGATGTAGCCACCCTGCTTCTTGATGTTGTCCGCCACGTCATCCGGCCGGAAGGTCAGCGCCGTGTAGAAGTAGGCGAAGAAGATGACCATCAGCACGAACAACCCGTTGTAGATCCACAGGTTGCCTTCGATGGCACGCTGGAACCCCTGCAGGAACGGGAACCAGGTCCCCAGCGTGGCGGGGAAGGACAGCACCGCGCCCGCGAAGATGGGCGGAATCACGCCCGAGGTGTTGACCTTCATCGGGAAGTACGTCGCCTGGCCCGCGAACATCCGCCGGCCCGCCATCCGCTTGGCGTACTGGATGGGGATGCGCCGCATACCGCGCTCCACGTAGACGACCGCGGCGATGATGACGAGCATGAACGCGACCAGCGCGACCACCTCGGCGACCGAGATGACATCCTGCCGCGTCAGGTCGAGCAGCGTCTTCCCACCCGGGAGCAGGCCCGCGACGATACCGGCGAAGATGATGAGCGAGATGCCGTTACCGATGCCGCGCTCGGTGATCCGCTCACCCAGCCACATGATGAAGGCCGTGCCCGCCGTGAGGCTGACCACCGTCATGATGGTGAACCAGACGCTGTCGTCCGGGACGACGACCTGGTTGAAGCCGCTCTGGCCGCCGTCCGAGCGGCCCAGCGACGCCAGCCAGCGGGAGATGCCCACACCCTGGACGACGGACAGCAAGATGGTGCCGTAGCGGGTGTACTGGTTGATCTTCTGCCGGCCTCCGGCGCCTTCCTTCTGCAGCCGCTCCAGGCTGGGCACGACCACCGCCAGCAGCTGCATGATGATGGAGGCGCTGACGTACGGCATGATGCCCAGGCCGAAGATGGACATCTGCTCCAGCGCGCCGCCGGAGAAGAGGTTGAACAGCGAGACGAGGCCGCCCGATTGCTTCTGGGCGTCCATGAACGCGTTCATCGCCGAACGGTCCACGCCTGGCGTGTTGATGAAGATGCCGATGCGATAGACGGCGAGCAGCGCGAGCGTATACGCGAGCCGGCTGCGCAGCTCAGCGATACGGAAGACGTTGGCGAAGGCGTTCAGAGCCACGGGGTAGCCATCCTCTTCGAGAGGGTTCTGCCAGGACGACAAAACGCCCCTGTTCCACGAGTGGGAAAGGGGCGCAGAAGCCTACACAAGCGAAGCGGCACGCACCACCGGCAAGTGATGCGCTTCCGGCACGCTCAGGCCTGGGGCTGCCGAGGAGCCTTCACACCCTTGCCCGCGTGGGCCTTGGCGGCGGACTCCGGCTTGTGGGCAACCAGCGGAATCTCCTCCACCGCTCCGCCCGCCTTCTGGATGGCTGCCTTGGCGGCCTCCGAGGCCTTGTGCACCACGACGGTGACCTTCTTCGTCAGCTCGCCGCGGGCCAGCACCTTGACGCCGTGGTAGCGGCCCTTCACCAGGCCGACCTTGCGCAGCGTCTCCACGTCCGCCGTGGCGCCCGCGTCGAAGTGCTGCTCGAGGTCCGACAGGTTGATGACCGCGTAGACGGTGCGGTTGGGGGGCGTGAAGCCGAACTTCGGCAGGCGCCGCTGCAGGGGGCTCTGGCCACCCTCGAAGCCTTCGAACCGCATGTTGCCGGTCCGGGCCTTCTGGCCCTTGCCACCCCGGCCGGCCGTCTTGCCAAGACCACTACCCTGGCCGCGGCCCACGCGCTTCTTGCGGTGCCACGAGCGCGCCGGACGCTGCAGTTTGTTCAGAGTGCTCATCGTCTCGATCCTCTCGTGACTCAGGCCTGGTTCTGCTTGGCCTGATACGCGCGCACCCGCTCACGCAGGGCGACCTTGGCCGGCTTGCGGCGCTTGGGCGCCGGCGCCTCGCCAGAAACGGTTTCCAGGGCGACCAGGTGCTTCACCTTGAACACCATGCCGCGAATCGCGGGCGTGTCCTTGAGGAGCCGCTCGTCACCAAACTTCTTCAGGCCCAGCCCACGGATGGTGTCCAGCTTGTCACTGGAGGACCCCGCGATGCTCTTCACCAGCTTCACCTTGAGCGCCATGGACTAGCCCCTCTGCTCCCCGGCGAGCTTCGCCGGCTCGACGTCCTTGCCACGGAGGCGCGACACCTGCTCCGCGCTGCGCAGCAGCTTCAGGCCCGCGACGGTGGCCTTCAGCACGTTGTGCGGGTTCCGCGACCCCTGGCTCTTCGTCAGGATGTTGCGGATACCGGCCGCCTCCAGCACCGCGCGAACCGCGCCGCCTGCGATGACGCCCGTACCCTGGCTGGCCGGCTTCAGGAGCACCCAGCCAGCGCCGAAGTGCCCGAGCACCTCGTGCGGGATGGTGTGGCCCACGAGCGGAACGCGGAACAGGTTCTTCTTCGCGTTCTCGCCACCCTTGCGGATGGCCTCGGGGACCTCGTTGGCCTTGCCCAGGCCGACGCCCACGTGTCCGGCGCCGTCCCCCACCACCACGAGGGCGGCGAACGAGAAACGACGGCCGCCCTTCACGACCTTGGCCACGCGGTTGATATTCACCACGCGGTCGGTGAGGTCCAGATCGTTCGGATTGATCGGAGTTGCCACTTGGGGGATTCCTTTCGAATTCTTAGAACTTCAGCCCGGCCTCGCGCGCGGCGTCGGCCACGGCGGCGATGCGCCCGTGATAGGGGAAGCCGTTGCGGTCGAACACCACCGCTTCGACATTGGCGGCCTTGCACTTCTGCGCAATCAGGGCACCCACCCGCTTCGCATCCGCCTTCTTGTCGCCCTCGTCCTGACCCTTCAGGTCTTTGGACAGCGACGAGGCGTACGCCAGGGTGCGGCCCGTGGTGTCGTCCACCACCTGCGCGTAGATGTGCTTGAGGCTCTTGTAGACGGTGAGCCGCGGCCGCGCTGTCGTTCCCGACAGCTTCTTGCGGATGCGGTTCTTCCTCTTGAGACGGGCGTCGATCTTCGTAGGCATGGCTGCTTCCTTTTCCGTCCGGCGGCGATGCGGCCTTCCGCCGCCGGATGATGCCACCAGGCCCAGAGGGCCTGGCGGAGTTTGGAACACTCAGGAAAGGCGGGACGGCTAGGCCGTACCCGTCTTGCCCTCCTTGCGGCGGATGCGCTCCTCGGCGTACTTGATGCCCTTGCCCTTATAGGGCTCGGGCGGACGCAGCGAGCGGATGTTCACCGCCGTCGCGCCCAGCGCTTCCTTGTCCGACGAGCGGAGCGTCAGCCCCACCGTGGGCATGCTGTCCTCGGTGCGCGGGGTCTTGTCGACCTCGGCCGTCACGCCCTCGGGCAGGTTGAAGACCACCGGGTGCGAGAAGCCCAGCGAGAGGTGAAGGGCCTTGCCCTTCACCTCGGCGCGGAAGCCAACGCCGCGGATGTCCAGCTTCTTCTCGAAGCCGGTCGTCACACCCTTCGCGGCGTTCGCGAGGATGGTCCGGGTCAGGCCGTGCAGGCTCCGCGCCTCGCGGGACTCGTCCACGCGCTGCACGGTCATCTCGCCGTCCTTGATCTCGACCTTGACTTTGACCTTGTTAGGCAGCTTCACCGTCAGCTTGCCCTTGGGGCCCTCGAAGTTCACCTGCTCGCCGGCGATGACAGCCTTCGTCTTGTCGCCGAGCTTGATCGCCAGTTTTCCAATCCGACTCATGGTTGCCTCGGTCCTCTGTGCCTGGGGGGCGCACCCTCGCGGGGCGCCGCTCCCTGGCGGCTGGCTAGTAGACGGTGCAGAGCAGCTCGCCGCCGACCTTCTGCTTGCGGGCCTCGGAATCCACCATGACGCCACGCGAGGTGGAGAGAATGGAGATGCCCAGGCCACCCAGCACCCGCGGGATCTCAAGCGAACCCGTGTACTTGCGCAGACCCGGCTTCGACACGCGGCGGATGCCGGTGATCGCGGGGGCGCGGTCCGGACCGTACTTCAGCTGCACGGAGATCTCCGGGAACACGGTGCGCTTGTTCTGCACGGTGCGCTCGTGAACCACGTACTCGCCGATGTAGCCCTCGTCCTTGAGGACCTTGATGATCTCGAGCTTGAGCTTCGAGTGGGGAATGACGACCTTGTCGTGACGCGCGCGCGAGGCGTTGCGCAGGCGGGTCAGCATGTCGCCGACGGGATCATTGACCGGCATGGAGTACCTTCCGAGGCGAGGCCCCTGTCCGGGCACCCCGCGTTTGCGCCCACCACGCCTACCGGGCCCATCCCGGGGGTTCGCGATGATCGCCACTTCAAACTGCGAACTTCAGCGCGAGGGTTCCAAGAGGAGCCACCGCGGATGGGCCTGGCGGGACTTCCCCGCCAGGTCCCCTGCCCTTCCGGCTACCAGGACGACTTGGTGACGCCGGTGACCTCGCCGCGGAGGGCGCGGTTGCGGAGGCAGATACGGCACATCTTGAACTTACGCAGGAACGCGCGCGGCCGGCCACACAGCGGGCAGCGGTTGTACTGGCGCACCGAGAACTTCGGCTTGCGCTTTGCCTGGGCGATCTTGGAGAGCTTGGCCATGATTCGTCGGGTCCTTGGCTCGAGGGCTTACTGGCGGAACGGCATGCCGAAGTGACGCATCAGCGCCAGCCCCTGCTCGTCGTTGGCCGCAGTGGTGACGAAGCTGATGTTGAGCCCCTTCACCTTCTCGATCTGGTCGTAGTTGATCTCAGGGAAGATGATCTGCTCGCGCACGCCGAGCGTGTAGTTGCCCTTCCCATCGAACGCCTTGGGGGACACGCCCTTGAAGTCACGCACGCGCGGCAGCGCCACGGTGATGAGGCGGTCCATGAACTCGTACATGCGGTCGCCGCGCAGCGTGACGGCGGCACCGATGGCCTGCCCCTGGCGCAGCTTGAAGTTCGCGATGGACTTGCGGGCGCGCGTGACGATCGGCTTCTGGCCGGTGATCGCCGCGAGCTGGTCCACCGCCGACTCCAGGATCTTGTTGTTGGCGAGCGCCTCGCCCAGACCCATGTTGACGACGATCTTCTCCAGCCGGGGAGCCTGCATCGGGTTCTTCAGGTTCAGTTCCTTCAGGAGGGACGGCACACCTTCCTTGAAGAAACGCACCTTCAGGCGAGCCGGCTTGGACTCGAGACCCTCCTCGATGTTGGCGGCGAAGCCAACCTTCTTGGCCTCTTCCTTCTTGCCCCGCTTCGCCTTCTTTTCCTTCTGCTCGGCCTTCTTCTCGTCAGCCATCGTCCTGTCCTCTGCTTCGGGGCACCGTCGTGGACCCAGTACGCCCGATCAGTCCTTCGTATGGAACCTGGAAACACCGCGAGGGCCCCTGTTGCTCCACGGGCCCTCCGTGCCTGCACGCCCGCCCCTGCCCACCACCCGGGTGGGCAAAGGGCGCGCATACATGCACCAACGCGGACACCTAGTCAATCAGGGCGTCGCAGTTCTTGCAGAACCGCTTCTTCTTGCCCTCTTCACCCTCAGTACGAATGCCCACCCGGGTCGGCTTGTCGCACTTGGCGCAAACCACCTGCACGCTCGCCAGCGCGATCGTGCCCGGCTTCTCGACGATGCCGCCTTCGGGGCTCTGGGGCGTCTTCTTCAAGTGACGCTTGACCAGGCGCAGGCCCTCGACCGTCACGCGCTCCGCCTCGCGATCGATCTTCAGCACCTTACCGCGCTTGGTCGCCGGATTCTTCTCGGAGGCCTCGGCCCCGGCCATGACCTGGACCGTGTCTCCCACCTTCAGCTTCTGCATGGCTTCCTCTCTCTGGCTGCTCGCCGTCCGGCCTGCCGTCCTCTCAGAGGACCTCGGGCGCCAGCGAGATGATCTTCATGAACTTGCGGGCGCGGAGCTCACGGGCAACGGGCCCGAAGATACGCGTACCAATGGGCTCCATGTCCTTGTTGATGAGGACCGCGGAGTTGCCGTCGAACTTGATGTAGCTGCCGTCCGGACGCCCCACCTCGCGCTTGGTGCGGACGATGACGGCCTTGGCCACGTCACCCTTCTTCACCTTCGAGTTCGGCAGCGCCTCACGCACCGAGACGACAATCACGTCGCCGATGGACGCGTACTTGCGCTTCGAGCCGCCGAGCACCTTGATGCAGAACACCTTCTTCGCGCCCGAGTTGTCCGCCACGTCGAGCACGCTCGTCATCTGAATCATCTGGGAATCTCCTGTCGCCGGTGACCGTCCCGCGCCGCGTCAGGGCCGCGCGGGAGGGACATGCGTGCTAGACGTTCTTGCTCTTCTCCAGCACCTCGACCACGCGCCAGCGCTTGTCCTTCGAAGCGGGCTTGGTCTCGGCGATCCGGACCCGATCACCCTCGTTGATGGTGATCTTCTTGGGGTAGTCGTGGTCCTCCACGTGCGCCTTGTACTTCTCGCGCAGGCTCATGATCTTCCCGTACTTCGGGTGCGGAGCCCGGCGCTGGACGGTGACGACCACCGTCTTCTGCATCTTGTTGGAGGTGACAATCCCCACGCGCGTCTTGGGACGGCCACGGGTGGAGGTCTCGGGAGCCTGCGTCTCGGTCGCTTCAGCCATCTTCTCTCTCACTGTCTCTCATGCACCCGGGCGTTCCTGCCCGGATGGCCTCACGCGCCCCATCACCTGCTGAGCGCGTTTGGAGTCGTGGGGTTCAGCCCTGGGCCTTCGCCTTCTGGGTCAGCACGGTCAGAACCCGCGCCAGGTCGCGTCGGTGCTGGGTGCGCTCGGCCGGGTTGTCCAGCGAACCGGTCCGCCGCTTCAGCTGGTCCTGGAACAGCGTCTCGCGCAGCTCGGCCGCGCGCTGCTTCAGGTCGTCCGCCGACAGTTCCTTCAGTTCCTTCGCAGTCGCCATGTCTCTCTCCATGCGCGCGGGAAGCCGTCCTCCAGACCGGCTCCCGACGCTCCGTGCCTTAGAGGCTCAGGTCCGCCCGCTTCACGATCTTCGTGAGCACCGGCAGCTTCGCCTGCGCCAGCTTCAGCGCCCCGGTGGCCACCTCCGGCGTCATACCCTCCATCTCGTAGAGGATGCGGCCGGGCTTCACCACCGCGACGTAGTACTCCACGCCGCCCTTGCCGGTACCCATACGGGTCTCAGCGGGCTTCTTGGTGATGGGCTTGTCCGGGAAGATACGGATCCAGATCTTGCCGCCACGCTTCACGTGACGCGTCATCGCAATACGGGCCGCCTCGATCTGCCGGGAGGTGATCCACCCCGGCTGGAGGCTCATCAGGCCGTACTCACCGTAGGTCATGTTGCTGCCACGGTGGGCACTGCCGGGCGTGCGGCCCTTGTGCATCTTTCGGTACTTCGTACGAGCAGGCTGAAGCATCGTCGCTGTCCTTCGCCGCCCTGCCCCGGACGCCCCCCGAGGGAGCGTCCGGCGCGGGTGGGCAGATTACCGGTTGGAGGGCATGGGGGCCTGGCCACCCTTGCCCGGGAGGACCTCGCCCTTGCAGACCCAGACCTTGCAGCCGATCTTGCCGTAGGTCGTCTTCGCCTCGGCGAAACCGTAGTCGATGTCCGCGCGCAGGGTGTGCAGGGGCACGCGGCCCTCGCGGTACCACTCGTAGCGCGCCATCTCCGCGCCACCGAGGCGGCCCGAGCAGGCCACGCGGATACCCTTGGCGCCGAACTTCATGGCCGTCTGCAGCGCCTTCTTCATGGCGCGGCGGAAGGCGATGCGGCGCTCGAGCTGCGTGGCGATGTTCTCCGCCACGAGCTGCGCGTCGGTCTCCGCCTTGCGGACCTCGACGATGTTGAGGAAGACCTCGTTCTTCGTGAACTGCTGGAGGTCCTTCTTCACCGTCTCGATGCCCGCGCCGCGCTTGCCGATGACGATGCCCGGCCGCGCGGTGTGGACGTTGACCTTGACCTTGTTGGCCGCGCGCTCGATCTCCACCTTGGACACGCCCGCGTGGTTCAGCGACTTCTTCACGAACTCGCGGATGCGGATGTCCTCATGGAGCCACTGCGCGTAGTTCTTGTGCTCGAACCACTTGGAGTCCCAGGTCTTGATGACTCCCAGCCGGAACCCGATCGGATGAACTTTCTGTCCCAACGTGAATCTCCTTGAAGCGTCCGGGCAGGGCCCGACGGGTCCTACTTCTTCGCCTCGGCGAGCACCACGTGGACGTGGGCCGTCTTCTTCTTGATAGGGGTGGCCCGGCCCATGGCGCGCGGCATGAACCGGCGCTGGGTGGGACCCTGGTCCACGGAGATGGTCTTCACGTAGAGCGTATCCACGTCGACCTGGCCCTTGGACTTGTCAGTCGCGTTGGCCACGGCGCTCTTGATGAGCTTCTCCACCGGCTTGGCCGCGGCGCGCTTGGTGAACTTCAGGATGTTGAGGGCCGCCTCGACAGGCTTGCCCCGGATGAGCTCCGCAACGGTGGAAATCTTGCGGGGGCTCATGCGCAGGAAACGCAGATGTGCAGTCGACTCCATGGTCTTCTCCTCAGGCTCTCAGGCAATGCGCCAGGCTACTTGCCCGGGGCCTTGGCGACCTTCTTCTCCGCCGAGTGACCACCGAACGTACGCGTCGGGGCGAACTCGCCGAGCTTGTGGCCAACCATGTTCTCCGTGACGAACACCGGGATGAACTTCTTCCCGTTGTGCACCGCGAAGGTGTGACCCACGAACTCCGGAAGAATCGTGGAGCGGCGGGACCACGTCTTTACGACAGCCTTCTTGTTCGTCTTGATCATGTCCTCGATCTTCTTCACGAGGAAGTCGTCGACGAACGGACCCTTCTTGATCGAACGAGCCATGGAATCCTCTTACTGGCTACGCGCGCCCTGGCGGCGGCCGGACACGATGAACTTGTCAGTGCGCTTGTTGGTGCGCGTGGTGAGACCCTTGGTCTTCTTGCCCCAGGGGGACACAGGGTGCGGGTTACCCTGACCGGACTTGCCTTCACCACCGCCGTGGGGGTGGTCGACCGGGTTCATCGCCAGACCGCGGACGGTGGGACGGATGCCCAGCCAGCGGCTCTTACCCGCCTTGCCGATACGGATGATCTCGTGCTCGATGTTGCCCACCTGACCCACGGTGGCGCGGCACTCGATGAGGACCTTGCGGACGGTGCCGGAGGGCATACGCACCTGCGCGTAGCGGTCCTCCTTCGCCATCAGCTGGCCGGACGTGCCCGCGGAGCGGATGACCTGGCCGCCACGGCCCGGCTTCAGCTCCACGTTGTGGATGACCGTGCCCACCGGGATGTTCTGCAGCGGCAGGCTGTTGCCAGGCCGGATGTCCGCGGACTCGCCGGCGAACACCGTGTCACCCACGCTCAGGCCCACCGGCGCGAGGATGTAGCGCTTCTCGCCGTCCGCGTAGTGCAGCAGCGCGATGTTGGCGGTGCGGTTCGGGTCGTACTCGACGGCCACGACCTTGGCAGGGACGCCATCCTTGTCCCGGCGCTTGAAGTCGATGATGCGGTAGCGGCGCTTGTGGCCGCCGCCCTGGTGCCGGCGGGTGATGTGCCCGTGGACGTTGCGCCCACCGGAGCGCTTGAGCGGCTCGGTGAGGCTCTTCTCGGGCGAGTCCTTGGTGATGTCCGCGAAGTCGGACACCGTCATCAGACGGCGGGCGGCGCTAGTCGGCTTGTACTTCTTGATGCCCATGGTGTGTTCCTCGTCAGGCTGGCTCGACGCCGTAGCGTCAGGCCGCCCCTCCCTCGAAGAGTTCGATCGAGTCGCCCTGCTTCAGGGTCACGACCGCCTTCTTGAAGTTGGGCCGCTTGCCGATGCTACGACCCACCCGCTTGATCTTGCCGCGGACGATGTTCGTGTTCACGCCCTCGACGGTGACCTTGAAGAGCGTCTCCACCGCGCGCGCCACATCGTGCTTCGTCGCCTTGCGGTCGACGATGAACGAATACTGCCGGAACTTCTCGCGGGCCTTGTCCAGCTTCTCGGTGATGAGCGGGCCCTTGATGACGTCGTTCAGATTCATGACAGCGCCCCCTCGAGGGTCTTCGCGGCCGCGGACGTGAGCACGAGGTGCGAGTGCCGGAGAACAGCCTCAAGGTTGAGACCCTCGGGCGGGAGCACGTCGAACTTCGCCAGGTTGCGCACGCTGCGGTGCAGGTTGGTGTTGCCCTTGTCGTCGATCACCAGCGCGTTCTGCAGCTTCAGGCGCTTGGTGAGGACCTCGAAGGCCTGCTTGCTCTTCGGAGCATCCAGGGAGAAGCCATCCAGGATGATGAGCGTCTTCTCCTGGGCCCGCAGGGAAAGCGCGGACCGGAGGGCGCCGCGGCGCACCTTGCGGGGCGGGCGGTAGAAGTAGTCGCGCGCCTTGGGGGCCATCGCCTTGCCGCCGCCCACCCAGTGGGAAGCGCGGATGGAGCCCTGACGAGCGCGGCCGGTGCCCTTCTGCTTCCAGGGCTTCTTGCCGCCGCCGCTGACCAGCGAGGTGTTCTTCACCCCGACCGTGCCGCGGCGCCGGTTGATCTGCTGCATCTTCGCCACCTCGTAGAACAGGTGGGCGTTCGGCTGAGCGCCGAAGACATCGTCGGAGAGCTCAATCTCCGACACCTTCTTCAAATCCAGGTCGACTACATCAAACTTCGCCATGGCACTTTCCTCGCGGGGGTCGGAGTGAAACCACTCGGACGCCCACCCGGTTCCTAGGACTTGATCTCGACGTCAACGCCAGCCGAAAGATCCAGCTTCATCAACGCATCCAGCGTCTGCTGCGTGGGCTCGAGGATGTCGAGCAGGCGCTTGTGCGTGCGGATCTCGAACTGCTCACGGCTCTTCTTGTCCACGTGCGGAGACCGCAGCACCGTGAACTTGTTGATGCGCGTGGGAAGGGGGATCGGACCGGCCACCTTCGCGCCCGTGCGCTTGGCCGTCTCGACGATCTCACCCGCGCTCTGGTCCAGGAGCTTCGAGTCGTACGCCTTCAGCCGGATGCGGATCTTCTGTGTCGCCATTCGCAAGAACCTCTTTGAACGGACTCTGCCTCTGCCGCGGGAGGGCGTTACGACCGACGTCCCCTGGATTTCACAGAGCCGTTTCTTCAGAACGAAGGGGCGCGGTGTCTACCATCCCGCCCCAGGGTGTGCAACTGGATTCCCACCAGCTCCCTGAAAATACCCCAAATGGGTACCCAGGGAGCCGTTGGGGGTCTTCACTACGCGATGACTTCCGACACGACGCCGGCGCCCACCGTGCGGCCGCCCTCGCGGACGGCGAAGCGGAGCTCCTTCTCCATGGCCACCGGGGTGATCAGCTCCACCTCGATGGCGATGTTGTCGC
>JAFAAN010000009.1 GCA_023426545.1 Pseudomonadota bacterium
GCTGCGGGGCCGCCGCGTCACCGCCCTGCGGGGCCGCGCCCTCCGTGAGGGGCGCAGCGGGGGCCTCCGGCGCGGCGATGGACTGCGGCGGCTGGGGCGCGAAGCGCGTCCCGGGCCGGACGGGCGCGCTGGGCGGCTCGCCGAGCTCCTGGTCCATGGCGTAGAACTCGCGCTCCACCACGTTGCGGACCTCGTCCGTCTGGCGGCGGAACTCGCGCAAGAACTTGCCGATGCCACGCGCAAGCTCGGGCAGCCGCTGCGGCCCGAGAATGAGCAGCGCGGCCACCAGGATGAACACCATTTCGCCTGCGCCGATGTTGAACATTTTTTCTGACGCGCTCCCCGAGGCAGCCCGGTTTATCGCGCTCCGGGGATAGAGGCGCAACCGTTCGTCGCGCCAAAGCGCCCCCTTGCCGCCCGGAATGGACGGCAGGCAACCCCAGGGCACCCTTTCATACTACGCGTGTGGAACCGCCACTCCCCGCGAGGGCGTCCGCGCCTGCTCCCTCTGGCGCACCCGCCGCTCCACCACCCACAGCATGGCGGGCAGCAGCAACGTCAGGACCATGGAGAGGCCGGCCACCCGGGGGACGCCGCCGAGCGTGCCGTCCGGCAGGTCCGACAGCAGGCGGGCGCTGAGGAAGGCCCCCACGGCCGCGGCCATGTGCTGCACGGCGGACTGGAGCGACATGAAGCGCGCGCGCATCGCGTTGTCCGGCACTCGCGACGTCAGCGTGTTGTACGCGACGTTGCGCATCCCCATGGCCACCATGAAGAGCGTGAAGATGACGGGCACCGGCATCCAGCTCGGCAGGGCCACGAAGCCCACATAGGTGGACAGCAGCACCAGGGCCGAGCCCACCGTGCCCACCACGAAGGAGCCGTAGCGGTCCACCATGGGCCCCGCCACCCGCAGCGTGGCGAAGCTGGCGATGCCCCCGACGAAGTACGGCAGCCACAGCAGCTCCCGCGGGTAGCCCACGTTCTGCTGCAGGTAGGCGGAGAGGTTGGGGATGAGGACGAAGCCCGCGCTCATCACCACGGCCGTCATCAGGTAGGACAGCTGGATGTCCCGGCGCCCCAGCAGCTCGAGCACACCCACCGGGTGCCGCAGACCCCGCGCCACCTCCAGGTGCCCCCGAATGGGCGGCAGGTAGAAGATGGCGCCCAGCACCAACACCAGCCCCATGGCGGCCACCACGAAGAAGGGCACGCGCCACCCGCCGTACTCGGCCAGCTTCAGCGCCATGGGCACGCCCGCCACCGAGGCCACCGAGAAGGCGCCCATCACCGCCCCCAGCGCGCGCCCGCGCCGCTCCACGGGCACCAGCTCCGCGATGATGGACAGCGACAGCGACGTGGCCGGCCCGCCGAAGAGGCCCGCCACCACGCGCGCCAGCAGCAGCGTGGACAGGCCGGTGGCGAAGCCGCCCGCCGCGGTGGCCACCACCAGGCCCAGCATGGACACCGCCAGGGCCTTGCGCCGGTCGAAGCGGTCCAGGAAGTAGCCGCCCAGCAGCCCCGCCACGCTGGCGGCCGCCGTGTACGCGCCGCCGATGGTGCCGATGTGCGACGAGGCGATGCCCAGGCCCTTCGCGAAGTCCGGCCCCAGCGGCATCACCATCACGAAGTCCAGGATGTTGACGAACTGGACCGCGCCGATGAGGGCCACCACGGCGCGCTCGGAGACCTGTCGTTGGGTCGGCATGGAGACGTGTCTACACCCGGAAGCGGCGGACCTCCGCACGAAGGATCTCCGCCTGCCGCTGGAGGTTGTCGATGGCCTCCTCCAGCTGCTTCACGGAGCGTGTCTGGTGCTCGGACACGCCCTTGATGGTCTCCACCGCCTTGAGCACCTGCTCGCTGCCCTTGGTCTGCTCCTTCTGGGCGCGGTTCAGGTGGGTGACCATCTCGTTGATGCTCTCGATGGAGCGGGTGATCTGCTTGCTGCCGTGCGCCTGCTCCAGGCTGCTGCGCTGCACGTGGGCGGTGAGCGCCTTCATCTTCTCCGCGCTCTTCATGATCTGCTCGCCGCCGCGCGCCTGCTCGTTGGAGGCCTTGGAGATCTGCTGCACCGTCTCGCTGATGCGGTGGATGGACGCCGTCACCTGCTTGCTGCCGCGCGCCTGCTCCACGGTGGCGCGGGCGATGGCCTTCACCATCTGCGTGGACTTCTGGGTGCTGTCGTTGATCTTCCGCAGCGCCCCTTCCGCCTCGCGGCCCAGCTGCACGCCCTCCTCCACGCTGCGCACGCCCTGGTTCATCACCGCCACGGCGTTGCGGCTCTCCTCCTGGATGCTGCGGATGAGCTCGGCGATCTCCTTGGTGGACGCGCCGGTGCGCTCGGCCAGGTCCTTGATTTCCTCCGCCACCACCGCGAAGCCCTTGCCGTGCTCGCCCGCCTGCGCGGCGATGATGGCCGCGTTGAGGGCCAGCAGGTTGGTCTGCTCCGCCACGTCGTCGATGACGTTGAGGATGTTGCCAATCTCGGAGATGCGGCGGCCCAGGCTCTCGATGACGTTGGCCGCCGTGCGGCTCGTCTCCTTGATGCGGTCGATGCCGCTGAGCGTCTTGCGCAGCGACTCCACGCCCGTCTGTGCGTCGTCGAAGACCTGCTCGGACAGGCGGGCCGTCTCCTTCGCGTTGGCCTCCACCTGGCCGATGGCCGCGTCCATTTCACTGATGGCCGAGGACGTCTCCTCCGTGGAGGCGGAAAGCTCCTGGATGTTGGTGGCCACCTCCTTGATGGAGAACGTCATCTCCTCGATGGCGCTGGTGGTCTCCTCCACGCTGGCGGCCATGGCCTGGACGTTCTCCGCCACCTCGTCGTTGGTGGCGGCCATCTCCATGATGGACGAGCTGCTCTCCTCGGCGCTCTGGTAGAGGACCTCCACGTTCTCCGCGATGCCCCGCAGCGAGGCCATCATCTGCACCATGGAGGACGACGTCTCCTCCACGCGCGCCTGCACCGTCCCCGCCCCGGACGACACCGTGGTCCCGGTGCGGTGAATCTGCTCCACCACCCCCGCCACCACGTCGGACACGCCGCGCACGCGCCCCAGCGTGTCGCGCCAGCTCTGCGCGATGCGGTTGAGCGCCTCGGCGAGCTGGCCCAGCTCGTCCTGGGTGCCCACGTCCACGCGCCCGGTGAGGTCCGCCTCCGCCAGCCGGCGCGCCATGCCCATCATCGCGTCCAGCGGCACCAGGATGAACGCGCGGGAGATGAAGAAGGCCACCACCAGGAACAGCCCCAGGCCCACGCCGAACGCGAGCAGCACCAGGTGGCGCAGCTCGGTGACGACGGCATTCAGACCAGAGCTGTCCAGCACCAGCAGCGCCTGCCCCGCCACGCCTCCCGACAGCGTCACCGGGCGCGCCACGGCCCGGTCGCCGTTGGCGAAGCGGTGGCCGTCCAGCGCGGAGCCCTGCCGGGCCTTCAGCTCCGGGAGCAGCCACTCCGGCGGCTTCGGCGGATGGGTGGCCAGCACGTGCCCCTCGCTGGAGAGGACGGCCAGCACCTTGAAGTCGTCGTCGCCGTCGCGCAGCCGCTCCAGGCTGCCGGGCAGGGCCGCGGCGGGCTGGGCCGTGAGCATGGCGACGGCCTGGGTGGCCCGGGCCTCCCCCCGCGTCTGGAGGCGCTGCTCCAGGTGCGCCTCCACGCGCGAGGGGACGACGAAGTAGAGCGTCCCCAGGATGAGGGCGAGGACGAGCGCGAACGAGCCGAGCAGCAGCCGGCGCAGGCCGGGCTTCTTGAACCGGAGAGCCAAGACGAGGCACTGTAGGGAGGGAAACACCGGCAGGGCAAGAACGGGGCATGGGCGCGGCCCGCCCTCCAGGGGCGCTGACTTCCCACCTGGCGGATGCGTAAGGTCTCCCCGATGTCCTCCACGTTGCTACTGACGGACCCCCTCTTCTTCCAGCACGACCCCGGGCAGGGCCACCCCGAGTCACCCTCGCGGCTGCGGCGCATCCTCGGGGTGCTGGCGAGCACGCCGGTGAAGGGCACGGTGATGACCGCGCCGCGCTCGGCCACGGACGCGGAGCTGGCCGCGGTCCACACGCCGGAGCTGCTCGCGTACCTCCAGCGCCTGAACGGACACCGGGCGCAGATCGACCCGGACACCCAGGTGTCTCCCGACAGCATCGACGCGGCGCGGCTCGCCGCGGGCGCCTCCATCCAGGCGGTGGAGGCGGTGATGAAGGGCGAGGCCCGCAACGCCTTCGCGCTGGTGCGCCCGCCCGGCCACCACGCCGAGCCCGGCAGGGCCATGGGCTTCTGCCTGCTCAACAACGCGGCCATCGCCGCGGAGGCCGGCCGCAGGCTGGGCGCCGAGCGCGTGCTGGTGCTCGACTGGGACGTGCACCACGGCAACGGCACGCAGGCTGCCTTCTGGGGGCGCCGGGACGTCCTGTACCAGTCGGTGCACCAGTTCCCCTACTACCCGGGCACCGGCGCGGCCCCCGAGGTGGGCGAGGGCGAGGGCGAGGGCTACACCCTCAACGTGGGCCTGCCGGGCGGCAACTCGGACGCGGACTACGGGATGATCTTCGAGGAGCTGCTGCTGCCGGTGGCGGAGGCGTACCGCCCCCAGCTCATCCTCGTGTCCGCGGGCTTCGACCCGCACCAGCACGACCCGATTGGCGGCATGGACGTCAGCGAGCGCGGCTTCGCGGCCATGTGCTCGGCGATGAAGTCCCTGGCCGACAGCGCGTGCCAGGGGCGGCTGGTGCTGCTGCTGGAGGGCGGCTACTCCCTGGAGGGTCTGTCGCAGTCCGTGCACGCCTGCGTGGAGGTGCTCGCCGGGCGCAAGGACGGCTTTCCCACCGGGCCCATCCGCGCGGACGCGCGCGAGGCGCTGAAGGCCAGCCGCGAGGCGATGCGGCCGTACTGGCCCCACGTGTAGCCCTCCGGTGAACGGCGCATCGCGCCGCACGCCGCTGTTCATCCCCAGGCAACCGTGCGAGAAGCCCCCACCAGGACACGGGAGGACTGCATGGCGGACATGAGCTACCGGACGGCCCTGGTGACGGGCGCCTCGAGCGGCCTGGGGCGCGGCCTGGCGCTGTGGCTCGCGAAGCGGGGCGTCCGCGTGTTCGCCGCGGGGCGCCGCCAGCCCCAGCTCCAGGCCCTCGCGGCCGAGGCCCAGGCGGCCAGCGTCACCATCGAGCCGGTGGCGCTGGACGTCACGAAGGCCGACGCCGCGCGGGAGCGCATCCGCGCGCTCGACGCGGAGTGCGGCGGGCTGGACCTGGTGGTGGCCAACGCGGGCGTGGGCGGCACCACGAACGCGAAGCGCCTCCAGTGGGAGCGCGTGCGCGCCATCATCGACACCAACGTCACCGGCGCCGCCGCCACGCTGTGCGCCGTGCTGCCAGAGATGGTGGAGCGCGGGCGCGGGCACCTGGTGGGCGTCTCCAGCCTCGCCGCGTACCGTGGGCTGGCGGGCCACGCGGCCTACTCGGCCTCCAAGGCCTTCCTGGGCACCTTCATGGAGAGCCTGCGCGTGGACCTGCGCGGCACCGGCGTGCGCGTCACCTGCATCTACCCGGGCTTCGTGAAGAGCGAGCTGACGGCCTCCAACACCTTCCCCATGCCCTTCCTCATGGAGACGCATGACGCCGTGGAGCGGATGGGCAGGGCCATCATCCGGGGCGAAGCGGAGGTGTCCTTCCCCTGGCAGCTCGCGGTGCCCACGCGGCTGGCCAAGGTGCTGCCCAACCCCCTCTTCGACGCGGCCGCGCGGCGGCTGCGCTGACCCTTCCCCAGTCCTGGAGACGCCCGGTGACGACGCCACAGCCCTTCGCCCACCGCTTCAGCCAGTTGGCCGAGCAGCGCTCGCCGTTCTGCCTCGGCATCGACCCGTCCAAGGACCTGCTGACGCGCTGGGGCCTGCCCGATAACGCGCAGGGCCTGCGTGACTTCTGCGAGCGCGTGGCCGACGCGGCGGAGGACCGCGTCGCGGTGGTGAAGCCGCAGAGCGCCTTCTTCGAGCGCCACGGCCCCGAGGGGCTCCTGGTCCTCCAGGGCCTGATGCGGCGCTTCAAGGCGATGGGCACCCTCACGCTGCTGGACGTGAAGCGCGGCGACATCGGCTCCACCATGGATGCCTACGCGGAGACGGTGTTCGGAGAGGGCAGCGCCTACGAGGCGGACGCGGCCACCTTCTCCGCCTACCTGGGCCTGGGCGCCCTGCGGAAGACGCTGGAGCGGGCGCGCGCCTCCGGGGCCTGCGCCTTCCTGGTGGTGCGCTCCTCCAACCCGGAGGGCACGTCGCTGCAGACCTCACGCGGCGAGGACGGCCGCACCGTGGCCGAGGTCCTGGCCGACGGCCTCCGAGCCTTCAACGAGGAGCCCGGCGAGGGCGCGGCGCCGGTGGCGGGCGCCGTCATGGGCGCCACCCTGCCAGACTCGGACCGCGGCGTCGTCGAGCGGCTCGGCGGCGCGCTGCTGCTCACGCCCGGCATCGGCGCGCAGGGCGCCGGCTTCGACGACCTGAAGCGGCTGTTCGCCGGGCGCGAGGCGCAGGTCATCCCCACCGCCACGCGCTCGGTGCTGGAGGCGGGGCCGGACACTGCCGCCCTGCGCCAGGCGCTGGAGCGGCACCTGGCGCCGGCCCGCGCCTTCCGCGCTACTGCGCGCCCATCATGAACTGGTCCACGTCGACCTGGTCCTTGTCGGGCACCGCGTCCTTCGGCTCGGTGCCCTTCTTGAAGAAGAGCACCTCCGCGTCCCGGGAGGTGGGCGGCGCGATCTTGCCCGTCTTCTTGTCGATGTGGAGCTTCACCAGGTCCATGGACTGCCACGGGTAGAACTCGGGCTGCGGCCGGCCCTCCAGCGCGCGCTTCATGTAGTTGAGCCAGATGGGGAGCGCGGCGCGCCCACCCGTCTCGTAGCGGGCCAGCGGATGCGGGTTCAAGTCGTAGCCCACCCACGCCACCGTCACCAGGTCGCGGGTATAGCCGGCGAACCACGCGTCGAAGGAGTCGTTGGTGGTGCCCGTCTTGCCCGCGGCCGGCTTGCCCAGGCGCTGCGCCGGGCCGCCGGTGCCCTGGAGCACCACGCCGCGCAGGAGGTGCGTGAGGATGAAGCCGGACTCCGGGCTCATCACCTGCTCGCCCGGCTCGAAGAGGCGCGCGTAGCCGGCGGCCACGCGGTCCTGCAGCGGCGCCCACGCATCGTCGAAGGCGGTGTGGTCCTCCAGCGTGCGGCCCCAGCGGTCCTCGACCTTGCGGATGAAGTACGTGGGCTTCTTGCGGCCGTAGCGGTTGAAGGTGGCGTAGGCGTTGGCCAGGTCCACCGGGTACACGCAGGAGGAGCCCAGCGCCGCGGAGAAGTCCATGTTCATGGGCGTGGTGATGCCGAGCTTCTGGCTCCAGGCGGCCATGTTCTTCACGCCCACCGCGCCGAACGTCTTCACCGCGGGGACGTTCAGCGAGTTGACCAGCGCCGTGCGCAGCAGCACCTCGCCTTCGAACTTGTCGCTGTAGTTGGCCGGCTTCCACGACACCTTCGTGTCCGGGTCGTGCTCGACGATGGGCGAGTCGACGAGCATGGTGGCCTCGGTCCAGTCGAGCAGCTCCAGCGCCGCCGAGTACACGAAGGGCTTGAACGAGCTGCCCGGCTGGCGGCACGCCTGGAAGGCGCGGTTGAACTCGTTGTCGTCGAAGTCGTACCCGCCCACCATCGCGGTGAGGTACTGGCGGTGGGGGTCGATGGAGACGAGCGCGCTCTGCGCCTCGGGCGTCTGCTCCAGGCGGAAGAGCTTCACGCCCTCGCTGGGAATCTCGTCCGCGAGCTTCTTGTCCCACTGCTCCTTGTCGTCCGTGAGGTCCTTCTTCGTCACGTGGCGGACCACGACGACATCGCCCTCGGTGATGGCCTTCTTCACGGACGAAATCATCATCGCCGGGTAGTAGCCCTCCGGGTTCACCTTGCGCGCCCAGCGCATGCCCAGCAGCGGCAGCCGGCCCTTGTGCCCGCCCACCTGCACGTCCGCGCCCTTGCCGTCCGCGTCGATGGCGGTGACGACGCCCACGTAGAGCCGGTTCTCCACCAGCGGCTCCGAGCCCATGACCTTCTTCGCCCGCTCGATGAAGGACTGGATGGCCTCCTTCGACACGAGCTGCTCCACCGGACCGCGCCAGCCCTGGCGCTTGTCCACCGACAGCAGGCCGTGGAGCACCGCGTCCTGCGCGGCGCGCTGGCGCTCGCTGTCCATGGTGGTGAAGACCTTGAGGCCCTCCTTGAGCAGCACGGGGTTGCCGTACCGGTCCACCAGGTCCTTGCGCACCTGCTCCACGAAGTACGGCGCGAACTCGTGGAAGACGTCCTCCACGGGGTACACCTTCACCTCTTCGGCGTTGGCGGTGTCGTGCTCCTCCTGCGAAATCATGCCCTCCACCAGCATGCGGCGCAGCACGTAGGAGCGGCGCTTGCGGGCCGCCTCCGGGCGCAGGAAGGGCGAGTAGCGGCTGGGGGCCTGCGGGAGGCCCGCGATGAGCGTCATCTCGCCCAGCGTCAGGTCGCGCACGTCCTTGCGGTAGTAGTTCTCCGCCGCGCTCTGCACGCCGTAGCTGTGGTGCCCGAGGAAGACGTTGTTGAGGTAGAGGTAGAGAATCTCCTCCTTCGTCAGCGACTGCTCCAGCCGCAGGGCGAGGATGGCCTCGCGAAGCTTGCGGGTGATGGTCTTCGCGGTGGCGGACTTGTAGCCCTCCGCGGAGATGAGCACCGCCTTCGCGGTCTGCTGCGTCAGCGTGGAGCCGCCCTGGATGCCGCCCGAGCGCAGCCCCAGCTTGGACGCCACCGTCTTGAAGCCCGCGCGCGCGGTGCCCAGCACGTCCACGCCGAAGTGGTCGAAGAAGCTGGAGTCCTCCGAGGCGATGAAGGCCTGCACCAGCCGCTTCGGAATCCGCTCGTAGGGCACCACCTTGCGGCGCTCCTCGTAGAACTCGCCCGCGAGCACCGCGTCGTCCGTGTAGACCTCGGTGACGATGGGCGGCCAGTACTCGTCCACCTTGGGGATGGCCGGGAGCCCCTCCGCGTACACGTAGTACACGGCCGTCACGGCAATCACGGCGGCCGTGGCCCCGGTCAGCGTCAGCCATCCCGCGGTCTTCAGGAGGAACTTCCACCAGCGCCCGGCGGGGACACCCTCCAGCACCAGCTTCGAGCGGCTGCGGTCAGCGGATTTAGGGTCGGACATACGCGTTTCTTTTGTGCCTGGAGGGCGTCAGGGCACCAGGGCAGCCCGCTTGAGCACATCTCGGAGCTCGGCGGCGAGGGGGGCTTCGACGGCCACCTTCGCGCCGCCTTCGGGATGCGGGAATTCGATGCGCTCGGCGTGCAGGAACAGCCTCTTGAGCCCCCAGCGCGCCCGCACGTCGCGATTGAAGGCGAAGTCTCCGTACTTCTTGTCCCCGGCCACCGGATGCCCGATGGCGGCCAGATGCCTTCTTATCTGATGCGTGCGCCCTGTCTCGATGACGCAGGACAGGAGCGCCGCCTCGCCCGATTGCTTCACGACCTTCCAGCGGGTGATGGCCGCCTGCATGTTCACCCCACGACGAGCCTTGGACTCGGCCGTCTGCTGGTGCTCCGACAGGGGCAGGTCGATGACACCAGAGTCACGGGGCATCTTTCCCTTCACCAGGGTGAGGTAGCGCTTGCGGGACAGGCCGTGGGTGAAGACCTCGGTGAAGTGCACCATGGCCGGGCGGCGCTTGGCCACCAGGATGACGCCGGACGTCTCCCGGTCCAGGCGGTGGGCCGGCGAGGCCGCGAAGTCGTTGCGGACGGCCCGGGGCCCCAGGTAGGCGCGCACGTAGTCCACCAGCGTCCCGCCGGTGATGCCGCTGCCGGTATGAACGGCCATTCCGCTGGGCTTGTCCACGGCCATGAGCCAGTCGTCCTCGCGCAGGATGACCAACCGGCTGGGGTCCACCGGCGGTGGAGGAGGGTCCACTTTCGGACGTTCCGCCCCCACGAGCTGCTGCTCGTCGCCCCGGATGGTGAGCACGTCTCCTTCCGACAGCAACTGCTCGGGCTGCGCACGCTTCCCGTTCACCCGCACCTTCTTGGTGCGAATCATCTTGAAGAGGTGGCTCACCGGGACATTCGGGAGCCGTTTGCGCAGGTGCTTGTCCAGCCGCATCCCGGCGGTGTCGGCTTCGATTCGGTACTCGATCATTTGTGCTGGCGCACGGACCAGACCATACGAATAATCCCGGGTCCATGGCGAAAGCCCCCAGTATCGAGAAGCTCCTCCAGAGTGGCTCGGCGGAATGGAACCGGATGCGCAAGTCCGGCCAGGTCGCCACCGACCATACCGGCGCCACCTTCACTCAACTTTTCTCCGCCAACACGGACCTGTCAGGACTCGGCCTCATCGGCTCCGAGTGGGACCGGTGCGACCTGTCCAAGGTCAACTTCCGGGACGCGGACCTTTCCAATGCCTACTTCCACGGTGGCCGGCTCCAGGACTGCGACTTCCGGGGCGCGAACCTGGAAGGGGCGACGTTCGAGAAGCTGAAGCTGCTGCGCTGCGACTTCACCGGCGCCAAGGGTGTCGACGACGTCGAGTTGGACGACGTGGACATGGACCGCGTCGTCGGTCTGGACGGTGAGGAGGCCCCACCGCCTCCGCCGCCCCCCGCCCAGGGCATCACCGCCTTCACGCGTGAGCAGCGCGAGAAGGCGCTGGGCGTGCAGGCGGCCTCGGCGCTCCAGGGCGAGGCCCCGAGCGACGAGCTGCCGCCCTTCCGGCCGCAGGACCCACCGGGCTCGCTCTTCTTCCGGGCGCTGAAGCGGCTGGGCGTTCCGCCGCTGTGGGTGCTGGACGTGCCGGGCCTGCGTCCCCTGCTGCCGCAGCGGCTGCCCCCGGGCAGCTCGCTGGAGACGCTCTACCGCGAGGCGGTGAAGACGCGGCTGGAGAACAAGAAGCCCGCGGCGGACCCCGCCGTGGTGGAGCGCGCGCAGAAGTCGCTGCGGATGGGCTCCAAGGACGCCCCCACGGCGGCCATGTACCTGCGCGAGGTGGGCGTGGTGCCACTGTTCCGCTTCTCCGCGGCCCAGGTGCTGAAGGGTGCGCTGCGGGAAGAGGTGGAGGTGGACGACCTGACGGGCTCCATCGACCCGCGCACCACGGGTGCGCTCCTGGAGCTGCGGCTGACGCACGAAGTCGTGGAGCACCTGCAGGAGGCGCGGCGCCGGCTGGCGGCCACGCAGCTCTACACCTCGCTGCTGGAGGCGGGCTTCACCCCGGAGAACAACTGGGACGAGGCGCTGGACTCCAGCGAGGCTTCGCTGGAGCTGGCGCAGCTGGCCACGGGTGAGGACCGCGAGGCCCTGCTGGAGGGCTTCCAGGTCTTCGCGGCGCTGCCGGACGAGGCCCGGCTGCGGCGGCTGGCCTACCTGGCCGAGTCCGTCAGCAACCTGGAGCTGGTGAGCCGGCTGCCGGAGGGCATGGAGCCGTCGTGGCTGACGGGCCCCGAGACGCGCGAGTGCCACGAGCGGGAGATGACGTACATCCAGTCACTGAAGGCGGAGGACATCCCCGCCAAGGTGGCGGCGCTCGCGAAGGAGGAGCTGGGCGTTCCCGAGGGCGAGGTCCCCGAGGAGAGCGACGGCGACCTCTTCGTGCACCTGCGCTGTGACGTGTGCGGCAAGGAGAAGCTCATCGTCCAGTCGCCGGAGGAGTAGCCGTCCGGCGAGGACCGAGGCCCGCGGGGCCGCGGGGTCCGGGACACGTCCCGGGCCTGGCGGCCCCGTGGTGTTTCTGGCGCGGATGAAGCCAGCGCCGCGCGGCCCTCTCAAGGCTGCGGCAGCGCGTACGTCACCGGCCTGGGCAGCATCACCTTCACGGTGTCGCCCGCGCGGATGACGCCGGGGCGCTCCACCCAGGCCACCAGCCCCCGGCGCCGCCACGCGGCCTTCACGAAGCGGCTCGCCACCTTCAGCGCCTCCGGATGGTGCGCCTCGATGACGCGCCCGGGGCCCGTGCAGGGCTCGTTCTCCCCTTCCACCACCAGCGTCGCGTCCTCCGGGAAGAACAGGCGCGTGCCGGGCGGCAGGTGCGTCAGCCGCGGCACGCCCGCCACCTCCAGGTTCGCGCCCAGCCACGCCGCCAGCACGCGCGGAAGCCCCAGCGCCTCGGCGACCTGCGCCAGCTCCTCGCTCGACACCAGCGAGAGCTGCCGCGTGTTGCGGATGGGCGTCCCCTTCGGAAACCACGGCGTGCGCACGTCCGCCGCGCGCGTCAGGCCCGCGTGCCGGTCTCCCTCCAGCCCCTCGAAGGACACCCGCGCCTCGGGCAGTTCCTTCGTGACGAAGTGCTCGTGCTCGGTACACACGAGGACGCGCACGGTGCGTCCTTCCAGCTGCGGCGACTGGCGGGCCATGGCGCCCTTCTAACGCGGCCCCGCGCCGCGTGTCAGAACAGCCCGAGCTGCCGCGGCTTTCCGCCCAGCGGGCGCGCGTCCATGCCCGCGTCGCACAGCGCCTGGGCCAGCTCCTCCGCGAAGCCGTGGCACGTCAGCACCTCCCGCGCGCCCGTGGCCTTCGCGTAGGACACCAGCCCGGGGAAGTCCGCGTGGTCCGACAGCGCGAAGGCCACGTCCGCGCCGTAGCGCCGCGCCGCGCCCCGATCCACCGCCCACCCCGTCAGCACCGCCGTCGCCCGGGGCCACAGCGGCGCCAGCGCGCCGCCTCGCGCCTGGTGCGGCGGGAAGAAGAGCACCTCCCCCGGCGCCACCTGGCCGTCGTAGCAGCGCAGGTTCTCGATGGGCACGCCCAGCTCCCCGTAGAGCTGCGCCACCTCGTAGATGGAGGCGTGCGCCACCAGCGGGAAGCCCCGCCCGGCCAGGTACTTCATCGCCTCCTGGCTCTTGCCCAGCGGGTACCCCAGCAGCACCGGTACGGCGCCGCGCTCCAGGTGCAGCCGCAGCCACGCCTCCACCTGCCCCAGCACCTCCGCGCGCGGCGGGAAGCGGTACCGCGGATGGCCGAAGGTGGACTCGATGACGAGCGTGTCACACGCCGCCACCTCCGTGGCCTCGGCCGTGAGCGACGGCGCCACGTTCAGGTCTCCGGTGTAGACGATGCGGCGCCCATCCGGACGCGTCACGCGCAGCTGCGCGCTGCCCAGGATGTGCCCCGCGGGCAGCAGCTCCAGCAGCAGGGGCCCCAGCTCGAAGGGCTCGCGGAAGGCGACTGCGCGCGGCTCGCGGACCGGGCCCAGCCGGTGGGCCATGAAGCGCAGCGTGGCCGCCGTGGCGATGGTGCTCTCATGCCGGGCGATGTGGTCCGAGTGCCCATGGCTCACGAAGCACAGCGGCGACTTGCGCTTCGCGTCCAGGGACAGAGGGGTGCCCGTCAGGTGCATCCCGTTTCGCCGCAGCTCCACACTCATGGGAAGGGGGCTGGGTATAGCGCGTCCCTTCTCCCAGGGCCTGCACCACTTCGCGGCCCTGCCCGCCCGGCTGGTGACCGGCGCACCGTGGAAGCGCACCCGCCCTGGCAGCGCCGCTAGCGCCCCGGCGCCCGCGCCTGCCACCACACCCACGCCGCCGCGCCCACCTCCGACATCAGCACGCCCGACAGGATGAGCCCGCCGCCCACCCACTCGCGCGGCCCGAGCGTCTCGTAGCCCAGCAGCACCGAGTACACGGCGGCGCACACCGATTCGAGCGAGTAGATGACGGCCGCGCGCACCGCCGTGGTGCGCGCCTGCCCCCACGTCTGGACGCTGATGGCCAGCGCGCTGGCGAACACGCCGCAGATGAGCACCGCGCCCACGAAGGACGGATGCCACGCCACGCGCCGCTCCACGAAGGGCAGGCACAGCGCGGACAGCAGCGCCACCGTCCAGAGCTGCACCGCCACCAGCCCCATGACGCCCTGCCTGGGCGCATGCCGCTCCGTCAGCAGGATGTGGCCCGCGTAGGCCACCGCGCAGCCCAGCGACAAGACATCCCCCCGGGACAGACCGCCCCCGCCCGCCCCCGCGTCGGGCTGGGTGAAGAGGTAGAGCCCCACCGCCGCCAGCCCCACCCCCAGCAGCGAGGTGGGCTGCGGCGCCTTCCGGTACAGCGCCAGGGACAGCAGCGGCACCAGCAGCACGCACAGCCCGGTGATGAACGCCGAGCGTGACGGCGTGGTGGTGGTGAGCCCCACCGTCTGCAGCGAGAAGCCCAGGAAGAGGAAGGTGCCCAGCACGGCGCCGCTGCGCAGGTTGCGCGGCGTCAGCACCTGCCGCCCCGCCAGCGTGCTCAGCACCACCGCGCCCACGAGGAAGCGCAGCGTGAGGAAGCTGAACGGGTCGCCGTGGCCGAGCGCGTCCTTCACCACCACGAAGGTGATGCCCCACAGCGAGGTGATGAACGCCAGCGCCCCGTCCGCCCGGAGGCGCTGCGACCGCGTCGGAGGCGCCGAGGCGCCCCCCAGCATGTCGGACGTCGAGGTGCTCATGGCGGGCGTTCCAACGGAAAGGAGGAGGCAGGGCGCGCCACGCTTCGGCATGGCGGCCACGGCCGCAGGCTATTTGACGCAGCCAGGGCAGCCGCGCAACCCTCGGCCCGCTCACGCCTCCAGCCGGCGCTCCAGCACCACGAGCCGCGCGGAGCCGCCCGTCGCGTCCCAGGCCTCGTTGGTCTCCCGGGTCAGCGTGTCGCTCGCCCGCTGGAACCCCAGGCGTCCGAACGTGCGGAGCGATGCCGCGTTGTCCTCGGCCACGTCCGCGTATAGCCACACCTCTCCCTGCCGACGGGCCTCCGCCATCAAGGTCCGCAGCAGGCCGGTGGCCACGCCCATGCGCCGCGCCCGGGGCGCCACCACCAGGGAGCGCACCCATGCCCCTTCGAGCGGCAGCCCCTCCTGCCGGTAGGAGTCCATCCAGGCGAAGCCGTGCAGCCGCCCCTCGGCGTCGAAGGCCCCCGCCGCCGCGCCCCGGCGCCCCGGCTCGGCCAGGCCCCACCGCTCGCGGAGCTGGTGGCGCAGGAAGCTGGGAGACACCACCAGCTGCGCCGCCGCGAAGGCCAGGAGCGCGTCCACGTCGCGCGCCGTCAGGAGCCGCACCGCCAGCGGCCCCATCAGCCGGCGCCGCAGCGGCCGTGACCAGCCTGAGAAGAAGTCCCACACGCCCCGGGACACTAACCGGGCCTGGGGCCGGGCCCACACCGCGGAGGCGGCCTGCCGCGCCGCCCACAGCGCGGGGCCGAAGGGCCTGGGCAGCGGCACCACCCAGCGCCCCCGCCGGACGGCCACCACGCGCCCCAGCGCCTCGCCAGCGGGCGCGCCCGCCATCCCCAGGAGCGACGCGGTTCGCCACGGCGCCGTGGACACCACCAGCTGGGCCACCAGCTCGCGTCCCTGGCGCATCAGCGCGACGTCCCCGGGCACCAGCAGGCCCGGGCCGCAGCGCAGCACCCGCACCGAGTCCCCGGGCCGCAGCAAGGGCGCCAGGCCCCGCCCCACGCCCCGCACCCACAGCCGGTGCCCTGGAGGAAGGGCCTCCAGCACGTCCAACAGCACCTCGGCGGAGGCGGCTCTGCGCGAAGGCATGCTCCCAGCCTCACGTGCCCACCGGCCCTCTGGAGCACGCGCGAAATCTACCTGTTGCCCGGTACACAGACCAACGGTTGGCGGCGGCAGGCGCCTTCCGCGCGGCCCTGGAGCGAATAAGAGGAAGCCGCACGCGGAGCACAAGGGAGGCGTCCATGGACACGGCGCAGGAAGGCTCGATGGCGCCCCGGCCGGGCTGGTGGAGCCGCAACTGGCGCTGGGCCGCGCCGCTGGGGTGCCTGGGGTTGGTGGCATCGTGCGCCTGCCTGGGCATGCTCGTCGCCTACCTGGGCTTCACGTCGCTGGGCCAGTCCGAGGCGCACCGGGCGGCGGTGGCCATCGCCAGCGCGGACCCGGAGGTCCAGCGCGCCCTGGGGACGCCCATCGAGAGCGGCCGCCCCCGGCGCTCGTCGACGCAGCGGCGCAACGGGGACTCGCGCACGCAGTTCTCGCTCCCGCTCGAGGGCCCGCGCGGCGAAGGCACGCTGCATGCGCAGGGTGAGCAGCGCGGAGACGGCCCCTGGCGCTTCAGCACCCTCACCGTCCACCTCCGGGACGGCACCGTCATCGACCTGCTCCGCGGCGGCACGGAGCCCCTGCCCGAGCTGCCCCTGCCCGCCGAGCCGCCCTACGCGGACCAGGCCCCGGAGCCCGAGGAGGAGGCACCGCGCGACGCGGGCCGCGACATCGAGCTGTAAGCGCGCGGCGCCGCCGGAAACGCGAAGGGGCGGCGCGGGGAGGTCCCCACGTCGCCCCTGACCTGGACACTCGCGTGCCCTGGTGGACTACTTCAGCTTCGCCAGCTCCGCGCGCAGCTCGGGCAGCACCTTGAAGAGGTCCGCCACCATGCCGTAGTCCGCCACCTGGAAGATGGGGGCCTCGGGGTCCTTGTTGATGGCGACGATGGTCTTCGAGCTCTTCATGCCCGCCAGGTGCTGGATGGCGCCGCTGATGCCCGCCGCGATGTAGAGCGCCGGGGCCACCACCTTGCCCGTCTGGCCGACCTGCAGGTCGTTGGGAACCCAACCCGCGTCACACACCGCGCGGGACGCGCCCACCGCGGCGCCCAGGTCGTCGGCCAGGGCTTCGATCTCCTTGAAGTCGCCCTTGGTGCCACGGCCACCGGAGATGACCACGCGGGCCTCCGTCAGCTCGGGACGCGCGCTCTTCACTTCCTTGAAGTCGACGAACTTCGTCTTGGTGGCCTCGACCTTCGGGCTGAAGGCCTTCACCTCGGCGGCGCCCTGGCCACCCGCGGCCGGGGAGAACTCGGTGGCGCGCAGGCTGAGCACCTTCACCGGCGTGGACAGCTTCACCTCGGCGAAGACGTTACCGGCCCACATGGGGCGGGTGAAGGTGATGTCCGCGCCGCTGCCGTTGATGGCCATGACGTCGGTGGCCATGGCGGCGCGCAGGCGGCCGGCCACGCGCGGCAGCAGGTCCTTGCCCTGCGCGGTGGAGGCCATGGCGACGTAGTCCGCCTTCAGCTCCTGGGCCAGGGCGGCGATGGCGGGCGCGTAGGTCTCCGCCAGGTAGTGCTCCAGCTCGGGCGCGGCGCCCACGTGCACGGCCTTGGCGCCGTAGCCCTTGAGCTCGTCGGCGACCTTGGACGGGTCCTTGCCCAGCAGGGCGATGTGCAGCTCGGCGCCGGCCTTCTCCGCCAGCTGCTGGCCCGCGGTGATGGCGTTGAGGGTGGCCTTGCGGAGGTTCCCGTCCGGCTGCTGCTCGGCGACAATGAGAACGATTGGCATTTGGATGTCTCCGTAGAGAGGTAGCGGGAGGGCCGCTCAGACGACCTTCGCCTCGTTGTGCAGCTTCTCCACCAGGGTCGGCACATCCGCGACCTTGATGCCCGCCTTGCGCGGAGGCGGCGAGGACATCTTCAGGACCTGGATGGCCGGGGTGACGTCCACGCCCAGCGTGGCCGGCGTCAGCTCTTCAATCGGCTTGCTCTTCGCCTTCATGATGCCCGGGAGGCTGGCGTAGCGCGGCTGGTTGAGGCGCAGGTCCGTGGTGACGACGGCGGGAAGCTGGCACTCCACCGTGGCGAGCCCGTTGTCGACCTCGCGAATCACCTGCACGCTCTTGCCGTCGCCGGAGACGACGATGGCGGGCACCTTGTTCTTCTCCTGCTCGCTCTCCATGGACTCCACCTTGGAGGCGAACGTGGCCTGGCCCCATCCGAGGAACTCGGCGAGGTACTGGCCCACCTGGTTCTGGTCATCGTCGATGGACTGCTTGCCGAGGATGACGAGGTCCGGCTTCTCCTTCTCCACCACCTTCTGGAGCAGGCCCGCGATGCCGAGCTGGTCCAGCGGGCCCGTGTGGTTCACCCACACCGCGCGCTGCGCGCCCATGGCCAGGGCGTGGCGCAGCTGCTCCTGCACCTCCTTGCCACCGATGGAGACCACGACGACCTCGCCCTGGTGCTTGGCGACGAGGCGCAGGCCCTCTTCGACGCCGATTTCATCGAAGGGGTTGATCTTGTACTTGAGCCCCTCCTGAACGATGCCCGAGCCATCCGGCTTGACCTTGATTTTCGACTCGGGGTCTTCCACGCGCTTGGCGGTGACGAGAATCTTCACGGCGGTGCTTCTCCTTACGGGGAGGAGTTTGGAATCTGGAAAACAGTCCGGGCGGGCCAGGTTGACTCGGCGCGCGAACGGCCTGGGTTAATAGGCATTGGCGCGTCGCGGCGGCAATGGGAAACGGCCGCCGGACGCGGTGCTGCGGCGCTACTTGAACAGTTCCCGCGCGATGACGAGCCGCTGGACCTGGCTGGTGCCCTCGTAGACCTGGATGAGCTTGGCGTCGCGCATCAGCTTCTCCACGGGGTAGTCCTTGATGTAGCCGTAGCCGCCGTACACCTGCACGGCGTCCGTGGCGACCTTCATGGCCATGTCCGCGGCGAAGCACTTGGCGTAGCTGGACTGGAGGGTGTTGCGCTTGCCTTCGTCCAGCAGCCACGCGCTCTCGTAGGTGAGCATGCGCGCCGCGTGGGTGTTCATGGCCATGTCGGCGATCATGAACTGGACGGCCTGGTGCTCGATGATGGGCTTGCCGAAGGTGCGGCGCTGCGAGGCGTACTCCATGGAGTGCTCCAGCGCGGCCCGGGCGATGCCCACCGAGAACATGGCCGTCAGCGGGCGGCTGTTGTCCAGCGTGGCCATGGCGATGGCGAAGCCCTGCCCCTCCTCGCCGATGCGGTTCTCCACCGGCACGCGCACGTCCTCGAACGTCAGCGACACGGTGTCGCTGGCGCGCTGGCCCATCTTGTTCTCGTGCTTGCTGACGGTGAGACCGGGGGGCCGGCCCTCCACCACGAAGCAGGTGATGCCCTTGTGCTTCTTGGCCTTATCGACGGTGGCGAACACCGTGTACTGCTCGGCGTGGCCGCCGTTGGTGATGAAGCACTTGGCGCCGTTGATGACGTAGTGGTCGCCCTCGCGGCGCGCCGTGGTCTGCATGTTGGCCACGTCGCTGCCCGCCTCCGGCTCCGTGAGGCAGAAGGAGGAGAACTTCAGCCGCTCCGCGAAGTGCGACAGCAGGCGCTTCTTCTGCTCATCCGTCGCGTGGAGGATGATGGGCAGGTTGGCCAGGTCGTTGGCGATGATGGACGTCGCCACGCCCGCACAGCCCCAGCTCAGCTCCTCGCCGACGATGACCTGCTCCAGGTGGGAGAGGCCCACGCCGCCGTACTCGGCGGGAATCGCCATGTTGAGCAGGCCCAGCTCCCACGCCGCCGCCAGCAGGTCGCGAGGAAAGGTGGCCGTCTCGTCGTAGTGCGCGGCCTTGGGGCGAATCACTTCGCGGGCAAACTTGCGGGCTGCTTCCTGAAGCGCGCGCTGGGCGTCGGTGAGCTGGAATTCCATGGGGCCGTCATGCCTCCGTAGGCGTGTTGACTCAGGAGTCAACGAATACATGCCACGGCGCGAAATCTCCAGCGCAACCCGCCAGGAGCGAGAGGGCCGCCCCACTCCGGCGCCACGAACAGGAAGGGCCCCACCCCGGCGCGCGGGTTGGGGCCCTCCCCTCGGATGAAAACTTGATTTTCCGCGGGGTTACTTCGCCGCCGGGGGCTTGGCCGCCTTGGGGACCTTCTCCCAGTCGGCCAGGAACTTCTTGATGCCCGCATCGGTGAGCGGGTGGTTGGCCAGCTGGGTGATGACGTTGTAGGGCAGCGTGGCCACGTCGGCGCCCATGCGGGCGGCCTGGAGCACGTGCACCGGGTTGCGCACGCTGGCCACCAGCACCTGCGTGTTGAAGTTCTCGTAGTTCCGGTAGATTTCCAGGATGTTGGCGATGAGCTCCATGCCGTCCTGGGAGATGTCGTCCAGCCGTCCCACGAAGGGCGACACGTAGGTGGCGCCGGCCTTGGCGCACAGCAGGGCCTGGTTGGCGGAGAAGCACAGCGTGACGTTGGTGCGGATGCCCTCGGCGGCGAGCGCCTTGGTGGCCTTCATGCCCTCCACGCCCATGGGAATCTTCACCACGACGTTGTCGTGAATCTTCGCCAGGGAGCGGCCCTCCTTGATGAGCTCGTCCGCCTCCATGGACACACACTCGGCGCTGATGGGGCCGTCCACGATGGTGCAGATTTCGCGGATGGTCTCCTCCAGCCCCCGGCCCACCTTGGCGAGCAGGGACGGGTTGGTCGTCACTCCGTCCACGCAGCCCATGGCGTGGGCCTTGCGAATCTCCTCCACGTCGGCGCTGTCGATGAAGAACTTCATCTCGTCCCTCTCCTGGAAGGTGGATGTGCCCCGGTCATTGGACGCCGGGCGAGCAGGCGCGTAACCGATGCCTCCCTATGCGTCAAGGGTGGCCACCATGGGGGGGTGAAGGGTAGAAGGCCGGGCACTGAACATGGCCCGCTCCTCTCGCTCTGCCGCCAAGAAGCCCCGCCTGCGCGCCCTCCCGAGCCGCCCTGCGCCGGCGCCTGACGCTCCCTCCGACGCGGAGGCGACGCTCGCCTACGCGCGCGGCGTGCTGGAGGCCGAGGCCCGCGCCATCCTCGGCGTGACGGAGCGCCTGGGCGACGACTTCCTCCGCGCCGTGCGGCTGGTGCGCGAGTGCCGCGGCCAGGTCGTCGTCACCGGCATGGGGAAGGCGGGCCACATTGGCCAGAAGCTGTCCGCCACGCTGGCCTCCACGGGCATCCGCTCCGTGTACCTGCACCCGGCCGAGGCCGTGCACGGCGATCTGGGCCGCGTGGGGCGCGGCGACGTCATCCTCGCGCTGTCCAACAGCGGCTCCACGGAGGAGCTCATCCGGCTGCTGCCGTCCTTCAAGCGGATGGAGACGCCCGTCATCGCCCTCACCGGCGACGCGAAGAGCCCGCTGGGGCGCGGCGCGGACGTGGTGCTGGACATCGGCGCCATCCCCGAGGCGTGCCCCATGGGCCTGGTCCCCACGGCCTCCACCGCCGCGCTGCACGCGGTGGGCGACGCGCTGACCCTGACGGTGCTGCGCTCGCGGCCCTTCGGCACGGAGGACTACGCGCTGCTGCACCCGGGCGGGAAGCTGGGGCGCTCCGTGCAGCGCGTCTTCGAGCTGATGCGCACCGGCCCCGCCAACCCGCTGGTGCGAGACACCTCGCCGCTGTCCGCGGTGGTGGGGGTGATGACGAAGACGCCGGGCCGCCCGGGCGCCGCCTGTGTGGTGGACAAGGCCGGCAAGCTGGTGGGCATCTTCACCGACGGCGACCTGCGCCGCCGCGTGGAGGCGGGCCTCACGGACTTCACCGTGCCCGTGCGCGAGCTGATGGGGAAGAACCCGCGCTGCGTGACGCCGGAGACGCTGGTGCTCACCGCGGCCACGCAGATGCGCGAGCTGCGGGTGGACCAGCTCCCCGTGGTGGACGTGGAGGGCCGCGCCGTGGGCCTGCTGGACGTGCAGGACCTGCTGGCCGCGAAGTTCGTCTAGCGCGACTTCCCAAGCTTCTCCCGGAGGCTGGCCTTGTTGGGGTACTCCGGCGCGTCCGCGGCGAGCTTCTCCCACAAGGCCCTGGCGCCCTTCTCGTCTCCCCGGGCCTTGAGGGTGTCCCCCAGCTGCTCCACGGAGAGCGGGTCCGTCTGCACGGCCACGCCCCACACGCGCGCCGCCATGGGACGCTCCAGGCCCACCAGGGCCCACGCCATGCCCGCCTTCGCGCGCCCGTTCTCCGGCTGGAAGGGCACCACGCGCGTGTAGTTGGCGAGCGCCTCCTGGTAGCGGCCCTGGGCCAGGTGCTCCTCGCCCTCCTCCACCAGCTTCGCCAGGCCCTGCTCCAGCTCCGGCGTGCGCTCGGTGTTCTTCACCGCGTCCACCATCTCCTGCGACAGCGGGCGGGGTGCATCCGGCGCCGCGGCGGCCGTGGGCGCCTGCGACAGGCGGATGCGGCGGTCCTCCGCGCGCGAGGCCAGGAGCTGCTTGCGGCCCCCCGCCTTTACCGTCTCCTCCACCAGCGCCACCATCCGCTTCGCCATGGGCGCGCGGTAGGAATCCGGGTACGCGGTCACCAGCGCCTCGAAGCCCGCGCCGGCCTGCTTCAGCGCCGCCACGTCGTCCCCCTTCGTCTCGAAGAGCAGCGCCGCGCGTGCGTAGAGGGCGTCCTCGTGGTGCGGCTCCACCTCCAGCACGGCGTCATACGCGGCCAGCGCCCTGGCGCCGTCGTTGGAGAGGTAGAGCGCGTTGGCGTGCATCACCGCCACGTCCAGCACCGGCGCCAGCGCCGCGCGCGCGCAGGCCGCCGCGCCCGGGGCGTCGCCCTTCTTCGCGCGCGCCTCGGCGGCCGCGCCCATCTCCTCCACCGGCATGTTCGCCGTGAAGCCACAGCCCGCGGCCTCCGCGGTGGGCACGGCGGCCTTGCCCAGCTTCTTGCGCTGCGCCAGGAACACGTCCCACGTGGCCTTCGCGCGCGCCTGCGCCTGCTGGAAGTAGGTGATGGCCTCGGCGTTGCGGCCATTCACGTAGTAGAGGCGCCCCAGCGACGCGGCGATTTCAAACGTCTTCTCCCGGTCCGCCAGGCCCTGCGCCGAGTCGAGCTGGCGCAGCAGCTCCTCGGCGGACGGCGGCGCGCGGCCCGTGCCGGACATGGGCGGGTGCCCTGGCGGCAGCTGCTCCGGGCGGATGCGCTCGGTGGCCGGGTGGCCCTCCGGGAGGGCCGTGGCGCCGGGCTTCAGCGTCGAGGTGGCTGGCGAGGCCTCCGTCCCCGGAGGGATGGGCGGGTGGCCAGCAGGCAGCGTCGAGGGCTCGGCGGTCAGCAGCGCCGCGGTGGCCAGGGCAAGGGACAGGTTCATGTGTCGTTGCTCGTGTAGCTCGCTTCGGGCCACCACGTGGCCTCGCTCCTGCGGACATCCTGCGGGGCGAGTTTCCCGAGGAGCGCCTTCACCGACATTCCCAGTACCGGATGATGCAGGTGTGGCGCCAGCTCCACGAGCGGCTCCAGCGCGAAGCGGCGCTTGTGCAGCTCGAGGTGGGGCACCTGGAGCGTGGGGTCGGCCACCACCTGTCCCTCCCAGAAGAGGATGTCCAGGTCGATGGTGCGCGGCCCCCAGCGCACGTCGCGGCGGCGGCCCAGGTCCTTTTCGATTTGCTGGAGGATGCCCAGCAGGCGCTGCGGCGGCAGCCCGCACTCCAGGGCCACCACCGCGTTGAGGAAGCGCGGCTGCGGCGGCCCCACGGGGGCGCTGTCGAAGAGCGAGGAGCAGTGGAGCACCGCCACCGCGTCGATGCGGGACAGCGCGGACAGGGCGGCGACGAGGTGGTTCTCGCGGTCTCCCTCGTTGGAACCCAATCCGACGTAGACGGTGTCGCTCACGGCTCCATCTCAACAGGGTTCACCAGGGTTCCAATTCCCTCCAGCTCCACCTCCACCAGGTCCCCGGGCGACAGCTTCCCCACGCCGGACGGCGTCCCGGTGCTCACCAGGTCCCCAGGCAGCAGCGTCATGACGTGGGAGATGAAGGACACCAGCCGGGCGGGGCTGAAAATCATGTCCGACGTCCGGCTGTCCTGCCGCACCTGCCCGTTCACCCGGCACACGATGCGGAGGTCGTCGGGGGACAGGCCCGTCACCGCCCACGGCCCGGCGCACGCGAAGGTGTCGTAGCCCTTGGCGCGGGTGTGCTGCACCTCGCGCCGCTGGATGTCGCGCGCCGTCACGTCGTTGAAGCAGGTGAGGCCCCAGATGGCACGCGCGGCGGTGGACTCGTCGGCGTTCTTCAGCTTCTCGCCGATGACGAGCGCCAGCTCCGCCTCGTAGTGCACCTCCTGGCTCGCCTTGGGGATGCGGATGGGAGCCCCCGTACCGTTGAGGGCCGTGGACGGCTTGGTGAAGATGAGCGGCTCGGGCGGCACCGGCTTGCCCATCTCCTCCGCGTGCTTGCGGTAGTTCTGGCCGATGCAGACGACCTTGGACGCGTCCGAGGGCACCAGCAGCGTCAGCGAGGACAGCGAGCGGTGGATGCCCGTCTCCTTCGCGCCGGCCCAGGGCGCCGCGGTGAGGACCACCACCTCGGAGCCCTCCACCCGGCCGTGGTGCGCACGGCCCTCGTGCAGGAAGCGGCAGTAGCGCGCGGTCATGAGGTCCTCGGGAAGCCGAGCACGTCGGCCATGTCGTGGAGGCCAGGCGCGCGCCCCGCCACCCAGCGCGCGGCCCTCAGCGCGCCAGCGGCGAACTGGTCTCGGTTGGTGGCGCGGTGCGTGAGCTCGATGCGCTCGCCCTCGCCAAAGAAGTACACGGTGTGCTCGCCCACCACGTCGCCGCCCCGGAGCGTCTGCACGCCAATCTCTCGCGCGGGCCGCGCGCCAATCTGGCCGTGCCGCGCGAAGGTGAGGTCCTCCTGGGTGCGCCCCAGGGCCTCCGCCAGCACGTCCGCCAGCCGCAGCGCGGTGCCGCTGGGCGCGTCCTTCTTCATGCGGTGGTGCGCCTCCAGCACCTCCACGTCGAAGCCCGGCCCCAGCACCCGCGCCAGCTCCGCGGCCATGCGGATGACCAGGTTGACGCCCACCGACATGTTCGGCGCGGCGACGATGGGCACCGCCTGCGCGCTCTGCGCCAGCGCCGCGGACGCCTCCGGCGTGAAGCCGGTGGAGCCCACCACCAGGGCCACGCCGCGCGCGGCGCACACCTTCGCGTGGGCCACGCTCAGCTCGGCGCTGGTGAAGTCGATGACGACGTCCGCGGGCGCCGCGTCCAGCGCTCGCTCCAGGCTGTCCACCACCGTCACGCCCACGGGGCCCAGCCGCGTGGCCACCCCGGCGTCCTGCCCCACCGGGGGGCTGCCCGGGCGCGCCGTCCCCCCCACCACCCGCAAGTCTCCCGCGTCGCGCGCCAGGCGGAGCAACGTGCTGCCCATGCGGCCGGTGATGCCGGTGATGACGGTGCGAATCATGTCTGCCGCGCTCCAGGTAACGGCGTGATGCGGGAAGCTCAGCCCTTGAGCAGCCCGAGCTGGCGCATGGTGTCGCGCAGCTTCGCGGCGTTGGGCTCGGTCATCTGCACCAGGGGCAACCGCACTTCGGGGCCAAACAATCCCATGATGTGCAGGCCCCACTTCACGGGCGAGGGGCTGGACTCGATGAACAGCAGCCGGTGCAGCTCGTTCATCCGCACCTGGAGGTCGCGCGCCACCGCGATGTTCCCGGCGCGCGCCGCCGCCACCAGGTCCGCCATCATCCGCGGCGCCACGTTGGAGGAGACGGAGATGACGCCCTTGCCACCGCAGGCGATGAAGGGCAGCACGGTGAAGTCGTCACCGGACAGCAGCGTCATCCGGTCGCCACAGCGCTCCAGGATGTCGATGACCCGCGGCATGCCCCCGGTGGCCTCCTTGAGGGCGACCACCTCGGGGATGTCACACAGGCGCAGCACCGTGTCGGGCAGCAGGTCCACGCCCGTCCGACCCGGGACGTTGTAGGCGATGATGGGGAAGCCCGGGTGCGCCCGGGCCACCGCGCGGTAGTGCTCCACCAGGCCCGCCTGCGTGGGCTTGTTGTAGTAGGGCGTGACGATGAGCGTGCCGTCCGCGCCCGCCTCGCGCACGCGGCGCACGCCTTCGATGGTCTCCGCCGTGCAGTTGGAGCCAGCGCCGCCCACCACCGCCACGCGGCCCTTGGCCTCCTCCACCACCACCTTCACCGCGCGAGCCCGCTCGTCAGGCGTCATCGTCACGGCCTCGCCGGTGGTGCCCATGGGCACCAGCACGCTGGTCCCCCCCTCAATCTGCTGCCGGACCAGGGCCCGGTAGGCGGTCTCATCGAGCGCCCCGTTGCGGAACGGAGTGGCCAGGGCCGTCATGGAGCCTTCGAAGGTCTTCATGCCGGCGCTTATACGTTCAGGCCCGCTCACCGCGCCAGAGGTCCTCGATGCGCTCCCGCTCCCGGACCACGCGCCATGCCGCCCCGTCCACGAGCACCTCGGCCGGGCGTGGGCGGGAGTTATAAGTGGACGACATACTCATGCCGTACGCCCCGGCGCTCATGAAGGCGAACAGCTCGCCTGCTTGAGGGAGGACGAGGGGGCGGGCCTTCGCCAGCACGTCGGTGGATTCACACACCGGCCCCACCACGTCCACCTCCACCGCCTTGCCCCGCCGCTTCACCAGGGGCTGGAGGCCGTGGTGCGCCTCATAGAGCGCGGGCCGCAGCAGGTCATTCATGCCCGCGTCCACCACCACGAAGCGGCGGGCGGGCGTCTTCTTCCGGTACAGCACGCGCGTGAGCAGCACGCCCGCGTTGCCCACCAGCGCCCGGCCCGGCTCCAGGATGAGCGTGGCGCCGGTGCCCCCCGCGACGGCCAGCACCGCGCGCGCGTACTCGTCCGGAGACGGCGGCGTCTCGTCCGAATAGGTGATGCCCAGGCCGCCGCCCACATCCAGGTACGCCAGCGGGTATCCCCGCGCCTTCAGCGCGGTGTACAGCCCCGCCACCTTGGACAGCGCCGCGCGCAGCGGCGCCGTCTGGGTGAGCTGCGAGCCGATGTGGCAGTCCAGCCCCGTGGCCACCAGGCCCTTCATCTTCTTCGCCCGGGCGTACAGGGCGACCGCCTCCTCGAACGGCACGCCGAACTTGGACGTCTTCAGGCCGGTGGAGATGTAGCGGTGCGTGCGCGCGTCCACGTCCGGATTCACACGCAGCGCGAACGGCGCGCGGCGGCCCATCCGGCGGCCCACCGCGTCCAGCGCCTCCAGCTCCTCGGCGCTCTCCACGTTGAACAGGAGGATGCCCGCGGCCAGCGCCGCCTCCATCTCCTCCTGCGTCTTGCCCACGCCGGCGAACACCGTCTTCCCGGCGTCGCCGCCGACGTGCCGGACGCGGGCCAGCTCTCCGCCGGAGACGATGTCGAAGCCGCCGCCCCGCTCGGCGATGAGCCGGAGGATGGCGAGGTTCGAGTTGGCCTTCACCGAGTAGCAGATGAGGTGCGGCCGGTCCCCGAAGGCCTCCGTCATCACCCGGACGTGCCGGGTGAGCGTGGCGGTGGAGTACACGTAGGTCGGCGTGCCCACGGACTCCGCGATGGCCGCCAGCGGCACCTCCTCCGCGTGCAGCACGCCCTGGCGATAGGTGAAGTGGTTCACGGGGCGCCCGCGCCCTCGGACGCGGGGGACGGCGGCGTGAGCGGCGTCTCCACCCCACCCTCCGGGGTGGGCGTGAGCGTCGGGCCCGACGGCTCCGGGAGCCCGCGCTCCGACTCCGTGGGGGGCGGCTGCGCCTGCGTCGCGGGCGCCGGCGGCGGTCCGGGCGGCCGGGGCGGGCCCTTGATGCCACACGCCACCAGCGTCAACGACAGGCTGGCGGCCACCCAGAGCGGAGCGAGCGCGGCGCGCATGGCTAGAACTGGACGCCCAGCCAGCCGCGGATGGTCTGCGGCGTGTCGAGGTCCCTGCGCAGCACCGCCTCGTGCTCCTGCAGGCCGCTCATCGGGAACAGGATGCCGTAGGCGACGCCGGCGATGAACCCGTCCTCCGTCTTGTAGTCCGCGCCCACGTTCACCTCCACGCCCAGCGCCCGGTTCGTGAACGACGGCGTGGACTGCGCGTAGATGGCCTGCGAGTAGATGATGCGGCCATAGAGGTCGAAGCCCTCGGTGATGGAGTACTTCGCCGACGGGCGGATGTAGAAGGCGTCCGTCACGCCGACCAGCAGCTCGCGCCACAGGATGAGGTCGATGCGGTAGTCGCGGTTGAAGCGGAAGTTGCGGATGGCGTTGTCCGTGCAACCGCCCGTGCCGCAGGCGTACTGCGGGCCCTCGAAGTCACCGGGAGCCGTCTGCCCGTTGGTGCCCGTGCCCGGGCGGCCCGGCTGGTTGCCGAAGCCCGGCGCCTTGTCGCCGGAGGCGAAGCCCAGCTCCAGGTTCAGCGACAGCTTCTGGTTCAGCAGCTTCAGCTCGCCCTGCGCCACGCCGCCGAACTGGGCGACGGTGAGGCTCTGGTTGAGCGTGGGGTCGTTGATGGCGCCCACGTCCAGCGCGCGGTTGCCGATGCGGCCCAGCATGGCGGCGAACTCGAACTCCAGCCGCCAGTTCTTCTCCTCGTACCGGAGCCAGAAGTCCGGCACGTACAGCGAGGCGTCGCGCGGGATGAAGCCGGTGTTCGGCCCATTGGTGGTGGAGCCGTCGTACTCCCACTTCTGCGTGCGGTAGGTGAAGTGCAGGCCGTACTGGAGCACGCCCTGGTTGTTGTCCAGCTTGGAGCGGATGACCTGGTCGGTGTCGCGGCGGGCAATCGCAAGCACCCAGCTGTGCGCGTCGTCGGACTGGGTCAGGTCGACGGGCTCACCCACGTTGCCGCGGGTGTCGATGACGCCCTCCGAGTTGAAGTCCAGCATCGGCGTCACGTACCAGCCCTCGAAGGGGTTGGTGACGAACTGGATGCGGTCCACGGTGTCGCCGAAGTCGCAGTCGAAGCAGGTGCCGTCGTTGCGCAGCATGCCCAGGCCCCACTGGCTGCCCATGCGGCCGAAGCGCAGGATGCCCACCGGCGTCTTCACCTCGCCGTAGGCGCGGCGCAGCTTGATGGAGTCCTGGAGCGCGTCCGACAGGGGGGCCTGGCTCTCGGAGAAGATGCCGAAGATGTTGCGCGTGTTGCCGGGCAGCAGCGTGTCGGGCATGGAGCCCATCACGAAGTTGTCCAGGCCGAGCACCTCCATCTTCAACGCCACCTGCTCGGAGATGTTGAAGGTGGGCGCCAGGCGCACGCGCATGGTGGCGAAGGACTGGGTGTTCTCCTGCGCACTGCGAGGCGAGCGCGGGAAGAGCTCCCGGCCGGGCTCCTTGCCCAGGTCGAACTTGTAGAAGAGCGTGGGGCGGACGCGGAAGTAGCCGTCGAGCGTGAAGACCTCGAGCTTGCGCTTCTCCTCCGGGAACTCCTCGGCCCACTCGTCCGTGGCGCCAATGGACTGCTTCGCGGCCTCGGCGCGAATCTCCTCGCGCAGCTCTTCCTTCAGCGCCTCCAGGTCATCGCGGCTGACGGCCTCGCGGAGGGAGGTCACGGGCGCGGTCTCCGCGGGCGCGGCGGGGGCGGACTCGGAGGGAGCAGCGGGCGCGGCTTCCGCTGGCGCGGGCGAGCTACCCTCCGGCACCGGCGTCTGCGCGGTGGCCGTGGACGAAGCGACGAGCAGCGCCGCCAGCAGGGCGTGAGACATGGGCAACGATCTCCAGGGCCACCAGGGGTGGCCGGGTCTGAAAGGCGGGCGATTCAAGCCACGAGACCAAGGGGTGTCAACGCTTACCAGGGCGCGGCTTCGCGCCGTCAACGGCCGGCGCCCCGGCGTCACTTCGGCGTCCTCCCCAGCGGCTGGCACCGGGGACAGAAGTAAGTGGTACGGCCGCCCTGGGTGAAGGACTCGACCCGGGTGCCGCACTGGGAGCATGGGCTGCCCGCGCGGCCGTAGACGAGGAACGGATTCTCCGACCTCCCCTCCTCCAGGTATACCGGTTCCTCCCCCTCCTGCTCCTTGAGGCCGAAGTCGATGGAGGCGCGGATGGCCTGCACCAGGCGCTTCCACTCGTCCGGCGTCAGGGAGCCGGGCTTGCGCGCGGGGTGGAGGCCGGCGCGGAAGAGGGCCTCGGCGGCGTGGATGTTGCCCAGGCCCGCGAGGCGCTCCTGGTCCATCAGGGCCACCTTCAGGTCCTTCCGGGAGGCGCCCACGGCCTGCTGGAGCTGCCCCGCGGTGAGGCCGTCCGCCAGCGGGTCCCGGCCCAGGATCCGCACCGCGTCCAGCTCGCGCAGGCGCGCGGCCGGCGCTGGCTCCAGGCGCCCGAACATGCGTGGATCTGAGAAGTGGATGACATGACCGTCGTCCAGGCGGAACCGGGCCCGGCTGTAGGGCTCCACCTGCCCCTCGGTGCGGCGGATGAACTTGCCCGTCATCCCCAGGTGCCCCAGCAGCCCCCTCCCCCCCTCGAAGGCGAAGAGCAGGTACTTGCCCCGGCGGACCAGGGACTCCAGCCGGCCACGGAGCGCATCGAACTGCTGGCGCTCGGCGCCCCGGAAGATGCGGGTGTCCTCCGACTCCGCGCGCACGACGCGCCGGTCGCTGAACCAGCGCACCAGGTTGCGCCGCGCGATTTCCACCTCGGGTAGCTCAGGCATCCTGCGGGGCACATACACCGGGAGGCGGGCGCACGCACCGCCTACGTGCCTGCCTGGACGCACACACCACGTCGCCCTTGAAGGCAGGTGCCCATGTGGGCGAGCGTCCCGCATCCCGCGGCGTGACGCGGCGTAGACCTCTGGAAAGAAAGGCACCACTCGGCATGCAGCGCATCCTCGTGGCGGTACTGGGACTCACCCTGGCAACGGGACTGTCGGCGGGCTGCACCAAGCAGCGCATCTCCGCGGAGAAGGCCGTGGCCCGCACCCTCATCTCCGACGAGCAGGAGGAGCAGCTCGGCAGGCAGGTCAAGCAGGAGCTGGAGACGAAGGAGAAGATCAAATACGTGGAGAACGCTGCCATCGTCGACTACGTGCGCGGCATCTCCTCGCAAGTCCTCGCCCAGGCGTCCAAGGACCGGCCGGGGGTGAAGTGGAAGATCAACGTCATCGATGACCCGAAGACGGTCAACGCGTTCGCCACGCCCGGCGGCTACCTGTACGTCTACACGGGCCTCATCCTGGCCGCGGACACCGAGGCGGAGCTGGTCGGCGTCATGGCGCACGAGGCGGGCCACGTGGTGGGCCGTCACTCCGCGCGCGCCATGGTCAACCAGATGGGCCTTCAGGCCATCACCCAGGCGGCGCTGGGGCAGAACCCGGGCACGGTGGCACAGATTACCGCGCAGCTCGTGAGCGGCGGCACCCTGCTGGCGCACGGCCGCAGCGAGGAAATCGAAGCCGACGAGTACGGCGCCCGCTACGCCTCTGGCGCGGGCTATGACCCGCGCGGGCTCGTCACCTTCTTCGAGAAGCTCCAGAAGGAGCAGGGCGAAACGCCCGCGCTGATGAAGTGGCTGAGCACGCACCCGACCAACCGGGACCGCATCGTGAACATCCAGAAGCTCATCACGAAGTACAACCTGCGGGGCAGCAACAACGCCCCGGGCGGCCTGCCCGCCATCAAGCAGACGCTGGGCCGCAAGTAGTCCGCTCAGTGCAGCGAGGAGGAGCGGGGCGCCTGCTCCTCCTCGGTGGGCTCGGGCTCCAGCTCCCGGGCCACGCGCCGCCGCCACCGGAAACGCGCCAGCTTCGAGCGCATGGCGGTCTTCGCGTTCCTGGGCACCTGCGCCCCGACGTCACGCGCCCCCTTCGACGTCCCCTCCGCCGAGGCGTGCTCGAGGATGGCGTTGACCTCTCCTCCGAGGATGAAGATGAGCCCGGAGATGTAGAGCCACAGCAGCAGCACCACCACGCCGCCGATGGAGCCGTAGGTGACGTTGTACCTGCCGAAGTGCTCCACGTACTGCGTGAAGCCCCACGTGCTCACCAGCCACAGCCCCGTGCCCAGGACGGAGCCGGGGGTGATGTACTTGAAGCGCTGCTTCACGTCGGGGAGCAGGAAGTAGCAGAGCGCCAGCACCAGCATCACCAGCGCCGCGGTGAAGGGCCAGCGTAGCCAGGACCACACCAGGTGGAAGGCGTCCACCAGCTGGAGCTTCCCCGCCAGCCACAGCCCCAGCCTGCCGCCGAGCAGGAACACGGCGAAGGACAGCGGGATGAGCAGCGAGCCCAGCAGCGTCGCCACCAGGGCCAGGCCCTGTGTCTTCCAGAGGGGCCGCGACTCGGAGACGCCGTAGGCCAGGTTGAGCGCGGTGCGCAGCGCGTTCACCCCTCGCGAGGCCGACCACAGCGAGACGACGAGACCGGCCGTCAGCAGCTTGGGCTGGGGCTGATGGACCAGAGAGCGCAGGTGTCCATTGATGAGCTGCAACGCGTCGCCCGGCACCAGCGGACGGATGCGGTCCATCATCGCGTCCACCGCACCCGGGGCGAAGGGGAGGTACGCCACCAACGTGACGAGGAAGAAGAGGAACGGGAACAGCGAGAACAGGAGGTAGTACGACAGCTGCGCCGCGACGTCGGTGACGCTGTCCTCCTGGAACTCCTTCACGAAGCGCCGGCCGAGCTCGCGCCAGGTGAGGTGCTTGAGTCTGGGCCACCGCATGCTCGCCTCCTCGCTCGACACCGCTTCGGGGACCGGAAGGTGGTCCCGGCGGAGCCGGCTGGCAGCGTGCGGGCTGGCAGGCGCCCGGCGGGCGCTTCGGACAGGAGACGATGCGAGGCCGGGCGCCGTGCGTCAGGCGACGTTGGGCGGCAGGTATCTGCCCAGGAGTGGACTGAGGCGGCCGCGCACCTCATCGGGGATGCGGCTGCGCTCGGTGCCGATGGCCAGCGCCAGCGCGGTGTCGCAGCGGCACGTCACGTGGGCCTCGGCGATGCGCGGCAGCGCGCGGCGGATGAGCGTAGCGCCGGTGGCTGTGACGGCCTTGCGGTGGTGGGACACCAGCGTCAGGAGGTCGTCGTGCTCCTGGCCCGGCGCGGGGGGCTGCCACGAATCGTAGTCCGTGGGCAGCGCCACCAGGGCGTAGTGCAGCTCCGCCTCGCGCGCGAGCCGGGCCTCGGGCATGGCCGTCATCCCCACCAGGTCCCCGCCCCACGTGCGGTACAGCAGGCTCTCCGCGCGCGTGCTGAGCGAAGGCCCCTCGATGCAGACGTAGGTGGCCTCGGTGTGGACCGGAGGTCCCAGCGGGTCCCTCGCCTCGGCCAGCACCTGCCGCAGGGTGCCACAGAAGGGGTTGCCCAGCTCCACGTGGACGGCGACGTCGTCGTAGAAGGTGCAGGGTCGGCGGTAGGTGCGGTCGATGACCTGGTCCGGCACGACGGGCTGGAGCGGCTGGATGTGCTCGCGCAGGCTGCCCACGGTGCCCGTGGCCAGGACGTGGGTGACGCCCAGGGCCTTCAGCGCGTAGACGTTGGCGCGGTAGGGCGCGCGGGTGGCGTTGTAGATGTGGCCGGTGCCATGTCGGGCGACGAAGGCGACGGGGACGCCGTCCAGCTCGGTGGTGACGATGGGGCCCGCGTGAGGGCCGAAGGGCGTCTCGATGATGTGGGACTCGCCCTTGCCTGGAATGCCCAGCGCCTGGGCCAGCCCCGGGCTTCCGATGATGCCCACCCTGACAGCCATGTGTCTCCTCGTGGCGCGACCATCGCGCCAGCGGACCATAACGCGCCCCCCTCCCCCAGGAACCCCTGAAGACTGGTAGTTTTCGTAATCGCCATGCGAGCCCTCCTGATTCTTGGCCTGACCTTCGCCGCCGGCACCGCCGCGGCCGCCGTCCCCTCCGGCTGCCAGGAGGACTTCGCGACGTGCAAGGAGGACTGCTCCATCGAGTTCGGGGGCAGCGGGCGCACCATCGAGAAGCTCACCCACTGCCTGGCCAGCTGCCAGGAGAACGTGGGCCTGTGCGCGGATCGGCACTCGTCGCTGAAGGGGCTGCCCGCCGGGGTGGTGGCGGATCCTCCGAAGCGGCGAAAGGGCAAGAAGCTGAGCCGCGAGGAGGACCCCTTCGGGGATGGCGACGCGCAGCCCACGCGCAAGCGCGACCGGCGGGAAGACGACCCGTTCGGAGATGAGCGCCCGACGGGCCGCCGGGAAGGATACCGCGCCTCGGAGTCCTCCGTGTCGGCGGAGCCCTCGCGCCGCGCCCCGGAGCCCGTGCCCCCTCCGCCGCCGTCCTCCGGCGTCGCGGTGGAGGCCACGCGGACGGGGGTGTACCGGGCCAACGAGTCGGAGCCCCCTCGCGCGCCGGCCTCCCCCGACCCGACGTCCCTGGGGGACCTCGACTCGCCGGACGACGAGCCCACGCCGGTAGCGGCGCCCTCCCCTGGGCCCACGCCGGCCCCCGTCGCGCCCGAGCCGGTCAGGTCGCCTCCCGCGAGCGCCACGAGCAAGAAGAAGGACCCGCTGCTCGATGACGACCTGCCCGAGCCCTCGGCTCCGGTCGTGAAGAAGCCCGTCCCCAGCCGGTCCAGCCGGCCGGAGCTCCCCCCCGAGCCCAAGGACGACATCTCCGTGTGGGACCCGAACGGCGACTGAGCGACAGCGGCGCGCCGGTGGCACGGGCCGCACCTCCGCGGCGCCTGGAACGTAGCGCGTCGCACCAGAGCAGGTACGCCACCACCGATTCCCGCGAGGCACATGCCCGCGCGGATGAGGACCTGGAGGATGAGCGCGGCGTAGACCGGGCCCAGCGAATGCGAAGGGGTGGACGTCAGGGTTCGAGCTGGAGGAGCGCCCACTGCGCAGCGGTACGGACCAACTCGCTCGAATCGCCGCAGAGCTTCTCGAGCAGCGGTTTCGCGTCCGCCTGCTTCGCCACGCCCAGCGCATAAACGGCGTTGCGGCGGAGTCCGTCGTAGCGTGCGCGCGCCAGCGCTGTGCCGGGAATCAGGTGCTCATACTGCTCCAGCGTGAGCCCCGCGAGCTCGCGCACGCCCAGCGTGGCCACCGCCCTGGGCGCGAAGCGCGGGTGCTCCGCGAACACCGGCCGGCGGTTCAGCGGGCACACCTGCTGGCAGATGTCACAGCCAAAAATCAGGTTGTCGAACTTGAGCCGGAACGCCTCCGGCACCTGCTGCTCGCGGTTCTCGATGGTCTGGTAGGACAAGCACGCCCGCGCATCCACGCGGCCGTTCCCCACCAGCGCGCCCGTAGGGCAGGACACGAGGCAGCGGCGGCACGCGCCGCACCGGTCCGCCGCGGGGCCGTCGCCGTAGTCGTCGACCTCCGCGTCCAGCACGAGCGTGGCCAGCAGCACCCACGAGCCATAGGGCTCGGTGATGAAGCAGCCATTCTTCCCCACGTAGCCAAGCCCCGCGCGCGCCGCCCACACCTTCTCCATCAGCGGGCCGCTGTCCACGCTGCCGTAGGTCCCCAGCCCGGGGTACATCACGCTGATGGCCTTGCGGAACGCCTTCATCCGGTCGCGCAGCGTGGAGTGGTAGTCGCGGCCGCGCGCGTAGCGGGCAATGGGCGAGTCCGCCGACTGCGCATCGTCCCGCCAGTAGTTGTTGGCGAAGGAGATGACCGTCTTCGCCCCGGGCAGCAGCAATGAGACGTCCAGGCGCTCGGCCGCCCGCTCGCCCATCCAGTCCATGTCCGCGGCATGTCCGGCGGCCACCCACGACAGGAGGAAGTCAGGGGGGATGGGCTCCGCGCGCGCGAAGCCCACGAGGTCGAAGCCCACCGAGCGGGCGAGGTCACGCAGATGGGCGGTGGGCAGCACGTTCACGAGGCGCGTCCAGCTCGACTACTTGGAGGGCTTCGCCGGAATCCACTTCACGTCCTCCACGCCGGCACGGTGGTTGACCACGCGGGCGAGGACGAAGAGCAGGTCGGAGAGCCTGTTGAGGTAGACGACCACCGCCTTCGGAATCTTCCCCTCGCGCAGGAGCGGCACCACGCGCCGCTCCGCGCGGCGGCAGACGGTGCGCGCCAGGTGCAGGGCGCTGGCGGCCTGCGTGCCGCCGGGCAGGATGAAGTGGGTCATCGGCGGCAGCTCGGCCTCGAACCCGTCGATGGCGCGCTCCATGTCCTCGGCCCACTCGGCCTTCAGCTCGGGGATGTGCGCCGAGGCCTTGGTGCCCTCGGGCGTGGCGAGCACCGCGCCCACCGTGAAGAGCTGGTCCTGCAGCCGGTGCAGCAGCGCGTCCACCTCCGTCGGGCCCTCGAAGCTCCGCACGAGGCCGAGCGTGGCGTTCAGCTCGTCCACCTCCCCATAGGCATCCACACGCACGTCGTCCTTCGCGACGCGTCCGCCACCGAACAGACCGGTCTCTCCTGCATCCCCGCTCTTCGTGTAGAGTTTCATGCCCCGGCTTCTAACGGTGCGCGGTGACTGGAGTCCACGGGAAGCCGCACCTTGTGCAACAGGCGTGTGCGCCGCTCTACCGATGACACTCCAAGTGGCGAATCTGCTTTGAGCTTCCAGGAGAACACCGGCTCAGTTACATGAGCCGCATGCAGCCCTACCTGTCCCTGCTCGACCACGTCCTGAATCATGGGGTGAAGAAGGGCGACCGGACCGGCACGGGGACGCTCAGCGTCTTCGGGCCCCAGCTCCGGTTCGACCTCACGCAGGGCTTCCCGCTCCTCACCACGAAGAAGCTGCACACGAAGTCCATCATCCACGAGCTGCTGTGGATGCTCGCCGGGGACACCAACGTCCGCACGCTCCAGGCCCAGGGCGTCACCATCTGGGACGAGTGGGCCAACGCCGACGGCACCCTGGGCCCCGTGTACGGCCACCAGTGGCGCTCGTGGACGGCGCCCCAGGGCGAGCACGTCGACCAGATGAAGGTGCTGGTGGAGGGGCTGAAGAAGAACCCCGACTCGCGGCGGCACATCGTCAGCGCGTGGAACGTGGCGGACCTGCCGCACATGAAGCTGCCCCCCTGCCACGTGCTCTTCCAGTTCTACGTGGCCGACGGACGCCTGTCCTGCCAGCTCTACCAACGCAGCGCGGACCTCTTCCTCGGGCTGCCGTTCAACATCGCCTCGTACTCGCTGCTGACGATGATGGTGGCGCAGGTGACGGGGCTGGAGGCGCACGAGTTCATCCACACCATCGGTGACGCGCACCTGTACCTCAACCACGTCGAGCAGGCGAAGACGCAGCTTGCGCGCGAGCCGCGCCCCCTGCCCCGCATGCGCCTTGCCCCCACGGTGACGGACCTCTTCGCCTTCAAGTACGAGGACTTCACGCTCGAAGGCTACGACCCGCACCCCGCCATCAAGGCGCCCGTGGCCGTATGAAGCTGTCCGCCATCGTCGCCATGGCCGCCAACCGCGTCATCGGCGCGAACAACCAGCTGCCGTGGCGGCTGCCCGCGGACCTCGCGCGGTTCAAGCGCCTCACCATGGGCCACACCCTGGTCATGGGCCGCAAGACCTACGAGTCCATCGGCCGCCCGCTCCCGGGGCGCACGTTCATCGTCGTCACCCGCCAGCGCGACTTCGCGCCGCCGGGCGTCCAGGTGGCAAACTCCGTGGCGGACGCCCTCACCCGGGCCGAGGCGAGCGGCGACCCGGAGGTGTTCATCGCCGGCGGCGCGGACCTCTATGCCCAGACGATGGACCGCGTGCAGCGCCTCTACCTCACGCGCATCGCTCGCGACTTCCCCGGCGACACCTGGTTCCCGGACGTGGACCTGTCGGGTTGGACCTGCGTCGAGGAGGAGCCCCACCTCGACGCCGAGCCGCCCTTCGCGTTCCTCACCTACGAGCGCTGACGCACCCCTGCGTCTACATGGATGCCCGGGCGAGGGCACACGCCCACATTCCCTCTCTTCCTCACCAAGCGCACAATCCAGACCTCACCCGTCAGTCCCTGGGAGCACCTGATGCACCGGACGTGGATGCGAGGACTTGGATTGGTCGCGGCGGTGGTGATGATGGCCTGTGGTGGCCCCGTGGAAGAGGCCCCCGTGGGCGAGGTCGGCGACGCCGAGCAGGCGCTGCGCTTGTGTGATTTGCAGGGCCGATGCGCCGCCAACGAGGTCTGCGTGGGCGGCCCCGGCGGCACCTGCTACCCGTGCGACCGCTTCCCGCAGTACTGCGACATCATCATCGACGGCTAACGCGAAGGCGAGGCACGAGGCGCCCGGCCATCCATCCGGCCGGGGGCCTCCCATCCCGCCGCGTGGCGCACCCTGGCGCCATGCGCACTTCCACGGGATGCAACCCTCCATCCTCTCCCGTCCCGTCGAAGTCTCCTGGCGGACCGCGGCCCTCTCCAGCGCCGCCGTCCTCACCGCCTCCAACGTGGCCGCGCTCGTGGCCAGCCTGCGGCTCGCTCCCCTGCTCCGCCACCGGCGCAGGCCCCGCCCCCGCGCCCTGCCCGCCCTCGCCGTGGGCGCCACCGCCCTGGGCGCGCTGGCCGTGGGCGCGCTCAGCATCGGCACCCTGGCCATCCGGGCGCTGACCATCGGCAAGCTGCGGGGCGACGACTGGCAGGTGGACTCGCTCCGCGTGGGCTCCATCCAGGTCGTGGAGATGCTGGGACCGGACATCTCCACACCCGCGGGGGCCTGATGTCGGCCCTGAATTTGAAATTGCTTCGCAAGATTGAAAGGCCTCCCCCCCGCTGATAGAGGGGGAACATGAAACGCGCTGCCTCGCTCCTGGTGTGCCTGCTGCTGGCCCTGCCTTTCTCGTCCCGCGCGGACGGAGGCGACTCGGAGGAGCGCACGTGGCACCGGCTCATCGGCATCCTCCAGTACCTGGAGGCGGACTATCCGCTCGCCATCGAGTCCCAGTCCGCGTTCGAGCTGGAGGAGCAGAAGAGCTTCGCGGCGGAGGCGGTGGACGCGGCGCGCGGCCTGGGCCCCGCGGCGGAGGCCTTCCTGCCGCGCGTGCGGAACATCCAGGCCCGCGTGGACAAGGCCGAGGACGCCGAGGGCGTCAGCAGGGACTGCGGTGAGCTCGTGGAGGACCTCGTGGTGGCCGGCGGGCTCGCGCGCAGCCCGCGCCGCCCGCCGGACCTGGCGCTGGGCAAGTCCCTCTTCGCCACCAACTGCGCCGCCTGCCACGGCGCGGACGGCAGCGCGAACGTGGCCATCGCCGCCGACATGGAGCCGGCGCCCGCCAACTTCCAGGACGCGGAGCTGATGAACGGCCTCACGCCCTACAAGGCCTTCAACACCACCAGCTTCGGCGTGCCGGGCACCGCGATGCCTGCCTACCCCACCCTGTCCGAGGACGAGCGTTGGGCGCTGGCCTTCTTCACCTTCACCCTGCGCCTGCCCGAGTGCGAGGGCACGCCGCCGCGCGTCTCGCTAGAGCGGCTGGCCAACGCCACCGACGCGGACCTGGTGAAGGAGTTCGGCGAGGAGAACCTGGCCTGCCTGCGCCAGAAGATGCCGGATGCGGACGAGGAGCGCTCGCTGCTCGCCGCCCGGGAGAGTGTGCAGCAGGCCATGAAGCTGGGCGCCGCCGGTGACATCGCGGGCGCCAAGGCGGCCCTGCTGGATGGCTACCTCAACGGCGTGGAGCCCGTGGAGCCCAAGCTCAGCTCGCGCGACGCGGCGCTGACGCTGAAAATCGAGCAGGGCTTCCTCAAGGCCCGCCTGGCGGCGGAGCGCGGCAGCCCCCACCTTCAGGACGAGGGCCGTGAGCTGCTGGCGCTGCTGGACCAGGCGCGCCGCGACTCGGGCAGCGCCGCGAGCCTGCTGTCCACGATGTGGCTGACGCTGCTCATCCTGCTGCGCGAGGGCTTCGAGGCGACCATCATCGTCGCCGCGCTGCTGGCCGCGCTGCGGAAGATGAAGGCCACCCAGCACGCGCGCGTGGTGCACGCCGGCTGGATGTCCGCGCTGGTGGTGGGCGCGCTGTCCTACCTCCTCGGCCGCAACCTGCTGGCCGGCGCCCACCGCGAGTGGCTGGAGGGCATCGCCGCGCTCGTGGCGGTGGGCATGCTGCTGTACGCCGCGCTGTGGCTCAACGCGCGCTCCAACATCAGCCAGTTCATGGGCGAGCTGCGCGAGAAGATGCAGAGCGCCCTGGGCCGGGGCAGCATGACGGGCCTGTTCCTCATCGCCTTCACCGCGGTGCTGCGCGAGAGCTTCGAGACGGCCATCTTCCTCCAGGGGCTCGCGCTGGACTCCCCGGAGGGCGTGGCCTGGGGCGCGCTGGCGGGCGTCGTGGCCCTGGTGGCCCTGGTCCTCTTCGTCAACCGGCTGGGCTACCGGCTGCCGATGAAGACGCTCTTCAACGCGTCCACCGTCATCCTGGTCATCACCGCGGTGATGCTGCTGGGCAAGGGCCTGCACTCGCTCCAGGAAGTCGGAGCGCTGCCGCTGTCACCGCTGCCCTTCCCCTTCATCACGGTGGACATGCTGGGCATCCATCCGGACGCCCTCTCGCTCGTTCCCCAGCTCCTGCTGGGCGGCATTCCCCTGGCGTGGGTGCTCCTGCGCCGCAAGGGCCGCGCCCAGCCGATGTCCCAGGCCTCCGCCGGTTGAGCCTGGGCGACGCGCGGCGCCTGTTGCGGTAACGTGATTCGAGTGAAGTCCTCACGAGCGCTCTCCACCGGGTTGGCGGCCCTGGTCCTCTGGGGCCACGGCGCGGCATGGGCGCAGGAGCCCACCCCGGGGGAGCCAGCCCGGGCGCCCGCCACCGAGCTGACCCCACCCCCGCTGATTTCCGCGCCGGGCGGCCTCGACACGCCAACGCCCCCGGACGCCACCGGCGACGCCGCCGCGTCGAGCCGGGAGCCGGGCGACACGCCCACCCTCAGCGAGCAGGCCCTTCCCAGCAAGGAGCGCGCGAGGGCCTCGGACCCGGTGCCACGGCTGGCGGTGGAGTTCGCGGCCGGCGCGGGTGGCGGCGTCGTGGCGGGCACCCTGGGACTGCTGACCGGCTACCTCATGGGCGCCTCCACCGTGGGGTGCGACGAGTGCGGCATCGTCGCGGGCGTCGGCGGCATCACCGGCGTGCTGGTGGGCATCCCCGCGGGGACGTGGCTTGGCGGCAACCTCATGGGTGGCCGAGGCACCTTCCTCGGCACCGCCGCCGGGAGCCTCGTGGGCTGGGGGGGCGTGTTGCTGGGCTCGGCCGTGCTGGGCGTGGGAGATGACAACCAGGGCCTTGCCGCGGCCCTGCTGCTGCTCCCCATCGTCGGCGCCGTGACGGGCTACGAGCTGTCTGCGAAGCCAGAAGCGCCCCCCGTGAAAGCGAGCCCGGTCCAGGTCGTTCCCGTCGCGGGGGTGACCGGCCACGGGCCGCGCCTGGGCCTGATGGGCCGCTTCTGACCGCCCTGTTCACCGCGAAACCGGCCACGGAGGTGATGGCATCCGCGCCGGGGCCATGCTCTCAGTAGCAGGCCCGTGGCCATGCATCTCCCTCACTTCCGCCCCATCGCGCTCGCCCTCCTCCTGCCCTCCCTGGTGGCCGCCCGGCCGGCGGCGGATGCGCCGCTCACCGAAGCCCCCTCAAGCCTTTCGGAAGCGCGCCCCTCGGCGGAACAACCGCCACCCTCCACCCGGGCGCGTGTCCCCCGGCGGATGCATGCGGCGAGCGAGGAGCTGTTCCCTCGGGGCGCACGCCTCGTGGGCGAGACGGTGGGCGGCGCGCTGATAGGGGCCACCGGCTTCGCGGTGGCGTTCCTCGGCGGCGTGCTCGTCACGGAGCGGGGAGCGTGCAACTACAGCGAGTGCAGGAGGTCCCGGAACGCCACGCTGCTCAGCGCCTCGGTGGGCATGGGGCTGGGCGCGGCCTCCGGCACCTATCTCGCGGGCTCGCTGATGGACGCCCATGGGGGCTTCGTGCCCACGCTGCTGGGGGGCCTGGTGGGAACGGGCGTGCCCCTCACCGTCATCGCGTTGACGGATGGCGAGCTGCCGTGGCCCGCGCTGGCCGCCGCGTGTGCCGCGCCGGTGGCGGCCTCCATCCTCGCGTTCGAGCTGTCGCACGGCCTTCGCCGGCAACGCCAGCGCGCGCCGGCCAGCGGCCCGGCGCTGATGCCCATGGTGTCAGCGGCGCCCGGCGGCGGAGCGCTCGGGCTCGCGGGCCGCTTCTAGACGCGGAAGTACTGGAGCGCGTCCTCGCGCACGCGCCCCTCCTCCACCAGCTTCTCCAGCGTGGCCAGCGCGCTGCGCTCGGCGACGGGATGCATCGGCAGCGGCGTGTCGGCGTAGGCCCGGGACACCACCTGCGCCAGCGTGGCGCCGTCGGGCGGCACCGACTGGAGGATGAGCGCCTCGCGTGCCGCCCGGTGGTCCAGGTACTCCTGGAGCTTCGCGGGCCCGTCCGGAATCGGCGAGCCGTGCGCCGGGTACAGCGTGCTCACCGGAAGGTCCTTCAGTCGCGCGAGCTGCGTCAGGTAGTCGCGCATGTGCCCCTCCGGCGGGTCGATGACGATGGTGCCCACGCCCGCCACCATGTCCCCCACCACCGCCGCGCGGCTGCGCTCGTCCACGAGGCACACGTGCCCCTGGGCATGTCCCGGCGTGTGCAGCACGCGCCAGCGCTGGGGGACTTCGCCCGCCAGCTCCAGCACGTCACCGTCCCGCAGCAGCCGCTCCACCGGGAAGTCCAGCCGGTCCGCCGTGCGCGCGTGGCACCACAGCGGAATACCCAGCCGCTCCTTCACCGCGCGGGCGCCTCCCACGTGGTCACCGTGGTGGTGGGTGAGCACCACCGCCAGGGGCCGCAGCCCCTCCGCCTTCAAGCCCGACACCAGCGACAGCAGCTTCGCGTACTGCCGCACGTCCGAGGCGCCCGGGTCGACGATGAGCAGCTCGCCGTTTCCCAGCACATATGCGTTGGTATGCGCGGCCGGGGGCAGCGTGGGCGTCTCCAGCGCCACCACGCGCACCCCCTGCTGGAACTCGATGCGCTGGGAGATGAAGCCCGGGCAGTACGGGGGCGCCGACAGGCGCTCCTGCGCCTCCAACGCGTCGGTGAAGGACGCCAGCACCTGGAAGGCGTGCACCGCGGGCGGGTGCAACAGGGCCGAGCCATCACGCCAGCGCGCCAGCGCCTCCGCGGGCCGCACCCAGGCGCCCTCGGCCAGCTCGCCGGGCCACCACTCCGCCCGCGCATGCGCCGGCATCTCCACCAGATAGAAGCGCGTGTCGAAGCGCACGGGGAGGGACGGCGGCGTCACCCAGCGGCCGGCGGCGCGGAAGTCCTCCGCGTCCAGCGACAGGCCCTCCACCTTCAGCATCGCGCCCCACCCCTGCGTCCCGGCCAGCAGCGCCTTTCGCAGCGCCTCCCGCTTCGACGCGGACAGCGCCTCTGCGCCGTCCGCCACCAGCACGCCCGTCTCCTCGAACAGCTCGCGCGCCGCGGCCGAGCGAAGGGCCGCGTCCTCCCCGCTGGCTCCGCGGACCTCGACCTCCGCGTCCGCCGCATCCAGCTTTCCGCCGGGGAAGGCATAGAAGCCTCCCGCGAAGCGGAGCGCCTTCCCGCGCTTCACCCAGAACACCTCCACGCCCTCGTCCACCCGCCGGTACAGCAACGCCACGGAGGAAGGCCGGGCTTCCACGGGGGTATGGGTCAGGTCCAGGAGGCCCATCCCCGGAAGACGCTCGCTCATGAGTCCACCGCCTGGCCGAGGAGCCGGCCCATCAATGCGTGTGCCTTGTCCGACTGGTCCGGCCGGACATACAGCCGGACGAGCCGCACCGCGCCACTGTAGCGCTGATACAGCGGCGTATAACGCGCGACCTCCGTCAGCCGGCCCGTGGACGCGTCGATGATGAAGAGGCTCGGCCCACCGGAGGACGGACCGGAGGTGTACTTGCTCAAGACGTTTTGGGATTCAACGACGTAGTGGTCGAACTTGTGGGAGACCAGCGCGCTGCGCAGCACGTCCAGGTCATACCCCGTGTCGCGCTCCGTGAACTGCGCCAGCAGCTTGTAGCCCTGCCGCTGGCTGATGCGCTGGGCCCAGGGGTTCTTCGAGCGGCGCAGCGTGTACCAGAGCGCCGAGTCGTCACAGAGGAGGAACTCCTCCGGGTCCGAGGGAATCTCGAACTCACCGGGCGACTCCTCGTAATAGCGCCGCAGCATGTAGTCGAAGTTCACCGAGGTGTGGTGCAGGTACACCGACACGAACATGTGGTAGCGGCTGAGCAGGAAGTCCTCGAAGGCGAACGCCGCCGCCCGGCTGAGCGCGAGGTACGCCCGCCCGTCCTTCACCGCCGGATTGAGGTTGCTGACAATCCAATCCATGTCGTACCGGCCATAGTTGACGCCCGTATAGAAGGAGTCCCGGAGCAGGTAGTCCATGCGGTCCGCGTCCAGCTCGCCGGACACGATGGCGCGCAGCAGCGGCGTCCAGTCCACGCCCTGGTGGGTGAAGCCCGGGTCCCTGGGCGGCTTCGCCCCCGACACCAGCGCCACCGCCGCCATGGGCGTGATGCCCAGGCCGCCGAAGTGCTTCTCGATGATGGGCGTCAGCGAGCTGTCGAGGAGGATTTTCGCCGTGTAGTCCTCGTGCGTGGCCAGCTCCCCCTCCGCGGTGCCGTCCAGCCAGGACGGCAGGCGCAGGAGCGAGCGCTTCGGGGCGATGCGCTCCGAGGCGTGCGACAGCGGCATGTGCCCCAGGTCGTGGCACAGCACCGCCAGCCGCACCGCCGCGCAGAAGCGCTCCCTCACGTCCTCCGGAAGCGACGAGCGCGCGGCCACCGCGCCGAAGACGCGCGAGGCCACGTGCATGGCCCCCAGGGAGTGGATGTGCCGCGTGTGCGTGGCCCCCGGAAAGGCCAGGTCCCCGAAGCCGAGCTGCCGGATGTAGCGCAGCCGCTGGTAGTGCCGGCTGTCGATGACGGCCTTCTCGGGGTCGCTGACCGGGATGGTGCCGTGGATGGGGTCACGGATGCGCATGATTCCCTTTCCATACTCCTGGATACCCCCTCGGGAGATGCCCAAACGTATCGCGAACCTCCACGCGGAGCAGCCAGGGGGGAGCCCGCCACTTGAGCGGGCTGTGATGCTGGAAGGGGACGTGGTAACCCTCCGGCACCACCGAATGCACATCATCCTGCTGCACAACCGCGACCACGACCTCCTCGAGGACGACCCTGGGCGGGAGGCCCGGGAGGATGTGGTCCGCGTCGTCGCCACGCTGGCCGACGCCCTCAACCGGGGCGACACCCTGGCCGAGCCGCTCGCCATCGAAGGGGACCGGCTCGACTTCGTGGAGACCCTGCGGCGGCGCCAGCCCGACCTGGTCATCAACCTCTGCGAGTCCCTGGCCGCCGACAGCCGCGGAGAGATGGCGGTCCCCTGCCTGCTGGACGCGCTGGGCCTGACCTATACGGGCTCCTCCGCGCTGTCCCTGGGGCTGGCGCTGCACAAGCCGAAGGCGAAGGAGGTCCTCACCGCGCGCGGCGTGCCCACCCCGCCCTTCCGCGTGGTGGAGCGGCTGGAGGATGCGCTGGCGGTGGACCTGCCCTGGCCCCTCATCGTCAAGCCCGCACGCGAGGACGCCAGCATGGGCGTGACGTCGGAGTCCGTCGTGCACGAGCGCGCCGCGCTGGTGCGTGCCTGTGACGCGGTGCTCCGCGAGTTCCATCAGCCCGCCCTGGTGGAGCGGTTCATCCCCGGGCGGGAAATCTATGTGCCGCTGCTCGGGAACCAGCCGCGACAGGCGCTGCCCCTGACGGAGATTGTCTTCGGCCGTACCTTCGAGGACCGGCCCAACATCGTCTCCTACAATGCGAAGTGGGAGGCGTCGTCGCCGGAGTACCGGGACACCACCAGCGGCCCGTGCCGGGCGGACGCGGCGCTGGAGTCCCGCTGCGTGCAGGTGGCGCTGGAAGCCTTTGCAGCGCTGGATTGCCAGGACTATGGACGCGTGGACCTCCGGGTGTCTCCGGAGGGCGTGCCCTACGTCATCGACATCAACCCCAACTGTGACCTCCATCCGGACGCGGGCTTCGCCAAGGCCGCCCTGGCCGCCGGCATGGACTACCCGGCCCTGGCGTCCCGGCTCGTGGAGGTCGCCCTCGAAAGAGCACATGGACATCCGCCCCATCGAAGAAAAGGACCGGGAGCCAATCGCCGCGCTGATTCGAAGGATCGAAACCTTCTCGCCGCAGGAGGTTGAGGTCGCCATCGAGTTGGCGAACACCACGCTCCAGCAGGGCAACACCGACTACGCCATCCTCGTCGCGGACCGGGACGGCCAGCTCGTGGGCTACATCTGCTACGGCCCCACGCCGATGACGGAAGACACCTACGACCTGTACTGGATTGCGTCCGCACCGGAAGTTCGCGGCCAGGGCGTAGGCGCCGCGCTGGTGTCCGCCATGGAGGGCGACCTGCGCCGCCGCAACGGGCGCCTCATCCGCGTGGAGACGAGCGCCACGGAGGCGTACGGCCCCACGCGCGGCTTCTATGCCTCCATGAAGTACGGCGAGGAGGCCCGCATCCGCGACTTCTACAAGGTGGGGGACGACCTCATCATCCTCACCAAGCGGCTGTAGTCCCCGCCCCCGCGGCGACGGGCGGGTGAAGACAACGGCCCCTTCCCTCGTTAGAAGGGGCACGATGACTCGCACGCACCGACCGACCTCCCTCGTCCTCGTGTCCCTGTGCGCCCTGCTGGCGGGCGCGCCGTCCGCGCTCGCGAAGGCGCCCACCGCGGCGGCCAGAGCCGCCCCGGCCCAGGCCCCCGTCTCGGACGTGGTGAAGGCCGCCCGGCCCAAGGGTGGCGAGTACTTCGGCCTCTACCTCATGGACAAGAAGGTCGGCTGGCTGTTCACCCACCTGGAGGTTCTGCCGGGCACGCCGGCCCGCGTGAAGGCGACCAACCAGCTCGTCTTCAAGGCCATGGTCGGCTCGCGCATCTCCGAGCGCATGCACCACGAGGAGCGCATCTACGAGGCGAAGCCGGGCGGGCGCCTGCTGTCCTTCGTGGTGAAGCAGACGGGGGACGGCGGCACGCAGACGCTGGAGGGCACGGCGACGCCAGACGGCGTCCAGGTGGTGCGCAAGCGCCCGGGCCGCGCCGACGAGGCGCTCCCGAAGCTGCCCCCCGCGAAGGAGTTCGTGGAGGACGCCGACCCGCCGCGCGTCGCGCTGCTGCGCAAGGCGAAGGTGTCGGGCTTCTCGCTCGACGGGATGGACCTGGAGACGTACGGCCTCGCCACCACCGTGGAGCCCGAGGAGCAGCGGGTCATCAACGGCGTGAAGGTGAAGCTGGGCAAGGCCATCACCATGTCGGAGAAGGAGAAGGTCCCCGTCGTCTCCTACGTCACCCAGCGCGGGGAGATGGTGCTGGTGGACTACGGCACGACGATGCAGGCCCGGAAGGAGACGGAGGCCATCGCGAAGCGGCTGGACCTGGTGGAGGTCTTCGGCCTCACGCGCGTGGTGCTGCCCAAGCCGCTGCCTGACGCCGCCCGCACCGTGCCCGGCAGCGTCAAGCTGGTGGTGCAGGGCCTGCCGGAGAAGTTCCGGGAGCAGACCTACCGTCAGCACTACAAGACGCGGCCGGACGGCAGCGTGGAAGTCACCCTGTCCGCCGCCGCGCCCACCACGCTCAAGCCCCTGCCGCTGAAGGACCCGGAAGGGGGGGAGAACCTCAAGTCCACCCTCTTCGTGGAGAGCGACGCGCCGGCCATCCGCGAGCTGGCGAAGAAGATTGCCGGCAACGAGAAGGACGCGTACCGCATCGCCCAGAAGGTGAACGCCTGGGTGTACTCCAACCTGGAGAAGGACTATGGCGCCAGCGCGGACCGGGCCACGGACGTGCTGAGCCAGAAGAAGGGCGACTGCACGGAGCACTCGCTGCTGTCGGTGGCGCTGCTGCGCGCGGCCGGCGTGCCCGCCCGGCGCGTGGACGGCGTCATCTACATGGTGAACCAGGACGGCGTGCCCGCCCTCTACTGGCACGAGTGGGTGGAGGCCTACGTGGGCGAGTGGACGCAGCTGGACCCCACCTTCAACCAGGTGGTGGCGGACGCCACGCACTTCGCCTTCGGCAAGGAAGGCAACGCCGAAATCACGCCGCTCATCGGCGCGCTGAAGGTGATGTCCGTCGAGTGAGCCGGGCCGCGCCGGCCCCGCTCAGGGGCCGGTGAGCGCCGCCAGCCGCCGCGCCAGCACGTCCGGCTCGGTGACGGGCAGCTCGCAGACGAAGCCCCGGCACAGGTAGGCCGCGCCACGTCCCTTCACCGGCTCGCGGCCCTCGAAGAGGTCCTTCAGCAGCGGAGGCACCGGCTGCCCCGCGGCCTTCCAGCCCACGGAGACGGTGGGCGTGAAGGCATGGTCCAGGGCGGCCCGCAGCGGCACCACCTCTTCGCGCGAGCCCGCGAGGGTGACAGCCGCCGCGCCCTCCAGCAGCGCGTCCGCTGCCAGCCCCAGGTAGCCGTAGCCCATGGCGTTGCGCACCAGCGCGTCGCGCATGCGCGACACGTAGCGCTCCGGCAGCTCCAGGTGCCGCTTGTCACCGGTGAGCGCCGCCAGCTCCACCTGCGCCTCCGTCAGCGTGGAGGCCCCGGACGGGAACGCGTTGTCGAAGAGGCCATACGTCGCCACCACGAGGTCCTTCTGCCCCCGGGGCGCGGTGAGGTACGCCGCCTTCTCCGCGTCCCAGAAGAGCGCCACCGCGCGGCGCACCAGCGCGTCCGCCGCCTCCAGGTACTTCGCGTCGAAGGTGGCCTGGTAGAGCGCGGTGAGGCCCGAGGCCAGGTCGCCGTAGTCCTCCAGGAAGCCGTCGATGCGCGCCTGCCCCTCCTGGTATGAGCGCGCCAGCCGCGTCCCGTCCCACGCCTTCTCCAGCACGAAGTCCGCGGCGGACGCGGCCCACCGGGCCCACTCCGGCCGGTCGAAGACACGCGCGGCGAGCGCGAGCCCGCGAATCATCAACCCGTTCCACCCCGACAGCAGCTTGTCGTCCCGGCCCGGCTTCACCCGCCGCTCTCGCACGTCGAACAACGTCCGCCGGGCGGCGGCCAGCTCGCGCGCCACCTCGTCCTCCGGCAGCCCGCGCTCCTTCGCCAGCGCCGCCACCGGGACGACGACCTCCAGCACGGTGGCGCCGTGCTCGAAGTTGCCGCCGGGCTTGATGCCGAAGTGACGCAGCACCAGCTCCGCCTGTGACTCCGGCAGCGCCGCGCGGACCTCCTCCGGCGTCCAGACGAAGAACTTCCCCTCCTCGCCCTCGCTGTCCGCGTCCTGCGCCGCGTAGAAGCCGCCGCCCGCGTCGGTCATCTCGCGGCGCACGTACTCCGCCGTCTCCTCCACCACCTTGCGCCACAGCGGCCGGGGCTCCACCTGCTGCGCCTGCGCGTAGAGGTGCAGGAGCTGCGCGTTGTCGTAGAGCATCTTCTCGAAGTGGGGCACCCGCCAGCGCTCGTCCACCGAGTACCGGTGGAAGCCGCCGCCCAGTTGGTCGTAGATGCCGCCCTGGGCCATGCGCTCCAGCGTGAGGAACACCGCGTCCTTCAACGGCGCGCCGCCGCCGCGCCGCCACGCCCGCAGCATCAGCGCGAGGTTCATCGGGTTGGGGAACTTCGGCGCGCCGCCAAAGCCACCGTGGACCCTGTCCACCTGCTTCGCCATGTGCTGCCCCATGGCCACCACGTCCGCCACCGTCAGCACCGAGGGCGCGGCCTCCAGGCCGTAGGTGGCCAGCTCACCGAGCCCCTCCTCGAACTGCGCCGCCTGCCGCTGCACCTCGTCCTGCTTGTTCGCCCACGCGTCCCGCAGCGCCATGAGCAGCCGGGGGAAGCCCGGGCGTCCGTAGCGGTCCTCCGGCGGGAAGTAGGTGCCGCCGTAGAAGGGCTTCAGGTCGGGCGTGAGGAACACCGTGAGGGGCCAGCCGCCGCCCTGCCCCATGAGCTGCACCACGCCTTGATAGAGCTGGTCCAGGTCCGGCCGCTCCTCGCGGTCCACCTTGATGTTGATGAAGCCCTCGTTCATCAGCCGGGCCGTGTCGGGCGACTCGAACGACTCGTGCGCCATGACGTGGCACCAGTGGCAGGCGGAGTAGCCCACGGACAGGAGGATGGGCTTGCCCTCCGCCTTCGCTCGCGCGAGCGCCTCCTCGCCCCAGGGGAACCAGTCCACGGGGTTGTGCGCGTGTTGGCGCAAGTACGGCGACGGCTCCCGGGCCAGGCGGTTGGAAGTGTCGGCTGACGGAGGAAGCGCGGCCATCGGGACTCCGGGGAAAGGGCCTGCTGTCGAGATACGAACCCGCACGGGGGTGGGCAAGCCGAAAGCGCCGGCGGGACAATGGTGAACAGAGGGCCGGCGCGCCTAGCTCCGCGCCATGTCTCCGCTGCCCCGCCCTCCCGCCCATGGGGCCATGCCCGGCCTGGGCCTGAAGCCTTGCGCCGTCGTGCTCTGCATGGCCCTGGGCGCGCGCCTCGTGTTGGTGCTTGGGACGGACGTCTACTTCGACACCGCTTACTACTGGCAATGGGCGCAGCGGCTCGACTGGAGCTACTTCGACCATCCGCCGCTGGTGGCGTGGCACATCGCCCTGCTGGGCATCGAGGGCACCGCGCTGCTGTGCGGCGTGGGGACGGTGGCCGCGGTGTGGGGGCTCGCGCGGGACGTCCATGGCCACGCCGGTGCCGGCTGGCGCGCGGCGGCGCTCTGGAGCACCGTCCCCGTGAGCGCGGTGGCGGGCGTGTGGCCCACGCCGGACTCGCCCCTCCTGCTGTTCTGGACGCTGGCCCTGTGGGCCCTGTGGCGCGAGCGGTGGGGGTGGGCGGGGCTGGCGGGCGGCTGCGCGCTGCTCTCGAAGTACCCCGCCGTGCTGCTGGCCGTGGCGTTCCTCCTCACCTCGCTGCGGGCGCGCCGCATGCCCTGGGGCGCGTGGCGCACGGCGGCCCTGGCGGGAGCGTTCTTCGCGCCGGTGGTGCTCTGGAACGCGGGGCACGACTGGGCGGGCTTCGCCTTCCAGCTCGGCCACGGGCTCGGACACGACTGGCGCGGCGGCTGGCGCACCTTCGGAGCCTTCCTCGCGGGCCAGCTCGCCATGGGAGGCCCCGTGCTCCTTCCCCTGGCGCTGGTGTACGGCCTCCGCGGCCCGCGCGCGCAGCTCCTGCTCCGCATGGCGGTGCTGGTGCCCCTCTTCTTCTTCGGCTTCGCATCGCTGCGCTCGCGCGGCGAGGCCAACTGGCCGGCCGTCGCCTACGTCGCAGCCTGCGTGGGCGTGGCGGGCATGCGCCCCATCTGGCAGCGCGCAGCGGTCTTCACGGGATTGGCCGTGGTGTTGCTCGTCGGCACGCACCTGCTCTTCCCGGTGCTCCACTTCCCGCGAGACACCACGCTCGCGCGGACGCACGGCTGGGGCGTGCTGCGCGAGCTGGCCGCGCCGGAGCGGCTGTTCCCCGGCACGACGCCGGAGAGCGTGGCCACCGTGTACGCCCCGAGCTATCAGCTGGCCTCGCAGGTGGCGTACCACGCGCGGCGGCGCACGCGGACGGGGGCGCCCGCGCGCTTCAGCCAGTATGACCTCTGGGGCGACGCGGACGTGATGCCGGGCCAGGACGCGCTGTGGGTGAGTGAGGGCGGCCCACCGCCCCCCGAGGACCTGCGCTCCCGCTTCACCGCGATGGAGGGCCCGGTGGCACTGCACGGAGACTTCCGCGGGCGGCGGCTGCACACCTTCCAGGTCTGGCGGCTGCGCGCGCGGAGGCCATGAAGGACCGAGCCCGGCACCTCCCTCCAGGGGCTGGCGGTCAGCTCACACGGGCCGTCCCTTCTCGGCCCCCGGCTTTGACGGTGCGGCGGGTGAGTCATAGGGTGACACCCCGAAGGCCGTCACACGGAAGGAGGCACTGAGCGTGACGCACGCCGACGAGGGCAGCCCGAACCGCTCCCGGCGACTCGTGGTGGAGGCGCTCGGGTGCGCCTTGCTCGTCGTTGCGGTGGAGGGCGCGTACCACGTCGCCCAGCAGCTGGGCGTGAGCGCCACCGATGGCAGGCTCTTCATCTCCCTGGCCGTGGGCGCGATGCTGGCCTGCCTCGCCCTGGTCCTCCAGCCGCTCGTGGGCGCGCACCTCAACCCCGCGCTCACCTTCGCGGATGCGCTCGAAGATGGGACGCGCTGGCGGGACGTCCCCCTCGTGGTGCTGGCCCAGCTGGGAGGCGCCGTCGCGGGCAGGCTCGCGGCGCACCTCATGTGCCATGAGCCCGTGCTCGTCGCCACCCGCGCGCCCTCCGCCAGCGTGGCGCGCTTCCTCACGGAGCTGGTCGCCACCTTCGGGCTGCTCGTCATGGTACGCGCCTGCGTGCGCACCCGCCCCGCCGTGCTCCCCGGCGTGGTCGCGGGCTATGTGGCCGCCACCGTCTGGTTCACGGACTCACGCTCGCTGGCGAACCCCGCGCTCGTCCTCGCGCGGGCGGTCAGCACCCGGCCCAGCGCCATCCACCCCATGGACGTGGAGTCCTTCGTCGCCGCGCAGCTCCTGGGCGCCGCGCTCGCGGTGCTGCTGTTCCGCTGGCTGCAGCGCGTGCCGGAGCTGAAGCCAGCGCGCACCTGGTCCGTGGTCTTCGAGTGCTCGCGGCCGGAGGTCGCCCAGCAAGCGGTGAGCCTCTTCAACCACCTGGCCTCGCCCGGGCGCGCCCGGGCCATGACGGCGCTGCCCGCGGTGGAGTCCTCGGACCTGCCGCCGCTCGTCATCCGGCTCGTCCTCGAAGGCGAGTCCCCCGCCCCGCCCGAGCTCGGAGGCGCGGCATGGCCCCTGTCTGTCTCCGCGAGCACGGAGGAGCCTCGGCTCCGGGCCGCGCTCCGGGCGCCCATCCAGCAGCTCCTCCGGGAGCGACGCTGGCTGCGCCTCTACGCCGTCGGGGACACGGTCCACGAGGGCCCCAGGCCGCCAGGCTGAAGCCAAGGCGCGGGCCCGCTCACGCCACGCGCCGCCCTCGCGCCCGGAAGAGGTCGTCATACAGCCCCAGGAGGAGGTGGCCGCCCAGCGCGAGCGCCTCCTCGATGCCCCGCGCCGCCACGGCGCCCGCGCCATGGGGCGCGTCGAGCTGCTGATAGAAGCCCTCGGCGTGCAGCTCGTCGAGGCCCGCGTGCGTGGGGTAGTGCACCACCTGCGCCGCATCCAGCCAGCCGCGCGCGACGATGCCCTGCCCCAGCGCCAGGGAGATGCCGCTGAACAGGTCCTCGAGGATGCCGAACACGGCCAGCCCGGTGAGCGTGTCCTCGAAGGCGGCGATGCCCATCAGCGCGGCGTTGAGGGCCCGCACCTCCGGCCACACGACCACCCGCTCCATCTGGGCAGCGGAGACGCCCAGTCGCTCCAGGAGCAGCCGCAAGGTGCTCTCGTGGCCATGAGCCAGCGTGCCGCGCCCGTGCTCGTCGAAGACGTTCTCCACCAGGGGCAGCCGCTGCGCGGCATCCGGCAGGCGGCTGGCGAGCACCGCCATGGGGCGCGGGAAGTACGCAACGGCGGCGAGGAACTGGCGCTGCGTCTCGACGAAGTCCTCGCGCGAGAAGGAGCCCTCTCGCAGCGCTCGGAAGTAGGACGTGTCCAGCATGTTCCACTCCGCCTTGAGCCCGGCGATGTGCTGGCGAAGCCTCAGATTTCGGACGAGGGAAGGTGAACCCATGCGGGTGTTCGTACCCGAAAGGACAGGTCCAGTGAATACACGGTGCACACGGAGTCGGGCGCGATGCCGGCCTCGCGCAGCCAGTGGACGTGGTCCCCCAGCCGCTCGTCGATGCTGAAGCACGCCAGCGCCTCTCCGCCCCGGGCCGCAAGGGCCTCTCCGCACGTCCGCAGGTACTCACCCCACCCGTGCGTCCACGCCGTGGGCGGCGCCGCGAGGTGGACCAGCGGCCACGGGCGCCCCGTCGAGTGCCGCTGGAGGTCCTTGCTCCCGGCGGTGGAGCACCACCCCGCCCCCTCCAGGGGACGTCCGGGCGCGGGCCCCAGTTGCAGCCCTTCGCCTTCGGGCCGGCGAGGCGCCGCCCGCGTGTCCAGCGCCGCCAGCCGGGCGGGCGGCACGAAGTAGAGCGCGAGCCGGCTCGCCGGGCGCCCCAGCCGCAGCGGATTCCACCCACGGGCGATGTGCATCACATCGCCCCGGGCGCCCCGCATCGCCGCGCCGTAGAGGAACCGCGTCCGCCGCAGGGGCGGAATCAGGAAGAGGTGCTTGAGCCCCTGGAGCAGCAGCCGCGTCGACAGGCCGGAGCCTCGCGCGTGCTTCGCCAGCTTGAGGTCGCAGATGTAGAGCGCGTGCCGCTTCCGCGCCCCATGCGACACCGTTCGGGCCACCCCCGTCACCGAGCCCAGCAGCGCGTCTCCCCGCAGGGCCAGCAGGAAATACGCCTCGCCCATCGAGGAGAAGAACGGGTGGTACTCCGGGCCGTGGTCGATGAAGAAGTGGTCGGCGCCGTCCGCGAGCGGATAGTGGATGCCCTGCTCCAGCAGGCGCAGCCGTTCGACATAGGGACCGAGCGTCTCGGGCCGGGCGACGACGAAGCGCACGTCTTTCATGGTTGGGTGGACGGACGGCGGAAGGCGACCTCGATGCGCTCGTAGAACAGGCTCCGGTCGCGGGCAAGCAGCGCCTCGCCGAACGCGTCATCGAACGCGAAGGCCGGGGTGAAGAAGCGCCGGAGGTCCCGGCGGTTGTTGAGCTGCCGGAGGAGGATGGCGCACCCGGGCCGGGCCTCGCGCGACAGCAGCGTGGCCCACTGCGCCACGAGCGCGTCCTCCGACCAGTCGAAGATGTTGGACAGGGAGATGACGCCGAAGCGGCCCAGGTCCGGGACGTCGGGCAGCGAGCCCTCGATGAGCGTCAGTGACACCGGCCCCGCCGCCCGCACGTACTCGGGAGCATCCGCGTCCAGGTAGCGGCCGAGCAGCACGTGCTGGAGGAACGGGTTGCGAGGCGCGTCCTCCCGCTGGAGGCCCCGCTCGAAGACGCGCTGGAAGTAGCCCGGATAGGAGCCGGGCTCCGCGTGCTGCGTCGCGGAGGGACCGAACATCGCGTGCAGCAGCGGCGCCGCCAGCGCCAGCTCGAAGGCCACGGGCCAGTAGGGCGAGCCGAACCAGCGGGAGCACAGCTCGCGCCGCCGCGAGGAGGCAGTGTCGGACGCGAAGAAGGCCGACAGCTCGCTCGCGGGCGCGACGAACTCCTCGATGAAGCGGCGGAGCGTGCGGAAGAGCCCCTCGAACTCGCCGCGCTGGTTCAAGGCGGCCGGGTCGTCCCCGTCCACGTTGAAGCAGGCCAGGGAGCGCCGCCCCAAGGCTTCCGCCTTCTCCCGGACATGGGCGAGCTGCCGCGGGTTGAAGTCGAAGCCCACCAGCTCGATGCCCGGGTGGCGCCGCGCCAACGTCAGCAGATTGCAGCCCCCCGAGGCCACGGTCAGTACGGCCCGGGCGTTCGTGCGCTCGATGAGCGCCAGCTCCAGGGAGGCGTCCTCCCGGACCACGGCGAACTTCAAACGCGCGGGTGGCCTCGAAGCCGTCGCGGATTCCATGGCATGGTCCTATCGCGAAAGCAGACGACGATGCCTCTCGAAACAGAATCCCTGCCCCCCACGCGGCTGCGCGAACTGGAACAGGTCGATGCCCGGCACCTCCCGCGCCTCCTGTGCTTCTTGGGGCTCTACCTGGGCGCCGGTGCGCTGTCCGTCACGCTCGCGGGACGAGCGGTTTCGCTCCCGGGCGCGCTCCTGCTCGCGGCGCTCTACCTCCTCGCCGCCGCCTCCCTCCATGGCATCAGCCTGTTCACCCATGAGGCGGTCCACGGTGGACTGGCGCGCCGGCCCTGGCTGAACCGGCTGGGAGGCATGGCCTGTGCGCTGCCGGTGCTCCAGAACTACGCGGCCTACAAGGTCCTGCACCTGAGGCACCACGCCGACCTGGGCGGAGGGAAGGACCCCGACCACTACGCCAACTACACCGGGCGGCGCTGGCTGGAGTTGCTGATGCACATCGGCCGGCTGCTGCTGGGCTATCCGGCGTACATCACCCTGATTCCCATCCTCGGCTGGCGCCAGGGCACCGCCGCCGAGCGCCGGTGGATCGCGCTCGAAGTCTCCCTGGTCTGCGCCGGCCTGGCGCTCGCCGTGTCCTTCATCCCTGGAAACGTCCTGCTGCACGCCTGGGTCATCCCCATGCTCATCCTCAACACCCTGGTGAACGTCCGGGGCATGAGCCAGCACACGTTCTTGCGCGAGAGCAGCCACCCCATCCGGGGCACGCGCACCATCCTGTCCAATCCCGTGACGCGCTTCTTCATGTGCAACGAGAACTACCACCTGGAGCACCACCTCTATCCCCGCGTGCCCTGGTACAACCTTCCCGAGCTGCACCGGACGCTGCGCCCGGCGCTCGCCGCACGGGGAGCGCCCTTCATTCCCTCCTATTTCTCCTTCGTGCGCGGCGTCGTCACCGGCTCGCACATTCGAGAGAACAGGCCCGCGACGCCGGATGCTTGAGCGGCTGCATCTCCACGAAGCGCTGCTGACGGGTTTCGGGGTGGCCCTCACCACCGCGCTCCTGCTCGGGCCGGGCCCTTCCGCGCCCGAGAGCGCCTGGGCCCTGGGCGCCACCGGGCTGTACCTGGGCTGTGTCGCGCTGCTGGCGCGGCTGGACGGCGCGCCCCATGTCTTCCGGGCGCGGCTGCTGCTCGCCTATGGGGCGACGTTCTTCTGGTACGCCTTCGTCAAGCGGGCCGTGCCGGCGCTCGGGCTCGCCACGCGCGACGCCTGGCTGCTGGCGGCGGACGTTCACCTCTTCGGGGCCACGCCCGCCGCGTGGCTCCAGCGATGGAGCACGCCCGGCGTCAACGAAGTCTTCAGCGCCAGCTACCTCGCGTTCCACGCCTACCTGCATCTGGCCATGGCGTGGGCGCTGGTGGGCCCCCGCGCTCGGGCAGAGCAGTTCTTCAGCCATGTCTTCTCCGCCTATGTGCCAGGCCTCGCCGGCTACTACCTGATGCCCGCGGTGGGGCCCGCCGCAGCGTGGCCCGAGCTGTTCACCGCGCCCATCGAGGGAGGCCCGCTCACCTGGCTGAACGCGGCGGTCGTCGCCAACGGCTCATCGACCTACGACCTCTTTCCCAGCCTGCACACGTACATCACCCTCGTGCTGCTGGACCACGACCGGCGGCAGCACCCGCTGCGGTTCCGTCTGATGCTGCCCGTCGCCGTGGCCATCATCACGTCCACGCTGGTGCTGCGGTACCACTACGCCGTGGACCTGCTGGCCGCGGTCGTGTGGTTCGCGGCCTTCCGCGCGCTCTTCCCCCGGCTCCAGATGCGCTGGCACGCTAGCGGGCGTACCGCTCCTCGCGCGCCCCTCCAGCCCTGAAGGGGCGCTCGCTCGCTCCTGCCTCCGCGTGCCAGCCTGCCCCCGGCATTCACAGGGGGCGGCGCGACGGTCCTTCGGCCGGCCGAGACGGCGGGCTAGAGTGCGAGGCCGGGCACCCATCTGGAGCGCCCGGCACGCCTCGCTCGTCATGGACCTCGCCCTCCTTCTCGTCGGCCTCATCAAGGTGGTATTCGGCGGCCTCGTCGCCGCGCTGGGCATCTGGTTCGCGCTGCGCGGGCTGGGCCGCCTCCTCGGCGCCAATCCGGTGGAGGAGCTGCGCCAGGGCAACGTCGCCGCTTGCACCGTCCACGCCGCGAGCCTGGTGGCGCTGGGCCTGCTGGTGCAACACGCGGTGCAGGCCACGTCGGACGCGGTGGACCTCACCGTGCAGAACCCGCCCATCCACCTCGCGACGGTGGGCCGGCTGGTCGGGGCGGCCATCCTGCACGTGGGCCTGTCCCTGGGCGTGGGCGTGACGGTGCTCGGCACGGGCGTGCTGCTGTTCGACCGGATGACGCCCGGCATCGACGAGCTGGCGGAGGTGCGCAGGGGCAACGTCGCCGCGGCGCTCATCCTCTCCGCCATCCTGCTGGTCCTCGCCCTGCTGACCGCGCCGGGGCTCCAGGCGGCGCTCAATGGCCTCATCCCCTTCCCCCAGCTCCCCGAAGGGGCGCTGCGCGCGCCGGCGTGAAGACGTTCTTCAAGCTGATGCTCGCCGCCGTGGGCCTCGCGAGCGGCGTGTGCTGCTGCGGCCTGGGCACGCTGGGCCAGCTTGCGGGCATGGACATCGCGCCCGCGGAGCCCGGGCGCGCCAGCGGGGCACGGCCCGTGGACCTGGGGCTGGTGCTCCTTCCGCCGGGCACGTCTCCGCGGCAGGCCCACGACTATGAATGGCGGGCGGACAGCATCCGCCCCCCCGAACACCGCGTGTCGTACGGGCTGGGCACCACGCTGGCCCGCGAGCTGGCGGACGAGCACGAGGCCCTGGGGCGCCGGCTGCGCTACCGCGCGCTGGGCAAGGAGCGCTTCACCTTCAACGCCCCGCCCGGGTGCAGCGCGGACATGCGCTGCATCTACGAGGAGCTGATGCGCACCAACGCCGGGCCCGTGCGCGCACTGGGTGACAAGTTCGTCGCCTCCATCCGCGAGCGCGGGCTGGACGCCGCGCAGGCCACGCAGCTCATCCTCGGCTTCGTGCAGCGCATCACCTACGAGCTGCCCGAGCACGACGCCTTCGGCATCGTCCCCCCGGCCCTGGTCCCCGCGGAGAATCGCGGCGACTGTGACTCCAAGGCGGTGCTGGCGGTGATGTTGCTGCGGCAGGTGGGCGTCGACGCGGTGGTGCTGTACTCGGACCCGCTCTCGCACGCGGCGGTGGGCGTGGGCCTGCCCGGCAAGGGGACGGCGCTGCGCTACGGTGGGCGCAGCTACCAGTACGCGGAGGTCACCGCCGAGGGCTGGCCGCTGGGCATGATTCCGCCCCAGTACGACAAGCCCCGGCTGTGGAAGGTGCTGTCGGTGACGGGGGGCGTGGACACCGCGGGTTGAAGGGCCCGCGGCGCCCGGTCCTCAGGCTCCATCGGCCTCCGCCCGCCAGGGCGCGACGCGGAAGCCGCCGCCAGCGTCGAGCGTCACGTAGAACAGCGCGTCGAAGCCCTCTTGGATGCGCGGCTTCTGGAGCTGCTTCACGGTGGCGCGCAGCGCCACCTCGGGCACCCTCGCGCGCCCCACGCGTGAGGCATTGCGCGCCAGACAGTCGTCCAGCCTCGACTCGAAGTAATAGCCAATGATGCGCGCCCGGTGCTCACGTCCCAGGGCAATGAGTGGCGCGCGCACCTCCGGCGAGGGATTGGTGTTGTCCACCACCACCGAACGGCCCGCGGCCAGCGCCTCTGCAATGAAGCGGCGCTGGCGGGCCTCCTTGCGGACCGCGTTCGGCCACAGGTCCTTGCTGACGTGCGCATGCGTGCCCGCGAAACGCAGCCGGTAGAAGCTGCTCTTGCCCGAACCCTGCAAGCCCACGAAGACGACGAGGTCCATGAGGTTGCGCCTCCGAACGCCTCCGCACGAGCGCTTCAGACGTCTACTTCTGGACGTAACGCTGTCACGCCAAAAAGACAGTCAACCCGACACGTCTCCGCTCCGGAACCGTCGGCCAGACATCACGAATGCCTGCCATTCCAATGAAATTCCAGACCTGGCGCACACGTTGACTTGTCTTGCTTAGACAGACTAACAAGCCCATCTCGTATTTCGAGGATTCAAGCGTCGTGCAGCACGGAGTGCCCTCTCTAGGAGACACCGCCATGCGTATGCCGTCCTCGCTGTCCCCCCTCTCCCTCCTGGCCCTCGGCGTTGGCCTCTCCGCGCCGATGACAGCGCTCGCCGCCAAGACACCGGATGTGCGCCCCGGCGTCGTCCGAGCCACGGCGGCCCTGGGCCCCGCGCGGCTCCTCACCGGCGCCGAGGCAGAGAAGGCCCGCGCCGTCACGGGCATCGACCGCGCGGCGAGTGGTGAGTACGCGCTCGCCACGGGCGCCGGCCACGTCTTCCACCGGACGCGCCAGCCCATCCACGCCTTGCGGACGCTCGACATGCCGCGCGCATCGGTCCAGCTCCACACCTGGCAGGAAGAGACCGCGAACGGCGGGCGCGAGGATTACTTCGCCTACAGCCAGGGCGGCGTGGCGTTGCTGGGCCGCGTGCAGCCGACCGAGTACCTGGTGCGATTGGAGCACGCGCGCTTTGACCCGCTCCGAGGCGCACAGCCCCTGGTCGCGGGCCTGCTGGCCGCGGATGCGAACAACACGCTGCACCTGGTGCAGTTCCACGCGACGCCGCTTCCCGAGTTCCGCGAGGCCATCCAGGCCGCGGGTGGCAAGGTGCTGCGCTTCCTCACCGACCACACCTTCCTCGTGGAGATGAGCACCAGCGCCCACAAGCGCGTCGCCACGCTGCCCTATGTCCGGTGGGTCGGCGCGTATCATCCGGAGTACCGGGTGGAAGGCGTGCTGCGCGAAGCCCTCCAGGGCCGCGCCCTGAGGCTGGAGCCGCAGCGCTACTCCATCATGGTGGGCGAGCGCGGCGCCGCGCGGCAGAACGAGGTCGCCGCGCTGGTCCGCACCCTGGGCGGCACGGTGGAGCTCATCGAGCCGGGCGGGCTGCGCGTGGAGGCCACGCTCACACAAGCCCAGCTGGAGCGGCTGCTGCGCTCCAACGCCGTGCAGTACATCGACCGGTGGGGCGGCCCCGGTGAGCTCGACATGAACAACGTCCGCCAGGTCGGCGGCGCTCAGCACCTCGAAGACGTGAAAGGCTTCACGGGCCAGGGGGTCCGCGGCGAAATCTTCGACACCGAGCTGCGCACCACGCACCAGGAGTGGGCGACCCCGCCCATCATCCACAGCACGGGCACCACGGGCAGCTACCACGGCAGCTCGTGCTACAGCATCAACTTCGCCCAGGGCGTGAACGACGGCGCGCGCGGCCTGCTCCCGTCGGGGCAAGGCATCTTCTACCGCTACAGCGAGGCCACGCAGTTCGGCGGCACCAAGTCGCGCTACGACATCAACCGCGAGCTCATCGACCCGTCAGGGCCATACCGCGCCGTGTTCCAGACCTCCAGCGTGGGCAGCGCGCAGGTGACCGGGTACACCACCATCTCCGCGGAGGTGGATGACTACCTCTTCCAGTACCCCATCCTCAGCACCCAGTCGCAGAGCAACACCGGCAACCAGAATTCGCGGCCGCAGGCGTGGGCGAAGAACATCGTGTCCGTGGGGGGCATGTACCACTACGACAACACCAACCGCGGGGACGACCGGTGGAACGGCGGCGCCAGCGTGGGGCCCGCGGCGGACGGGCGCCTCAAGCCGGACCTGTCGTACTACTACGACGCCATCCTCTCCACGGCGAACACCAGCGACACGTCCTACACCAACTTCAGCGGCACCAGCGCGGCCACGCCGATGACGGCGGGACACTTCGGCCTGCTGTTCCAGATGTGGCACGAGGGCGTCTGGTCCGGCTTCGGAGGCGGCGCGGATGTCTTCGCCAGCCGGCCGAGGATGTCCACCGCGAAGGCGCTGATGATCAACATGGCCTACCGCTACAACTGGCTCGCCGGTGGCTCCAATGGCGACCTGACGCGCCCACGGCAGGGCTGGGGCACCCCGGACCTCAAGCGTCTACTCGAGCGCGCCGCCGTGACGAGCATCATCAACGAGACGAACGTCCTGCGTCCCCTCGAAACGAAGACGTACCAGGTCGCCGTTGCGCCGGGAGAGACGGAGCTGAACGTCACCATGGTCTACACGGACCCCGCGGGCACGGTGGGCGCGGCGCAGGCCCGCATCAACGACCTGTCGCTCCGGGTCACGTCGCCCTCCGGTGTCGTCTACTGGGGCAACAACGGCCTGACGGCGAGCAACGTCTCCACGCCGGGGGGCGTGTCGAACAAGGTGGATACGGTGGAGAACGTGTTCCTCACCAACCCCTCCGCCGGCACGTGGACGGTGGAGGTGCTGGGCGACGAAATCGTCCAGGACGCGGTTCCAACGACGTTCGTGGTGGACGCCACCTACGCCCTGGTCGTGAGCGGCGGTCACATCCTGTAGCCAGGGATTGAGGTTGAGCCACGCCGGGGCGGCGTTCCCTTCGTGGGAGCGCCGCCCCGGGCGCTTCGACGCCAGGAAGGCGCCCCTGCTCGCGCGGGCTTCCGTCACGCTGGCCCTGCACCCCGGCCCGGTGGCATGACGGGTCCATGGCCCGTGACGTCTCCTTCTTCGACCAGCTCGGCTCGCTCCTCGCCCAGGAGCGCGAGGCCGAGAAAGCCCGCCTGGCCGCGCTCGCCCAGAGCCTCACCCTGCACGAGCGCGAGGAGCACGGCCTGTCCGTCCTGGACCTCGAGTCCATCGAGGAGGAGGTCGGCCTGGGTGGCCGCTTCCTCGTCACGCTCGGCCGCGCGGACCGCCGCCCCCTCCCCACGCGGCTGCACAACGGCGACCTCGTGGCCGTGCTCCCCCGCCGCGCGGAGGTGAAGGAGCCCGCCCGCGCGCTCATCTCCCGAGCCACGGCCACGCGCATCCAGCTCGCCTTCGACCGCTCCCCTCCGCCCTACGTCCACGAGGGACTGCTGCGCCTGGACGTGGTCCCCAACGACGTCACCTATGACCGGCTGCGCGCCGGGCTCCAGCGCTTCAAGGGCCTGGACAAGGGCTCCGAGCGGCGCAAGCGCGAGGTCGTCCTGGGCAACGAGCCGCCCCGCTTCGACAAGCCCCGCGACTTCGAGCCCACCCGCCCCCTCAACCCCGAGCAGCAGGACGCCACCGCCCGCGCGCTCGCCGCCGAGGACTTCTTCCTGGTCCACGGCCCGCCGGGCACCGGCAAGTCCACCGTGCTGGCGGAGGTCGCCGCCCAGGCCGTGGCGGACGGCAAGCGATTGCTGTGCACGGCCGCCAGCAACGCCGCCGTGGACCACCTGCTGGACCTGTGCCTGGACAAGGGCCTGCGCGCCATCCGGGTGGGCCACCCCGCCCGCGTGGCCCCGCGCCTCCAGGAGCACACCCTGGACATCGTCGTGGAGTCCCACCCGGACCGCGCCGTCTCCCGCGACCTCTTCGACGAGGCCTACTCCCTGCTCGGCTACGCGCGACGCCAGCGCACCCAGGGCCGCAGCCGCCAACGCTTCGCCAACGCCCGCGCCTCCACCTCCGAGGCCAAGGGCCTGCTCGACGAGGCCCGCACGCTGGAGCGCAAGGCCGTGAAGGCCGTGCTGGCCAACGCGGACGTCATCTGCGTCACGCTCGCCAGCCTCGACTCCGGCGTGCTCGCTGGCGAACAGTTCGACCTGGCGCTGCTCGATGAGGCCACCCAGGCCACCGAGCCGCTGGCACTGCTCGGCCTCCTGCGCGCGCCCCGCATCGTCCTCGCCGGAGACCCGCAGCAGCTCCCGCCCACCGTCCTGTCCCAGGAGGCCGCGAAGGCCGGCCTGGGCGTGAGCCTCTTCGAGCGCCTGCTCGCCGACCACGGCGAGGGCGTCAAGCGCATGCTGCGCGAGCAGTACCGGATGAACGCGCGCATCATGGACTTCCCCTCGCGGGAGATGTACGGCGGCGCCCTGCGCGCCCACCCCTCCGTGGCCGACCGCACGCTGGCGGACGTCCTCCCCCCCGGCGCGGACGTGGACGCGCCCCCCGTCCTCTTCCTCGACACCGCGGGCAAGGGCTTCGAGGAGGAGGTCGAGCCCACCACGCGGAGTCTCTTCAACCCCGGCGAGGCGGGCCTTGTAGAGGCCCGCGTGCGCGCCCTGCTCGCCGCCGGACTGCCGCCGCGCGAGCTGGCGGTGATTACGCCCTACAGCGCCCAGGCCCACCGGCTGCGCGAGCAGGTCGAGGCGCTCAGCCCCGAGGTGGAAGTCGACACCGTCGACGCGTTCCAGGGCCGGGAGAAGGACGCCGTCATCGTCTCCCTCACCCGCTCCAACAGCGAGGGCCAGCTCGGCTTCCTCAATGACTTGCGCCGCATGAACGTGGCCCTCACCCGCGCCCGCCGCCACCTCTTCGTCGTGGGTGACTCCGCCACGCTGAGCGGCCACCCGTTCTACGCCCGCTTCGTCGAAGGCACCCAAACGCACGGTGGCTACCGCTCCGCCTGGGAGTGGCCCGACGCCCAGGACACCTGATACCTCGGGTTGTCACAGGGTAAAGGCAGACCCGCCCAGGGGAGCGCTATGCAAGAAGTGCGAGGCTTTCCGGCCAGATTTGTCAGAACCGTTCACAAAATTTGTCACCCCGCTCACGGTGGCGCACGAGGCCACGCCCGAAATTCGGGCCTTTGACAGGACTCCCTCGTGCGGCATGAAACATGCTGTTCGGGGCGGCGGGGAGGAACCGCCACATGTCCCAGCAGGCGAATGTCACGAAGGAAAACGATGTCTGGGTTCTGCGTATCGCGAAGGACAACGGCAAGCAGCAGGAGTACCGCTGCGCGACGGAGAACCAGGCGAGGCAGCTCGCGATGATTCTCTCCCGGCCGGACACGGGTGGGCCGCCGCGGCAGCCCGCGTCGCCGCGCTGAGCACGCGCCGCGCCCGGACGCGGATGGCCGTTCTCCCGGGCACGCGAACCGGGTAAGGCACGGGCAGGAGGCTCCCGTGCCCACAGCGCTTGAATCCCTCACTCTCGACGCCGATGGCCTGGCCCTGCATGTCCGCCAGCGCCGGGGGGCGTCCGCGCCAGCCGTCCTGTTCCTGCATGGCTGGCTGGACCACTCCCACAGCTTCGACGCCCTCGTCGCGCACCTGCCGGAGACCTGGCGGCTGGTGCTGCTGGACTTCCGCGGCATGGGCCGCAGCGCCCACGTGGGGGCTGGCGCCACGTACCAGTTCAGCGACTACGCGCTGGACGTGGAGGCCACGCTCGATGGGCTGGGCCTGGACGCGGTGCACCTCGTGGGACACTCGCTGGGCGGCATCGTGTCGCAGGCCTACGCCGCCGCGCGCCCCGAGCGGGTGAGGAGCGTGACGCTCATCGAGAGCCTGGGCCCCTCCGGAGGCCCCCCGGCGGGCGCGCCGGGCCGCCTGCGCGGCGCCCTGGATGACGCCCGGCGCCCTCCCAACCGCAAGCGCTACCCCTCCGTGGAGGCCGCCGCGGCGCGGCTGCTGGAGAACAGCCCCACGCTGACGCGGGAGGCCGCGCTGTACCTGGCGCGCCATGGCACCGAGCCCGTCGACGGCGGGCTGGCCTTCACCTTCGACCCACGCCACCGCCGGCGCTTCGGCATGGGCTACGACGAGGCCCAGTGGATGGCCATCCAGGCCCGCGTCACCTGTCCCCTGCAGCTCATCCTGGCCACCCAGGGCCTGCGCCATGAAGACGCGCTCATGCAGAGCCGGGAGCAGGGCCTCACCACCCTCGCCCACCCACCGCTGCACATCCCCGGCGGGCACCACGTCCACATGGAGCAGCCCGCGGTGGTCGCCGAGGCGCTCATCCGCTTCATCCGCTGACAACCGCCTACCTGCCCTCACCGACAGAAGGGCGGGAAAGTCTTTCACTTCCCAGGGCAGCGCCCTTCCTCATTGCAGCCCGGGCAACACTCCTACCGCTCCAACCGCCTGAAATCAGGTGCCCCCGTCCTCGCCTCCTGTGTTGGTACGCGAATTGATTAAGGAGCGTGCGGTGGATCACGCGCCGGGCCCAGGCCGGCGCGTGTGGGGAGAAGGGTGGGGAGCGGGCGATGCGGATGGGGCGGACAGGGCGTGGTCTCACACTTGCGTTGCTTCTGACTCTCGGAACGGCGTGCCACGAGGGGCCGGAGACCCGTTTGGTGCAGGCCACCGCCGTGGTGGAGACGGACCTCCTCGACTTTGGCGACGTGCCCGTGGGCGAGTGGCGGGAACGGCAGGTCCGCATCCGCAATGTCGGCTACGTGCCCTTCTCCGCGCTGGACGCGCTGGGGCTCGCCAACAACCCGTCCTTCGAGGTGGAGCTGAGTGAGGGGGGCAGCCGGGTGATGCCGGGCGAGTCCCACGTGGTGCACGTGCGCTTCCACCCGCTCACCGAGGGACTGGCGACGGAGACGGTGCACGTCACCACGGACGCCAACCAGGGCGCCGAGGCCCGGGTGCAGGCGGTGGGCCTGGGCACGCCCACGCGAATCGGCATCGACCCGCCGCTGCTGGACTACGAGACGCTGGAGGTGGACAGCGAGCGCACGCTGGAGGTGACCGTCACCAACCCGGTGGACCTGCCGCTGACGCTGTCGGTGGTCGGCCAGCACACGGACCCCTTCACGCCGGACACCGTCACCATCCCGCCCCTGTCGTCGCGCAAGGTGAGCACCCGGTACCTGCCTCGCACGCTGGGGGGAATGGACGCGCGCCTGGAGGTCCTCTCGTGCGAGGGCTGCACGCCCGCCGTCGTGGAGTTGAAGGGCAACTCGGTGCCCTCCGCCTTCGTGTTCGACCCGGCGCCCGTGCCGTTCGACCTGATTCCGGTACACGAGCGCACGCAGTCGTTCACCCGCGCGCGCAACATCACCTGGCGCCCTGTCACCGTCGAGCGGCTGGTCACCAGTGACTACGCCTTCGTGCCGCTCTCCCACCCGGAGGGCTCCACCGTGCAGCCCGGCGAGGTGGTGGAGATGCGGATGGAGTTCGCGGCCCGCTACTCCGGCCCCAACGTGGGCGACCTCACCGTGCATTACACCTCCGACAAGGCGCGCCAGTCCCAGGTGATTCTGGACGCGCGCGGCGGCCGGCCCACCCTCGCGGTGACGCCGGTGTCGCTCGACTTCGGCGAGGTGCCGGTGGGCGGCAAGGTGGAGCGCGTCATCCGCATCTCCAACGCCGGCACCAACGGCAACCTGCAATTCGTCGGCGTGGCGGCGGGCGGAGACAGCCCCCAGTTCAGCGTGGACGTGCCCATGCGCGGCACCCAGGCCCACCCGTGGACCGGCGGCGCGTGGCCCGTGCTGGAGATGACGCCCGGCCTGCCCATCGCTCCCGGCGCGGACACGCTGGAGCTGAAGGTGTACTTCGAGCCCATCGCGGTGGGCAGCTGGACGGCCGCGCTGCGCGTGAGCTCGGACGACCTGTTCAACCCAGACCGTGAAATCATCCTCACCGGCCGCTCGCGCGCCACCGCGCCCTGCGTCTACGAGCTGCTGCCGCAGCCGGTGATGGACTTCGGCAACGTGACGCCCGGCCGGGGCGCGGTGCTGGGCTTCTATTTCCGCAACCCGGGCAGCGCCGAGTGCGCGGTGAAGAACATCCACATCAGCAACGACGGCGGCGGCGCCTTCTTCATGCCGGGCGGCCGGCTCACCGGCGGCGTCGTTCCGTACGACGCGGGCTTCAGCGCCATGGTGGCCTTCCGGCCCCAGGCGGAGGGGGACTTCACGGGCGAGCTGCAACTGACGGTGAGCAACCCGACCTCGCCCATGATACGGCTGCCCCTCAAGGGGGTATCGCGCGCCAGCTGCCTGGTGGCGACACCGCCCTACGTGGACTTCGGCCCCATCCGCTACGACTGCGCCGCCACGCCCCGGAAGACGTACGTGGCCAACCAGTGCAACAGCCCCGTCACCGTGACGGCCGCGGACATCGGCAACGGCACCAGCCACCAGTTCTGGCTGCTGACGCCCCTGACGGCCCCCGTCACCCTGGCGCCGGGCGCGGGCCTCGAGCTGGAGGTCGGCTACGCGCGCAACGTGCATGGCCAGCACTACAGCCCGCTGTACCTGCGCACGCCCAACGAGCCGACGCCCCTCCTCATCCCCCTGCTGGCCGAGACGAACCACGAGGGCATCCAGGTGGACCGCTACACGCAGGGCACCGACAGCCAGCTCGACGTCCTCTTCGTGGTGTCCAACACCAGCACCATGGAGCAGTACCAGGAGCGGCTGAAGGCGGCGATTCCCCAGTGGCTGCAGACGGCGCAGACGAACGGCGTGGACGTGCGCGTGGGCGTCACCAGCACGGGCCTCGTCGCCCGGGGGCCCCAGTGCGGCGGCGGCGCCGACGGCGGCGAGGCGGGCCGCCTCTTCCCGGTGGATGGCAGCCGGCCCCGCGTGGTGTCCAGCACCAGCCCCACCGCCGTCGAGAACCTCCAGGCCAACCTGAGCGTGGGCATGTGCCACAGCCTGGTGCAGGGCCTGGAGACGATGCGGCAGGCGCTGTCCGCGCCGCTGTCCCAGCAGATGGACGACCCGCGCACCCCGCAGCCCAACGACGGCAACTCGGGCTTCGTCCGCGCGGCGGCGCGCATGGCGGTGGTGGTGCTGGCTGACGAGGACGACAACTCCGGCTTTGGCCCGGAGAGCTATGTCGAGTTCCTCCGGACGCTGAAGGGCACGGGCATGTCCCACCGCAGCCAGCTCTACGCGCTGGTGCCCACCGACGCCGCCTGCGCCACCGCCGGCAGCGGCGCGGACCGCTTCGCCGCCGTGGCCCACGGCACGGGCGGGCAGGTGGCCAACGTCTGCGGCCAGAACTACGGCTCGCTGCTGGAGCAGGTCATCCAGCGCGCTGGCGAACCCCAGGCGGACTTCCCCCTCACCGCCGCCCCCACCGGCCAGGGGGAGATGAGCGTTCGCGTCCAGGGCCAGCCAGTGCCCGCGACGCAGTGGGTCTACGACGCAGCGCAGAACGCCATCGTCTTCCAGCCGGGGGCCATTCCCGTGCCGGGCCAGGCCGTGGAGGTCCGCTACCGCAGCGTCTGCGCGCCCCCCTAGCCACGGCCGCGGGCGCCCGGCCCTTCACGCAGAGGCGCGGAAATCCAGCCGTCATGGGAAATGATGCGCCACGGACTTCCGTGTCCCGGCCTGGCGCGGCTATCGTGCTGGGTGTCGTGGAAACGTTCGGCCGCTACGAGCTGCTTCGGAAACTCGCCATTGGCGGCATGGGCGTCGTCTACCTCGCCCGGCAGAAGGGCCCGGTGGGGTTCCAGAAGCTGCTGGTGGTGAAGCGGCTGCTGCCGCACCTGTCCGAGGACGACGAGTTCATCGACATGTTCCTGGACGAGGGGCGCATCGCCGCGCACCTCAACCACCCGAACATCGCGCAGATATACGACCTGGGCGACGTGGACGGGCAGTACTACATCGCCATGGAGTACGTGCACGGCGAGGCCGTGGGCCCGCTGGGCGCCCGCGCGCAGCAGCGGGGCATCACCATCCCGCTGGGGCTCAAGTGCCGCATCATCGCGGACGCCGCCGCCGGCCTGGACGCGGCGCACCACGCGCGCAGCCCGTCCGGGCGGAAGCTCGCGCTGATCCACCGGGACGTATCGCCGCAGAACGTGCTGGTGGGCTTCAACGGCGGCGTGAAGCTCATCGACTTCGGCGTGGCCAAGGTGTCCGGGAAGCTGTCGCAGACCATCGTCGGCACCATCAAGGGCAAGCACGCATACATGTCCCCGGAGCAGGCCCGGGGCGAGCCGCTGGACTCGCGCTCGGACGTGTTCGGCCTGGGGACGGTGTTCTACGAGTTGCTGACGCAGCAGCGCCTCTTCAAGCGCGAGACGGAGCTGGCCACGCTCAAGGCGGTGGTGGGGACGAAGATTGTCCCCCCGTCGGAGGTGGTGCCGGAGATTCCCAAGGAGCTGGACGCCATCGTCTTCAAGGCGCTGGCGCGCAAGCGCGATGAACGCTTCTCCACGGCGGGCGAGATGCAGCTCGCGCTGGAGGAGTTCCTCCTCACCCAGAAGCTGCACGCGACGACGGCGCACCTGGCGGCCTTCATGCGGGACATGTACGCGGAGGAGCTGGAGGAGGAGCGCTTCGCCACCGAGCCGACCATCGTCAACTTCGACCTGCGTCAGGCGGCGCGGGCCCACGGCGCCCGGCCGCCGTCACGCCCCAGCAGGGGCTCCTCCTCCGCGGCCTCTCCCGTCCCCACCGCGCGGACGGCGGCCCGGCCACCGGGCACCGCTTCCAGCGCGAAGCCCGCCCGGACGACGACACAGGAGGCCGCCGTGAAGCGGCCTCCGCCCAAGGGCCCGGGCGGACCGGGTGACGGCGGCAAATCGCCCGTGAGCTAGAAGCTCTTTCCGTCCACCTTCATCACCTGCAGCCCCTCCAGCTCGACGCCGTCCAGGCAGCGGACGTTGATGGCGCGCATCTCCTTCCCGTCCGGCGTCGTGCCCTTGGCGAACGAGCGCACGCCGCACGTGGCGCAGAACACGTGATGGATGGCCTTCTTGCCGAACTGGTAATCGGTGAGGTGCTCGGCCCCGGAGCGGAGGTTGAACTGCTCCACGGGGACGAAGCCCAGCAGCGTGCCCGTCTTGTGACAGATGGAACAGTTACAGGACAGCAGGGGCTGGCTCAGGTCCAGGCTGACATCGAAACGAACCTGACCACAGTGGCATCCACCTTCGTAGCGCTTGGTTTCGGACATGCGCGCATCCTGCATCAGACTCCGTGGAGCAAGGCGGCAATTCGAGCGGGTGGAACGCTCGCGCTCCCGAGGCCGCCATCACGAGTTTCCGATGACGCAGCGGACTCACCGATGGGGGTGCGGTGAGGGCGCCGGAATGTGCTCGGGGTGCATGGGTTCCATGTGAGGCGCGGGCGGGGGTGCGCTCGGGCGTATGGGCTGCGGCGCCTCGGGCATCACCGGCGCGGGCTCGATCGGCGCCATGGGAGGCGGCGCCACGGAGCGCTCGGGATGTGATTCACGTGGTGTCACGGGCGGAGGCGCCACTACGGAGCGCTCGGGATGTGGCTCACGTGGCGCCATGGAGGGCGGCGGCACTACGGAGCGCTCGGGATGTGATTCACGCGGCGCCATGGGGGGCGGCGGCACCACGGAGCGCTTGGGATGTGATTCACGCGGCTCCATGGGGAGCGGCGGCACCACGGAGCGCTCGGGATGTGATTCACGCGGCGTCACGGGCGGTGGCGCCACGGGACGGGCGGGACGGGCCTGGGACGGCGCGGCGGGGTGCGAGGGCACCGGCGCGACCTCGTGGGGATGCGCGGGGCGCGGCTCGACGGGACGCGCGGGCACCGGGCGAGGCGCGCCACTCCCTCCGTAGGGCCGCGGCGTCGCGGCAGGCGGGGGGCGCGCCGGCTGTCCGGGATGCCTGCCCGACCATGGATTCCGGGGCACGACGCTCGCGATGGGCTCCCGTGTGACGGGACGCCCCGCCAGTTGCGCCACGCGCCGGGGAGGCGGGGAGATGTAGGCGCCTCGCCGCGGCACACCCGCGAAGTACGTCCGCCCCAGCACGAGGTTCAGCTGGACGGGCGGGATGAACACCCAGGGCGCCAGCGGGTCGAGGAAGTCCGGCGCCAGCACGGCGTTCCACATCGTGGGCACCGAGTAGTAGTCGACATCCACCGTCAGGGGACCGAGCGGCGCCCACGCGATGTAGCCGCCGCCATAGCGCCACGTCACCCAGGCGGGCGCCCAGTCGTAGCCTGGAATCCACGCCCAGCCGTAGGGCTGGACCACCACCCAGCGGCCATAGTGGAACGGCGCCCAGCCCCAGCTGGCGTTGGAGACAAACGTCCATCCCTGGTCGGTATAGGCCCAGCGCCCGTCCGTGTAGGGCCGCCATGCTTGAGGCATGTCGCTCGGCACCCAGACGAGCCCGTAGTCTGGCGTCTGTACCCAGTCACCGTAGGGGTCGAGCGCCTGTTGGAAGTCGCCCAGCGAGGGTGAGGTCACCGGTTGCGGCACCGGGTACTCCATGGGAGGCGGCTGCGAATCGTCCGGTGGAGGCAGCGACTGGGCCCCCACCCTCGCAGCGAACAGCGCCAGCACCACCACCACGGACCGGCCTTTCATGGCACCTCACCCGGGAGCGCGCGTGGCTCCCGAGTGAACCCTTTGAATCCCGCCGCGTGATGGAAAGTATCGAACGGATGCCCGCGCTCCCGCGTGCGCCAGCCGGGCCCCGGGACGCCCGGCCTCGCCATCGTCGAGGGGCTGGTGCTCTCCCAGCTCCTGACCCTCTTCACGACGCCCGTCGTGTACCTGGAGCTGGACCGGCTGACGAAGGGCCGCGGCCGGTGAGGGCTACAGGCTCGCCAACGCCACGCGGTAGAGCGCCCGGTAGCCCATGCGAGGGGCCGACTCGAAGCGCTCCGCGTTGAAGATATCCTTCAGCAGGGCCTGCCCGTCCGGCGAGGACTGGAGGCTCAGCAGCGTGGACTCCAGCGAGCTCACCAGCTGCGGCTGCAGCCCCATGGCCACCGGCACGCCGTCGTTGGGCGCCTCGTCGGTGTAGGCAATCAGCTCGAAGCGCCGGCCGGCGCCCGCGCCCAGCACGTCCTCCACGCCCGTGGCGAACGACAGCCCCGTGGAGGAGGGGGGGCAGAACACGCTCGTGACGTCCGCCTTGCCGTCCAGCACCGCCTCCAGCGCGCCCTGGTACGAGCCCGCGAAGTGCTGCGCGAAGAAGGCCCGCGACGGCTCCAGCCCCTGCGTCTTGAGGTACGCGGTGGGCAGCAGGTAGCCCGCCACCGAGTCCCGGTCCACCCAAGCCGCGGTGGCGCCCTTGAGCCGCTCCAGCGTCAGGCCCGCGCCCGCCCGGCACACCAGGGCGGCCCGGTAGGACGACATGCCGCGGCGGACGCCACGCACCACCACCCGCACGCCCATGGCCTCCATCCGCGCGCAGACGAAGGGCGGCGCCCAGGCCGCGTCCGCGCGGCCCGACAGCAGGTCCTTGGCGAGCGTCTCGTAGCTGGAGGCCACGCTCACCTCCACCAGCTTGCCCAGCGCCCGCTGAAGGAACGAGGCAAGCCGGTCCGCGCGCTCGCGTGCCGTCTCGCTGCCCAGGGAGGGGGGCAGGCCGAACCGGAAGGAATGCCGGGGCGTCGAGGGGGCTTGCAGGGTCATCGCCCCCCTAACTACCCCTCCCTGCCCAGGCGCGCCACTTCATCGTCGGCCAGGCCGAAGGTGGCCTGGAGCAGGTCCAGGATTCGCTGCTCGGGGTGTTTCGGGGCGCCCCCCGCCTGGGCAATCTTGGTGGCCAGCCGGAAGGCCTTCAGCCGCTGGGAATGGGTCGTCAGGCCGTGGGCCAGGACGTGGAGCCGCTGGGGCAGCCCCTCGGCGGCCAGCGCCGTCACGGCCTCGCTGACGAAGCGCTGGGCGCGCTCCGGGCTGACGTTCTCGAAGAGGGGGTCCGCCGCGAAGCTCTCCACCAGCGCCCGGGCCTCCGCCTCCTGGAGCTTCCCGTCCGCGGCGCTCACCAGCACCATGACCTCCGCGAACAGCCGCTCCAGCGGCTCGCCGAGCGCCTCCGCCAGGCTGCCGCCGCTCTCGATGACGTCGATGAGCTGCGCCACCTCGTCCTCGGAGATGCCGAGCGCGGCCTGGAACGTCTTGAGCAGCCCCAGCTCGTCGCGCGTGGCGCGCTTGTCCGCCAGCGCCACCGCCGCCGCCAGCCCGAAGGCCAGCATCCGGTTCTTGTGGTCCGGCAGCCGGCGCCGCAGCGACGCGAGCACGTCCTCCAGGTTCTCCGCCTCCGACAGCCGCGCGGCGCTGTTCTCCACCAAGGCGTTGAGCTCGTCGGGCCGGGTGCCCTCGAACTCCGGGCGCTCCAGCACGCGGCTGAGCAGCGTCTGCATCTCCCGCTGCGAGACGCGCCCGTCCGCCATGGCGGCCAGCAGCATCACCTCCACCAGCGCGCCGTTGCGGTCGTTCCGCGCCTTCACTGCCTGCTCTCGAGCCATGGGCTGGCGCTCCCTTGGGTGTCCGTCGTTTCAACGGGGGTGGGTCCGCCCTCGCTGGCGCGCAGCGGGTCGGGGTTGAGCGTCTTGTCCAGCAGGTGCGTCGGCCGCACGTTCGCCATGGCGTTGAGGACGCTCTGGCGGACGTTGGGAATCTCCTTGCCCAGCTCCTCCATCAGCCGCTGCATGCGCTTGCGCTGGAGGTTCTCCTGCGTGCCGCACAAGTCACAGGGGATGATGGGGAAGTCCATCAGCTCCGCGAACCTCGCGATGTCCTTCTCCGCCGCGTAGCACAGCGGGCGGATGACCACGTTGCGCCCGTCGTCGCTGCGCAGCAGGGGCGGCATCGCCTTGATGGAGCCGGCGAAGAAGAGGTTGAGCAGGAGCGTGTGGATGAGGTCGTCGCGGTGGTGGCCCAGCGCAATCTTGGTGCACCCCAGCTCCACCGCCGCCGTGTAGAGGATGCCGCGCCGCATGCGCGAGCACACCGAGCACTGCGTCTTCCCCGGAGGCGTCTTCTCCAGGACGATGCTGTAGGTGTCCTCCTTCAACAGCTTGTACGCGTAGCCCTCTCGCTGGAAGTACGCCTCCAGCTTGTCGGCGGGGAAGCCAGGGTGGCCCTGGTCCAGGTTCACCGCCAGCAACTCGAACTTCACGGGCGCGCGGCGCTGCAGCTCCCGCAGGAGGTGCAGCATCGTGTAGGAGTCCTTGCCTCCGGACACCCCCACCATGATGCGGTCCCCGTCCTCGATGAGGCGGTGGTCCGCGATGGCCCGGCCCACGTGGCCAAGCAGAGTCTTTTCCAGGCGCTGGACGTCGTTCATCGGCGTGGCCATCCTAGCGGCGGCCCGGGAAAAAACACCTCAATCCCAAGGCCCGGTCCGCTAGCCTGCCCACCTCGATGCCGACCTACCCGCAAGGTGCTGTTGACGTAGTGGATGCCGCTGGCGAAGAGCGCGCCACCCGCCAGCTGGAGCAGTCCCCTGAAATCGCCGTGGACCTGGAGGCGGACTCGATGCACGCCTTCCGCGCCCGGCTGTGCTTCCTCCAGCTCGCCACCGACAACGAAGTCTTCCTGCTCGACACGCTCCAGCCCGGCGTGGAGCCGGGCATGCTCGCCCCGCTGATGGCCGACCCGGAGCGCACGAAGTTCTTCCATGCCGCCCAGGGCGACCTCCAGTTCCTGGCCGAGGTGGGCGTGCGGGTGCGGGGCCTCTTCGACACCCACCGGGCGGCCACCCTGCTGGGCTGGCCCAAGGTGGGCCTGGCCGACCTCGCCCGGGAGCGGCTGGGCGTGGAGCTGCCGAAGGAGCACCAGCAGTCCGACTTCTCCATCCGCCCCCTGCCCCCAGGCATGCGGGAGTACATCGCCAACGACGTCCGCTACCTGTGCGAGCTGGGCCGTCAGGTGCGCGAGGCCTGCCGCGCGGCCGACATCCTGGAAGAGGTCCTCCTGGACTGCATGCGGATGTGTGACGAGGCGGCGGCCCGCCCGGACGTGGGCGCGGACTACAAGCCCAAGCTGCCCCGCGCCGGCCTGAGCCCCACCCAGCTCACGTTGGCCCACACCGTGGCGCAGGTGCTGCACCGCAAGCGGCTGGAGTGGGCGGAGAAGGAGAACGTCCCCATGGGGCGGATGCTCTCCAACATGGCGCTGGGCGACATCGCGGTGAAGCTGCCCACCACCCCCAAGGAGCTGGCGCGCATGGCCGGCGTGCGGGGCGCCTTCGTCCGCACGCACGGGGACGAATTGCTGGCCCTGGTCCGCGAGCAGTTGGAGAAGTCCCGACGGGGCGAGCTGGCGCCGGAGCACGAGGCCAAGGGCCCCAAGGACCCGAACAAGCGCAAGCGGGAGGAGGCCCTCAAGGCGTTCCGCGTGGAGAAGGCCACCGAGCGCAAGGTGACGCCCAGCGTGGTGCTCACCAACCCGCTGATGGAGGCGCTGGCCGCGAAGCCTCCGAAGAGCCTGGAGGACCTCGCGCAGGTGCCCTACCTCGGCGAGAAGCGGGTCCGGCTGTACGGCCCCGCGCTCCTGGAGTTGCTGGCGCCCTACCCCGTCCTCAACGCCTGAGCCGCTCGCGCCCCTGGCGCGTGTCATGGAGAATGCCGTGCCCGCGCGCCGATGCGTGCCCGCGGGTGGAGGCATTCCCGGTGCGGCTCGGATACATCCTGCTCCCCCTGCTCGCGCTGTGCGGCGCGGCCTGCGTGGCTCCCCGGCCGGAGCTCACGGCCACCCGCCCGGCGGCGCCCGTCCGGCACGCGGTGGCGCCCTTGCTGGAGGAGGCGGCGGCGCCCGTCCTCACCCCGCCGCGCCTGCGGCTGGACCCGAGCGTGCGGCCCGTCCGGCAGACGGTGACGCTGGAGCTGGACCCGCGCCGGGAGTCCTTCAGCGGGACGACGGACATCGAAATCGCGCTGCCCCAGGCGACCCACGCGGTGTGGCTCCACGCCGAGGAGCTCACCGTGAAGGACGCGGCCTTCCTCGTCGGCGGCGCGCGCGTGCGGACGTCCACGCTCCCCCTGGGAGACCTGCTCGTCTTCCTCCCACGCGAGCCGGTGGGCCCCGGCACCGTCACCCTGCGGGTGGCGTACTCGGGCCGCGCGCGGGACCGGGAGGGCTCGGGCATCTACCGCGAGGAGGAGGCGGGGCGCTGGTACACGCTGACGCAGTTCCAGCCGCTGGCCGCGCGGCGCGCCTTCCCCTGCTTCGACGAGCCCGCCTTCAAGATTCCCTGGCAGCTCACCCTGCGCGTGCGCGAGGAGGACGGCACCTACGCCAACGCTCCCGTGGAGGCCGAGGCTCACGGGCCGGATGGTTGGAAGACGGTGCGCTTCCAGACGACGCCCCCGCTCCCCTCGTACCTGGTCGCCTTCGCGGTGGGGCCCTTCGAGGCCGTGGACGCGGGCGCCGCCGGGCACCACCGCGTGCCCGTGCGGATGCTGGTGCCCCACGGCCGCGCCGCCGAGGCCGACTGGGCCGCGCGGACCACGCCCCCGCTGCTGGAGCACCTGGAGGCGTGGTTCGGCACGCCCTATCCCTACGCGAAGCTGGACGTGCTGGCCCTCCCCGGCAGGCTCGGCGGCGCCATGGAGCACCCGGGGCTCATCACCTTCGGCGCCTCGCTCATGCTCGGGCCGGTGGAAGGGGACTCCCCGTGGCGCCAGCGCTACTTCGCGCAGACCCAGGCGCACGAGCTGGCCCACCAGTGGTTCGGCAACCTCGTCACGCCGGCGTGGTGGGACGACCTGTGGCTCAACGAGTCCTTCGCGGACTGGCTCGCGTACAAGGTGATGACGCAGTGGAGGCCCGACTGGCGGGGCGATGCGCGCCGCGTGGAGGCACGCGGTGACGCCCTGATGGAGGACCGGCTCGTCAGCGCGCGCAGCGTCCGCCAGCCCATCGAAGCGCCGGGGGACATCCACTCCGCCTTCGACGTCATCACGTACAACAAGGGCGCCGCGGTGCTGGCCATGTTCGAGTCCTGGGTGGGCCCCGACGCGTTCCAGGACGGCGTGCGACGCTACCTGGACGCGCACGCGAAGGGCACCGCCACCACCGCGGATTTCTTCGACGCGCTCTCGGCCGCCACCGGCAAGGACGTGGCGCCTGCCTTCTCCACCTTCCTGGACCAGCCCGGTGTCCCCCGCGTCGCCATGACGCTGGAGTGTCCGAAGGACGGCCCGCCCCGGCTCGCGCTGGAGCAGCGGCGCTACCTCCCCCTGGGCTCGGCCGGGACGCGCGACGCGCCCAGGTCCTGGCAGGTCCCCCTCTGCGTGCGCTACGCCGTGAAGGGACGGGAGGGGCGGGCCTGCACGGTGCTCACGCAGCCGGCGGGCACCCTGGGCCTCGACGAAGCCAGGGCCTGCCCCGACTGGGTCCATCCCAACGCGGAGGGGCGCGGCTACTACCACGCCGTGCTCCGCGGCGATGCCCTGGAGCGGCTGACACGCCAGGGCGGAAAGGGGCTCAGCGTCGCCGAGCGCCGCGTGCTGTTGGATGACGCGCAGGCCCTGGTGGCCAGCGGGGACCTGGAGGTCGCCCAGGCCCTCACGCTGGCCTCGCGCCTGCTGCGCCCGGAGGACCCGGACCTCGTCATGGGCGCGGCGGAGCTGGTCGCCAGCGTGCGGGATGACTTCGTCCCCCACGGCGCGCTGCCCAACCGCGCGCGCTTCGTCCAGAGCCTCTTCGGCGCCCAGGCGCGGCAGCTGGGCCTCCTGTCCCACCCGGGCGAGCGCGAGGACCTCCGCATGCTGCGTCCCCTGCTGGTGGGGATGGTCGCGCGGTCCGGCGACGACGCGCGGCTGCGCGCGGAGGCGCGAAAGCTCGCGCTGCGCTGGCTGGAGGACCGGCGCTCCCTTCCGCTGGACTCGGCCCACATGGTGCTCGGCGCCGCCGCGGCCGGCGGCGATGCGGCCCTGCACCAGCGCCTGCTCGAAGCCCTGCGCCACACCACCGAGGGCCGCGAGCGCGACGTGCTCTTCACCGCCCTGGGGAGCTTCCATGACGAGTCGCTCGCCCGCGCCAGCCTGGCGCTGCTGCTGACCCCGGAGGTGGACGCACGCGAGGCCCTGCCGCTCCTCTTCCGGCAGCTCGAGGAGCCGCGCACGCGCGCGGCGGCCTTCGACTTCCTGCGGGAGCACTTCGAGGCGCTCCGAGACCGCCTGCCGCGAGACATCGCCCCCTGGCTGCTCAGCGCGGGAGGCGCCTTCTGCGACGCCACGCACCGCGGGCAGGTGGCCGACTTCCTCGGGCCCCATGCGCGCGCCTTCGAGGGCGGCGAGCGACTCCTGGCGCAGGCGCTGGAGCGCGTGGACCTGTGCATCGCCCAGCGCGAGGCGCTCCGCCCCGGGCTGGAGCGCTTCCTGCGCCGCTACTGAGTCACCGCTTGCGCGCGAGCATCATCCCGTCGCGCACCGTCAGCAGCACGTGCTCCACGCGAGGGTCCGCGTGCACCTTCGCGTTGAAGTCGACGATGGCATGGTCATTGGGCGCCTCCGGCTGGAGCACCCGGCCCGACCACAGCACGTTGTCCGCGACGATGAGCCCGCCGGTCCGGAGCAGCGGCAGCACCGCGTCCCAGTAGGCGCTGTAGCTCGGCTTGTCCGCGTCGATGAACGCCAGGTCGAAGGTGCCCTGGAGCGTCTTCAGCGTCTCCAGGGCCGGCCCCAGGCGCACGTCAATCTTCCGCCCGTGCGGACTGCGCGCGAAGAAGGAACGCGCCACGTCCGTGGCCTCGGGGTTGATGTCACAGGTGACGAGCACCCCGTCATCCGGGAGCGCCTCCGCCATCATCAGCGCCGAATAGCCGGTGAAGGTGCCGATTTCCAACACGCGCCGCGCGCCGGTGAGCGCGACCAGCATCCGCAGGAAGGTGCCTTCGACGGCCCCGACCTGCATCTGAGGGGAGGCCATCCGCGAGTACGTGACATCCCGCAGTTCATCGAAGAGCGGCGCGGGTGCCGTGGTGTGCGCGTCCGCGTACGCCTCGATTTCAGGGGGAACGAGGGTGAGCTTGGGCATGTCCCATCGCTTAGCACGTACCGCGGGGCCGCCGACTTCGAGTTGCCGTCAGACGCCTCGTGCATAACTTTGTCGTCACTCTGGATGGAGGAGGTCTCGATGCTGGCAGCCAGAATCGGCGGTGCGCACGCGGACGTGTCCCGGTGCATTGCCGCGAGCCTCCAGTGTCAGGTTTCCTGCGAGCAGGACATGGCCCGCCGCGTGGCACGCGGGGAACCCCTGTCCGGCGAGGTGGTACGCCTGCTTCGGCAGTGTGCAGAACTCTGCGAGCTGAATGCCCGGGCGCTCCAGAAGGAGAGCCGGCTGGCCCGGCGCACCGCGAGCCTGTGCTTCGAGCTGGCCAACCTGGTGGCCCGGGCCGCGTGGCTGGAAGCGGAGGACCGGGAGTCCTGCACGCTCGCGCGCGACGCGCTGCAACTGGCCCGCGCGTGCCGGCCGCTGCTGTTCTCGCCCTGACAAACAGCAGCGCCTTGACCGGCGGCCGGGCGCCGCCAGTCTCTTCCAGCCGCGAGGTGGCACCGAAGACCGGAGGAGGACAGTGTGAAGGCAGCGACACGGCCCCCCTCCTCTTCATGCATCCTTGATGACTCCACCTGTGCGCCCCACTCCAGGCAGCACGGGGTTTGACACCTTGCCGCTGCCCTTCGGAAGACACCTACTGCGACGCACCTACCCTCCACACATTCTGAAAGTGGCGCTCGGTCAACTCGCGCATACCCCAACGTCACGCCCCATCCGAGGTCCACACGAGAGCCGCCGCGAAGGTAGATGGCCAGCGACAGGCGCTTGAAGGTCAGAGCTCCAGCGGGCTCGACGTAGGCCCATTTTCAGACCCGAGTGGACTCGCACAGCGTAAGCGGTGCCATCATCTCACGGCCCCGCCGCTGACATGGGCTCCTCAGCACCATGCGCCACGTGCTCCCGCCGATGCCTCCCTCGCCCATGGCGCTCCGGCGGCGCGTGCCATGTGGTCACGGCTCGAAGCCGCCGCGCCCTCCAGGAAGCTTCGCTACGGACGCCCGAAGGTCATCGTCCAATAGCCGTACGTGCTCCCCGTCACTCCGTAGTAGGAGACGCCCGCGTTGACGAACATCGGAGCCATGATGTTGTTGCAATCCTGGGGGTTGGCCATCCACGCATCCACCACGGCCGCTGCCGTGCTGTAGCCCGCAGCAATGTTCTGCTCCGCATACGAGAGGGGCGTGTACCCCGCCGTGGTAATCCGCTTCAACGCTGTCCAGCCATTCTGCCCGATGTGGCTGAGATAGTTGTTCGCGGCCATATCCTTGGCGTGCTTGGCCGCCGCACAGTAAATGGCCGGATCATTAACGAGCGGGGTCACCGGAGGCTTCACCACGTCCCCACAGGTGGCCCCTGCCGAGCGTCGCTCGTTGACGAGCCGGAATACGGAATCCGCCATCATTCCCCAGGTTGCCGGCATCACCTTGACATCATTACAGTAGTCCGGAACCGGCACGGCAATCGTCTCAGCTTCAGACGTCCCCAGTTCCGCTCCCAGAGCGAGGTTGGCGTCGAGCATGGACAGGTCCTCTCCGCCACAGCTGCCGAGCAAGACGCCGCCAAGAATCAGGACAGACAGCGAACGAAGCGAACAGGTCATCTCCTGGGCCTTCCATTCGAACACAAGCAGAAATCACATCACACATAGCATAAGCAGAATTCCGAGGAAAGCGCCGCCACCCGCCCTTTCAGCACGGGCTCGAATTCTGTCAAGCATTGGCTACTTCATGCTCCTCGCATGACGTGGGCTTCGAGCGTGATGTGCTTCCGAGCCGGATGATGCTCCCACCCCAATGAAAAAGATGAGTCGTCCCCGTACACTGATAACCTGCATGAATGAGCCTGGGTAAAAGCATCCGCATCTACCTTGAAGGTGGAGACGTAACAGGCGTCCGCTATGCGGAGGTCGTCAATTGGACTGGACAGGCAGTCGTCTTGCCCCGGAGCAGGCTCGCCGAACTGGCAGCGTGGTCCAACGCGCTGAAGCGTCCGGGCGTATACTTCCTGGTCGGGGCGGAAAGGCCCATGAACCGCGAGGTCTACATCGGTGAGTCAGAGACCGTTGCGGACAGACTCCAACAGCACATCGACAAAGAGTTCTGGCAGGAGGCCATCGTCATCACGAGCAAGGACGAGAACCTCACCAAGTCCCACATCAAGTATCTGGAGTCGCGGCTGATCGAACTCGCGAAGGCCGCAGGCCGATACTCGCTCCAGAATGGCAATCAACCGAGCCTCACAGGACTTCCTCGGCCGGACCGCGATGCCATGGAAGAGTTTCTCGGGCACCTCCGGCTCCTCCTCGGCGCACTGGGGCACAGACTCCTTGAACCGCTGCTTGATGCGAGTCCCGCCAACAGCAAGTCGGCGGTAACGAAGCAGCTGAGCTTCTCCGTCCGGCAGGCTCTCGCCAACGCGATGATTACGGATGAAGGCATCGTCGTCCTGAAGGGCTCGACAGCCCTCTCCCAAATCAACCGGAGCCTGGGGAACTACGCCAGCCTTCGCGACGAACTGACCGCCTCCGGCAAGCTCGTCGCCCAGGACAACAACGTACTCGTCTTCCAAGACGACGTCCTGTTTACAAGCCCGAGCGCAGCTGCGGCAATCATCAGCGGAAGCTCCACGAATGGCCGCACAGCCTGGCATGATGCCGAAGGCCGCACTCTCAAGGAGTTGGAAGAGGCGCAGGCAAACGCCTAACGCTGCAACCCCTCCGCCCCCAACACACGCTGTTGGTGATGGATGGACGTAGCCCCCGGAGATTTCCACACCAACGGTTGCCACAGACCTCGCTGCAGGGGCTGCGACACGCCGGGCGTGTCGCGCCCCGGGGGATGCGCGGCGGCTACAGCGTGACGCCGTAGAGCGCGCCGTACTTTTCCTTCAAGTACGCCAGGAAGTCGGTGTCGGTGAGCCCCTCGCCCGTCACCTGCTTCACCCGCTCCTCCGCGGAGAGCCGGAAGCCGTGCTGGTGGACGTGGGTGCGCAGCCAGTCGCGCAGGGGCAACAGCTCGCCGCGAGCGAGGTGCCCCTCCAGGTCCGGCAGGTCCCGCCGCGCGGCGCGGTAGAGGGACGCCGCGTACAGGTTGCCCAGCGAATACGTGGGGAAGTAACCCAGCTCGCCCCAGGCCCAGTGGATGTCCTGGAGCACGCCCTGGGTGTCGTCCGGCGGGGTGATGCCCAGGTACTTCTCCATCCGCGCGTTCCACGCGGCGGGAAGGTCCTCCACCGGCAGTTCGTCCCGCACCAGGAGCAGCTCCAGCTCGTAGCGGAGCGCGATGTGGAGGTTGTACGTCACCTCGTCCGACTCGATGCGGATGAGCGACGGCCCCACGGCGTTCACCGCGGCGTGGAAGGTCTCCACGTCCGTGTCAGACAGCTCGGCCGGGAAGGCGGAGCGCAACACGGGGAAGTAGTGCCGCCAGAAGGGCAGGCTGCGGCCGACGATGTTCTCCCACAGCCGGGACTGGGACTCGTGCAGCCCCATGGAGGGGGCGACGGCCAGCGGGGTGCGGTGGTGCTCGAGCGCGAAGCCCTGTTCATACAGCCCGTGGCCGGCCTCGTGGATGGTGCTGAAGATGGCGGGCAGCGGCGAGGCCGTGTCCACGTGCGTGGTCAGCCGCACGTCCAGCGGGTGCGTACCCCCGGTGAAGGGATGGATGCTCAGGTCCTGCCGGCCCGCCTCCAGGTCGAAGCCGATGTCCTTCAGCAGCCGCAGGGTGAAGGCCCACTGGGCGTCCTTGTCGTAACGCCGGCCCACCAGGAAGGGCGCCACCGGCCGGCGCACCGCGGTGAGCTTGCCCACCATGGGGATGAGGTGCTCGCGCAGCGCGGACAGCACCGGCGTGAGCCGCGCCACGCGCATGCCGGGCTCATGCCCTTCCAGGAGCGCGTCATACCGCTCCCCGTCATGGCCGTAGGCGTCCGCCTGCTCACGGCGCAGTGACAGCAGGCGCTGGAGCGCGGGCTGGAACACCGCGAAGCGCCTCGCCTGCCGGGCTTCCCGCCAGGCCTGGATGGCCTCGCTGATGGCTCCGGCGAGCGCACGCACCAGGGGCCCGGGGACGCGCACCTCGCGCTCCCGCTCGCGCGTCAGCACCGCCACCATGGCCCGCGCGTCGTCGGACAGGTCCGCCTGTGCGGCCGCCTGGGCCAGGGCGTCTCCCAGCCGCGGGTCCACGAGGCGCTCGTGGTGCAGTCCCTGCAGGGTGGAGAGCTGGTGGGAGCGCGCGGAGCCTGCCTTGGCGGGCAGGTACGTCTCCATGTCCCACGTGGCCAGGCCGATGAGGCCCTGAAGGTCGCGAAGCTCCTGCATCCGGGAAAGCAGCCAGGTATCCATGCCTGGAGTCATAGCCCGCTTCGCGGCGCACTATCGCGAAAGACGCACTCGGGAGTATGAGGGCTGCGCGATGGCCAACGTCATTCAGTTCTTCATGTCCCCCGACGACGAAGTCGCCTTCTTCCGCTTCCTGGAGCGCTTCGTCCTGGAGGTGTACCCCCGGCGTGTTCCCCAGGAATGGGAGACCTTCCGCGCGAACCCGGAGAACATGGAGCGGCTTCCCCCCGAGGACCTCTACCTGGTCGCCTCCGAAATCGGAGCGGCCATCGTCGACAAGATGAAGCGCGGCCCGGACAAGGGCTTCTGGCGCATCGACGAGGTGCGCTCCCCCGTCATCTTCATGGAGCGCTGCCGCACCAACGAGGAAGGCGAGCTGCTCAGCGGAAAGCTGTGGGCCGAGCTGGACGTCACCGCGCAGACGGGCCGGAAGAACGCGGCGCCCGACAAGTTCCGGCGCCTGTTCCTCGAAATCGAGGAGTACATCAAGAAGACGTACCGCAAGGGTGAGCCCAAGGGCTTCTTCGTGGGCCCCAAGACGGCGCGCCTCAGCAAGGAGGGGCTCGTCCTGCGGGATTCCGCCTTCCGCGGCGGCACCGTCACGCCCTACAAGTAGGCGCGGCGCTTCACGGCGCGGCCACGGGCAGGCTGAAGAAGAAGGTGCTCCCCTGCCCCGGCTGGCTCTCCACGTGGAGCGTCCCGCCATGCGCGGCCACCAGGCTCCAGGCGATGCTCAACCCCAGCCCCGTGCCGCGCCCCGGCGACTGGCTGGCCCGCCAGAAGCGCTCGAAGAGGTGCGGCGCGTCCTCGGCGGGAATGCCCGGCCCGGAGTCCTTCACGGCGATGAGCACGCATCCCGCCACGTCCGGCCGGGCCGTCACCGAGATGGCCCCTCCGGGGGGCGTGAACTTGATGGCGTTGCTCACCAGGTTGGCGAGCACCTGGAGGATGCGCTCGCGGTCGGCGTGGACGGGTGGCGTCCCCGGCGCCACCTCCACCGTCAGCGCCTGCCCCTTCTCCAGCGCGAGCGGCCGGAGCACGTCCAGCGGCTGCCCCAGCAGCGCCTCCACTGGCAGGGGCCGGAGCGAGAGGGGAATCGGCGAGCCCCGCAGGCGGGCCCGGTCCAGCAGGTTGCCGATGAGGCTGCTCATCTGCTGCTCGGCCAGGACGATGTTCTCCAGGTAGCGCCGCCGGCGGTGCTCCTTCTCGGGCGCGGTGCCGGCATTCAGGATCATCTCCGCGTTCATCCGCACCGACAGCAGCGGCGTCTTGATGTCGTGGGAGACGACGGTGAGCAGCTCATCGCGCCAGCGCACCGCCTCCCGAGCCTGGAGGAACAGCGCCTCGGCGCGCTCCCGCAACCGGACCTCGCGGCGCAGCGCGTGCTCCTTCACCAGGGCCCCCGCGAGCAAGCTGGCCACGGCATCGAGGAGGGCCAGACCGTCCTCCCGCAGCCCCACCGCCTCCACGTGGAGCGCGCCGAAGACACCGTCCTTCGACGTCAATGGGAGGGTGACGGCCCCCGGCCCCCTGGAGGAGCCGACCTCGTGCGGCCCCGCGGGGACGTCCGGCCCCTGTAGCTCCACGCGCGCCAGCCCCACGAGGGAGGCATACGCGGCGGCGGCGTGCGCCAGCGCTGGCGCCAGGGGCTGCCATGCCGTCACGAACGGGCGCCCAGGGATGGGCTCGCCGGCGGCGTCCACCCCCTCCAGGAGGAGCGCGGTGCGCAGGGGAAGCCAACGGGCCACGCGCTCCATCAATGTGGGGAAGCTCCGCGCCGCGCTGACCGAGGCGCCGAGGAGCTGGCTCACCTCGTGGACGAGCGACAGGGAGCGGCGCGCGGATTCCCGCGTGCGCAGGGCCCGCCTCGGCCTGTATCGGCGGGCAGGTCCATTCCCGGCGGGAGAGGCCTCTCCTTCGGGCCACAGCAGCTCCGTCATCGCGAGCGCTCCAGTTCCCGCTGGAGCGCGGCGGTCAAGACGTCACCAGAGAGCGCCCCGAGGGCGCACCGCCACTGTTCGACCCGGAACACCAGCGACTCCTCCAGAGGCCCCGCGCCGCGCTCCGCCGCGACCGGGTGCAGTTCCCCGAGGCACAAGCCCTCCGGCCGGACGGCCACCGCCGACAGGTGGGGATGCGCCCTGGCCCCCGCTGGAGCACGCGCTCCGTGAGGGCCACCAGGGTGACCCCGCCCAGGGGCGAGCGGCCACGCAGCCAGAGAACCTGGAAGGTCGCCTCGAACACCTCCGCCAGCGCTACCCGTAGGGGCGCTGGCTCAGGAGCCCGTCGCCATGGAGGCCGCCTGCCGGAGCTGCGGGGCCTCGGAGAGGAACTTCAGGTCCGGGTGCTTGTCCTCGGCGTGCTGGAGCGCCCAGTCGTCCCGGAAGAGCACCAGCGGCAGGCCGTCCCGGTCCTGCACCGTCTGGCGGTTGCCTTCCCAGTCGAACGCCTTCGGGTCGAAGCCGGGCCCCTGCACCCAGCGCGCGTGGCTGAAGGGCAGCCGGTCGAGCGAAATCTTCGCGCCGTACTCGTGCTCCAGCCGGTACTGGAGGACCTCGAACTGGAGCGCGCCGACCACGCCGACGATGGGGTCCTTCATGCCCATCTGCAGCTGCTGGAAGACCTGCACCGTGCCCTCCTCGGAGAGCTGCTCCAGGCCCTTCTCCATCTGCTTGCGGCGGAGCGGATCGCGGCTGCGGACGATGGCGAAGAACTCCGGGCTGAAGCGCGGCACGCCCTCGAACTCCACGCCCGAGCCGTCCGACAGCGTGTCGCCAATGCGGTACTGGCCAGGGTCGAACAGGCCGATGACGTCACCGGGCCACGCGTCCTCGATGGAGGTGCGCTCGGCGGCGAGGAACTGGCTCGGCTTGGCCAGGCGGATCTCCTTGCCCAGGCGCGAGTGGAAGGCGCTCATGCCCTTCACGTAACGGCCGCTCACCACGCGCATGAAGGCGATGCGGTCGCGGTGCGCCGGGTCCATGTTCGCCTGAATCTTGAAGATGAAGCCGGCGAACTTCGGGTTCGTGGGTTCGCGCGGCCCCAGGTTCGTCAGGCGCGGCGTGGGCAGGGGCGCCAGCTCCAGGAAGGCATCCAGGAAGGGGCGCACGCCGAAGTTGGTCATCGCGCTGCCGAAGAACATGGGCGTCAGCAGGCCCGCGTCGCTCTTCTCGCGGGTGAACGCGTCGCCGCCGATGTCGAGCAGCTCGATGTCCTCGTGCAGCTTCGCCAGCTCCGCGTCCGTGAGGATGCGCTTGATTTCGTCCGAGTCGATGGAGACCGAGCGCTCCGTCACTTCCGACTCGCCGTGCGAGCCCTCGGCGGAGAACACGTGGACGACGCGCTCCTTCCGGTCATAGACGCCGCGGAACTCGGGCCCCATGCCGATGGGCCAGTTCATCGGATAGGAGCGGATGCCGAGCACCTGCTCCAGCTCGTTCATCAACTCCAGCGGCTCGCGGCCGTAGCGGTCCAGCTTGTTGACGAAGGTGAAGATGGGGATGCCGCGCATGCGGCAGACCTTGAAGAGCTTCTTGGTCTGAGGCTCCACGCCCTTGGCGGCGTCGATGAGCATCACCGCCGCGTCCGCCGCGGCCAGGGTGCGGTAGGTGTCCTCGGAGAAGTCCTGGTGGCCCGGGGTGTCGAGCAGGTTCACCGCGTGGTCCCGGTAGACGAACTGGAGGACGGACGAGGTGACGGAGATGCCGCGCTCCTTCTCCAGCTCCATCCAGTCGGAGGTCGCGTGCCGCCGCGCCCGCTTGGCCTTCACGCTACCAGCCAGGTGGATGGCGCCGCCGTAGAGCAGCAGCTTCTCGGTGAGGGTCGTCTTGCCCGCGTCGGGGTGGGAGATGATCGCGAAGGTCCGCCGCCGGGCGACCTCCCTATGGAGCTCATTCGTCATGACCCGGGGCCAACTATCACGGGCGGTAATTCCTTGCAGCTTGCAAGCAGCGCTTGCCGTCCAGCCCGGGTGCCATGCAAGGCCGCCGACCCTGCCTACCCCGGGAGACCGGGTGAAGCGCCCCCGGCATTCCACTGGCTCCCCCAGGGCGCGCTCCACAGTCCCTCAACATCTCTGCCGCATCGTCGGGTCCTCAACACAGACGAGGGCACCCACATGTCGAGCCTCAGCAAGTCGTTCAAGAAGGCGGTGAAGAAGGTCAAGAAGACGGCCAAGAAGGCAGGCAACGCGGTGGCCGACACCGCCACCCAGGCCGCCAACACCGTCGCCGACACCGCGAACAGCGTGACGAACCAGGTGAGCCGCGAGGCCGAGCAGGCCGCCAAGGAGGTGGAAGCGCTCACCCGCGACACCGCGAAGCTGGCGGAGCAGGCGTATGCGGAGTCCCTGGCCGCCGGAGAGGCCGCCTGGAACGAGGTGGTGGACCTGACCACCCGCTTCCTCACGGACGCGCTGAGCGACGTCGCCGAGGCGCTGGCCAAGGACTTCTACCGCAAGCACCTCGCCCTCATCGAGGACATGGCGGCGACCGGCTACGGGCTGCTGACGAACCCCACCCGCCGCAAGGACGTGGACGTCGTCATCAACCACTCCGCCCAGAAGCGCAGGGACGAAGACACCGAGCAGGCGACCCGCTCGCTGGCCACGGACGCATCGGTCGAGCGCACCGGGAACGAGGCCCGGAGCAAGGGGCTGGGCACGCTCTCCATCGGAAGTGGCGGCAGCGGGGCCTACGGCGTGCTGAGCGCCGAGGGCAGCTTCGGCATCGCCTTCGACCATCCCGACCAGAGGCAGGTCCGGGGCTTCTACGGTGTGGGGGGCGGCGCGGGCCTCGTGACCACGGGGGTGTCGATGAACTTCCAGTTTGGCGCGTGGGCCGACCTGCCCTCCAAGCTCGCCGGTCCGGTGCTGTCGGTCAGCATGGGCGCCAGCCACAAATTTGGCGGCACCGTCCAAATCGTCTTCAAGCTCCCTCTCACCGAGAAGGAATGGACGGCCTTCGTCACGGGTGGCATGCTCGACATCGCAGGCCTCGTGCTGTGCCTGGACGCGGACATCTACAGTTCCAGCGAGGGCCCCAGCGGGAGCATCACTGTCGGCTGCGGCTACACCTGGGTGTACTGAGCGGCGGCGCGGACACCACGAGAGCCACCTGGGGCCCGAGTCCATGAATCCACCGGCTCGCATCCTGGTCGTGGAGGACGATGCCCCCATCGCCGCGGGCATCGTGCGCGGCTTGAAGCTCGCGGGCTTCGAGGTGGCGCTCGCCACCGACGGAGCGCTCGCGCTCGAGATGGCCGAGCGGGAGCACCCCGCCCTGGTGGTGCTGGACCTGAGCCTGCCAGGGCTGGACGGCTTCGAATTGCTGGAGGCCTGGCGCTTCCGGCTCCGCGTCCCCGTCATCGTGCTCACCGCGAGGCAGGAGCTGGAGGCGCGGCTGCGCTCCTTCGGGCTGGGGGCGGCGGACTACCTCCCCAAGCCCTTCTGGATGGAGGAGCTGGTCGCCCGCATCCGGGCACGGCTCCTCCTCCAGGAGGAGCGCCCCCGGCGCGTGCTGCGCTGGGACGACGTGAGCCTGGACCTCGACGCCCACGAGGTGAGCCGCGAGGGCGCCGGCCCCCTCCCCCTCACCCGCCACGAGCTGGACGTGCTCGCCTACCTCGCGGAGCGCCCCGGCCGGGCCCTGACGCGCGCCCAGATTGCCCAGCACGCGCTGCCCCCCAGCGAGGAGCGCGATGACCGGACGGTGGACTCCCACATCGCGCGCATCCGCAAGAAGCTGGGGCCGGCGGGCGCGCGCATCCGGACCTCCTGGGGCATTGGCTACCGGTTCGAACCCGATGAGGAGCCTCGGTGAGGCTGCGCAACCGTCTTGCCCCTCGCATCCTCGCGGCGTCTGCGCTCCTGGGGCTGCTGGCGACGCTGGGGGCCTCCGCCCTCGCGGTCATCCAGAGCGTGGACGCCACGGCGACGCACGGCGCGCGGGTGTCCGCGGCGCTCCTGAGCGCCCCGGAAGCGCTGGCGTGCCGGACGACGCCTGGGTGGCGCTTCCGGAGCCCGGACGGCGTGGAGGTGGAGGCGTTCGACCTGGCCCAGGTGCGGGCGGGCGCGACCGGCGGGCGGCCCGACCCGGAGCTGCTCGCGCGGCTCGCCCAGGGGGAGCAGGAGCCCACCCTCTTCTACCTTCCGCTCCTCAACCCGGACTCCCCCTGGGGAGGGGCCACGCTGATGAAGCTCGCGGACGCGGGGCCTTGCAGCCTCCTGGAGTTCCGGTGGCCGACCATGCGGGAGCGCTTCACGGTGGGCAGGGAGGTGCTCGTCTCCGCCGTCCTCTTCACGGTGCTGGCGGCGGCGATATCCACCTTCCTCGTCGTCCACCCCCTCCTCCAGCGCCTTCGCCGCCTGCACCGCGCGGCGGGGATGCTCGGGGCGGCGCGCTACCAGTCCGCGGCGGATGGCGTGGATGACGAGCTGGGCGAGCTGTCACGGGTGCTCGACGCCACCCACGACCGCGTCGTGGAGGACGCGGCGCGAATCGAGGCCCAGAAGCAAGCGCTGGGGCGTCACCTGGCGGACATCGCCCATGACCTGAAGACGCCCATCGCCTCACTCCAGCTCTCGCTGGAGCTGGCCTCGACCTCGCCCGCCGAGCCGACCGCGGCGCTCCTGCGGCAGGGCATCGAGGACACCGTCTACCTCACGTCCCTGGTGGACAACCTCCACCTCGCCTGCCAGCTCGGCGAGGGGGTCGACCCGACGGCGGGCGAGCCTCGCGTGGAGCTGGGCCAGACACTGGAGCGCGTGGTGCGCAGGCTCCAGCAGCTCGCGCGCCTGCTCGGGCTCACGGTGGAGTGCTCGCGCCCCGACGAGGCGCTCTGGGTCCGCTGCAATCCCACGATGATGGAGCAGGCGCTCGGCAACCTGCTCCATAACGCCCTCACCCATGGCGAGGCAGGGGGGCACGTCGTCGCTGTCTTGGAGGACGCGGGGCCCGAGCGCTTCCGGCTCACCGTCCTCGACGACGGGCCGGGGATTTCCCCCGAGGAGCTGGGGCGCCTGGGCGAGCGGCGGTTCCGCTCGCGGGCCACGACGCGGCGGGCGCAGCGGGGGAGCGGGCTGGGGCTCTCCATCGTGCGGGAGCTCTGCCACCGCGCCGGATTCTCACTCGCCTTCATGGCCAACACCCCGCGGGGCCTGAAGGTGGTCATCGAGGGGCCTCGCACCGCGCCCCCCGGCCCCTGACGAGCCACCCGGCCCCCTTGGTGGCCGGTGGCCTGGCGAGCCCCCGGCCATGGCATGGCGGGCGGGATGAGGGTGGCCCTCCGTGCCGCCCCACCCCACCTTTCCCGCAGCCATGGGCGTTGCCTGGAAGGACAACATCGACGTCGCAGACACCCTGGAGCGCGTCGCGGACCTGCTGGAGGAGCAGGACGCGATGCCCTTCCGTGTCGGCGCGTACCGGAAGGCCGCGGACACCATCGCGAAGTGGCCCCAGCCGGTGGCCGAGCTGCTGGCGGAGGAAGGCGAAGCGGGCCTCCGCAAGCTGCCGGGCGTGGGGAAGAGCATCGCGGCGGCGATGGCGGAGCTGATTCGCACCGGACAGCTCTCGCTGCTCCAGCGGCTGGAAATGGAGCACTCTCCTGAGCAGCTCCTGGCCAGCGTGCCGGGCATCGGCGCGGAGCTGGCCCGGCGCATCCATGACGCGCTGGGCGTCCGGACGCTGGAGGAGCTGGAACAGGCCGCGCACGACGGCCGGCTGGAGCGCCTGGAGGGCTTCGGCCCGCGCCGCGGCGAGCAGGTTCGCGAGCTGCTCGGCGCCAGGCTTGGCAGGCAGCGCCGTGCCGCGGCGCACCGGAGCGAGGGGCGCTACGAAGGCCCCCAGCCGGATGTCGGCCTGCTGCTCCAGGTGGACGAGGAGTACCGCCAGCGCGCGGACGCGGGCGAGCTGCGCCGGATTGCGCCCCGCCGCTTCAACCCGACCGGCGAGGCATGGCTGCCCGTGCTCCGCCGGAAGCTGGAGGGGTGGAACGTCCGCGCGCTCTTCTCCAACACGGCGCTGGCCCACCAGCAGAACGCCACCCATGACTGGGTCGTCCTCTACTTCGACAAGGACGGCGAGGAGGGCCAGTGCACCGTCGTCACCGCGCATGGCGGGCCGCTCGACGGCCGCCGCGTGGTGCGCGGCCGCGAGGTGGACTGCCTCGCGTACTACGGCGTGGAGTCCGAGGAGGTCGAAGCGCCGCCGCCGGGCCCCTGAGCCTCCCGCGCGTCACTCGTACGTCGCGATGTAGTGGATGAGGGCCGCGTAGAACTCGGGCTCGTCGAAGACGTCCGGACCCACGCCCACCACGTCCACGTGGTCCTGGGGAATCACGCTGGACATGGACGTGCTCTGCAGGGGCGAGGGCGCGTTCAGGTCGGTGAGCGCGGGAATGGACGTGTCATCCATCACCGAGTCGAAGCCGAAGTAGGCGTCGTGGTAGCGCAGCCGGCGGCCCATCTGCTGGGAGTTGATGCCCACCATGCCATCGTCATCCGCCTCGTTGCGCACGCCGTCGCCACAGCCCCACGCGCCGTCGTTGTCTCCGTCTCCCTCGCAATAGCCGTTGCCGTCGATGTCGAAGAGGTACTCCTTCAACAGGTACAGCGCCGGATTCACGTTCATCCCGTGCTGCGCGGTGATGAGCGACACGTAGCGCGCCGCGTAGCTGCTGCTCACCGGGTACTTCTCGTTGAAGACCTTCATGCCCGTGACGACGCCGTCCGTCGCGGAGTAGTCGTTGTAGACGAGCTGCTTCGCCGCCGCGTAGGCATCGTTGCCGGGCGCGTAGACAGAGTTTCCGTAGTACCGCGCCAGCGCGGCGATGACGCTGGTGACGCCCGGCTTCATGTCCAGGATGTACTTCGCCACGGGCGAGCCCCGGTGGGGGGAGGAGACGCTCGCCAGCACCGCCACCGACGTGACGCCGCGCCGCTCGCGCAGCACCCGCGCCGCCTTCCGCGCGTCGATGCCACCCTGGGAGTGGCCGATGATGCTCACCTTCGACACCCCCGCCGTCGCCATGAAGCTCTCGATGTCGTCGGCCAGGTCCAGCCCTCGCACCTCCGAGGACTGGAACGCCGCCACCTGCGCCACGAAGGCGAGCTGTCCCGGGTGGAGGTCGCTGTTGCAGTGGGTGTCGAAGATTGACTTGCAGGGCTCGCCCACGAACGTGCCGAAGTCGTTCCCCCAGTAGTCATAGCCGAGCAGGTCGTCGAACCCGCCCATGCCATGCGCGAACACCACGGGGTACCGCGTCTTCGCCGCGCCGGCCCAGGCCGCCGGCGCGAGCCCCAGCATCCCGGCGAACAGCCCCGTCATGACGACTGCTTGGAATCGCTTCATGCGCCCCCCTCGAAAGCAACGGTGGGCGGAAATGGTGCAGGGCGCGCGCGCGGGCGTCGCGGGAAAGCACGCCGCCATCGGATAGACGACAGCCGGGCCTTCGCGCTGTCGCCCAGGCCGCATCCGAAACCCCGCCCCGGTGACAGAAGCCCCCGGGGCGGGACACGTGCTCAGGGCGCGGGCGAGTACAACCCCGCCGCGGACAGCGAGCCGCTGGGCCCCAGACCGCCGGCCACCAGCACCCGGCCGGAGCCCACCAGCGTCACCACGCCCGCGCTGGTGAGGGCCGTGGGCAGGGTTCCAGCGCTGTGCCACTGGCCGCTGGCCGGGTCGAACACCTCGGCCGAGGCCAGCAGGCCCACGTTGCTCCCTCCATCCCCGCCCAGCACCAGCACGCGGCCGGAGGGCAACAGCGCGGACGACGGCCCATAACGCGCCTGCTGCATGGAAGCGAGCGACGTCCACGTCCCGGTCGCCGGGTCATACATTTCGGACGTGGCGAGCGCCCCCCGCGGGCCCCAGCCCCCGGACACCACCACCTTGCCGGAGGGCAGCGCCACCGCCGTGTGCCCGTAGCGCGTCTCGGACAGCGAGCCCGTGAGCGTCCACTGCCCGGTGGACAAGTCGTAGAGCTCCGCCGTGGCCGTATTGCCCTCTGGCGTGTTCCCTCCCACCACCAGCACCTTGCCGGACGGCAGCGACGTCGCCGAGTGGTACTGGCGCCGGCGGTTCATGTCGCCCGTGGCGCTCCAGGTCCCCGTGGCCGCGTCATACAGTTCCGCCGTGGCCAGCATGCCGGAGAAGCTCGAGCTCATCCGGCCGCCGGCCACCAGCACCTTGCCATTGGGCAGGAGCGTCGCGGTGTGGCGCGCCCGTGACGCGACCAGCGCGCCCGTGGCCGTCCAGACGCCCGTGGCCGTGTCGTACAGCTCCGCCGAGGAGAGGTAGGTCGACGAGGTGCTCTGCCCCCCCGCGGCCAGCACCCTGCCATCGGGTAGCACCGTCGCGGTGTGGTAGTAGCGCGCGGCGAGCATCGCCCCCGTCGCGCGCCAGGTGCTCGTGACCTCGGAGTAGAGCTCGGCTGTCGGGAGGGCCGTGCTGCCGTTCGCGGTGCCTCCCGCCGCGAGGACCTCCCCTGCGGGCAGCACCGTCAGCGAGTGCTGATAGCGCGCCGACAACAAGGCCCCCGTCGCGCGCCAGGGGAGCGTGGGCGGCACGTAGCGCTCGGACGAGGCGGTGCGCAGGACGCCGTCCGGGCTGCCGCCCGCCACCAGCACCTCGCCGGTGCCCAGCAGCGCGGCGGTATGGCCCAGCCGGCTGATGCCCATGGAGATGGTGGGATACCAGTGCGCATCGACGGGGTCATACAGGGCCGCGCTCTGGAGATAGGGCTCGCTTCCATCCGTGCCGCCGGTGACGAGCACCTCGCCGGAGTGGAGCACCGTCGCGGTGTGGTGCGCGCGCTCGATGGGCATCAGGTTGCCCGCGGAGCTCCAGGTCCCCGTCTCCGCGTCGTACAGCTCCGAGCCTCGCGTCGCGGTGATGTCATCCACCATTCCTCCCGCCACCAGCACCTCGCCGCTCAGCAGCGCCGTCGCGGAGTGCCCCGCGCGCGGCGTGCTCATGGAGGCCACGGACGACCAGGTGCTCGTGGCGGGGTCGAACAGCTCCACGCTCCGGAGCACGGAGCCCCAGGCGCTGGAGCGCCCGCCCGTCACCAGCACCTTGCCGTTGGACAGCAGCGTCGCGGCGTGCCCCAGGCGGGCCGTGGCCATGCTGTGGGCGGCGCTCCAGGTGCCGGTGGCCGCGTCGTACAGACGCGCCGTCTTCAGCGCGGCGCCCGTGCCATCCTCGCCGCCCACCACCAGCACCCGGCCGTCCTGCAACAGCGTGGCGGTGTGCCCCGAGCGGAGGGAGTCCAAGCTCCCGGTGGCGGCCCAGGTGCCGGCGGCCACGTCGTACAGCTCGGCGGTGCCGGTGGTCGCGGCGGTGGCATCACCACCCACCACCAGCACCTTGCCGTTGGGCAGCAGCGTCGCGGTGTGACGGCGGCGCATGGCGACCATCTGCCCCGCGCCGAGCCAGTGCGCGGTCGCGGCGTCGTACTGCTCGGCGCTGGAGGAGGACTGGCCACCGGCGACCAGCACGCGGCCGTTGGGCAGCACCGTGGCCGTATGGTCCATGCGCTGGGTGGACATGTTGGGCGTGCTCAGCCAACCGCTGGACGTGAGCCCGTCCTCCTGGGTCGGCGCTTCATTCAGCGCGTCTGCAAAATCCTCGTGTGAGCATCCCGCGAACACGAGCGTCATCAAGAGCGCGGCCTTCCGGCCGAACCCGATAGGGTCAATCATGAGTGGGGGGTCCTTTGTTACGGGGGGATGCGCGGCAGGACCGCGCTCGGCGCCTTTACCCCAGCCCTGCACGGGCGGACCATCACACCACTCAAAAGTGAACACATGAAAGACATGGGGCCGCGTGCACCCACCGTGCGGGGTGGACTGGCCGATGCCACGGGAAACGCACAGGCCCCTCGCGGCACGAGGAGCCCGTTTCTTCCCGCTCAGCTACTCGCCGACGTGTACCGGCGGATGGACCGCAGCCACACCTGACGCGAGCCCCAGGCGAAGACCCCCGCCCCCACCACCGCGCCCAGCAGCGCGTGGGGCTTGAGCCGCCCCAGCATGGCCTCGGCGGGGAAGGTGGTCATCAGCGCCAGCGGAATCACATAGGTGAAGACCAGCGTGAGCACGCCGCGCCCCACGCCCTGGAACACGGCGGACGGCCAGCGCGCGAAGTCGAAGATGGACGAGAACAGGTACGTCAGGTTGTCCACCCGCACGACATAGAAGGCCGCGCTCACCGTCAGGATCCACATCGAGTAGAGCAGCAGCGTGCTCGTCCCCAGGAGCACCACGGACGCCAGCAGCCCCGGCACCGAGGGCCACTGCCCCAGCCGCGCGAAGGCGTAGACGAACAGCCCCAGCCCCGTCAGCACGTTGAAGGCCCGCCAGGGCTGGAAGCGCTGCGTGGACACCAGGAACTGCGCGTCCGCGGGCTTGAGCAACACGAAGTCCAGCGTGCCCTTGCGGATGTGCTCCACCACGCCCGTGAGGCTCGGGTTGATGGCGCCCTCCAGGATGCCCTGGAGCAGCGTGAACCAGCCCACCACCAGCAGCGCTTCGCCGAAGCTCCACCCCTCGATGTTCGGCCGCTCGCGGTAGACGACGAACAGCGGCGCCAGGGCCGTGAAGGTCCAGAACAGCGACGTCAGCCCATCCGTGAAGAAGTCCGCGCGGTACTGGAGCGACAGCAGCCCCGACGCCTTGAGTTGAATCCCCAGCAGCCGCAGATAGCGCTTGAGCATCCCTCACCCCCCGAACGCCGCGAAGCGCCGCACGCCCTGCTTCCAGGTGAAGGCCGCCAGCGCCGCCAGCGCCGCCACCCAGGCCCACTGCGCGCCCAGCAGCCGCACCGACTCCTCCCACCCGAAGGCGCCCGTCAGCATCTCCACCGGCAGCCCGATTTGATAGCGGAAGGGCAGCCAGTCGATGACCGTGCGCAGCGTGGGCGGCAGCAGCTCCACCGGGTACATGTACCCGGAGCACACGAAGAAGAGCACCAGCCAGACCTCCAGGACCCGCTCGCTGCTCTCCAGGAAGAAGCACAGCGCGCCAATGGCCACGTTGGCCAGGAAGGCGATGGCCCAGCCCCCCAGCAGCGCGAGCACGAAGAAGCCCCACTGCCACGCGTGCTGGGGCACCGCCCTGGCGCCCACCAGCGCCACGCTCAGCAGCACCACCGGCGCCGCGACCACCAGCCGCATCGGGAAGTTGGCGATGCTCTCCACCGCGTAGGTCCATAGCGGGGAGATGGGGCGCAGCAGGCGCATGGACAGCACCCCCTGCTTCACCTCCCAGTTGATGAGCCACGCCGCCCACGAGGTGGCCAGCTGCCGCACCGCGAAGGTGGCCAGGAAGTAGCTGATGAAGTCCGCCTCGCCGAAGCGGCCCACCGGCGCGTCACGCGCCACCGCCATCCACAGCACCATGTTGACCAGCGGCATGGTGGTGGACAGCACCCAGATGAGCATCTCCGCGCGGTAGGCCACCGCCTCCGCGAAGCCCACCCGCAGCAGCGTGGGGAAGGCACGCCAGACCGTCCGGGCGCTCATGCGGGCACCAGCTCCGACGCCGCCGCCCGGCGCGCCTTCGACTCCGCGAACAGCTCGCTCATCACCTCTTCCAGCGGCGCGTTCTCCACCGTGAGGTCCATCACCGGCAGCGTGGACAGCGCGCGGGTGATGGTGGCGTTGACCGCCTCCTGCCGCACCTGGAGCACCGCGCTGCCCGGCTCGTGCGTCACCACCCGGCCCAGCGGGCTCAGGCGCGACGCGTCCACCTCCTCGGACAGCCGCAGCACCACGCGCTTCTCCGGCCTCACGCGCTGCACCAGCGCGTCCAGCCCGCCGTCGTAGGACAGGAGCCCCTTGTCGATGACGATGACGCGGGGGCACAGCGCCGCCACGTCGTCCATGTAGTGGCTGGTGAGGATGAGCGTGGCGCCGTACCGCTCGTTGTACTCCTTGATGAACGTCCGCATGGTGGCCTGCATGGCCACGTCCAGGCCGATGGTCGGCTCGTCCAGGAAGAGCACCCGGGGCTGGTGGATGAGGGCCGCGGCCAGCTCGCACTTCATCCGCTCACCCAGCGACAGCTGCCGGGTGGGCTTGCCGATGAGGTCTCCAATCTCCAGCAGGTCCACCAGGTCCGCTATCGTCTTCTTGTACTGGGCCTGGGGCACGTCGTAGATGGCGCGGTTGAGCTCGAACGTCTCCGCCGGAGGCAGGTCCCACAGGAGCTGCTGTTTCTGCCCCATGACGAGCATGATTTTCTTGAGGAAGGCCTCCTCCCGCCGCTGCGGGACGTGGCCGTCCACCGTCACCTCGCCCTCGGAGGGGTACAGCAGGCCGGAGAGAATCTTGAGCGTCGTCGTCTTCCCCGCGCCGTTGGGGCCCAGGAAGCCCACCCGCTCGCCGGGGCGGATGTCGAAGGAAATCCCATCCACCGCCTTCACCGTGGTGTAGCTACGGTGGACGAGCGAGCGGAGGGCCGCCTTCAACCCCGGCGGGCGCTTGTGGACTTTGTAGTGTTTGCGAAGGCCGCGAACGGAAATCATGTGCGACAAGGGTTTAACGCGGTCTCCCCCTCCCTGGCGACCTCCCCGTTGACGCCTTGGCGTGACGACAATCGGTTGGACTCGGCCGCGGCGACACGCGGCCCCACAGTTGAAGGCAAGGCCGGATGAGCAACGCATACAGCAAGGACCTGGAGCGGTGGATGCCGAGGCTCATCGCCGTCTGGCGCGCATCGCGCGGCCGGGGCGGTGGTGGTGGGCCGGAGACGCGCCTGACGCCCCAGGAGGTGAAGGAGGTGGCCGCGGGCGTCCGCCAGCTCTCCCTGGGCCTCACGCGGGAGCGGCAGCTCGCCGGCGCGCGCTACATGGACGACCCGAAGCTGCTGGGCGCCTACCTCCTGTTCTACTGGCCGGTGTCCTATGCGCAGGCCCGGCAGGTGCTCGGCGAGCTGCCGAGCCGCCCCCGGCAGGTGCTGGACCTGGGCAGCGGGCCGGGCCCGGTGGCCTTCGCCGCCATGGACGCGGGCGCGGGCGAGGTCACCGCCGCCGACCGCAGCAAGGCCGCCCTCACCCTGGCCCGCAACCTGGCCGCCGAGGCCGGCGAGGCCCTGGCCACCCGAGACTGGGACCCGACGAAGAAGGGCGCGGCGCTGCCCGAGGGCCAGTTCGACCTGATTACGATGGGCCACGTCGTCAACGAGCTGTACGGCACGGGCGACGCGGCCACGGCGCCCCGCGCGGCGCTGCTGGAGACGATTCTCGCGAAGGTGAAGCGCGGCGGCAGCCTGCTGGTGATGGAGCCCGCGCTGCGCGAGACGAGCCGCGGCCTGCTGCACGTGCGCGACGCCATGGTGGCCCGGGGCTACGCCGTCCGCGCGCCGTGCATGTACCGCGGCCCCTGCCCCGCCCTGGTGAAGGAGACGGACTGGTGCCATGCCGAGCGCGCCTGGCCCATGCCTCGCGTGGTGGAGGAGCTGGCGCGCGCGGCGAGCCTGCACAAGGAGTCGCTCAAGATGAGCTACCTGATGCTGGCCCCCCAGGGTGAGGACTGGCCCGCGCTGCCGCCCGAACGGCTGTTCCGCATCGTCTCCGAGCCGCTGGAGGGCAAGGGCCGCCAGCGCTACATCGGCTGCGGCCCCGAGGGCCGCGTAGGCCTCGCGATGCAGGAGCGCCACCGCAACGAGCGCAACGAGCGCTTCCTCAAGCTGAACCGGGGTGACGTCATCTCCGTCACGGAGACGGAGCCCAAGGGAGACGGGCTCGCGCTCGACGAGCGCACCGAGGTGCGGATGGTCGCCCCGGCGGGCAAGGGCGTGCCCCCGCCGCGAGGCTAGTGCCGGAGGTGGGCGTAGCGGCCCGTCAGGACGTCACACATGTGGCGGAAGGCCTTCACCCCGGGGTGTGGGAGACAGCGTAAGTTTCCTCCTCGTCCGCGAAGGCCGCGTTGCGGCGAGGTGAACTCGCCGTCACATCGTCCGTGGGATGCCTGACAGAGCGCGCTGCGGGCAGGGGGACGCCGCACAGTCCAGCGCATCTGCCACCCCTGGGCGACAGGCCCCAGGAGGAGGACTTGCTAGGGTCCGCCGCCCTCCTCTCCCCACGGAAGGACTGCCCCGTGTCCGCTCCCCACCGGCCGCTGCGTTCACTGTACCCGTCGCTGGAGCCCTACCGCGCCGGGCGCCTGCCCGTCTCCGGCGGCCACGAGCTGTACTTCGAGGAGAGCGGCAACCCCCGGGGCAGGCCGGTGCTCTTCGTCCACGGGGGCCCCGGCGGCGGGACGGACCCGCGGCAGCGCCGCTTCTTCGACCCGGCGGCGTACCGCATCATCCTCTTCGACCAGCGCGGCTGCGGGCGCAGCACGCCCCACGCGAGCCTGGAGGGGAACACCACGTGGCATCTGGTGGCCGACATGGAGCGGCTGCGCGAGCACCTGGGCATCCAGCGATGGCAGCTCTTCGGCGGCTCATGGGGCAGCACGCTCTCCCTGGCATATGCCCAGACACATCCGGAGCGCGTCACGGAGCTCGTGCTGCGAGGCATCTTCCTGCTGCGCCAGCAGGAGATTGACTGGTTCTACCAGCGCGGCGCCAGCGCCCTCTTCCCGGACGCGTGGGAGTACTACCTGGAGCCGATTCCGCCCGAGGAGCGGGGTGACTTGCTGGCCGCCTACCATCGGCGGCTGATGGGGCCGGACGAGAAGGCGCAGCAGGAGGCCGCGCGCGCCTGGAGCGTCTGGGAGGGCCGCACGAGCTGCCTCTACCCCAGCCCGGAGCTGGTGGCGCGCAACAGCGAGGACGCCTTCGCGCTCGCCTTCGCCCGCATCGAGTGCCACTACTTCGTCAACCGCGGTTTCCTGCGCAGCGACACGCAGCTGCTCGACGACGTGCATCGCATCCGCCACATCCCCGCCGTCATCGTCCAGGGGCGCTATGACGTGGTGTGTCCACCCGAGAGCGCGTGGGCCCTGCACAAGGCGTGGCCGGAGGCGGAGCTCGTCATGGTGCCCGACACCGGGCACTCCGCCAACGAGCCGGCCAACACCTCCGCGCTCGTGGCGGCCACGGACCGCTTCCGGGGCCACTGAGCGCCGGCCGCTTCAGGCGGACACCGCCGCGTCGCGCCGCGCCTCGTCGCGGTGAAAGGAGAGGATGACCCACAGGCCCACCAGCGCGGCCACCGTCACGGAGACTTCGGCCGCCACCGCCCCCGCCGGCGTTCCCCACGCCGAAGCCCACCGCGTCGCGCCAGCGGCGGAAGTCCTTCAGCGGCTTGCGGAAGACCCACAGCCGCTCCGTCTCCTCGAAGAGGCCCGCGGTGAGGCTCAGCACGGCAATCCAGACGCCCAGCACCACCGGGGACGTCTTCAGCGCGTCCCGCATGAAGTACTGCGCCACCTGCACCAGGGGCACCCGGGTGAGCAACTGCGACAACGCGAACGCCGCCGCGCCCCAGCCCACCACCTTCCACGCCACGCCCAGCCGGCGCCGTGCCCACAGCAGCACGCCCACCGGCATCAGCACGTCGAAGGCGATGGCCACCGCATAGCTGGCGACCAGTCTCGTATCCACAGCGTCCACGGGCCCCTCGCCGGGGGAAAGCGCCAGCCTCCAGACGCTACCCATTTTGATTTTGACCCGAAAGACACGTGGCGTCGCTCTCTGCGGGGTGGTGCCTCCGGGCCCGCCATTCCCCTCGCCGAAAGGCAGACGTCATGCCGCTTCCAGGACCGCCGCACCGGGCCGGCCTCAACGCCCTGGTGCTCCTCACCACCCTCCTCAGCCTCCTGCTCCCCGCGCATGTCCTGGCGGCGGACCGGGGCGCGTGGGCCCCCAACACCTCCTACACCGTGGGCGACATCGTCTCCCATGGAGGCAAGGGCTACGACTGCCGCCAGTCGCATCAGTCGCTCATCGGCTGGGAGCCGCCCAACACGCCGGGGCTCTGGCTGGAGCGCACGGGGACCCCACCACCCGACACCCAGGCGCCCTCCGCTCCGCCCTCACTCACGTCCACCGCGAAGACACATGAGAGCGTGTCGCTGTCCTGGGGCGCCGCCACGGACAACGTGGGCGTCACCGGCTACGAGGTCTTCGTCAACGGGGGAACATCCGCGTCCGCGTCGACGTCGGGCGCCACCCAGGTCACGGTGACGGGCCTCGCGAAGAACACCACGTACACCTTCACCGTGAAGGCGCGGGACGCCGCGGGCAACCGCTCGGCGGCGAGCAACACCGTCTCCGCGACGACCGATGGGACGCCGCCCGCGGGGAACAAGGTCATCGTGGGCTACTGGCACAACTTCGACAACGGCTCGACGAACATCCGGCTCCGGGACATCTCCGCGAAGTTCAACGTCATCCAGGTCGCCTTCGCCGAGCCCGTGGGCGGTCCGGGCTCCGGCCGCATGGCCTTCACGCCGTACAACGCCAGCGTGGCGGAGTTCCAGGCGGACATCGCCCAGCTCCAGAGCCAGGGCCGCAAGGTGCTCATCTCCATCGGCGGCGCGAACGGCACCGTCCACCTGGATAACGCCACCGCGCGGCAGGACTTCGTCACCAGCATGCAGGCCCTCATCGACACCTACGGTTTCGACGGGCTGGACCTGGACCTGGAGGGCAGCTCGCTGGCGCTCAACGGCGGCGACACCGATTTCCGCAATCCCACGACGCCGCGAATCGTCAACGTCATCCAGGCCACGCGCCAGCTCCTCAACCAGAACGGCCCGGACTTCCTCCTCACCATGGCGCCCGAGACGGCCTACGTGCAGGGCGGCATGGCCGCGTACGGAGGCCCCTGGGGAGCGTACCTGCCGGTCATCCACGCGCTGCGAGACAGGCTGACGTACCTGCACGTGCAGCACTACAACACCGGCACCGTCATGGCGCTCGACGGCCGGGCCTATGCGCAGAGCACGCCGGACTTCCACGTGGCCATGGCGGAGATGATGCTCCAGGGCTTCCCCGTCGGCGGCAACCCCCAGGCGATGTTCCCAGGGCTGCGGCCGGACCAGGTGCTCATGGGACTGCCCTCGTCACCGCAGGCCGCGGGTGGCGGCTACACGACGCCCGCCAACGTCCACAAGGCGCTCGACTACCTGCTCAAGGGCCGGTCCTTCGGCGGGACATACGTGCTGCGCAATCCCGCCGGATACCCCGGCTTCAAGGGCCTGATGACCTGGTCCATCAACTGGGACGCGTTCACGAACTTCGAGTTCTCCAACAGCCATCGCGCGTACCTGGACGCCTCTCCCTAGGCGAGCGCCCAGGCGCCTGGGCGGGGGGGGGCCGCGGGGTGGGGGGGGGCCCCCCCCCCC
>JAFAAN010000124.1 GCA_023426545.1 Pseudomonadota bacterium
AGGCTGAACATCGTCGATTGCTGCTTGGGCGTCCCACGCATCGCGTCCTCCGATGCGTGTCTCCTCTCATGAGTAGGGGCGGCGTGTCGATCCCCCGCCCAGGGACTTTCTCAACAGCCTGCTAGGCTGGGAGCGCCACGGGTTGACCTGACGCCGCCTCCAGTCGCAGCGCCCCCAGGTCTGACTCCGTGACGGCACAGCGGGCCGGAAGTCGCCCCTCACTGCCCGGACCTCCCGGGCACCGGAGAACCTGGATGCGTGCGTCGATGAACCCTCAGCGTCTGTTTCACACCGCGTTGCTCTGTGCGCTCTCATGGAGCGGAGCAGCGCTGGCCACCGAACCGGAGTCCGTCGCCGGCTCCGAAGCGAAGGCGCGGCTCCATCCCCAGAATGCCCGGGCCCTGCGGCAGGCCGAGCACGCTCGCGGTGCCCCCTCCTTCCTCCCTCCGCCCCTGCCCGATTGTCCCGGGATGATCGACAACGGGGTCGTCCGGCTCGGCGTCGCGGGTGAGGGACACCTGAACATCCCCTGCCCCACGAACGCCGTCTCCAGCGGCACCCACGGCACCCGGTGGATTGGCCTGCGCTACCTGCCCACGAACGGCGAGGCCGCCGCCCCCGGGAGCCCTTGCGAGGGCTGGGGCGTCGCGAGCGCCGACCTGGGCATCTCCGGCTACACCTCCGCGGGCTGTGGCGCCTCCAACGTGACGGTGGAGATCAACGCCCCCTCGCCCATCTCCACCATGTCCGTGGTCCGCGTGGGTGACACCTTCCGGGTGACGCACATCTACATGCCGTCCCCGGTGTCCAGCTTCCTGTACCAGGTGGACGTCCTCATCGAGAACATCGGCACCGCCTTCGTCTCGGACCTTCGCTACACGCGCGGCATCGACTACGACATCCTCCCCAACACCTTCTCCGAGTACGTCACCATCGCCGGCACCGCGGGCAACCCCTGGGTGGTGGGCGCGGTGGACAACAACTTCACCTCGCTGGACCCGCTAGCGCCCAACATCTCCTTCATGGGCGGCACGGGAGACTTCACCAACCTGGGCCCGGGCGACCTCGGCGCGCAGTTCGACTTCCGGCTGGGCTCGCTCGCCGTGGGCGAGGTCCGCTCCTTCCGCACCTTCTACGGCGCGGCTGGCAGTCAGGCCGACGCGCTCGGCGCCCTCGCGGCGGCGGGCGTGAGCACGTACTCGCTCGCGAAGGGGAACTGGAACGGCACCGGCGACCCGCTGAGCCCCACGGGCGCGCCCACCGGAACCTTCGCCGCCGCCACGGGCCAGCCCAACACCTTCATGTATGGCTTCCTCCCGCCGAAGCCGCCGACGAGTTGCACGGTGCAGTGCCCCGGGGGCCTCTCCCACGGCGTCTACACCGTGGACCGCTCGGGCACGCAGGACCGCTGCGTCGTCAATGGCCAGTACGACAACAACACCGTGGCCGTCACCTGGCGGTATGGCAAGCGCATCGAGTTCATCTGCACCGACTTCGGCCCCAGCATCGGCAATCCCTGCAACGTCATTCCTGGTGCGGACACCTGCGACCTTGCGGCCGTCCAGAAGCTCTGCAGCGACCCGACCTTCGCCCGGTACTGCCTTTGATTCCGCACGGCGATAGGCAGGGCTGAAGGCCCGAGGCATGCCCTGCCTCCCGCGCCTTTCCAAGATTCGGTCGCCGCGTCATGGGTGCGTCAAGGCTGTATCAAGACGCACATCATGACTGGCGATCGATGCGCACGACGGGCCGAGTGGCCGCCGGGAGGCTCGCCCTGGTGCTGGCGTTGCCCCGGTGTGCCCCGCTGCTGTTGTCGCACGCGATGCTGAGCCGGGGCGTGATGTTGCAGCAGATGAAGGAGCGCATCCTGCGCATCACCGAGATGACGGCCCGCTCACGCCAGCAGCGCCACGAGCGCGAACGACGCAAGCGCGAGGCGTCCCTTGGCAGCGGCGGCCAAACCGGAAGCGGATGATGGGAACGCCGACGGAGGGCGAAATGATGCCTGCGTCGTGGAGATGCTTCGAAGTAGCGAGGAGGAAACATGAGCAAGGTCTTCGCCAACGGCCGTTCCGTCATTCACAAAGGAAGTGGTAACACGCACACCTCGGCCGCCCCCGACGTCTGCAAGGTGCCGACGCCGGGCGGGCCGGTACCCACGCCCTTCGTCAACTCGGCCCAGGACGCCATGCTCACCAAGGGCAGCAAGAGCGTCACCATCAACGGCCAACCGGTGGCGCTGACCGACTCCGAACTGAGCGTCAGCTCCGGTGATGAGCCGGGGACGGCGGGTGGCCTCATCTCCTCCAAGTTCAAGGGGAAGATGGCCTGGGGCAGCGGCAGCGTGGACGTGAAGATGGAGGGCAAGGGCGTCGTGCGCTTCCTCGACGTCACCCTCCACAATGGGAACACATTCAACACCACGTTCATCTCAGCGGGGGGCACAGGGCTGGCCTACGGGGACGACACGCAGTGCACGGCATGCGACAAGCCGGTGGATGACCATCGCGTCATGGAGACACCTGATGCCGTAGCACATGTAGAGGCGATTATCGCTGAACTCCTGAAGAGGCTCCATGAGCAACGTCCCCTCATCGAGAAGTACCTTCAGTTGAGAGAGGCCAGAAAAGCCGCCGAACAGAAATCGCTTCAAGCAGCCAGGGACGCAAACAAGCTGCTGGCTCCGAAGACACAAGAGCGAGAACAACTCCTCTCCAAGCTCAAGACTCAAGACGCAAGCAACACTGCAACAATCAAGATCGAACTCGCTCGCATCCAGAGCGAACTCAAAGCTGCGGAAGGTGAGCTGAAAGAAAAGAGGGTCGAAGAACTGAAGTCGATCAGAGCCTTCCAGCAGGAGATGGATTCCATCAATGTTCGACTCAAGAGCATGCAGCCAGTACTGCGCCATGACGAACGGCACAATACGTTTGTTGAAGGGTACATGATCGGCTCCTGCATCTGCAAATGCCCCCAGAGCCCGAAAATGTTGACATCTTGTTCAGGCAAGATCTCCCCCGGCTTCCGCGAGGCCGTGGCATCTACACCATTCAAGCTAGTGGAAGGATTCCAGGCTAGCGAACGGCAAATAACCGGGCTTCAGGACCTGGGCCGCGACAAATGGGAGTGCGCCGCGCCCAAGCTCTTCCAGGCGGGAGGAGACATGGGACACAAGCTTCGTGCAATATCGGAGCGCTACTTCTCACCAATTCTCGCCTTCACAGTGACTGTGGAATATAGCCGAACAGATGAGAAGGGAACGAGGCAGGTCAAGGAAGAGTTCGGCCATGGCAACTCAGTCCCTTCCTGCGACACATGCAAGAAGCTCACTCCAGAGATGCTCTGCAACAATCACAAGGAATGCATCTGAGTCATGAACGAACTTCTAGTGCTTCTTGAGCGATTCTCTCCCGGCTATCGAGACCGAATCGAAGGATACCCAGACTGGCTTCTCGATGAACTGGAAGAAGCCTTCGGCCGTCCACTTCCAGGCCCCTACCGGGATTTCGCCCGGAACATGGGGGTCAATGGCGGTCCGATCCTGGCACACGTACGTTCATACGACCCCCTCCTGGATGTTGCCGAACTCTACCGCCTCTCTCCTCCAAGCGAACTACCTCCAAGGCGGTTTCTCTTTGTTTTTGGGGATCCTGATCCCTTGGCCCCCACCCCCTATTGGCTCGATTTGGAATCCCCTTCAGAAGATGGCGACTACCAGGTGGTACGAATGTCCTTTGGTGAAGAATCCTGGAAACAGCAGCACCGAGACTTCGTGAGCTTCCGGGAAATGCTTTTCCTCTGGGCGATGGAATACATCCACATGCCGAACTTCCCCCATCATGCCCGATACCTCCGCGAAAAGGGACAGCAGACGGTCACAACAGAGGACCTGGCCCACATCCTTGCGAAGCTGGGATTCACCCAACTTCCCTACCCACGCCACAGCTTGCTTTTCGAGCGGGACGACGCCGCCGTTCGACTCTATCGACGCCCCAATGACTCATCATTTGAAATTCGCGTGGGCATGCGCAACCTCGACGAGCTCAAGCATTTCCAGGCCGTCATCGAGGACAACGCAGACCTCGAAAAGCCCGTTTGGGATCCGTAGCGCTCCCCGCGCATCGCGCACCTGGAGGATGAGAACCGACAACAGCGAGAGGTGGACCGGAAGTTGAAGGAGCGGCTGAATCTCAATTCGAGTAACTCCTCCAAGCCGCCCTCCTCGGATGTCCCTGGCACCCCGCGCCCGCCGAAGAAGCCGACGGAGCGCCGTCCCGTCGGCCAGAGGAGACGCCACGCTGCTGCCCTACCGACATGAAAGATGCGATGGAAGGAATACGGGACGTCCACAAACGACGAGAAGTCGAAGAAACCCCGTAGGCCACGCCGTGAGCCCTCGGCGGACTTCAATGACCAAGCGGATAAACTCGGTCCTTTCGACGGGCGGCTGCTGAATCAATCCAGCATGAGGTGCTGAGGACAGTCGTGTGACTGCACGCGGCGGCCTGACACATCCTTCGCGGCTTGATTTCCCATCCGCCTCTCCCTCGTCCACTTCGGGCGGCTTCGCGACTGTCGACTATCAAACCCAGGGCTTCGACAAACACACACGTCACGCACCAGGAGTTGACCTGATTCACGTCCCTGCCCGACCATCTACGCGGCCCCTCCGGACGCAGAACCTTTGCACTCAGAATGAGCACAATGCGCACGAGGTCACAGGCCCAATAGCGGTGCGTTGTCTCAAAATCGAAGTCTTGAAGGACACACAATGACGAGCAATTTCCCATCCTGGTTGGGGTCTCTGCTGACAGTTGCCGTGGTGTCGACGGGCTGCAACGACACGCCTGAAGGGGCGCAAGCCCACATCAACCTCGCGCCCGCATCATTAGCTGAAGCGCAAGTGACCCTTCAGCAGCTCGACCGGCTCTACGAGATGGATCCAGAGGCCACTCGTGAGGCTGTGCGGAAGCTGCGCCCGAAGCTCGATGAATTGAACAACCTGGCTGCGCGTGTCGAGATAGCACCGGAGCACTTCGTCGACTTCTACGATCCGCAGTCTGGGGGCATCCTCATCGTAGAGCGCGGTCCCGTTGAGGATGGCCGCCTCCTTCGGGACACAGATGTTGCAGGACACTCCGCCGTCGAACTCTATCGACGGATCACGGGAGGCGCCACGCCGCCAGGAGCCCTGGTCCTCGCCGAAGAGCGGAGAGCGAGTGCCGGTTCCTCCATCATGCTCGCCCAAGGTGAAGCAACGCACGGCATGGCATCCTCAGAAGGATTGGCCTTGGATCATGGCGGCGTGGCGCCTCCCGGAGACGAGCTCCCATCCTTCACCCAATCCTGGACGGGGACCGATGGCCAACGCTGGAGAGATACCGTTTGCTTCAAGAGCGGAGACCGCTCCGACTGCTTGCCCAACAGAACCGGCAATGGGGGGACGGCTTCGAACGCCAAGACCTCCTTCGCCGAGATCGCCCCCTACCGGGGGAATGTGACGATGAGGCGCTCATACGACAATGCCCTCAGAGAAGTCTGGCCCATCTTCGCGGGAGAGCACTGGTGGTTCTTCCAGTCCAGTGGGACCTACGCGCCTTGCCCCAGCTGGCAGGCCTGCGGCACTCGGGAATACTATCTGCGCAACCATCATTGGGATGTCATCGATGGAGAGGGCGATGGATATCACTTCGCCACTGCATACAGATGGAACTGCTCATGGATTGATTGCGACGCCCGTCCCTAAACCGAGATTCGTGACTCTCGCTCAGGCTGGAAAGCAAGCGGGCCTGATTCAGGACACGTGAAGTTCCTGCAGTAGTCCGAGTGCTCGCAGGACGGAGCGTGGATTTCGCTGGAACTCGCGAAGCCGACGATGAAGAGCGGCGGACAGCTCCGGCATGGCGTCGTACAGC
>JAFAAN010000174.1 GCA_023426545.1 Pseudomonadota bacterium
GAATCGGCAGGCCGCACTCGAAGTCCATCGCCCCCATGCGCTCCTGCGCGCCGGGCACCATCGCCACCTGCACCGGCTTGGGCGCGTTCTCCTCCTTCATCAGCTTGGGAGAGATGGAACGGAACACTCGCCACTCCATCACCAAATCTCGCGAGCCCTGGCCCGACTCCGCATAGAAGGAGTTCTCCCCAATCGGCGCGTCCAGTCGATCCTCCCAGTCCTCCACGGAGAAGCCGGCGGCCGCGGACTCTCCTCCAGCCCTGTCCCCGATGACGCGGGCGACGCCCCAGTCGATCTCCCGGCCCGGGGGCGACAGGGTCTTGTTGCGGCTCTTCGTGATGCGGATGATCCACAACTTGCTCCGGGTGGGAGACTCCCGCTTGCCCATCACCATGTAGCGGTGGAAGAAGCCGGACACCTTCGAGCCGCCAAACTCCTGGCGCCAGTCCGTCTCCAGCACCAGGCTCCCCCGGTCTTCGCGGAAGGGCAGGTTGTTCTCCTTGAAGTACTCCCGCACCTCCGGCCACATCTCCTCCAGCGGCCGCTCGTAGATGGCCTCTCCATCCGGGATGAAGAGGTCACTGAAGGTGCTTCCCTGTTGAGTCGCACAGCCCATCAACAGGCCCGCAAGCACAGCCGCCGAATAGACCACCGAGCGCATTCGTCTCGTCTCCTCGTAAAGCCTTAGCGGGAGCGTAAACGAGGATTCGCGCCGTTCATATCGGCGCCGGAGATGGGCTCAGGCGGGCGCCTCGGAACCTTCCCGGGCGGGGGCGGAGGCGCGCTCCCAGGGCCGGGTTCGGACGGCCTCGCGAATCCACATCACGTGACGCCGCTCATCCTCGCGGTGCTTCTCGATGAGGGCCCGCACTTCGGGGCGCCAGTCGAAGCGCAGGGCCACGTCATAGACGCGGTTGGAGAACTCCTCGTTGCCAAGCATCGCGACCAGCGCGGCCTCGGTGCCCATCATGCTCGACATGGCCGTCAGGCCCTTCATCGCCGCGCCCTTGAAGTCCAGGCGCAGCTCCAGCGGCGCCCCGCCCGCCTCGTGGATGAGGGCATTCAGGCTCTGGACGTGGCGCACATGGTCGATCCGGAACCCGTTGAGCCGCTCCCGTACCAGCGGCTCGGGGATGCGCGCGAGGGCCGCGTCATATGCACCCACGGCATCCGCGTCGAGCTGGGCCAGGCTGCGCAGCCGGGCCACTTCGGATTTGTCGGCCATGTCGAACTCCTGCGCTAAGGGGTCTGGGCAATGTGAGAAGGCTGTTCCCGCAAACCAACCCACCTCCAGACTCCACCGTGCGCCCGCCCCTGGGACGGGCGGGCAACCAGGCCCACCCGTCATCTGGCCGACGAAGCGCCACCGGGAGCTGCCCTCGCTTGAGCCAGACCACCGCTGCCGTCGGCAACAGGACGGACGAGCTGGACCGGCCCAGGGGCTCGGCCCATGTCCCCTCCTGAGCACGGGCGATGCACAGCCCCGCCAGGGAGTCCCACGGACGCTTCGGGAGCGGCCGCTCTCCGCTCAGCATGGCGCCCACCATGAGGCTCTTGGTGGTGGCCTTCTGCCTCCGGGTGTGCCTCCGTCAGAAACCGAGCGGCAGCACGAAGGCCGTGCCGTTCTGCGTCCCCGTCCGATAGCTGCGCGGCGCACCGACGACGAGCATGGGCGGCGTGCCGTCACTGCCCGGCATCAGCGCTAGGTCCTGTCCCAGCGCCCCTCGCTCCGAGCCGTCCCCCACCACCATGAGGAACGGCGAAAGCGCGCCCTCCTGGCCAGTCCCGCCCGCGTAGAGGAACACCGCGCCACCGCCGTCGGAGGCCTCGGACGCGCCCGGCGCCGACACCAGCAGGTCCGGGATGTTGTCGCCCGTCAGGTCCACGCCGCCCACCAACTGCGTGCCGAAGTTCACCGCGCGGTGCCGGTGGACCAGCACCCGGGGGTCGAGCCCGTCGCCCAGCGCGCCCGCGATCAGCGGCTGTCCCGCCGCCTGCAGGTCCTGCATCTTCTTCTGCAGCACCGCCGTGTCGAAGAGCAGGACCACCGGCTGCGTCACGCCATTGAAGGGGACGCTGGTGGCGCTGATGGCCAAGAAGTCACGCGTATCGCCCAGGAAGCGCCCGGCCCGCGTCATGCTCAAACCCAGGCCCATGTTGGCGAGCTGCATCTCGCTGTCGCCAGCGATGCGCCACACGGTGGCCGTCCGGCGCCCACCGCAGCGCGCCCCGCCCGCGTCGAAGCCGAGCAGGATGGCCACACCGGAGCGCGAGCCCTCCGCGTAGCGCCAGGCCACGTCGTCACAGCCGTCGCCGTTGAGGTCCCCCAGCGACGTCAGCGCGGACGTCTGGATGCTCAGGGAGGGCCACGTGTAGACGGAGTCGCACACCATGCTCAGCTTCTCCAGCGACGCGTCATCCGGCGCGCGGCCCAGGAAGACCTCCATGCCACGGTCGCGCAGGAGGGCGACGTCCTGCCGCCCATCGCCGTTGAAGTCGAACCCGCCCAGGACGCCGCGCCCCTGCGCGGTGCGCCGGCACCGGGCGTCCGTCTCCGGCGTGCATGCATCGATCTGATAGGGCGCGAAGAGCCGGTAGGCCGGCTTGTACGTCCCATCCGCCTGCCCCAGGGACACGAGCGCGCCGCCCGTGGACTGGGTGCCGCTGGTGACGCAGGCGGCGTGCGGCGTGGCGTACGTGTTGTTGAGCTCGTTGTTCGAGCTCGTCGTGCCCGTGCCCGGCACGTAGAAGTTGGATGCGCCCACCACCAGGTCCGGCCGGCCATCACCGTTGAAGTCGGTGAAGGCCACGTCCACGCCCACGTTCCGGCCCGCGCGGTGCGGCGAGGGCACGCCCTCCTCCACCACCCTCGCCTCCGTGGGCGCGCTCACGTCGTGCAGGTAGGCGCGGCCAATGGTCAGGGCGTTGCCGTCGTTGCTGGTGCCGGGACCGGACCAGCCCGGAGCGCCGGTGAGCACCACCGCGCGGCCCGAGGGCCCCTTCGCGATGGCCACCGCCTCACCGAAGCGCTCCACGCTCGGCTTCGCCGGCACCTTGACGCTCGTGCGCGTCCAGTCCGCCACCGACGCCCCCTCGCGCTGGAACAGCTCCACGCTGCCGGTGAAGGCGCCGTGCTCCGAGGAAGCCCGGCCCGCGAAGGCCACCAGCGACGCGTTGCCCGGCGGGCCCCAGGTCGCGAGCCCCGCGCCCAGCGTGTCCGAGGCCGCCGTCCCGTTGATGACCGTCAGCGGCTGGTTGATGACGGCGCCCTTCTCCAGCGCCGCCAGCGGATAGACGAGGATCTTCCCGCTCCAGCGCAGCGTGCCGCTGCCCTGCCCCGACGGCGCGGACGCGTACGGCGCGCCCAGCAGCAGCTCCATGCCCGGCTCGCCGTCGACGTCCAGGAAGGCCCAGCTCCGCCCCGCCTGGATGCCGCTGGCCTCCCCGTAGATGCGCGCGAAGGCGTCCTCGCGCGTCACCTGCGGCGGCTTCTGGGAGGGCTCCCCCGTGGCGGAGTAGCCCGTCAGGTCGAAGAGCAGCGCGCCGCCGGAGTCACTGCCCGACTGGAGTCCACCGCTGGCGCGCAGGTCCGGAGAGTCCGCCCGGTCCGCCACCGCCAGCAACAGCGGCGGACGCGTGCCCTCTGGGGGGATGACGTCCAGCCGCCACGTGCCCTCGTTGCCGTCCGCCGCGTTGGCCGGCAAGACATACACGTCCGGCGATGCCCGGAAGCGCGCGCCCTCTCTCCGCGCCAGGAAGACGGAGATGGCCACCTGCGAGCCCGACACCGCCCCCGACGCGTTGTAGCGGGACACCCGGCTGAGCGCCGCGAGGTCCACCAGACCGTCACCGTTGAGGTCGCCCGTCACCAGCGCCCGCCCCAGCTCCGTGTTGCTGCGCGACACCAGGGTGCCGTCCTGCATCAAGTCCCAACCCCCCAGCCGCACCGTGGGGAGGTCCGGCACCGGCGCCCCCCGACTGGACGCGTAGATGTCCACCGTGCCGCGGTTGCGGATGGCGCTGGTGGGCGCCAGGTCGCCCAGCGGCGAGCCCACGACGACGTCCAGGTCGCCGTCACCCTCGAAGTCCGCGATGACCATGCCCGAGCCGAAGGCCGCGTTGCGCAGCAGGCCGGTGAGCTGCTGGCGCAGCGGCGCGGGGGAGCCGTCGCGGAACGTGTAGAGGTACACCGCGCCGGCGTTGGTGACGGCGACGTCCGCGCCCGGCGACGACACCAGCAGCTCCGCGCGCCCGTCGCCGTCCAGGTCGCCCGCCGCCAGCGCGTCACCGAACTGGGCCGTCTCCGTGGTGCCGGTGAGCACCCATGTGGGCTCCGCCGGCAGGCCGCCGCTGCCCCCCTTGAAGATGAACACCGCGCCGCCCGAGGGCTGGTTCAGGTCGCTCTCGCGCTGCCCCACCGCCAGGTCCAGGTAGCCGTCGCCGTCGAAGTCCGCCGTCACCAGGGTCGCCACGTCGGTCAGCCGGCCATGCGCCAGCCCCGGGCGCGTCAGCTCGTCCAGCACGCGCACCGACACCCGCGCCGTGTCTCCGGTGAAGGGGTCCGCCGCGTTCAGCACCGTCACGCCGGTGGCGTCCGGCTCGAATGTCAGCCGCCCCTCGGCCAGCGTCCCGGGCCCGGACTCCTTCGTCCAGCGCACCCGGTCGCTGCCGCCGCGGGTCGCCAGCGGCACGGACGCGCCCGCGGGCACCGCCAGGTACGCCGGCGCGCCCGTGAGCTGGGCCCCCTGCCGCACCTCGTACTGGAGCACCGCCTCATCGGCCGACTGGCTGTCGCGCACGGTGATGACGTCCAGGCCCTCGCCCGCGCCAGCCGTATAGAGGCCGCCCGGGGTGATGGTGCCCCCGGACCCGTTGGCCGTCATCAGGTACGTGGCCGAGCCCAGCAGGCCGTCCGTGACGACCTGGAAGGACGTGCCCGGCTTCATCTCGGCGCGCACGGGCGCGACGTTGAAGGCGGCCATGACGCCCACCTGGGTGGTGGCGCTCACGCCCGGACAGCGCGCGTCCTCCACCACCACCGTGTCGGTGCCGGGCGTGCGCCCCGCCACGAAGCGATTCCCCACCAGCTCGCCGGAAGAGCCTCCGGGCTCCAGCAGGAAGCGGTAGTGGCCGCTGCCGCCGGCGGCCACCATGTCCACCCGCCCCGCCACGCGGACGCGCGGAGGCTCCGCGGTGAGCGTCAGGGCGTCCAGGCCCGAGCACAGGTCCGTCTGGGGCGGCTCCACCACGCGCGCGGGGGCCGGGTCATCCGAGCAGGCCGCGGCCAGGAGCGCGAGGAGGGGGGCCGCGCGGGTGAGTCGGGTCATGTCAGGTACCTCGGAAGAGACGGCGCATTGCTTCAGGGCCTGGCGCCAGAGGCGGCCCAGCGCTGGATGCGGGAGATGAGCTCAGGGTCCATGGGCCCGTCGGCGGGCATCCGCTGGTCCCGCACGGCGGCGGTGATGATGGGCGCGTTGGCCCGCCACAGCTCGTAGCTGTCGAGCGAGCGGGCCGCGCTGGAGTTGTTGTGGCAGTTGCGGCACCGCGCCTCGTGGATGGGCCGGATGTCCTTGTCCCAGCTCAGCGGCCCCGAGTTCAGGGGCGCGAAGTCGAAGGGCACCGCGCGCCACGCCTCCGAGCCATCCTCGTAGCGCGCCACCACCGCCAGCACGTACCGGCCGGCCTCGAGCGTCGCGAAGGAGTAGGCCCGGTGCGTGCCATCCGCCTCCAGGCCGCCCAGGCTGTAGTCCGGGCCCTCGGCGGGAACCTCCTTGTTGCCCAACTGGTAGACGACGCTCGCGGGCGTGGGGCCCGGCGGCATCACCGCGCGCACCACCAGCCCATCCTCCACGAGCCGCATGCCCTGGTAGAGCCCCTGCACCCGCGGCGCCAGCACGCGGCTGAGCGCGAGGGACACACCGCCCCGGCGTACCCAGACACAGCCGCTCTCGTCCGCGGCGAGGAACTGGAAGTCTCCGGCGGCGGCATCCTCGGCCACGCCCCAGGCGTTGGCGTCCGCGTCGTAGTGCAGCAGCGAGTTCCCCGACCGGGCCCACAGGAAGCGGCCCGCCGCCATCAACGCCTCGGGCCGCCGGGCGAGCTCCACCCGGCGCCAGCCCTCCCGCGTGCGCCGCAGCAGGCCCTGGTTGGAGAGCGCCCACAGCTCACCGGAGGTGCCCACCGCGGGCCCGATGCCCGCCAGCGACTGGAGCGCCTCGCCCTCCGGGAGGGGCGCGCTCACCGTGTGGACGCGGTAGTGGGTGGTGCTGGCGGCCACCGCCACGCCCAGCGTGCCGCCGCGCAGGAACCACACGCCCGGCATGTTCTCCGGGGACGGCGCCGCCGCCAGCGAGGTGATGCCCGTCACCGAGGCGCCGTCCACCTTCAGCTCGGCGAGCGTGCCCTCCTGGAGCCGGAACAGGCCGCGGGCATGCGCCAGCCACACCGCGCCGTCCGCGGACTGCGCGGTGGCGATGACGCCCTGCCCCAGCGCCTCCCGCCAGGGCGGCGCGATGAGCCAGCCCGACTCCGCCAGGAAGAGGCCGCTCTGCGTCTCCACCAGGGCGCTGTGCGGCCCCAGGCGGAAGACGCCCTGGATGGCGCCCGCCACCGCGGCGTTCCCCGGGTGCGGCTCCATCGCGCCGCGCGAGCCGTCCAGCCGCAGCCGGACGAGCTCTCGCGAGGCGCTGGCGAAGACACCGCCGCCCGCCTGGTCCGCGAAGCCGGAGACCGGGGCCAGGTCCTCCACGGCCTGGACCTGGGCCGGCTGGAAGGGCGTCAGCCCGGGGGTGTCGAGCGGGAGCGAGCGGTCCTCTCCGCAGGCACTCAGGGCCACGAGCGAGAAAAGGGAGAGGACAGCGGAGGCGGGGGCCCTCGGATGGATGCGCATGCGGACGGGCGGCTCAGGCGAGGATGGGGCGCAGCGGCTCGACACGGGTGATGCTGTAGTCCAGCCCGGCGGACGCGAGCACGGTGGCGATGACGTGCTCGGGGAGGATGTTGTCGCCGTTCGGGTCCGACGCGCCGGTGCGCAGGTCGAAGGTACCGGGCGCCATGCCGATATCGCCGCTGCGGCCGTACACGAAGTTGTGCTTCACGCCGGCGCCCATCAGCAGCGCGGAGTTGCTCAGATGGTGGTCACGGCCGCCGGAGCTGTTGATGAGCGGCGTGCGGGCGAACTCGGAGAACACCATGACGGTGGTGTGGTCCATGAAGCTGCCCCCGGATGGGTGCGGGCTGGCGCGCAGGTCCTCCACCAACATGGCCAGAGCGTCGAAGCCGCGGCGCTGGTTGTTGGCGTGCGTGAGCTGGGTGCCGAAGTGCGTGTCCAGTCCGCCCGTGAGGTTGATGGTGACGCACTGGGCGATGCCCTTCTTCAGCGCGGTGGCCACCGTGGCGGCTCGGCCACGCTCCCCGTTCACGTCGCTGGCGCTGCTGAGGTTGTAGTGCGCGCGGATGGCCGCCATCTCCGGGCCGTGCGGCTGGCTCGCCGCGGCCAGGAAGTCGAAGGACTTGTCCAGGCCCTGGGACTGAATCAGGCGCATCTGGTCCTGACTGTTGGCGTAGGTGGTGCCCACCCCGCGCGCGCCGTAGGCCGCCTGCTCGCAGTTGAGGGGCTGGCCGCGGAAGTCGAGCAGCTGCTTCTCGATTTCGCTGTCCAGCGCGTCGGCGCTGCCCTTCAGCGTCAGGAGCAGGTCTTCCCGGCGGCTGACGCGCAGCGCGTTGGCGTAGCCGCCATACCGGTCGTTGTACGACTCCACGTTGTAGGAGATGGAGGCGATGGGCACGCGCGGCTTCATCTGCCCCACGATTTCGGTCGCCGTGGAGGACCCGCGGGCCGCGCTGCCGATGGGCATCTTCCCGGTGAGGAAGTAGCGGTAGCCCACCTCGTGGCCCAGCGTGTTCATGTTGATGCCGCGCACCACCGTCATCAGGTCGTAGTGCGCGGCCAGGCGCGTGCCCACCGCGGGCCCGAAGTCGATGTTCGGCCGGCCCGCGCCCGGCCGCTCGGCGGGGATGAGCGGCCGGGACTCGAAGCGGGAGTCGTTGAGCTGGTCGTAGCCGGGGAGGATTTTCGTCTCCGACGCCCGCTCCGCGGTGAACTCGACCGGGTCGCGGGGGTCGAAGGCCAGCAGCTGGTCCCATCCCCCGTTGAAGTAGACGAACACGAAGCAGCGGTCCGGCGGCGCCAGCTCCGCGGCCTGCGCGAAGGCGCGGAACGGCACGCCGCCCAGCAGCGTGGAGCCCATGAAGCCCGCGGCGGCCTTGAGGAAGGTGCGGCGCCCGGGGGAGCAGCTCTCGTCGTGGCGGTTCTTCTTCATCGCGATCACTCCGAGCGTCAGTAGGTGATGAAGCGCGAGTCCGTCAGCATGGCGATACACACCACGGCCAACGCCTCATGGCGCCGTGAAGAGGACAGCGCCTTCGCCCGGGCCGCGGCCTGGGTGAAGAAGGACGCCCACTTCGTCAGCTCGTCTCCGGCCAGCGGAGCGCCCCAGAAACGCGTGGACATGTAGACGAGCTGCGCGCGCACCTCGGCGTCGGTCATCTGGGTCAGGTCGTCCCACTTCTCGGGCAGCAGCCGGCCCATCGTGCGCTCCGACGGGTCCGCCATGCGCATCTCGGCGGACGCCTGGTTGATGCACACCTTGCGCGCGCCATCCTCCAGGAACTTCGCGAACACGAGGTTGGGCTCGATGTTCTCGCTCACCACCAGGGCGTAGTCCGCGCGTCCCATGGAGGTGGCGCGCGAGTCGATGTCGCTCCAGCGCTGGCCCACCGCTCCGACGATGGCGGCGTCCAGCTGGGCCACGGTGAGCCGGCGCGGCGCGCGGCCCACGCTGCCCGCCTGGGCCTCCGGGTCTGGCAGGGGCGTGAAGTCTCCGGGCTGGTGCGGGTTGGCGATGGGCTCGATGAGGCCGTCAGAGGACGGCGCTTCGTCCTTCGAGCAGCCGGAGGCCAACGCGAGCAGCGCGGCGGTCAAGGCGAGGCGGCGCATCAGTCGATCCTCCGGTAGGCGTCGGACGTCACCACGCGCTCGATGAGCGCCTTGAGGCGGTGGCCACTGCGGGCGAAGTCCTGGGCGAGCGGCGCCAGGTACATGCGCTGCTCCTCCGCCGTCATCGGGCGGCCGAGGAACTCGTTCCAGATGCGGCGCACCGTGCAGCGCTCGAGGTCACCGGACTGGAGCATCTTCCGCACCAGCAGCGCGGGGCCGGCCTCGATGTTCTGCTCCTCGTCCGGCGTGCGGTACAGGTACGTCTTGAGCATGCCCAGGCTGCTGGCGCCGTCGCCGTCGTACGCCTGCATGACGTACTGGCCGCACTCACCGCCGCAGTTGGTGTCGCCGTTGAGGGCGCAGTCACGGCACTTCGGGTCGAAGCGGGGGAACTCGTCGGGTGCCAGGAACTGCGCGGAGCGCTCGGCGTAGCGGCCCCAGTGCGCGCCCGTGGGCTCCATGGTGGCGTGGCAGTAGTTGCAGCCACAGCGCACCGCCAGGTTGTTCTCGCGGTTGCACGCGTCATCGGGCGCGGGCGACGAGGCCCCCGGCGGCGGCGCGAACGTCTTGCAGAGGAACGCCTCGTAGAATTGATTCACGCGGGCGCGCTGCGTGGGGAAGCGGTAGAGGTAGGACGGCGTGGTGAGCACGCCCGAGTGCCCCTCGGCGCGCGTGTACTCCACCCAGGTGTCCGCGTCGTTGTAGGCGACCCCCGGCACCACCCCCTGGGAGGTGGGGGCGGTGACGTTGAAGACGCCCACGCCCTGGCTGCCGCGGAAGTACGCGGAGAGGGTGCCGTTCACGAACGAGCGGCGGGTGGTGAGGATGTTGAAGTACGGCTCGTCGCGCTGCACCACCGACTCGGCGATGCGCAGGGGCTCCTCGTTGAAGGCCGCCACGCGCTGGCTGTGCACGTCCTTGATGTCCTGCGCGGCGATGGCCGCTACCTCGCAACGGCGCATCCCCTCGCCGCAGCCGCAGCTCCGGTCGGACGAGAAGCGCGCCGTCTCGCAGGACGCCATCGTCCAGGGGTTGTGGTCGCGCTCCTGCGCGTCGATGGCGCACACCTTGACGCGCTCCGGAGACTTGTCCGTGGACCAGTACGGCGCGGGCTTCATCACGAAGCCCTCGCGCAGGATGCAGCCGCGCTGCACCCCGTAGTTGCCCCGCAGCCCGCTGCGCAGCTCCAGGTCCAGCGTGCAGCGCCGCAGCTCCGTGAGCGCCGGCTTCGAATCCGGGTTCGGGTGCAGGAACGCGCGGACCCGGGTGCCGTCCATGTCCTCCACCGTCAGCTCGGACGTGGTGGCCTTGGCCGGGTCCGGCTTGCAGATGAAGGCGCTCGTGGTGCCCCCCGTGCCCCGCTCGTCGCAGAAGTAGAGGTACTTGTGCTGGGGGTGGCCGGTGTCCAGCAGGTCCGAGCACTTCGCCGTGCCCTCCTCCGTGGTGGGCTGGAGCGGCTGGCACGCGTAGTAGTTGGTGTCGTAGTCGTAGCTGACGGCCAGCGGGACGCCGTAGTCGTCGTAGCAGCGGGTGCGCGGATGCGCGGTGAGCGGCGCCGCGTGTGCATCCGGCTGCGGCGCGGTGAGGCACTGGTCCTGCGCGATGTCGGAGTTGCACGCCGCGCCGTTCGCGCCGCGCAGCGTCGTCGCGGGGTTCCCGGCGATGCCATACGCGCTGGTGCCTCCGTTGCCGACCACCCGCGAGTTCTGGTTGTTGTTGAGGCTGCTGGAGAGGTTCGAACGCAGCAGCGACCGGTGATAGTCGCGGATGCGGGCGTTGAACTCCTCCTTCGTCATCATCGCGCGGATGTCATCCACGTCGATGGAGCCCTTGGCCTGGGCGGCCTGGTACTCCTCATAGGTGGGAGGGCGGCCGAGCAGGTCCAGCGACAGCTGCCTCAGATGTCGTTCCAGGGGCACCTGGGTGACGACTGGTGAACAGACCGCCTCCTCGGCAGCAGAGGCTGGCAGGGCCAGCAGCAAGGCGGCGCTCGCCAGGCGGGCGAGATGTCGCACACGGAGCACGGGGACCTCCGGATGGGGGGCGGGGAGACCGTTCTCAGTATGCAGGAATTACCGTTTCAACCTCCAGTGGCGGATAATGAAACCTTTCCTCCCACATTCAGAACCCAGTCCTATCAACACTTTAGGAGGGGTTGCATCGAGTCCCGGCCCGGGGGAGATAGGACGCACCATGTCGAACGCCGCCCCTGCCGCGCTCCAGCCCCGGGTGTCTGACCGGGCCTTCTTCATCTTCACCGCCGTGGTCTCCACCGTGGCGCTGGCCTTCATCGGCTGGATTCTGCTGGTGCGCAGCGGGGGGCCGGTGGAGGGCGTGGACCTACGCTTCATGCCGGCGGTGAACGCCGGCCTCAACGCCACCGCCGCGGCGCTGCTCATTGGCGGGTGGGTGGCGGTGAAGCGGGGCGCGCGGCAGGTCCATCAGTACCTGATGGTCTCCGCGTTCACCGCGTCGGCGATCTTCCTGGTGGGCTACCTCGCCTACCACTTCATCCATGGCGACACGCGTTATGTCGGCGACTGGCGCGCGCTCTACCTGTGCATCCTGGCCAGCCACGTGCTGCTGTCCATCCCCGTGGTGCCCATGGCGCTGGTGGCCTTCTACTTCACGTGGCGCAAGGACTACGCCCGGCACCGGAAGGTGACGCGGTGGCTGGCGCCCATCTGGGTCTACGTGTCGGTGACGGGCGTCGTCGTGTACTTCATGCTGCGCGGCAGCGCTCCGGCCATTTCCTGACGCCCGCCACCGGGGCGGCAGGGCGTTACTGGCAGAAGCCGGTGGGCAGGCACGTCCGGCCCTGCCCGCACTCCAGGCCCGAGGTCCAGCAGTTCGGCTGGCAGGCCCCCGAGCCCGTGCCGTCGCTGTAGCAGACATAGTCCGGGCGGCAGTCCCCCTGCCCCGTCCCGACCTCCCGCGCGCAGGTGGCCAGACACGCCTTCGCGCCCGTGGACGAATCGACGATGTAGCAGCGCGAGCCCGCGGGACACGCCGACCGGGTGCAGTCCATCGAGCAGTAGCCGCCGGGATACTCCGTCACGCAGACGCCGTCCGGGCAGTCCGCGTCCGAGCCGCAGGCGCTGCCCACCACCAGCGCCGGGTCGTCATCGATGGGCGCCAGCGGAATCAGGTCGAAGTCCACGCCTGACAAGGTGACGCCGGCTCGCACCTCCAGGGGCTCGAAGGCGTCCACGTTCCGCCAGTAGCCGGTGCGCTCGCCGTCCTCGAAGAAGTTCCCATCCTGGTCATCATCGATGGTGGCCAGCGCGAAGTACGTCCGGGGCACCAGGTTGATGCTGTACGCGTAGTCATCCGCGGCGCGAGCCACGGCAATGGCCTCCTCCGAGGCCCGCCACTCGCCTGTCGCGTCCTGCCACACGAAGGCGACCACCGCGTCCTGGTCGCTGGAGGCGCCCACCACGCCAATCTTCACCGCCACCGTGGCCGAGCCCGCCGTCCCCGAGCCTGTCAGGCTCAGCGTCACCACCGTGTCCCCCGCCGGCAGGCCGGAGGCATCCACCGCCACGCTCAGCGAGGCCGAGCTGAAGGCGGGGACGCGCACCGTGTTGCCCTGGGGGAACGACACCGCCGAGGCGTTGGGCCCTCTGACACTGGCCGTCACCGTCAGGTCGCCGCCGCGGTTGCCGCCCACGTTGCTGACGATGAGCTGCTGCGTCCCGCTGCCGCGGAAGAACAGCGTGGGCGTCGTCACGTTGAGCTGCGGGTCCAGCGCGCCCGGGTCCACGTTGGCGATTCGGGCCAGCGCGGCCCGCGCGTTGACGAGCCCCGCGCCGCAGCCCTCCGGGCACTGCGCGCGGGTGAGCGGCGTGGCGGTGGCCTTCAGCGTGCTTTCCGCCACCGCGGCCGTCAGGCCCGGCTGCACCGCCGCCATCAGCGCCACCACGCCGGCGACGTGGGGCGCGGCCATGCTGGTGCCCTGTGAGAAGGCATAGGCCGGATTCCCACTCTCATCCAGCACCGTGGACAGCACGCCGTCCGGATAGCCGTCGCCGTTCAGGTCCTCGCGCATCTCTCCGCCGGAGGCCACCACGTCCACGTCCGCGCCGAAGTTGGAGAAGCTGCTGCGCTGGCCCGCCAGGCTGGTGGAGCCCACGCAGATGACGTTCTGCTGGTTGCACGGCGTGCTGTTGCGGGCGTCCACGTCCTCGTTGCCCGCCGCGACGACGACGATGGCACCGCGGCGCACGGCCCCGTCAATGGCGTCCTGATAGAGCGCCTGCGGCGGCGCGCTCCCGCCCAGGCTCATGTTCACCACCTTCGCGGGGTAGGGGTTGGCCGGCACGCCTGGCACCGTGCCGCCCGTGGCCCAGGTGATGGCCGCGGCGATGTCGAAGCTGGAGCCCCCCTTCCGGCCCAGCACCCGCACCGGCAGCAGCTTGGCGTTCCAAGCCACGCCCGCGACGCCCACCAGGTTGTTCGTGTCGGCGGAAATGGTGCCCGCGACGTGCGAGCCGTGCCATGACGAGCCGCCGCTGGGCGTGTCGCTCCCCTCGTCGCGCGGGTCGCTGTCCCGGCCGTCGCCGTCCCCGGCGTTCTCCGGGTCTGAAATCATGTCGTAGCCCGGCAGCACGTTCGCGTTCAGGTCCGGGTGGGAGACGATGCCGCTGTCGATGACCGCCACCACCACGCTCGACGCGTCCTGCATCAGGTCCCAGGCGGCCGGCAGGTTGAGCGTGGGGTAGTGCCACTGGAGGCTGTAGCCCCGGTCGTTCGGCACGGCCATGCCGTACATCCGCTCGTTGCGGGCCGCGTACCGCACGCCGGGCACCTGCGCGAGCTGCGCCGCCCACTCCTGCGTCTTCGCGGCCGTCGTCGCCTTGCCGTCCAGGGCCTCGTAGCCCACCAGGTGCACGTACTCGCTGGCGTAGCCCTTGTGGACCGCGCGGAAGCCGGGACGCTTCGCCAGCGCCAGCACGCGCTCGGGCGACAGGCCCGCTTCGTCGAAGCGGAGGATGACATCGCCGGGAATCGTGGGGTCCTCCCGGGACACACGCTCCCGAGGCGCGGCGCCCAGCTCCGACGGGACGATGGCGAGCCCCTCCGGTTTCGCGCCCGACCGCTCCCGCCGCACGCGGCCGGCATGGAGCTCACGCAGCGTCTGCTTCAGCTTCGCCAGCTCGTCGGCGCGAAACGGCGAGCGCTCCACCCGGGCGGCGCTGTCGTCCATGGACCGCTCGCTGCTCCGGAAGGGCGTCAGCACGCCCCGGACGCGCCCCATCGATGGCGGCGGCTCCCGCGGCTCCTCCCCGCCCGAGCAGGAGGTGGCGGTGAGCAGCAACAGTCCCATGAGCAACAGACGGCGCATCCGGACGACCCCTCGAACTGGACAAAGGGAGGGGACCCTAGCATCGCCGCGCGGACGCCCCCGAGGCTCAGCTCGCCACGGCCTCGCCGCCGCCGTCTTCCGTGTCCTCTCCAACGCTGCCGTCTTCCGATTCGTCCAGTGCGCCGACATCTCGGGGCACGCCGTCCACGTACGTGACGACATTGCCCGGCATCGCCGGCACGCGAGGCCCCGGCGTCACCACGCCCGTGAGGTTGAGCGGGTCCACGCCGGACAGCTGCACCCGCACGCCCGATGGCGGCTGGCGGCGCACGGAGCGCGCCATGTCCACCGCCTCCGGCAGCGCGAACTGCTCGCCCACGAAGCCCGCGACGAAGCGGCCACCGCGCACCTCGCCGCGCGCCTCCATGCGGCGGTACACGAAAAGCAGCTCACGCCACGTGGGCGCCAGCGCCTCGCGCATCACCAGGTCCCTCCAGACGATGCCATAGCGCTGGAGGAAGAGCCGGGCCAGCGAGTCCAGCACCTCGTCCGCGGACTTCGGCTCGGCCGGCGCCAGCAGGCTCCAGCGCCCCGGGCCGCCTCGCTGGAGCAGCTTCTGCCGCTTGCGGTGCGCCGGGCTCTGGAGCACGCGCAGGTTCTGCACCGCGTCCGCCGTCACCAGGCCGCGCGCCACCAGCTCCCACAGCGCGTCCTCGACTTCGGCGGGCAGCCGGCGCGCCCGCGCCACCAGGTCCTGGAAGAAGCAGGCGCCGCGCCGCTCCAGCACCGCCACCACGTCCCGGGCCGCCACGCTCAGGTCCGGCGGCGTCCACACGTCCCCGTCTGCCAGCACCGCGTGGGGCCGCGCCGCGGTGAGCATCCACTCCAGGTCCTCGCGCAAGGCGAAGGTCAGCGGCGCGTTGCGCGTGGGCGACGCCCGCGAGCGCGAGGGGGCGGGCTCCGGCGGCGTCACCGGCGCGCCCCGCCGAGGCCCCGGCGCGGGCCTGGCCTCCTTCATCGTCAGCCGGCCCCAGGCCACCTCGCCCGCGTAGCAGGCCCGCTCCAGCAGGTCCGGCGTGTACCCCCGCATGCGCGCGGGCAGGAGGAAGCGCTCCCACGCAGAGGCCGGCGCCTCGTAGCCCTGCAACAGCCGAACGGCCTTGAGCAGGCCGGTGGTTCCGCGCAGCGCGTCCAGCTCCTCCAGGTGGTGCCATCGGAAGAGGAAGCGCATGAAGTCCTGCGCGCTCAGCGGCTCGATTTCCTTGCGCAGCCGCCCCACCGTCAGGCGGTGGATGCGCTGGAGCAGGCGCCGGTCACACCACTCCAGCGGCGGGCCCTCCCCCGCCGCGAGCGGCGCCTCCAGCGGGCGGAAGCGGCCCCGCAGCACGTTGCCCTGGGACTCCAGTTGGTGCAGGGCCGCGTTGACGGAGTCCTCGTCCAGCACGACGAGCCGGGCCAGCTCCGCCAGCGTGGTGGGCCCCAGCATCTCCATGTGTCCACGCACCACCTGGAGCACGGCGGCGTCCCGCTCCACGGCCCGGTCATGCGCCAGCACGGGCAGCGGCGGCTGCATGGGCGCGTCCGGGAACAGCACCCGCAGCGCGCTGCCCCGCTCCGCCGACACCAGGAAGCGGCCCGCGGGCAGGTCCATCCACGCCACCCGGCCCTGCTCGAACAAGGGCGTCGCCAGGCCGCGCGGGACCTCCGCGGCGGGCAGGAGGACCAGCTGCAACAGCGCGTCGTGCAGCTCGTCCTCGTCGCGCATCGGCGGCGCGGCGTCCGCCACCACCGTGGCGATGGCGGCGGCGTCCAGCGCGCCGAAGGCCGTCACGTCCTCCACCGGCATGGCGCGGCGCAGGGCCACGTTGCGTACGCGGCGCTCCTCGGCCGGCGCGTCGTCCAGGAAGGTGTAGGGCTGGCTGTGAATCATCGCGTGCGCGAAGAGGCTGGGCTCTGGCACGTCGCGCGCCAGCAGGCGGATGCGGCCCTCCCGCATGGCGCGCAGCACCTCGCGCAGTCCCTCCACGTCCATGGCCTCGCGCAGGCAGTCGTCCATGGTCTGCTTCACCAGCGGGTGGTCCGGCAGCTCCAGGTCGGCGCCGCCGTGGTTGTCCTGGCAGCCCACCTGCTCCGGGAACACCGCCGCCAGCAGGTCCTCGCTGCGGGCGCGCTGGAGGTTGGGCGCCACGCGCTTGCCGCCCATCATCCGGTTGAGCGCGAGCGCCCGCGTGGCCACCCACCGGAAGCGCGTGCCGAAGATTGGCGCCTGGAGCACCGCCTGCACCAGCACCTCCTCCACGTGGTCGGGGTGGAGGAAGTCGAAGATCTCCGCCAGGGGAAAGGAGTGCTGCTCGCCCAGCGACAGGAGGATACCGTCCTCCGTCGCCGCCGCCTGGAGCTCGAAGTCGAACGAGCGGCAGAAGCGCTTGCGCAGCGCCAGACCCCACGCGCGGTTGATGCGGCTGCCGAAGGGCGCGTGGATGATGAGCTGCATCCCCCCCGCCTCATCGAAGAAGCGCTCGGCCACCACCGTGGTGTGGCTGGGCACCGCGTCGAGCATCTTCTGTCCCGCGCGCAGGTAACCCAACAGCGCGTCCACCGCGGGCGGCGGCACGCGCAGCTCCTTCTGGAGGAACGCCGGGGCGTCCTCGCGCGCCAGCAGCTCCTCGCGCAGCCGGCCCACCTGGAGCGACAGCTCGTCCGTGCGGCCCGGGGCCTCGCCGCGCCAGAAGGGCACGTTGGGCGGCGCGCCGCGCGCGTCCTCCACCTGCACCGTGCTGCCGGACACCCGCTGGATGCGCCACGCGGTGCTGCCCAAGAGGAAGATGTCCCCCGGCGAGGACTCCACCGCGAAGTCCTCGTCGAGCGTGCCCACCACCTTGCCCTCCGGCTCGGCGGTGACATTGAACGTGAAGGTGTCGGGGATGGCGCCGCCGTTGGTGAGCGCGGTGATGCGCACGCCGCGCCGGCCCTTCAGGCGCTGGTTCACCCGGTCCCGGTGGAGGTGGATGCCCGCGCGGCCCCTGCGCGCCGCCACGCCCTCCGACAGCAGCTCCAGCACCGACTGGTACTCCTCCCAGGTGAGGTTCCGGTACGGGTAGGCGCGCTGGAAGAGGCTGAAGAGCGCGCGCTCGTCCCACTCCTCGCAAGCGCACGCGGCGACAATCTGCTGCGCCAGCACGTCCAGCGGCTTCTCCGGAATCCGCACCGCGTCCAGGTCGCCCTCGCGCACGGCGTTGAGGAGCGCGGCGCACTCCACCAGCTCGTCGCGCGTCATCGCGAAGAGGATGCCCTTGGAGATGCCGGCCTTGTGGTGGCCCGCGCGGCCCACGCGCTGGAGCAGCACGGAGATGGCGCGCGTGGTGCCCAGTTGCACGACGAGGTCCACGTTGCCCACGTCGATGCCCAGCTCCAGCGACGCGGTGGCCACCATGGCCCGCAGCTGGCCGGACTTCAGCTTCTCCTCGGCGGCCAGGCGAATCTCACGCGCCATGCTGCCGTGGTGCGCCGCCACGGTGCCCTCGCCCAAGCGCTCCCCTAGATCGTGCGCCACGCGCTCGGCCATCTTCCGCGTGTTGACGAAGACGAGCGTGGTCCGGTGCGTCCCCGTCAGCTCCACCAGCCTGTCGTAGACCTGCCCCCACATCTCATGGCTGGCCAGCGAGGACAGCTCGGCGTCCGGAATCTCCAGCGTCAAATCCCACGGGCGCAGGTGGCCCACCTCTACCCGCTTGCACGCCTGGTGGGCGGCGCCGGTGAGGAACGCGGAGATGGCGTCCAGCGGCTTCTGCGTCGCAGACAGGCCGATGAGCTGGGGCCGCACGTCCGTGAGCGCCTTGAGCCGCTCCAGGGACAGCGCGAAGTGGCTGCCCCGCTTGTCCCGCGCCAGGGCGTGGATTTCGTCCACGATGACGGTGCGCACCGCGCGCAGCGTGGCCCGCGCCTTCTCCGCCGTTAGGTAGAGATAGAAGGACTCCGGCGTGGTGATGAGGATGTGCGGCGGGCGGCGCACCATCTGCGCGCGCTCGGAGGCCGGCGTGTCCCCGCTGCGCACCTGGACGCGCAGCTCCCCCGGCTGGTAGCCCTCCGAGCGGGCGCGCGCGAGCAGCTCCTCCAACGGCTGGAGCAAATTCTTCTGCACGTCGTTGCCCAGCGCCTTGAGCGGCGACACGTAGAGCACCTGCGTGCAGTCCGGCAGGGTGCCCTCCAGCGCCAGCCGGAAGAGCGAGTCCAGCGCGGCGAGGAACGCCGTCAGCGTCTTGCCGCTGCCCGTGGGCGCGGCGATGAGCACGTCATGGCCCGCCTGGATGAGCGGCCAGCCCTCCACCTGGGGACGGCTCGGTTCGCCCAGGCGCTCCGCGAACCAGCGGCGCACCACTGGATGGAACGGCGCCAGCGCCGGGTGCGCCGCGTGCTCCGCGGCGAAGTCGAGGCTGATTTGCGGAGCCATGGAGAACCTCCAGGCCAAGCCTGAACACAGGTGCAGCCCGGCGTCAACGCGACGAGACTTGGTGAGTAGTCCTCCCCCGCGAGCGCGGCCTGCGCCCCGCGGAGCCCGGCGGGACGCAGGCCTTGCGTGCGAACAGCACGCTGACGCGTCATTCACAATGCGTGACGCGTCATCCGCAATGCCTGACACCTCACGAACGCAGCCCTTGCACGCAAAAAGCACACGCCACCTGGAATCCTGGCATCCGCGCCTTGGGGAATGTGCCTTGCACCGCCACCCGCGACACCGCGAGGAGCGAAGGCATGAACACAACCCACGAGATTCACCCGGCCATCGGCGTGGCCCGTGCCGGAGACAGCGACCCGGGCTCGGGCGCCCACGACGCCACGGCCCCGTCCTCCCGCGCGGCGAAAGGAGGCGCCGCATGAGCGAGTCCACTTGCGACGTGGCCATCATCGGCGGTGGACCGGCGGGCACCGCGATGGCCATCGCCCTGCGCGACCGGGCGCCGTACCTCTCCGTGACGGTGCTCGAGCGCACCAACTACGACGCGCCCCGGATGGGTGAGACGCTGCCGCCGGACGTCCGGCTCCCGCTGTCGCGGCTCGGCGCCTGGGGGGCCTTCCTTCGCGACGGGCACCTCGCCTCGCGAGGCACCTCCTCGTGCTGGGGGTATCCCGAGCCGCGCTACCACGACACCTTGATGTCGCCCTGGGGCTCCGCCTGGCACCTGGACCGGACGCGCTTCGATGAAAGGCTGAGCCTCGAGGCCATCCAGCAGGGCGCACGCGTCCAGCGCATGACGACGCTGCTGAGCGCGGAGGACCTGGGGCGCGACGGCTACCGGCTCTTCGTCTCCCAGCGCCACGTGGGCCCCAGCACCCTGCGTGCGCGCTTCGTCGTGGATGCCTCGGGCTCGAAGGCGCCATTCGCCACGGCCCAGGGCGCGCGGCGCAGCGTGGCCGACCGCTGCTTCGCCGTGTTTGGCGCCTTCCAGTGCCATGACGGAGAGCCATTCCCCACGCACGCGCTGGTGGAGGCCTGTGAGGAGGGCTGGTGGTACTCCGCCCTGCTGCCCGGCGGGCGCATCGTCGTCGCCATCGTCGGTGACGGGGACTCCCTGCGGGGCCTTCGCTGGGCGACGCCCGAGCCCTGGTTGTCGCTGCTGCGACAGGCCCCGGTGACCCAGGCCCGGCTCGATACGTGTGACTTCACCGGCGACGCGCTCACCGCGGTGCCCGTCCTCATCAGTGAGCTGGACCGGATGCACGGCGAGCGCTGGCTCGCCGTAGGCGACGCGGCCTGCACCCATGACCCGCTGTCTTCTCAAGGCATCGCCAAGGCGCTGGACGGCGCGCTGCTGGCCGCCGACGCCCTGGAGCAGCACCTGCGCGGCGCGCCGCATGCGTTGCAAGCCTACGAGGCCACGCTGCACCAGCGCTTCCAGGAGCACCAACGCACGCGCGGGCAGTCCTACCGCCAGGAGCAGCGGTGGCCCCAAGCGCCCTTCTGGAAGAACCGATGGGAGGCACTCCCCAGCCAGCTCCCAGCCGCCCCACCGCCGCGCCCTCCCCATTTCCCCGAGGTGAACCCATGAAGACATGGGCTTCTTGGCTTGGATGACCTTCGCGCAAGGTGCTCCTCGCACTGACGCACGCGGACGCGTCAGAAAATCCAGAGGCGCTCCTTGGGGAACATGAGCGTGTAGGCCCCCGGAGCCAGCGACTCGCGCGTGGTGGCGCGCAGCGCCTGCCATTCGAGTTGGAACTGGTGCTCCCAGCGCCCGCCCACGTAGAGGGAGCCCACCAGCGTGGCCACGAGCCGGTTCTCTCCGGGACCGGACGCCAGTTGGAGCTCCTCCACGCGGATGACGCCGGTGGCCACGTCGGTCGCGGAGCCTTCGCCCCGCTGCCGCCCCCACAACGACTGGCTCCCCACCTGGAGCCGGACCTCGGCGCCCCGGCGCTCCACCACGCGGCCCGGCAGGGTGTTGTTCACGCCCATGAAGTCCGCGGCGAAGAGGCTCCGGGGCTCGGTGTAGAGCTGCTCCGGCGTCCCGTCCTGCACCATCCGTCCACCGTCCAGCAGCATGATGCGGTCGGCGATGGCCATGGCCTCCACCTGGTCATGGGTGACGAAGAGCGCGGTGAGCCCCAGCCGCTTGATGAGCGCGCGAATCCAGATGCGCGCCTCCTCCCGCAGCTTCGCGTCCAGGTTGGACAGGGGCTCGTCCAGGAGCACCAATGGCGGCCCGTACACCAGCGCCCGCGCCAGCGCCACGCGCTGCTGCTGGCCGCCGGAGAGCTGGCTGGGAAGACGGTCGCCGTAGCCGTCCAGCCCCACGCCCTGGAGCACCTCGCGCACCGCGCGCTCCACCTGCTCGCGCGGCTGCTTGCGCAGCCGCAGCCCGTAGGCCACGTTGTCGAACACCGTCTTGTGCGGCCACAGCGCGTAGGACTGGAACACCAGGCCCAGCTCCCGCCGCTCCGGCGGCAGGTTCACCTTCGCCGCCGCGTCGAACACCGTGCGCGCCCCGATGTGGATGCGCCCACACACCGGCGTCTCCAGTCCAGCGATGGCGCGCAGCAGCGTGGACTTGCCGCTGCCGGAGCGGCCCAGCAGGGCCACGACCTCGCCGTCGCGGAAGTCCGCGGTGATGCCCTTCAGGATGTCATTCGCGCCGAGCCGGACATGGATGTCCTCGACGAGCAACCGGGCCATGGAGGGGCTTCCTTCCTGGCCCGTGACGATGCCAGACCGGCCCCGAGGCCGCAGCACTGGCGGGAGGACTCAGCGCGGCGGCCCGAGCGCCCCCGCCCGTCCCGCGCCTCGCGCCCAGGTGACGCGAAAGGTGGCCGCGGTGCCGTCGAAGGCGATGGGTTCCACGCGCACCTGCCCCGCCCCCGCGGACCGCAGCGTCTCCGCCAGGAAGCCGGCCGCGAAGTCCGGCGTGTCCGCGGTGACGTCCTTCATCCACAGCGTGGCGCTGTCCTGCGAGGACTCCTCCACGCGGACTTCATTGAAGTTGTTGCCGGCCCGGACGTTGTACGGCACCCGCTCCAGCGTGCGCCGCGGGCCCAACTGGGTGACGAGCGCCATGCTAGCCCGCCCCACCGAGGTCTGCCGGAAGCCCTGTAAGAAGCGCGCGCCCAGCGCGAAGCTGGCTTCATGCGGGGGAAGGTGCGGAAAGACATCCTGGGCCGCGACACGCAGGAAGGCGCGCCACTGCTCCAATGTGTACTGGGGGCGCAGCGGTTCCGACAGGTCGAGCCCCACCGACTTCAGGCGCTGGCGTCCCTCCCGGGTGAGATACGGCCCGAGCGCTCGCACGAAGAGGGCATCCACCGACTGCGCGAAAATGAGCTTCTCCGGCGCCATGCACGGAAGGTGGTCTCGGCAACCCCGAACGGGGAGTCGTGACGTGCCCCATTCGTCCGCTGGTCATCACCGGGGCAGCCGGATGAGGAAGGTGGTGCCTTCCGCCGCACTGGAGGCCACCTGCGCGTCCCCGTCATGGGCCCGGACAATCTGCCGGGTGATGTAGAGCCCCAGCCCCAGGCCGCTGGGCGTGCTCGCCTCGCCCGCCGCGCGCCGCCCGCGGCGCCAGGCCCGGAAGACGTGGGGCAGGTCCTCCGCGGAGATGGGCGTGCCGTGGTTGTGGATGCGCAGCACCACCTCGCGCTCGGAGCCCTCGGCGCCCACCCACACGGTGCTCTCGGCCGGGCTGTACTTCAGCGCGTTGCCCACCACGTTGCCCACCGCCTGCTCCAGCCGGTCCGAGTCCCACGTCCCCCGGCCATCGCCTCGCGCCTCCAGCAGCACCACCCGGCCGGGGTGGGTGGCGCGGAGCGCGTCCACGGTGCGGCGCACCACCTCGAACACGTCGCCCGGCGCGCGCACCACCGGGATGCCGCCGCCCAGGCCGGAGCGCGCGAAGTCCAGCAGCTGGCGAATCATCCGGTCCATGCGGTCGGCGCTGGAGAGGATGCGCTCGGTGAGCATGCGCTGCCGCTCGTCCAGTCCACCCTTGCGGCGGAGCTGCTGTGCGGACATGGACAGGGCGTTGAGCGGGTTGCGCAGGTCGTGCCCGAGCATCCCGATGAACTGCTCGCGGAACTCCTCCGCGCCGCGCGCCTCGGTGACGTCGCGCATCGAGGACAGCACCGCCAGCACCTCGCCGCGGGCCCCCCGGGTGGGCGACAGCACGAAGTCGAAGGGGCGCGGGCCCCGGTCCGTCTCCAGGGTCACGGTGCCTCGCTCGGCCTCGCCGCTACGCAGCGCGGCCCGCACCCGCTCGATGTACGGCAACAGCGCCGGGTCCTCCGCCAGCATCGCGTCGAGCGTCTTGCCCGGCGCGAGAGCCGCGCGGCCTCCGCGCGCGGTGGACAGGGACGGGCTGGCCAGCAGCACGCGCCCCGTGCCGTCATGGAGCACGAGGGGGTCCGCCGCCCAGGAGAGGGACAGCTCCAGGAGCTGACGCTGGCGCGCCACCTCGCGGGACAGCGCCCGCACCTCCCGCTCGGCCTGGCGCAGCCGGAGCAGCGCGTGGACCTGGGCCACCAGCTCCTCCGGCTCCACCGGCGCCCTGAGGTAGCCATCCGCGCCGGGCACCATCCCCCGCGCCCGCTCGCCCGGTCCCACGGACGGTGCGGACAGGTGGAGCACACGCACCTCCTGGGTGCGTGTCTCCGCCTTCAGCCGCTGGCAGACCTCCAGGCCGCTGATGTCCGGCAGCCACACATCCAGGATGACGAGGTCCGTCTCCTCGTTCGCCAGGGCGAGCGCCTCGTTTCCGGACGCGGCCTCCACCACGCGGAAGCCCGCGAGCCGCAGCGCGCGCGAGGTGATGCCGCGGCTGGCCGCGTCTTCATTGACGTTGAGGATGAGCGCGGATGTCGAGTTCATACGGGAGAACGGGCCAGACGCTTTCGTAGCCGCGCCCCCGTCTGAACGCCAGATGATACGGGCTCCAACATGTCCGCTACCGGAGCGGGCAGGCAGGCGCGGCGCGGGGATTCCGGCAAAAAGCTCAGGGGCCGTGCCGAACGGCGGGTTTCGCGATAGGGAAGGCCCCATGCGTCCTCCCTGTCGCCCTCTTCCCGCGGACGGCCGCTTCCTCCAGGCCGTGGGTCCCACTCCGCTCGTCCCCGTGCGTCTGCACGAAGACGGCCCCACCATCTGGTGCAAGCTGGAGTTCCTCAATCCCAGCGGTTCCACCAAGGACCGCATCGCGCGCTACATGCTGGAGAAGGCCTGGCGTCAGGGAGACCTCGCTCCCGGAGGCGAGGTCATCGAGGCGTCCAGCGGCTCGACGAGCATCGCGCTCGCCCTGGCCTGCGCCCAGATGGGCCTGCGCTTCACGGCGGTGATGCCGGAGGGCGTCACCGGTGAGCGCATCCTGACCATCCGCGCCTACGGCGGCGAGGTGGTGCTGGTCCCGCGCGAAGCGGGCGTGCACGGCGCCATCGTGAAGGCCGAGGAGCTGGCGCGTGAGCGCAAGGCCTTCGCGCCCCGCCAGTTCGAGAACCAGGACAACGCCGAGGCCCACCGCGTGTGGACAGGCCAGGAGATTCTCTCCCAAATCCCGGGCGGGCTGGTGCACGGCGTGGTCAGCGGCGTGGGCACGGGCGGCACTGTCGTCGGCCTGTACCAGGCCTTCGCAGAGGCGGGCTGTCCGGTGACGGCCTTCGCCGCGCGCCCCATCGCCGGGCTCGGCTGCGACATCGAGTGTTGCAGCTTCAGCCCCCGCGTGCCGGGCGTGGTGGACGGCATGTCCCGGCTGTATCGCGAGGCGGACATGCCGGGCCGCGTCGAAATCGACGTGTCGGATGACGTGGCCATGAGCACCGCGCGGGCGCTCATCCGCCGCGGCTTCCCGGTGGGCCCGTCGTCCGGCCTCAACTACGTGGCCTCGGTGGAGGCCGCGAAGCGGCTGGGGCCCGGCGCGCAGGTGGTGACGGTGTTCCCCGACCGCATGGAGCGCTACTTCTCCACCGAGCTCATCCAGCCCAGGCCCGCGGCGGAACGCGGCGCGGCATGAGCCCCGCGGGAATGGCGTGACGCCTCCGGAGTTGCGCCCCCCGGCCGGTCGCGCTATCTGCTCGGCAAGCTCACGGTCATGCTCTTCCGAGTCCTGACAATGCTGGTGGTCCTGGGGCTGCCTCCCATCGCGGGGGCGGCGGAGGGACTGTTCCATCTCTGTCAGGGCACCGTGAAGCTGGACCTGACGTGTGCCTGCCATCAGGCGATGCGGGCGAAGACCTCGCCCGCCGCCAGCCCGGAGCCGGGCATCCTCGTCGACCACCACGACTGCTGTGGGGAGCTGGCCGTCCGGCTCCCCGCGCCCGAGCCTGTCACCTCGGGCGCCGGGCACTCGTGGACGCTGACGCCGCTGGCGGTGATTCCCCAGGCGGTGGTCCTGGCACCTCCGGCGCCCGAGGCCCTGCCGTCGTCGTGGGTGCGCACGCGAGGCGTGCATCGCGCCACCGCGCCACCGCTCTACATCCAGCACTGCTCCTACCTCATCTGAGACGTCCGGCCCGCATGCGTTGAGGCCTGGCGGGTGGGCGTGTGCCCACCGGCCGGATTCCGCCCGCCGCCGGTGACGTCCTTCTCCCGGCGACAGGCTCGATTCCCGTCATCTGGAGCAGGAAGTCATGTCGTCCCATGGAAGATGGGCACGGTCCGCAACGCGGGTCGTGCTGGCCACCGGCGTCGCCGCGTGGCTGGGCCCCGGCGCGGCCGGAGCCCATGAGCAGCGGTATCAATCCCAGCTCGACGCCGTCGCGCGGCAGGCCCCCCGGGCCTCCGAGGCGGAGCCCTTCACGGGCGCGCCCGTGCTGGAGCGCGCGGAGCTGGTGCGGCAGGTGCTCGCGCGCAATCCCTCGCTGGAGGCGGCGCGGGAGGCCTGGCGCGCCAGCCTCGAACGCTACCCTCGCGAGACAGCGCTCGAAGACCCGATGCTCTCCTACGGCATCGCGCCGCTGAGCATCGTCGGCAGCGCGAGCTTCGGGCAGTCCGTGGAGCTGAGCCAGCAGCTCCCCTTCCCCGGCAAGCGCGGCCTGCGCGGGGAGATGGCGCTGGCGGAAGCGGAGGCGGTGCGAGAGGACCGCGAGGCGCTGCGCCTGCGCCTGGCGCTGACGGCCTCCGCGCTCTTCGATGACCTGTTCGTCCTGGAGCGCTCGCTCGCCGTCACCGAGGAGCACCTGCGGCTGCTGGGCCAGCTCAAGAAGAGCGCGGAGGCGCAGTACATCACCGGCCGCGCCTCGCAGCAGGACCCGCTCCAGGCGGAGGTGGAGCTGAGCGAGGTGCTGCGCGAGCAGGTGATGTTCGAGGCCGAGCGCGAGCGGCTGCGCGCCCAGCTCAACGGTCTGCTGCACCGCGCGCCACAGGCCCCGCTGCCGCCGTTGCCGGAGGCCCTGCCCTCGCCGACGGCGGAGCCCCTGCCCGCCGAGCGGCTCCAGGACGAGGCCCTGCGCCTGCGGCCGGAGCTGGAGGGCCTGCGGGCCCGGCTCGGCGGAGGCGAGGCCGCCGTCCGGCTCGCGAAGCGCGACTACTACCCGGACGTGATGGTGATGGGCTCATACAGCTCCATGTGGATGGACACGCCCCACCAGTTCATGGCGGGCGTCACCGTCAACATCCCCCTCGACTTCGGCAAGCGGAAGGCCGCGGTGCAGGAGGCCGAGGCCGGCCTGAAGCGCCTGCGCCGGGAGGAGGAGCAGCTCATCGACGACATCCGCGTGGAGGTGGAGCAGGCCCGCTCGCGCGCCGAGGAGACGCGGCGCGTGGTGGCGCTCTTCCAGGAGCGGCTCGTCCCCGCGGCGCGGGACCAGGTGGCCGCGGCGCGCGCCGGCTTCGAGAGCGGCAAGAACAGCTTCCAGGTCCTCATCGAGGCGGAGCGCAACCTGCGCCGCGTGGAGCTGCGTGAACAGACGGCCCTGGCGGACGTGCAGCGCCGCCAGGCGGAGCTCGACAGGGCCTTGGGCCACATCCCGGGGCTGCCCCGGAACGGAGAGACGCGATGAACACCCCGAACCGCCGACGTATCGCCCCCTGGCTCACCCTCGTCGGGCTCGCCGCGCTCGCCGCCGTTGCCTGGAAGCCCCTGGCGGGCTGGTTCTTCGGCCCGGCGCCCCACACCGGGAACGCGCCCGCCACGCACGACGCCCACGCGGAGCCCCTGCCCGCGCCCGCGCTGGAGTACACGCGCGCGGCCTTCGAGTCCTACGAGGCCGCGCGGGCCCTGCTCGCCCGGGACACCGTGGACGAGCTCCCCGCCAGGGCCGCGGAGCTGAAGCACGCGCTCCAGCAGGCAGCGCAGGCCGCGCCCGGGGACGCCTCGCCGCTGACGGCCTGGCTTCGCCGGGGCGAAGAGGCCACGGACCGGCTGGCCACGGCGAAGGACGCCGAGGCGGCCCGCCAGCACTTCGCGCAGCTGAGCGAGGTGCTCATCGCCCTGGCGTCCGCCGACCCACGGCTCCAGGACGGCTGGCACATCTTCGAGTGCCCCATGGTGGACGGCGTGAACCAGTGGCTCCAGCGCGAGCCGAAGCTGGAGAACCCGTACATGGGCCGGCGCATGCTCGCGTGTGGCACGACCAGCCAGTGGCGCGCCCCCCCCGTCGCCGGAGCCTCTGGCGCCGGTGACATCGCGCACTACACCTGCCCCATGCACCCGTCCGTGAAGCAGCACGGGCCGGGGCAGTGCCCCCTCTGCGGCATGGACCTCACCCCCGTCAGCCGCGCCGAGCTGGAGAGCGGCGTCATCCTGGTGGACGACGCGCGGCGGCTGCGCATCGGCGTGAAGACGGCCGCGGTGGAGGCCGCGCCCATGGACCTGTCCCTGCGCGCGCTCGGCCGCGTCACCTTCGACGAGAAGGCGCAGGTGGACGTCACCCTCAAGCTGGACGGCTACATCCAGGAGCTGCGCGTCAACGCCACGGGGGAGCCGGTGAAGAAGGGCGACGTCCTCTTCACCCTCTACAGCCCGGAGCTGTACGCCGCGCAGCAGGAGTACCTGCTGGCGCGCCAGAGCCAGAGCGCGGCAAACGCGTCGCTCGCCGGCGCGGCGCGCAAGCGGCTGGAGTTGTGGGGGCTGTCCCCGGCGCAAATCGAGCGCGTCGCCCAGCGGGGCCAGCCGGTGGAGAACATGCCCTTCCTGGCGCCCGCCAGCGGCTACGTGCTGGAGAAGAACGTGGTGGAGGGCGCGGCGGTGAAGGCCGGCGAGCGCCTGTTCCGCATCGCCCCGCTGGAGAAGGTCTGGGTGGAGGCGGACGTCTACGAGCAGGACCTGGCGCGCGTGACGCCCGGCCTGCCGGTGGAGGTCACCCTGCCCTACCTGCCCGGGAAGACCTACGCGGGCCGCGTCGGCTACGTGTACCCGTCCCTCAAGGGGGCTACGCGCACCGGGCGCATCCGCATCGAGCTGCCCAACCCCGGGTTGGAGCTGAAGCCGGACATGTACGCGGACGTCCGCTTCGTCCTGCACGGCGGCCCGCGCCTCCAGGTGCCCGACTCGGCCGTCATCTACACCGGCCCGCGCCGGCTGGTGTTCGTGGACCTGGGCGAGGGCCGGCTGCGGCCCCAGGAGGTGAAGCTCGGCCTCAAGGGCAAGGACACCTACGAGGTGCTGGAGGGCCTGTCACCCGGGGACGTGGTGGTGACCAGCGGCAACTTCCTCATCGCCGCGGAGAGCCGCCTCCGCTCGGCCACGGACTCCTTCGGAGGCAGCCATGCAGCCCACTGAGAACGGCGGACAAGGTCCCATCAGCCGCCTCATCGGCGCCTGCGCCCGCAACCCCTTCCTCACCCTGCTGCTGGTGGGGGCCATGGCCACGTGGGCCATCCACACGATTCGCGGCACGAAGCTGGACGCCATCCCCGACCTGTCTGACACGCAGGTCATCCTCTTCACCGAGTGGATGGGGCGGGGACCGGACCTGGTCGAGAACCAGATTACCTACCCCCTCTCCTCGTCCCTGCTCTCGGCGCCGAAGGTGAAGGCGGTGCGCGGCGAGTCGATGTTCGGCATGTCCTTCATCTACGTCATCTTCGAGGATGGCACGGACATGTACTGGGCGCGCAGCCGCGTGCTCGAATACATCGAGACAGCCCGGGGCCAGCTTCCCTCGGGCGTCACGCCCACGCTGGGGCCGGACGCCACCGGCGTGGGCTGGGTGTTCCAGTACGCGCTCGTGGACGAGAGCGGGAAGCACTCGCTCGCGGACCTGCGCAGCCTCCAGGACTGGAACGTGCGCTACGCGCTGTCCAGCGTGCCCGGCGTGGCGGAGGTCGCCACCGTGGGCGGCATCGTGAAGCAGTACCAGGTGCAGGTGGACCCGAACCAGCTGCGCGCCTACGGCGTGACGCTGGGCGAGGTGTCGCGCGCCGTCCGCGAGTCCAACGAGGACGTGGGCGGCCGGGTGATGGAGATCGCCGGCCACGAGCACGTCATCCGCGGGCGCGGCTACATCCGCTCCACGCAGGACATCGAGAACATCCCCCTGAAGGTGAGCGAGAACGGCACGCCCGTGCTGGTGCGCAACGTGGCCAGGGTGAGCCTGGGGCCGGACATCCGCCGGGGCGTGGCGGAGCTGGACGGCAAGGGCGAGGTGGCCGGCGGCATCGTCGTCATGCGCTACGGGGAGAACGCGCTCTCCGTCATCGACGCGGTGAAGGAGCGCCTGGCGGACGTGCGCGCGGGCCTCCCGGAGGGAGTGGAGCTGGTGGTCACCTATGACCGCTCCGGGCTCATCGAGGAGTCCATCGACACGCTCACCCGAGCGCTGGTGGAGGAGATGCTGGTGGTCAGCCTCATCATCTTCCTCTTCTTGATGCACGCGCGCAGCGCGCTGGTCACCATCCTCACCCTGCCCGTGGCGGTGCTGCTCGCCTTCATCCCCATGTACTACCAGGGGCTCACCGCCAACATCATGAGCCTGGGCGGCATCATCGTCGCCATTGGCGCCATGGTGGATGCGTCCATCATCATCGTGGAGAACATCCACAAGAAGCTGGAGACCTGGGAGTCGGAGGGGCGCCCGGGCGAGCGGCGCGAGGTCATCATCTCCGCGATGCAGGAGGTGGGCCCCTCCATCTTCGGCACGCTGCTGGTGCTCACCGTCGCCTTCCTCCCCGTCTTCACGCTGGAGGCCACGGAGGGGCGCCTCTTCAAGCCGCTGGCCTACACGAAGACGTACTCCATGGGCTTCGCCGCGGTGCTCGCGGTGACGCTCACCCCCGCGCTGGCGGTGCTCCTCATCCGCGGGCGAATCCGCCGGGAGGACGAGAACCCGCTCAACCGCTGGCTGGTCGCGCTCTACACGCCGGTGGTGCGCTTCGTCGTGCGCCACGCCAAGGTGGTGGTGGCGCTGTCGGTGGTGGCCATGGCGCTGACGGTGCCGGCCTTCCTGCGCCTGGGCCACGAGTTCATGCCGCCGCTCAACGAGGGCGCCATCCTCTACATGCCCACCTCGCCGCCGGGCATGTCCATCACCGAGGCCACGCGCATCCTCCAGTCCATGGACGCGCAGCTCAAGCGCATCCCAGAGGTGGTCAGCGTCTTCGGCAAGGCGGGCCGCGCGGAGACGGCCACGGACCCCGCGCCCCTCTCCATGTTCGAGACGACGGTGGTGCTCAAGCCGAAGTCCGAGTGGCGCAAGGGCCTCACGTGGGAGGCCCTGCTGGCGGAGATGGACGACACGCTCCAGTACCCGGGCATGCCCAACATCTTCTGGATGCCCATCCAGACGCGCACGGAGATGCTGGCCACCGGCATCCGCAGCCCGCTGGGCATCCAGGTGTTCGGAGATGACCTGGACACGCTGGAGCAGACGGCGGTGGACATCGAGAAGGCGGTGGCCCTGGTGCCCGGCACGCGCAGCGCGTTCGCGGACCGCTCCACCGGAGGCTTCTACGTGGACATCGAGGTGAAGCGGGAGGAGGCCGCGCGCCTGGGCCTGGGCGTGAAGGACGTCAACGAGGTGGTGATGGGCGCCATCGGCGGAGAGAACATCTCCCAGACGGTGGAGGGCCGCGAGCGCTACCCCATCAACGTGCGCTACGCACGCGAGTACCGCGACAGCCCCGAACTGCTGAAGGAGGTGCTGGTACCCACGCCGGGTGGCGCGCAGGTGCCGCTGGCGCAGGTGGCGGACGTCCGCTTCGTGCAGGGACCGCCCATGATTCGCAGCGAGGGCGGCAAGCTCGTCACCTACGTCTTCGTGGACACGGACCGGCCCGTCGCGGACTACGTGAAGGACGCGAAGGCGGTGGTGGCGCGCGAGGTGAAGACGCCCACCGGCGTGCGCGTGGAGTGGAGCGGCCAGTTCAAGTACTTCGAGCGCGCCACCGAGAAGCTCCAGGTGGTGATTCCCGTCACCCTGTTGCTGGTGTGTCTGCTGCTGTACTTCAGCACGAAGTCCGTGGTGGAGACGGGCATCGTCCTGCTGGCGGTGCCCTTCAGCCTGATTGGCGCGGTGTGGCTGCTCTACCTGCTCGGCTACAACATGAGCATCGCCGTGTGGGTGGGGCTCATCGCCCTGGCCGGGCTCGACGCGGAGACAGGCGTGGTGATGCTGCTCTACCTCACCCTGGCCCACAAAAAGGCGGACCAGGAGGGACGGCTGCGCTCCATGGCGGACCTCACGGAGACCATCGTCGACGGCGCGGCGCGGCGCATCCGCCCCAAGCTGATGACGGTGATGACCGACATGATTGGTCTGCTCCCCGTCTTGTGGAGCACCGGCACGGGCGCGGACGTGATGAAGCGCATCGCCGCGCCGCTGGTGGGCGGACTTGTCACGTCCTTTTTACTCGAGCTGACCGTGTATCCGGCCATCTTCGCCCTCTGGAAGCGGCGCCATCTGCCCCAGGAGCAGCCCGAGGAAGGCGCGGGTGGCGGCCCACTCCCCGCCAGCTCTCAAGTCGCCTGAAACTTTGCAATACCGCTGCACCCAGGGAGTCAGGTTCGTGCCCCGGGAGTTACGCAACTCCCGGGGATTCAGATCCGATAATCCGGCCAGCATCACGCTGCTTCCAACCACCTCGGGTCCCCTCATGAGCCTCCGACTGCCCTCGTTCAGCCCCCTGTTCCGCTCCACCCAGGTGCAGGCGCCCCGCGCCGCCGCTGCCGCCACGGTCTCCGCTCCCCCCGCGGGCCTGCGCAAGGGCGACTCGGGTCCGAAGGTGAAGCAGCTCCAGGACGCGCTCGTGAAGGTGGGCTACATGACGCAGGCGCAGGTGAAGACCGGCCCTGGCACCTTCGGTCCGCAGACGGAAGGAGCGGTGAAGAAGTTCCAGACGGACAACAAGCTGCCCGCCACGGGCTACTACGGCGACCTCACGCACGCGGCGCTGAAGAAGGCCCTGGGCAGCAGCGGCCCGTCCTCGCCCACGACGCCGGGCGGCAAGTTCACCAAGCCCGCGGTCATCAGCGCGCCGTCGCCGAACCAGAACTCGCGCGGCGGGACGAAGATCGACACCATCGTCATGCACCACACCGCGTCCAACAACGGCTCGGCCGACCTGTCGTGGATGCGCAACCCGCAGAGCAAGGTGTCCGCGCACTACATGGTGGACCGCGACGGTAAAATCTACCAGCTCGTCGGTGACGACAAGCGCGCCTGGCACGCGGGCAAGGGCGAGCTGCACGGCGTGCCCACCGACATCAACAGCCGCTCCATCGGCATCGAAATCGTCAACGACGGCAGCGGCAAGACGCCGTTCACGGACGCGCAGTACAAGGCGCTCACCCAGCTCACGGGCTACCTGAAGCAGCAGTACAACGTCCCCACGAAGAACATCGTGGGCCACGCGGACGTCGCGGTGCCCAAGGGCCGCAAGAACGACCCGGCGCCCAACTTCGACTGGAACCGCCTGCGCAAGGGCATCTCCTGACCCAAGGCCTCTCCGGCGGGCGAGGAGCGTCGCGGACACGGGCGCTCCATCCGCCGAGGGCCTGCTCAGGTCCGCATCTTCAGCCGCGTCTCATGGACGGCGTCGCCCACCGCGCCGGGCTTCTCGCGCTCGGCGGCGCGGAGCAGGCGGAGGATGCCGGGGCCGAGCACGTCGATCTCCGTGGAGGCATACGCCTCCGTTCCGAAGCGGCGGATGGTCTCCGCCTGCTGCCGGAGGATGCGCGCGTCCTGCCCGAAGATGTGCAGCGCCACCGGCATGATGAGCGGAAGCGCCGCGCGCACCAGCCAGCGGGGCACGGGCAGACGGAACGTCACCACCGCATACACCAGCGTGTCCCAGTCGGACACCGGCGTCATCGCCGAGGTCACCATGATGTGGCTCGCGTCGCCGATGCGGTACTCCACCTGCGCGATGGACGGCATCAGGAAGCGGTCGAAGTGCTCCACCACCCCGCCCCCCGGCGCCAGCAGCCGGCCCACGAGGCCGCTGGGACGCGGCTCGCCGATGTACTCGGCCTCCACCTTGTCCGCGCTGCGACGCACCACCACCTCGATTTCGTTCCGCTTCTCCTCCGTGCGGAACAGCCCCCCGTGGAGGTACGCGGTGTGGGGCACGTCCAGCGTGTTCTCCAGCGTCGCGTGAAGCGAGCCGGGCGCGCGCAGGGTGCGGCGCACGGTGGTGTACTCCCGCGCCTCCAGCAGCGGAAAGCGGTAGGGCTCCGTCACGGGCTCGACGCCGGGCGTGGAGTACACCCAGACGAAGCCGTCCTGCTCCCGCGTGGCGTGCGCCGTGGCGCAGCGGGCGCGCGCCCCGGGCTCGCCGAGGAAGCCGGGAATGGCGCGGCACTGCCCCGCGGTATCGAAGCGCCAGCCGTGATAGCCGCACTGGAGCTGGCCTTCCTTCACCCGGCCCAGCGACAGCGGCACGTTGCGGTGTGGGCAACGGTCCACCAGCGCCGCGGGCTTGCCCCCCTCCCCCCGGAAGAGCACCAGGGGCGAGCCCTGGAGCATCCGGGCCAGGGGCTTGTCGCCCAGCTCGCTCGACGCGCAGAGGATGAACCAGGCGTTGGGCAGGTGGACGACGGAGACATGTCCGGCGGACGCACCCGGGGTGCGCCCCTCCTCGCGAGAGCTCATGAGCGCACTCTAATCGGGCCCGACGGCGAGTGAAGGGCTCCGCCGTGGCCACGCCCCCGCCCGTCTGGGCTCCCGGATGGGCGCCTCACGCCGGCAGGTCGGCGGCGCGCTGGGCTGCCTCCGGGTTGGGCACCTGGCGCATGACGCCCCCGCCCATCTTCCAGCACGAGTCCGAGCACCGCGTGCACAGGTCCGCGCAGGCCTTCATCATCGCGTCGTCCCCCATCCGCGCGCAGGACTCCGCGCAGCGCCCGCAGACTTCCGAGCAGGCGAAGCAGGTGTGGGGGTGCAGCTCCGAGCCCCGCAGCATGAAGTTCGCGCTCGTCTGACAGACTTCCGCGCAGTCCATTAGCAAGCGCAGGTGCTTCGCCTCCGCGAACCTGCCGCCCTTCCCCAGGCAGTACGCCAGCGCCTCCACGCAGAGGCGATGACAGGCCAGGCAGTCCTCGATGCACTGGCGCATGTCGGCATCAGGCTTCATCACGTCGGCCGAGGCCATGGGCTCCACCTTTCCGGCTTGAATGGGTTTGAGTCCCAAGGTTGGGCATCCCCCGCTCCCAATCCCATGGGCCCTGGAGGGCCGCCTGCCGCCTGCCAGGGAAGGAGGCCCATGGCTGGCGGCCTCGTGCGCAGCCCGGCCCTACAGCTTCAGGCGCCGCAGCCGGAGCGCATTGCCGATGACGGACACCGACGACAGGCTCATGGCGGCGCTGGCGAAGATGGGGCTCAGGAGCAGGCCGAAGACGGGGTACAGCACGCCCGCCGCCAGGGGCACGCCCACCGCGTTGTAGACAAAGGCGAAGAAGAGGTTCTCCCGGATGTTGCGCAGCGTGCCCTGGCTCAAGCGCCGGGCCCGGGCGATGGCGCGCAAGTCCCCCTTCACCAGCGTCACCGACGCGCTCTCCATGGCGATGTCCGTGCCGGTGCCCATGGCGATGCCCACGTCCGCCTGGGCCAGCGCGGGCGCGTCGTTGATGCCGTCACCCGCCATGGCCACCACGCGTCCCTCCTGCTGGAGCCGCCGGATGACGTCGCCCTTCACCTCGGGCTGCACGCCGGCGATGACCTCGGTGATGCCCAGCCGCCGCGCCACCGCGTCCGCCGTCGTCTGGCTGTCTCCCGTGAGCATCACCACCCGGAGCCCCTCCTCGCGCAGCAGCGCCAGGGCCTCGGGCGTGGAGGACTTCACCGGGTCCGCCACACCAAGCGCGCCCGCCACCTGTTCGTCCACGGCCACCAGCACCACCGTCTGGCCTTCAGCCCGCAGCGCCTCGGCGCGCTCGGCCAGCGCCCCCGCTTCGACCGGAAGCGTCTCCATCAGCGCCGCGTTGCCCAGGGCCACGCGGGCGCCCTCCACCGTCCCCATGACGCCCTTGCCCGTGAGCGAGCGGAAGTCCTCCACCGGCGACAACGACGCCCCGCGCTCCTTCACGCCCGAGACGATGGCGGACGCCAGCGGGTGCTCGCTGCCGCGCTCCAGGCTGGCGGCCAGCCGCAGCAGGCGCAGCTCGTCGAAGCCCGGCGCGGGAATCACCGTGACCAGCCGCGGCTTGCCCTCGGTGAGCGTGCCCGTCTTGTCCACCACGAGCGTGTCCACCGCCTCCAGCCGCTCCAGCGCCGCCGCGTCGCGGATGAGCACGCCGGCCTGGGCCCCCCGGCCCGTGCCCACCATGACGGACATGGGCGTGGCCAGGCCCAGCGCGCAGGGGCAGGCGATGATGAGCACCGCCACCGCGTTCACCACCGCGTGCACCAGCCGGGGCTCGGGTCCCCAGATGCCCCACACCACCGCCGTCACCACCGCCACCGCGATGACCACCGGCACGAAGACGGCCGCCACCTTGTCCGCGAGCCGCTGGATGGGCGCCCGCGTGCGCTGCGCCTCGCTCACCCGCTGGACGATTCGCGACAGCAGCGTGTCCTGCCCCACCCGCTGGGCGCGCATCACCAACGAGCCCGTCCCGTTCACCGTGCCGCCCGTCACCAATGCGTCCGGCCCCTTCTCCACGGGGAGCGACTCGCCCGTCACCATGGACTCGTCCACCGCGCTGTTGCCCTGGAGCACCACCCCATCCACCGGCACCTTCTCCCCGGGGCGCACGCGCAGCACGTCGCCGGGATGGACGTGCGCGAGCGGCACGTCCACCTCATGCCCGTCCTCTCCGATACGCCGGGCCACCGCGGGCGCCAGGCTCAACAACGCGCGCAGCGCGCCCGACGTGGCGTGCCTGGCGCGCAGCTCCAGGACCTGCCCCAGCGCCACCAGGGTGACGATGACGGCGGCGGCCTCGAAGTAGAGGGGCGCGGACCCGCCGTGCCCCGTGCGCAGCCCCTGCGGCAGGGCCTGCGGCAGCAGCGTGACGAAGACGCTGAAGAGATACGCGGCGCCCGTGCCCAGCGCGATGAGGGTGAACATGTTCAGGTGCCGGTTGCGCACCGACGCCCAGCCCCGCTGGAAGAAGGGCCACCCGCCCCAGAGCACCACCGGCGTGGCGAGCACGAGCTGCGCCCAGGCCAGCACACTGGCGGGCACCGCGTGCTGCACCGGCTGGCCCGGAATCATGTCCGACATCGCCAGCACGAGCAGGGGCACGGTGAGCGCCAGCCCCGCGAGGAAGCGCCGCCACATGGACTGAAGCTCCGGGTCCGGCGCCTCCTCGGGCAGCACGGTGCGCGGCTCCAGGGCCATGCCGCAGATGGGGCAGCTCCCCGGACCGTCCTTCACCACCTCCGGGTGCATGGGGCACACGTACTCCACGCGAGCCACGGGGACGGCCGGCGCCTCGGCCTCCAGCGCCATGCCGCACTTCGGGCAGGCGCCGGGATGCGGCTGCCGCACCTCCGGGTCCATGGGGCAGACGTACAGGGTGCCGGGCGAGGGCGCCGGCTCCGGCGCGGCCTCCGCGGGCGAGAGGTAGCGCTCCGGGTCCGCGCGGAAGCGCTCCCGGCACTTCGGGTTGCAGAAGAAGTACGTGTGCCCCGCGTGCTCCAGCTGGCCCCCCTTCGGAGCGCTCGGGTCGACCTTCATTCCGCAGACGGGGTCGATGACGGGCGCCTCCCCGGCCGGCGAGGGAGCAGGCGTGTGGGAGCGCTGCGAGTGGGGGCGCTCGTGGGGTCGTGACATGGCGATTCGAAGCTCCTTTCGCCCAGGCCAACGCAGCACCCGGCCGGCTCTTACAGGACGTCCCTCCAGAGGTAATTCCTCCTGTGTCCACGGGCATTTACATTGAAGTGAAACAACGTAGCCTCCTGCGTCATGGCAGGCCGTCGCGAACCCCTGGACGAGGAACAGCGTGCCCTTCACGACTCCTGGGACACGGTGCTCCGCACGGTGGGCCGGGTGGTGCTGGGCTCGGTGCTCACCTGGGGGGTGTGCTCGGCCCTGCGCCATGGCGTCCACGCCACCAGCGGCACGCTGCTCGCCTTCGCCTCGGAGCGGAGCCTCTGGTGGGCGCCGCTGGTGCTCGCCGCCGTGCTGTTGCTGGGCGGGCTGCTGCGCGGGTTGCTCAACCGCCGGCCCGGGTGGAGCGACGTGGCGTCGGACGGCGTGAACGTCGCGCTCTTCAACTACCACATCACCTACGAGGACCCGGCGGACGACCCTCGCCCGCGCTACTCGCGGCCCGCCTTCCGGCTCGCCGTGCGCAAGGCGTTCGCGACCTTGCTGACGCTGGGCACGGGGGCCTCTGGAGGGCTGGAGGGCCCGGTGGTGCTGGTGGGCGAGTCCATGGGCGCGGGCGTGGCCCGGCTGACGCGCGCCCGCTCCGAGCACACGCTGCGCACCTGCCAGCTCGCGGGCATCTCCGCCGCGGTGGGGACGCTGCTCAACGCGCCTTTCGCCGCGGCGCTCTTCGCGCTCGAGGTCGTGTACGGCAACCGCATCGTCTACCGGAAGCTGGCGTACTGCCTGCTGGCAGCCATCATCGTCTACGCCCTCAACAACCGCCTCCTCGGCTTCCGTCCCATCTTCGTCGCGCCGCCCCACGCGCACACGTACACGCTGGCGGAGTATGGGCTCACCGCCCTGGTGGCGGTCGCGGTGTCCGCGCCCATCGCGCTGCTGTTCGGCCTGACGATGAAGCACACCCGGCAGGTGGTGGAGCGCGTCAGCCCGGTGCTGCGCGGCGCCATGGGCGCGCTGTGCACCGCGCTGGTGGCCGGGGGCCTCTTCTATGGCGTGGGCATGGACTTCCGGCACGTGCTGGGCATGGGCGAGTACACGATTGCCCAGCTCCTCGCGGGCGCCCCGGGGACGCTGTCGATGTGGTGGTTCCTGCTGCTCATCGTCGGCGGGAAGCTCCTGACCACGGGCTTCACGGTGCAGTCCGGCGGCTCCGCGGGTATGCTCATCCCCAGCATGGTGCTGGGCGGCGTGTCCGGAGCCGCCACGGCGCAGCTCCTCGCCACCGTGACGAGGACGGGGCCTGCGGACGTGACGGTGTTCGTGGTGGTGGGCATCGCCTCCGCGCTGGTGGCGGTGGTCGGCGTGCCGCTAGCGGCCATTGCCCTGGTGCTGGAGGTGTTCGGCTCCGCATATGGACCGCCCGCCGTCCTCGCCTGCTGCGTCACGTATGTGCTGACGCTGCGGCTGTCCGTCTACAACGAGCAGCGCCGCGAGCAGGCCATGGAGGCGGAGGCCGCCACCAGCGATTGAGCGCGCGTGCACCGAGGACGCCAGGGGCGCACGGCCCGCGGCGGCGCGCGCCGCGCTACCTTCCCGAGGAATCGCCCTCAGCCATGGAGGGGAGCGCCAAGCGCCTGATTGGTTGGCACATATACCAACGGAGGAGTCGCGCCGACGTTGAGGCCTCGCTGCTACAGCACATGACGCACCGCATTCCGGCATGGGGGCGCCTCCCCCTCAACGGAGTCGAGGATGAAGAACTCATGGTGCCTGTCCACCAGCACAGCTGGCGCTTCAGCACGACATCGCGATGCCCCACGACCACCATTTCGCTTGAGAAGGGAGCGCGAAGAAGCATTCCGGGGCATCAAGGCTCTACACCTCAGCATGGGCTTATCCGGGCTGCGAGTGAAGAGTCAGGGGTACCGCGACAAGTTACTGGTGGTAAGTGCGCTCGCCCAGACTGTGCCAACGCGGCCTGGGGCAGCTGCCTGAATCCTTGTTCTGGGAAAAGCCTGAAGGCCAATGAGTAGCGTCTGCGGCATCATGTGCAACGATTCTCCGATTTCCGTTGCGCACACCCCGTCTTCCACGATGCCTTCGGCGGCATACGATAGAACAGCTTGAAATCCTCCCCAAGCAAGAGCCCTGGTATCCTTCAAAAAACAAAGACTTCTCCAACTCCCTTAAACGCAAACAATCCCTCTAGACACCCCACCGAAACCAACACACAGACAAATCACCGCAATCAAGCGGCCCAATCATACGCACCCTCCAGGAGGAGCATGCATATGAAGCGCATGACCGTTTCACTGGCACTGGCATTCGCAACCACGCTCGGGCTGACCGCATGCGGTCCCGAACAGGACGTGCTGTCTGACAACTCTGCAACGGAGAGCACAGAGAGCTCACTGTCGCTCTGCCCCCCGGTTGGCTACTATTTGTGCCCGCCGACCAATATGAAGTACTACTACTACTCGCCAGTGTGTGAAGATCTGGAATTCACAGCCCCCTATGTCGAGCGGGCCTGTGAGGATCTGTGCGGACAGCCGTGCACCCGCCACACCGGGAGCTAGCCCTGGAGCTCTGAGGTCGACTGCCAGGAGACGAGCACCTCTGCTCCACAAGCAGAACAGAGGACGCCACACCCAACTCACCGTCGAGCGCTCCTTCAGGCTCAATGGAGAGGCTGGCAATATCGCACGCCCTCGCACTTCAGTCACTGTGCGAAGTCGTAGACGTTGATGTAGTGGTCAGCTTGGACACACCTCCATTGCACGCTGCCCTCTCCTCAACACAAGCTGCATGGCCCAGTTTCGTCTACGCGCGGCAGGCACCTGTCGGTACGCACAAGGCAACAGTCGACCTCAAAGAACCGATCAGGAAAGAAGGGATGAATTGAACATCATCCCTTCTTTCCAACAGGCGCCCCAATGCCGGAGTAAGACCCACCCCTTTCAAGGTGTCTCATCCACCCGCCCGGAGGCGAGCACCCGGGCGGTGGAGACGTGACGCCGGGCGACGTGCCCCGGGGCATAGCCCTTTCTGACCTTCTTCTTGGGGGCCCGTGAGTGCTTGCGCAGCCGTTCCGGGTCGACTTGCGCCGCCAGCTTGCGCAGGCTGGCCGCCAGTTGGTTGGGTGACTGCGCCTCGAAGGGAGCCCACGCCTGGGGTGGCACCGCAATCATCATTCCGCCGTAGGTGGTCTTCACCTCACTGGCGAGGAAATACGAGGAAACCTCCTCGTCTTCATCCGTAGAGCGCGGGTGCTCGGCCTCAATGGCACGTTGAAGCGTGGCGAGCACGTTGTAGGCCATCACCGCCACGCCAAAGGCCAGCAGTGCAACCCGCGGATGCCCCAGGCTGCGCACCTCGCTTTGCAGCACCGACTCCAAGCGCTGGAAGAGATTCTCTACCGTCCATCGACGCCGGTACAGCCGCGCCCCTTGCCGGGCCTCCAGGTGCTCCTTGGGAAGGTTTGTCAGCAGCCGGATGCAGGTCTGCCCACCCTCTGTCGGCTCATCCAGTTGCAACTCGATGCGACGCATCCGCAGCCTTCTCTCCTGGCTGTCTTCGACTTCAACGCTCTGCTCGAAGACGACTCCCGTCTCCACGCGCCCTCGCCGCTTCAAGGGGCCGAGTTCCTTCGGACAAGGGTGAGCTCCATGCTCCCGAATCAGAAAGGCCGCCTTCTTCTGCTCCAGGCTCAGCAGGATGGATGCCGTGCAGAAGTTCCTATCCGCCAGCCACAGCTCGCCCGGCCCGGCCGAGTCCACCAGTGAGGTGAAGAGCGTGCGCTCCTGCTGGTGTGCGTCCTCGCACGGCACCAAGTCCCTCACCAGCCCCACTTCGGGCTCGTACACCACCAGCGAATGGCCAGGCAACGCGGCGCCCCGGAAGCCTCGCAGCGGCTTCAATCGCTTTTCGCTCGCCGCCAAGTGATTGCCGTCTACCACCCGCACCCGGTAGCCGGGCACCCACGCGGCCACTTCCCCTTTCAGAGGGGTGACTACCGGCACCAGTCGTTCAGCGCTGCCGCGGACCAGAGCGGCCACCAGCGCGGGCTCCGTATGATTGACCTTCTCGTAGAGGGCTGCCAACGACACCTGCAAGTCCTTGCTCGCTTTGGCGGCTGCGTGCAGCGAGGGGCGCAGCCCCACGGCCACCAAGCTCATCAGCTCGATGACCGTGGAGAAAAGCAACTCGCGCGTGTACTGCCGCTCGCGATGCTGCTCGAACAATGCGTCCATCCACTCGGCGCTGACCGCGCGCTGGAGGGCCAGTCGCGCCATGACGCTGACGGGGCTGGCCTCGATGAAGCGCTGAAGAACGGCATCCAGGGCCATGCGGCTGCTCCTCTGAAGGTGGGTGCTACCTCAGCGGTAGTCGCGCCTTCGTGGTCCTGCCCCTGTTCATGGTCATGCTCCAGCGTCTACATTGAGGTTTCGGGACAAACTCTGAGCTCTTCACCGACAACGCCTACCACAACAACGGGCTGGCCCCGGACGCAGCCTTTGGCGAAGGCGAGGCGGCGTCACGCGGCAGGGGACGCGTCACGCAGCCCACCGAGGACGTGGGGCGACTCAAGCCCCCTACGCATCGTGGCCGTCACCGCACCCTACATGCATGGCGGACAGCTCTCGCCCCTGGAGGATGTCTTGAACCACTACCGCGGCGGGATGGTGCCTTCCACCACGCCCGATGCCGCGTTCCTGCTCGAAGGAGAACCCCAGCCCTGTCTCTGAATGACTCGGAAGCAAATGCCGTCCTCGCCTTTCTCCATGCCCTGACGGATGAGCGTTTTTCACAAAAGTGCGCTGAGCCCTCACCGCGAGCACTTCGCGCCATGTGGCGTGGGGACCGAGTCCGAAACGCCTGGGTCGGCCAGAACTCCGTGCCGACCTCTCCCGACGAATCAATTGCCATGTGCAACCAAGTCCAGTCGGCTTCCCTGCGATTGCATCAGACGGAAACAAGGCCGCATCAAACACCCACATCAAACAACAACACTATCAGAAATATCTCCTTCGAGCGCAACACCCCAAACAAGAACCTCGTTCCCAGGCAAATCAACTGGCCTTCATCCTTGATTTTAACTAGACAGGGAGTGCCTGCATCCAACAGGCATCATCTGGCTGCACATCACCAAAGGACATCCACGACCATGAAGCGCTCGATCACTTCACTGACGCTGGCATTCTCGCTCATGACTGGACTTGCGGCCTGTGGCGTCGACCAGACCGCTACAGAGGAGGACACCAGCCCTGCAGGCGAAGTCACCGCTCCACTCTGTCAGATTGGCTACTACTACTGCCCCACCTACGGCGACGTGCCCATGTACCGTCACCACTACTGCCCCGGAGAAGCAACCACAGCCAGAGTCGAGTGCAAGGAGTTCTGCAATGGCGTGGAGTGCATCCGCGTCTCGCTATAGGCTATCATCACGTCGCGGCGTTGCGAACGGGTCCGAGAAGCGCGGGTCCGTCAGGAACGCCGTGTCGGTGAGCGCTTCGAGGAACGCCAGCACGTCTTCCTTCTCCTGGGCCGTCAGGGTGAAGCCCCGGACGAAGCCGCTCTGCAGCGGACTGGCCTCTCCGCCATTGCGCGGACGCGCGTGTCCTCCCGCGGCGTAGTGGTCCAGCACATCCGACAGCGTGGCCATGCCGCCGTCGTGCATGTACGGCGCGGTGACGGCCACGTTGCGCAGGGACGGCGCGCGGAAGCGCCCCATGTCCTCGGCACGGCCCGTCAGCTCGATGAGGCCCGGGTCCTCGGCCGGATAGGCCCCCTGCCCGTCCTCGTTGTACAGGCCCGTGTTGTGGAAGGGCAGGATGGGCTCGGCCGTCGCCTCGTGCACGGTCGCATCCTGGAAGTTGAAGCCGGAGTGACAGTGGTCGCACTCCAGCCGCTCCGAGAAGAACAGCTCCATGCCCCGCTTCTGCTGACGCGTCATCGCCTCCGCGTCATTCCCATACACATACCGGTCATACGCCGAGCTGCCCGAGATGAGCGTCCGCTGGAACGACGCCAGCGCGCGCATCAGCGTGGCCACCGACACCGGCTCCACCGCGTCCGGGAACGCGCGCTGGAACTCAGACGCCAGCGCCGCATCCGAGCGCAGCCGCTCGACCAGCTCCTGCTCCCGGTCACCAAAGCCCAGCTCCACCGGCTCCTTGCCGAACAAGGGCACCAGGACCTGGGACTCCAGCGAGGTGAGCGCGGGGTTCGCCCACGTGAGGCTCGTGGCGTAGGCGACATTGGCCAGCCCCTGCGAGTTCCGGCGATGCACCTGCCCCGTGCTGCCCACCGGCGTGGCGCGGCCGTCCGTGAAGGCCCGCGCCTGCTCATGGCAGGAGGCACAAGCCTGCGTGCCATTCAGGGACAGGCGCACGTCGTAGAAGAGGCGCCGCCCCAGCTGCACCTTCGCCTCCGTCATCGGGTTGTCCCCGGGAACCCTCGGCGTGGGAAACCCCGCAGGCAGTCGCCATGCGTACGGCTCGGGCCCGCCGCCCGGCTCGCCACAGCCCGCCCCCAGCCACACCACCGCGAGGAGCCCCACGAATCCACCGCCCCGGCGCGCCATGGCGTCCTCCTACTCCGCCCGGATGAAGGTCTGCGCGCCGGGCGCCGTGGCCTGCTCCCGATGCGGCAGGCCCAGCCGGGCGAACACCTCCGCGCAGTCCGGGTCCGTCTGCTGCGACATGCACCCCACGGAGGTGTTGGGCACGTCCGCGTTCGCGTCCAGGTTCGAGCCCGCGAAGAGCGCGCCCAGGTCCAGCACCACCTTCCCCGTCTCCAGGTCCAGCGAGTCCAGCGCCACCTCGGGGCGGTTTCCGTGCGTACACCCCGCGGTGCCGCTCGTCTGCCCCTCGGGCGGCGGCGCACAGTCCGTGCTCCCCAGGTGCATGACGTGCCCTCCGGGCAGCCCCGGGGTCCGCCCCTCGATGCGTGTGAACAGGTAGCCCGAGCGCCAGCTCCAGTAGAGGCTCGCGTCGTTCAGCGGAGCGGGCGCAGTGGACACGTCGAGGTGGTTGAGCGTCTCCGGCACGCCCAGCTTGAAGCGCAGGCCCGTATAGCGGCCCTCGGGCGCCGTGCCGACGATGCGCAGGTTCGTCGCCTGCGTGCCTTGGGTGCACTGGCCCGCCTTGTCCGCGAAGTCGAGCAGCGCCGTGCCCTGGACCTGCCAGCGCCCATCCTCCGTCAGGTCCAGCCGCACCTCCTCCCCGCCCTCCGTGACGAGCCGGACGTCATGGAGGTACACGCGAAAGTCCATGGGCTCGTACGTCGTCCCCGTCGTCCCCACCCCGCTGTAGGTGCGGCCACACGCGAAGGGCTCGCTGCCCACCCGAGCCTCGAAGGGGATGGCCACCTCCATGCGGGCTTCATCACCACAGCCCAGGGCCCCCAGCATCACGAAGGGAAGCGAGCGGACGGCGCAACGGCGAACGGACCTCATGCGGACTCCCGTGAGATGAAATGGAGTCCCCGAGTAACGCAAGCCCACCGAGCCGAGAACGTGGCAAGTTGTCACAGCCCCAGGTCCTCGGCTCCACGAAGGCCGGCAGGCGGCGCGCCTCAATCGCCTCGCGTGTTGTAGCCCGCGTCACCGTAGGGCTGGAGCCGGTCCAGCCACAGCGCCTCCAGCACCTCCAGCTCCTCCTTCGGGTCCGCGCCGGGCTCCTCGGAGGGCTTCAGCACATCCAGCACCTCGAAGGTGAACTGGTCCGCGCCGTAGCGCCTCCAGTCTTCCAGCAGCGCGGGGAGGCGGTCCATGCCCGTGGCCAGCTCGAAGCGGATGCGGTTGAGCATGCCCTGAACATTGGGGCTCGCGCCCACCAGCACCTTGCCGTTGGCGAGGCAGCGCACCGCGTACACGCCCATGGGCGGCGGCGCCTCCCTGTACGAACGCTTCAACTCGGAGCGCCGGGAGCGGCTGCCTGGTACCGGGGAGGATTCATCGACGGACATGGAGGACCTCGTGTCGGGAGAAGAAGTGGAGGTGAGTGGTGCCGCGAGCCGGGCGAGCTTCTGGGCGAGCCGCCCCTGTGCATCCCCATCCCGCGGCGCCATCCAGTCGCGCCCCATGCGGCCCCAGTCCGCATCCTGGGGGTCCATGCCGAGCGACTGGAGGAGGCTGGCCTCGCAGATGAAGAACTGGCCGCGGAACGGGAAGAGGAAGCCGCCCACCTCGCGCAGCGAGGCAGCGGCCTCCGGGTAGGAGGTGAACCAGCGGTTGAGGTAGGCGCCGCCGACGCGAGCGAGCAGCCGCTCGAAGTCGACGTGGTGCGGCCCCGGGGTACCTTCACGGGCCTCCTTCAGCGCCACCCAGGAGGCATGCCCCTGCTCACGCGCGATGACGGCCAGCGCATGCTTGCGGCGCACCATCCCCTTTCGCGCGAGCACCTCGCCCAGCGACAGGCCCGCGAAGCCGGGCAGCACACGCAGCCGCTCCGCCGCACTGGCGGCGCGCGACGCATCCGGCGAGCCCAGCGCCTTGAGCAGCAGCGACGCGCGGACCTTGCATTCCTGGAGGGAGACGGGCGCGGCGGAGTCGGTTCCCATGAGAAGTCCCTCGACGTCGGCCCTCACCCGATTACGGGCCGTGGAAGGAACTCATCGAGAACTGTCGAACTGCCGGGAGAAGCGAGGGTGACGTCGTCTTTTCGGGCAGGCGCCCCTCGGCACCTGGGTGGGAATTAACGAGGGGCGCGGCCTTCGCGCAAGGGCTTTCACGCCGAGGGCGAGCTGGGCCCGGAGGGCTCGCACGCCCGGCTGGAAGACTTGCACGTGCAGTCCAGGCATCCGTGCGAGGCGCAGGTTCCGCAGCTGCGCTCCAGCTGCTTCTTCAGCGCCACCCGCGCCCGGTGGAGCCGCACGCCGGCGTTGTTCGCGGTGATGCCCACCTCGCGCGCTACGTCCACCACGCCGCGCTCCTCCAGGTCCACCTGCCTCAGGATGTCCGCATACTCCGGCTTGAGCGTGGGCAGCAGCTCCCCCACGCACGCACAGACGACCTGCTTCAGCTCCGGGTCCACGGCCTCCGTGAGCTCGCGCGCCTCGCGCTCCAGCGCGCGGCCCTCCGCCGCCTGCCGCCGGTAGTGGTCCACCAGCGCGTTGCGGAGCAGGCGGTAGAACCACGCCACCGCCCCCTCGCCATCGCGCAGCGCCCCGCCCTTCTCCAGCGTCTTCACGAAGGCGGCCTGGAGGATTTCCTCCGCTGTCGCACGGCTGCCCACGCGCCGCTCCAGGAAGCCGAGGAACTGACGATGGTTGTCCACCAACGCACGCACCACCTCCTCGCCCGGGGCCTCGGTCTCCATCACGCGGTACTCCTTTCCCACACGTCATCTGCCCATCTTCGCGCCTGATTTCAACGCGTTGACACGGACGCCCCCCTTCGGCACCGGGCATTCCCACCAAACCCTGACGGGGGCGGGAGCGGCGCCCACACGCGCGAGGCGCCGTGAGGCATTGACAGACACCGGGCTCCACGCTTATTTCGTGCGCAGCATCCAGAGCGGTCCCGCCTCGCGCGGTGGCCCGACAACCTGGAGTCGGACCTCCAAGGTGTCCAAACGATGCGGCTCGGGGAGCAGGGGCTCCACGGGCAATCCAAGCGTCCGAGGCCGGAGGGCTCCTCCTGCTTCGGTGAGAGAGGACCTCCGTGGCTCCATCCACCTGCTCCGCACCGTCCATCGCCACCTCCGTGTCGCTCGCGCGCCGCTGCGCCCTCGCCGCGCCTCGAATGCGCCGGCCCGGCGGCATGTCCTAGTCCGCCAGGGCCCCCTCCCAGCACCTCCTTCCTTCTTGCCGTGGGCGCTCGCGCGCCGCGTCCGGCCGGCGTGTGCCCGGCACGCGGCGCCGTGCCCGCCCGCTCTACCGACACAGGGCCCGCCGGGCCCATTCGAGGCTTTCCAATGAGCAGCACGCCGTTGCAGGTGTTGAAGTTCGGTGGCACGTCCGTGGGCGCTCCCGCGCGGCTCCACCAGGTGGTCGGACTGATTGGCGGACACGCGAGGCGAGGCCCCCTGGTGGTGGTCGTCTCCGCGATGGGCGACACCACCGACTGGCTGCTGGACGCGGCCCGCCTCGCCACGGAGGGGGACCTCGATGGCGCGCTCGCGGTGGCCACGCGCATCGCGGACCTCGCGAAGGCCAACGCCGCGGCGCTCGTGCCCGCGCAGGCCGCGGCGCTGGCGGCGCGCGTGGACGGGCTGCTCGCACCGCTGCGGGAGCTGCTCCAGGGCCTCTCCCTCACCCGGGAGTGCTCGCCCTCCACGAAGGACCGGGTGCTGTCGTTCGGCGAGCTGGTGTCCGCGACCGTCCTGGCGGAGCTGCTCACGGCCCACGGCACGGCCGCGGCCTTCCGCGACGCGCGGCAGTTGCTGGTCACGGATGAGCGCTTCGGCGCGGCGCGGGTGGACCTCGCGCGAACGCGGGAGCGGCTCCAGGCCGCGGCGGAGGCGTGGGGCGGCGAGGTGCCCGTCATCCCCGGCTTCATCGCCGCGACGCCGGATGGGCGCACCACCACGCTGGGCCGCAACGGCTCCGACTACACCGCGGCGCTGGTGGCCCAGGGCCTGGGCGCGGCGGAGGTCACCGTGTGGACAGACGTGCTCGGCCTACACACGGCCGACCCGGACCTGGTCGCGGACGCCTACCCCGTGGCGCACCTCACCCACGCCGAGGGCCTGGAGCTGGCGGCGGTGGGCGCGCGCATGCTGCACCCGCGCACGATGATTCCACTCATCGAGTCCGGCATCTCGCTGCGCATCCGCAACACCATGGAGCCGGAGCACCCCGGCACGCTCATCGACGCCATCGGCTCGCCCGACGGCCAGCGCCCCACCTGCATCGCGACGCGCGAGGAGCTGGCCCTGCTCGGCGTCGAGGTGCGCAAGCTGTCAGACCAGTTCCAGCTCGGGGAGCGGGTGCTGGCCTCGCTGCGCGCGGCGCACGTCACCGTGTGGATGACCGCGCAGTCCGCCAATGGCCAGTCCCTGGCCGTCGTCGTCCCCCGCGCCGACGCGGAGCACGCGCGGACCGTGCTCGCCGCGGAGCTGGCCCAGGAGCTGTCACGCCACGAGGTGGAGCCGCTCGAGGTCCGTCAGCCGGTGACGCTGCTGACCCTGGTGGCCGAGGCCATGGGCCACGGCGTCAATGTGGCCGGGCGCTTCTTCAGCGCCCTGGGCGCGGTGGGCGTCAACGTGCGCGCCAGCGCCCAGGGCGCCAGCTCCCGCTCGCTCTCGTGCGTCGTCGACGCGGCGGACACCGCCATCGCCGCGCGCACCACGCACGCGGCCTTCAACCTGTCTCATCAACAGGTGAGCCTCTTCGTCCTGGGCCGTGGAACGGTGGGCGGTCAGCTCCTGGCGCAGCTGCGCGCCCAGCAGGCGCTGCTCCGCGACAAGCATGGCATCGCGCTGCGCGTCGTCGGCCTCGCGGACAGCCGGCGCGCGCTGTTCGACGCCGCCGGGCTTCCGCTCGACACGCTGGAGGCGAAGCTGGCGAGCGCGGCGCCCGAGGCGCCGGAGGCCCGCACCCTGGTGCCCCTGCTGGACTCGCTGCGGCGGCTGCCGGTGCCCATCCTCGTGGACTGCACCGCCGCCAATGGGCAGGAGACGCTCTACACGGAGGCGTTCCAGCGCGGCATCCACGTGGTGGCGGCCAACAAGAAGCCGCTGGCGCTCCCGTGGGAGGAGCGCGAGGCGCTGCTGGCCACGGCGCGGCGCAACCACGTGGCGTACCACTACGAGACGACGGTGGCGTCCAGCCTGCCTGTCATCGACACGCTGGCGAACCTCGTGCGCACCGGCGACACGGTCCACCTCATCACCGCGTCGCTGTCCGGCAGCCTGGGCTTCATCTGCAACGAGCTGGCGGCGGGCGTCCCACTGTCCCGGGCCGTCCGCGCCGCCCGCGAGCGTGGCTACACGGAGCCCGACCCGCGCGAGGACCTGAGCGGCGCGGACGTCGCGCGCAAGGCGCTCATCCTGGCGCGGGAGCTGGGCCTGCCGCTCTCGCTGTCGGACGTGGCGCTGGAGCCCTTCGTCACCACCCGCGAGGGCACGTCCGTAGAGGCGTTCTTCCAGGAGCTCGCCCGGCATGACGCGGCCTACGCGGAGCGCGTGACCCGCTACCGCCAGGCGGGCACCGTGCCGCGCTACCTCGCCCGCATCGACCCGTCGAAGGCGGGCACCGGCGCCCCCGTCATCCGCGTGGGCACCGTCGGCGTCGAGGTGGGCCACCCCGCGGCCGACCTTCGGGGCTCCGAGTCCTTCGTGTCCTTCACCACCACCCGCCACAGCGACTTCCCGCTCACCGTCCGGGGCGCGGGGGCCGGCGGCGCCGTCACCGCGTCCGGCGTGCTGGCCGACATCCTCCGCATCTCCCAGACGCTGCGGGGCCGCTGAGCGCGCGCCACTGAAAGGACTGCTCCCATGAAACTCGCCACCGCCCTCGTCCACGCAGGCGTGCGACGCGACCCCACCACCGGCGCGGTCGCCGTCCCCATCTACCAGTCCGCCACCTACCAGCACCCCGCGCTCGGGCAGTCCACCGGCTATGACTACTCGCGCACGCGCAACCCCACCCGCTCCGCGCTGGAGGACGCGCTGGCGCGGCTGGAGGGCGGGAGCCGGGGGCTCGCCTTCAGCTCCGGCATGGCGGCGCTGCACTGCGCCCTCCAGCTCTTCGGGCCCGAGGACCACGTCCTCCTCACCGAGGACCTCTACGGCGGCACCTACCGGCTGGTGGACCGCATCCTCCACGTGCCCTGCACCTTCGTGGACACCTCGACCCCCAGCGCCGTACGGGACGCGCTGCGCCCCAACACCCGCGCCATCGTCGTGGAGACGCCGACGAACCCGATGATGCGCACGGCGGACATCGCCGCGCTGGCGGCCATCGCCCGGACGGCGGGGGCGTTGCTCATCGTCGACAACACCTTCCTCACGCCCTGGCTGCAGCGGCCGCTGGAGCTGGGCGCGGACCTCGTCGTCCACAGCGCGACGAAGTACCTCGCCGGGCACAACGACGTCGTCGCGGGCGCGCTGGTGGCCAGGGACGCGGCGCTGGGCGAGCGGCTCGCGTATCTCCAGAACGGCATCGGCGCGATTCTCGGCCCCCAGGACGCCTACCTGGTGATTCGCGGCCTGAAGACGCTGGCCCTGCGCATGGAGCGGCACCAGTCCAACGCGCGCGAGGTGGCCGCGTGGCTGCGCGCCCACCCCGGCGTGGAGCGCGTCTTCTATCCCGGCGTGGGCGGCATGCTGTCCTTCACCGTCACCCACGCGGCCCGGGTGCCCCAGGTGCTCGCGTCCGTGCAGCTGTGTCTCTTCGCCGAGTCGCTCGGCGGCGTGGAGACGCTCATCACCTACCCCACCACCCAGACCCACGCCGACATCCCCGCCGAGCGCAGGGAAGCGCTGGGCATCTCCGACCGGCTGCTCCGGCTCTCCGTAGGAATCGAGGACTCCCATGACATCATCGCCGACCTCGCCCACGCGCTTCGCGACCCGCCTGCTGCACACGGGGCATGAGCAGGACCCCACGACGGGCGCCGCCGCCGTCCCCATCTACCAGGTGTCCATGTTCGACCAGCCGGGCCTGGAGACGCCCGGCGAGTTCGACTACGCGCGCTCCGGCAATCCCACGCGCAAGGCGCTGGAGGGCGTGCTCGCCGCGCTGGATGAGGGCGCCGCGGCCTTCGCCTTCGGCTCCGGCATGGCCGCGGTGTCCAGCGTGCTGCTGCTCTTCAGCGCGGGCGACCACCTGGTCGTGACGGACGACTGTTACGGCGGCACATACCGGGTGCTCACGCGCGTCTTCAGCCGCTTCGGCCTGCAAGCCACCTTCGTGGACACCAGCGACCCCGAGGCCGTGCGCGCGGCGCTCCGCCCCAACACGAAGGCGCTGCTGGTGGAGAGCGTGAGCAACCCCTTCCTCCGTCGCACCGACATCGCCGCGATGGCCCGGCTGGCCCAGGGTCATGGGGCGCTGCTCATCGTGGACAACACCTTCTTGTCCCCGTGCCTCTCGCGCCCGCTGTCCGAGGGCGCGGACATCGTGATTCACTCCGCCACCAAGTACCTCGGCGGCCACAGCGACGTCGTCGCCGGGACGGTGGCGGTGAGGACGCCCGCGCTCGCCCAGGAGCTCGGCTTCCTCCAGAACGCGGTGGGCGCGGTGCTGGGGCCACAGGACTGCTTCCTCCTCCAGCGGGGCATCAAGACGCTGCACGTGCGCCTGGAGCGGCAGGTCCGGACGGCGAAGGGCCTGGCGGCGTGGCTCGCGAGCCGGCCGGAGGTGCGGCAGGTCTTCTACCCGGACACCGGCGCGGTGGTGTCCTTCCGGCTCGCGCATGACGCGCTGGCCGCGCCCTTCGTGGAGTCGCTCCAGCTCCCGCTGCTGGGCGTGTCCCTGGGCGCGGTGGAGAGCATCGTCACCGTCCCGGCCCGGCACTCCCACGCCTCCGTCCCCACCCTCGAGCGGGAGCGCCGGGGCATCACCGACGGGCTCATCCGCTTCTCGGTGGGCCTGGAAGACCTGGAGGACTTGAAGGAGGACCTGGCACGGGCGCTCGCCCAGGCCGTGCGTGCCGCGGCCTAGGCCGTCGGGTTGACAGGGCGCGTCAGCTCCATTACCAGTCTGTGCCAATGCTCGCTGGTCGCGTCATGTTCGGTCCCTGTCTCGGAGGCATGTGTTGTCATGCTTCCACGGGTCCGTCCGTTCGCGCGCGCTGAGTTCCTCCTCACGACTCGAATCGACGTCCTCCGGTCCAGCCCGGCGCCTGTCTCATCCAGGCCCGGGCCGCCCCGCGCACATTCCGCGCGAGTCCCCTCTCCATCTCCACGCAGTGCCATTGGAGCAACCGTGATTGTGTTTCGCGGGGTCAGCAAGGTCTACGCATCCGGCGGGCGGGAGGTCGCCGCCCTCAGGAACGTGTCGCTCCGGGTCGAGGCCGGCGAAATCCACGGCGTGCTCGGCCAGAGCGGCGCCGGCAAGTCCACGCTCATCCGGTGCGCGAACCTCCTGGAGCGCCCCACCGAGGGCAGCGTTCACGTCGACGGCCAGGAGCTGCTGGCCCTGAGCCCCGAGGCGCTGCGCAAGGCCCGCCAGGGCATCGGGATGATATTCCAGCACTTCAACCTCTTCGCCTCGAAGACGGTGGCCGCGAACGTCGCGTACCCGTTGGAGGTCGCGGGCTGGCCACGCGCGCACATCCGCGAGCGCGTGGAGGAGCTGCTGGCGCTGGTGGGGCTCTCCGACAAGGCGCTGGCCTACCCCTCGCAGCTCTCGGGCGGACAGAAGCAGCGGGTGGGTATCGCGCGCGCGCTGGCGCCCCGCCCCCGCGTCCTGCTGTCCGACGAGGCGACCTCCGCGCTGGACCCGGAGACGACGCGCTCGGTGCTCGGCCTGCTGCGTGACATCAACCGCCAGCTCGGCGTGACGCTGCTGCTCATCACCCACCAGATGGACGTGGTGAAGGCCATCTGCGACTCGGTGGCGGTGCTGGAGCGGGGACGGCTCGTGGAGCAGGGCAAGGTGGTGGAGCTGCTCGCCCGCCCTGGCAGCCGGCTGCACGAGCTGTGCTTTCCACCCCTCTCGGTCCCCGCGTCTCCGTCAGGCGGCCGGCGCGTCGCGCTGTCGCTGGCGGGCGCGCACGCCTCGCGCCCCCTGCTCGGGACCCTGGCTCGCGCCTTCGACGTGGATGCCCTGCTGCTGGAGGGCACCCTGGAGCGCGTGGGTGACACCCGCGTGGGCCGGTTCCTCGTCGAGCTCCAGGGCGCCCCCGACGCCGTGAGCCGGGCGCTCGCCTACCTGCGTGAGCAGGGCGTGGCGCACGAGGAGGTGGCCCATGGATAGCCAGCTTCCGCGGATGCTGGGTGTGGCCACCCTCGAGACGCTTTACATGACGTCCGTGGCGGCGGCGCTCGTCGTCCTCGCGGGCCTGCCGCTGGGGGTGCTGCTGGTCATCACCGACCGCGGCGGGCTGTGGGAGCGCCCCGTGCTGCACCGGGTGCTGGGCACGCTCGTCAACGTGGGCCGCTCCATCCCGTTCATCATCCTCATGGTGGCCATCGTCCCCCTCACCCGGCTGCTGGTGGGCACCACCATCGGCACCACCGCGGCCATCGTCCCCCTCGTCGTCGCGGCCATTCCCTTCATGGGCCGCGTCGTCGAGCAAAGCCTCCGGGAGGTGGAGCCCGGGCTGGTGGAGGCCGCCATCGCCATGGGCTCCACCCGCCGCCGCGTCATCCTCCAGGTCCTCATCCCAGAGGCGCTGCCGTCGCTCGTGCGAGGCACGGCGCTCGCCGTCATCAGCCTGCTCGGCTACAGCGCCATGGCCGGCGCGGTGGGCGGCGGGGGCCTGGGCGACCTCGCGGTGAAGTACGGCTACATGCGCTTCCGCACCGACGTCATGCTCGGCTGCCTGGTGGTGCTGCTGGTGCTGGTGCAGCTCGTCCAGTGGCTCGGTGACGCGCTGGCCTCCCGTTTCGACCCCTCGGGCGCGCGGACCTCCCGCTGACCGCGCGCCCCATCCTTCCCACTGCCGCACCAGGAGACCCTGTCATGAAGTCCCCCTCGCGTTCCCTGCTCGCCCCGCTCCTGCTCTCCGTGACGGCGCTGCTCGCCGCCTGCCAGAAGCAGGAGACATCCCCGGGCGACGCCGCCGTCCGCACCCTGAAGGTTGGCGTCAACCCGGTGCCCCACGGCGAGATTCTCCGCGCGGCCGCCGCCGTGGCCCTGCGCGACGGCGTGCGCGTCGAGGTGGTGGAGTTCACCGACTACGTGCAGCCGAACATCGCGCTCGCGGATGGCCAGCTCGACGCCAACTACTTCCAGCACGTGCCGTACCTGGAGCGCTTCGCGGAGGACAGGAAGCTCGCGCTGGCCAGCGCCGGCCCGGTGCACCTGGAGCCGCTGGCGCTCTACTCCACGAAGTTCAGCCAGCTCGCAGAGCTGCCCCAGGGCGCCCAGGTGACGCTGCCCGCGGACCCCAGCAACCTGGCGCGAGCCCTCCGGCTGCTCGAGGCCCAGGGCCTGCTGCGCCTGCGCGAGGGCGCCGGCGCCACGGCCACCGTGAAGGACGTGGAGGGCAACCCGCGCAAGCTCGACCTGCGCGAGATTGACGCCGAGCAGCAGCCGCGCACCCTGGAGGACGTGGCCGCCGCCGTCATCAACGGCAACTACTTCCTGGAGGCCCAGAAGCACCTCCGGCTGGACGCGAAGGTGCTGGCCCGCGAGTCCGCGAAGCAGAACCCGTACGCCAACGTGCTCGCCGTGCGGCGGGGCGACGAGTCCCGCCCCGAGGTCCGGACGCTGGTGAAGGCGCTCCACTCCGAGGAGGTGCGCCGCCACATCGAGTCCCGCTACGGCGGCGCGGTGGTGCCCGCCTTCTGACACCCACGCACCGCACGTCTTCCTTGCGCGCCCCGCCCGGCCCGAGCATGACAGGGGAACGGAGAGCGGGGCGCCTTCCAGCCCCTCCGAGCGAAGGAGCGAGTGCATGGCGCTGCGGTTCAAGAACCTCGATGGCAGCGGGCCACAGCCGTTCAGCAGCGTCTTCAAATGGGCCGTGGCCGACAAGCTCGCCGGGCGCCGGCGCAAGTCACCAGCACGCGCCGACGTGCCCCACGTGGAGCCCGACCTCGCGCTGCTCGCCACGCCGCCCGCCGCGGGCGAGGGCGCGCGGCTCACGTGGCTGGGGCACGCGAGCTGGCTCGTCCAGCTCGACGGCGTCTCACTGCTCATCGACCCGGTGCTGCGCGACACCCTGGGCGGTGTCATCCGCCGCAACGTGCCCCCCGGCGTCCCCGTGGAGCGGCTGCCAGCCATCGCGGCGAGCCTCGTCTCGCACAACCACTACGACCACCTGGACCTGCCCACGCTGGAGCAGGTGGGCGCCCGCGTCGTCACCGGCCTGGGCCACACGCCCGTCTTCCGGAGCTCGGGCCTGCCCGTCACCGAGCTGGACTGGTGGCAGTCCACGAAGGTGGGCCCGGTCACCGTCCACTTCGTCCCCTCGCAGCACTGGAGCCGCCGCGGCCTCAACGACATCAACGAGATGCTCTGGGGCGGCTTCGTCATCGAGGGCTCCAGCGCCCGCGTCTTCCACTCCGGTGACACCGCCTACTTCGAGGGCTTCCGGGAGATTGGCCGGCGCTACCCCGGCCTCGACGCCGCGCTGCTGCCCATTGGCGCGTATGACCCGGAGTGGTTCATGAGCCGCCAGCACATGAATCCCGAGGAGGCCGTGCAGGCCTTCGAGGACCTGGGCGCCGCGCGCTTCTTCGCCATGCACTGGGGCACCTTCAAGCTCACCGACGAGCCGCTCGACGAGCCGCCCCGCCGCCTGGACGCGGAGTGGACCCGCCGAGGCCTGGCGCGCGAGCGCGTCGAGGTGCTGCCGGTGGGTGGCACACGCACCGTGCGCCACGGTTGAAACCCACCAGGGCCTATGTTGTGGGGTGGGCATGCTCCTGCCCACGCTCCTCGCCCTGACGCTCCATCAGGCACCCTCCTCCCTCACCACCGTCTCCGAACAGAGCGGCTGGCTCCGCACGGGCCGCTACCCGGAAGTGGAGTCCCTCTGCCGCGCCTTCCCCAAGGCGTTCCCCGGCAAGGTCCGCTGCGACACGCTCGGCACCACGCCGGAGGGCCGCCCGCTGCTCGCGCTCGTCGCCAGCGCGGATGGCACCCTCACCCCCGCCGCCGCGGCGCGCAAGCAACGCCCCGTCGTCTTCTTCCAGGGAGGCATCCACTCCGGAGAGGTGGACGGCAAGGACGCGGGCTTCTGGCTGCTGCGGGACCTGCTCTCCGGCAAGGAGCAGCCCGGCGTCCTCCAGCGCGTCACCGCCGTCTTCGTCCCCGTCTTCAACGTGGACGGCCACGAGCGCTTCGGCCCCAACCACCGCCCCAACCAGAACGGCCCCGAGGAGATGGGCTGGCGTGCCACCGCGCACAACCTCAACCTCAACCGCGACTACGCCAAGGCCGAGGCCCCGGAGATGGTGGCGCTGCTCAAGTACCTCCACGCCTGGGACCCGCTCGTCTACCTGGACCTGCATGCCACCAACGGCGCCAAGTTCGAGCACGACGTGTCCGTGGGCCTGGAGCCGCAGAAGTCCGGCCCGGCGCCGCTGCGCGCCCTGGGCGAGAAGCTGCGCGAGGAGCTCTTCACCGAGCTGGAGTCCCAGCGGCACCTGCCCGTGGCCTTCTACCCCTCCTTCATCGAGGACGATGACCCCAGCTCCGGCTTCGCCTACGGCGTGCCGCCGCCCCGCTTCAGCCATGCCTACTGGGCCGCGCACCGCCGCTTCGGGGTGCTGGTGGAGACGCACTCGTGGAAGCCCTATCCGGAGCGCGTGAAGGCCACGCGGGACGTGGTGGCGGGCCTGCTGCGCCTGGTGGCTCGCGACGGCGCCACCCTGCGCGCAGCGGTGAAGGCGGCGGACGCCGAGGCCACGGCCGGCAAGGCGCGCGAGGTGGTGCTCGCCTGGAAGAACACGGAGCGGCGCCGGACCATCGACTTCCGGGGCTACGCCTACGAGCGTGGCCCCTCCGAGGTGTCCGGCCAGACGTGGATTCGCTACGACGACGCGAAGCCGCAAGTCTGGAAGGTGCCCTACTTCGACGAAATCGAGCCCGCGCTCACCGTCACGCTGCCCGCGGGCGGTTACCTGGTGCCCCCGGCGCACGCCGCGTGGGTGGAGGCGAAGCTCGCCGCGCACGGCCTGCGCTCGCAGCGCCTCCCCCGGCCCGTGGCCAGCGCGGCGGTGGAGCGCTTCCGCACCACCGACTGGAAGTGGAGCGCCCAGTCCGTGGAGAACCGGCAGCCGCTCAGCGTGAAGGGGACGTGGGAGCCCGGGTCGCTGCCGCTGCCTGCGGGCACGCTGTACGTCCCGGCCGCCCAGCCGGGCGTGGAGCTGGTGGCCCACCTGCTGGAGCCCATGGGGCCGGACTCGCTGCTGTCCTGGGGCTTCTTCAACGCCCACTTCGAGCAGAAGGAGTACGTCGAGGACTACGTGCTGGAGCCCTTCGCGCGCGAGCTGCTCGCGAAGGACGCCACGGTGAAGGCGGAGTGGGAGGCGAAGCTGAAGGACCCGGCCTTCGCCGGGGATGCGCGCGCCCGCCTGCGCTTCTTCTATGAGCGCCACCCGGCCCGCGACGTCCAGCTCCGCGTCTACCCCGTGCTGCGCGTCCAGGCCGCGCCCGAGGGACTCACGGCGGCGAAGCCCGCGAAGCCGTCGCCAGGACGTCCTTAAAATGAAGACGCCCCGGAGCCAGACGGCTCCGGGGCGCTTTCAGTCACCACGGGACATCATCAGCCGATGATGCCCTCGCAGGCGCACGCGCTCGGGTTGCAGGTCGCGTTCGGCCCGCAGCCACCGCAGTCCGGCTTGCAGACGCACGCGCACGCGTTGGCGTCCGGCTGGTACCGGTCACCGCAGTTCAGCGCGCCCGTATCACACACGCAGCCGCACGCGTTCGCGTCGAACGTGAAGCCCGGCGCGCAGCTCGCCGACTGGACGCACGTGCACGAGCAGGTGTCCGTGTTGCACGTCTCGTAGGTGCCGCACGCGCCGCCGCAGTCCGGTGCGCAGGTGAAGTCGCACACCGCGGGGTCCGTGTTGCAGACCTGCCCCGGTGCACCACCACCGCCGCAGTCCGACGGGCACTCGCACTTGTCCGTGGTGCGATTGCACGTCAGCTTGCCGTCGCAGAAGTCCGGGTCGTCCGGGTCGTGGTGCGGGTCCGCCGCGCACGGCGCGGGGATGCCGTCCGGGTTGGACGTGCGGTCCGACCAGTAGCGGTAGGACAGCGCCGCCTGCGTGGTGCCCGGCGTCTGGGGACGGCAACCGCCGAAGAACGACACCGCGCGGCTGATGCCGTCCACGTCGAAGCCGTGGATGCGGCTGCGCGGCAGGTCCGCCGGCGTGGGGCACTGGCTCGGGTTCTGCACCGCGCCCATCGCCACCTTCAGCGAGGCGCCGATGGGCGGCTTCAGCGTGCGGTAGCCCACGGAGGCGATGACGCTGTCGATGATGGCGTTGATGGTGGTGGTGATGGACGCCGCGTCCCGGATGCTGCCGTAGACGCCGCCGGTGGCCTGGATGATGTCCAGGTGCCGCGGGTTGCGGGGGTCCTCCTGAACCTGGCACCAGGTGCTGGTGTCGTTGGTGGCGTTCTCATGCGGGCAGAGGATGCCGTGCACGTCGATGGGCTGGTCGAGCGGATTGCGGTTCGTCCCCACGGTGTTGCCCGTACCCAGGAAGTACTGGCTGTACTGCTCCACGGTGCCGCTGGACTGGTCCCGGGTGTCCGTCAGGACGACCACGACCACCTTGGCACCCGCGCGGAAGCGCGTGTCCTCCGTGCCACCGGCCGAGGCGAGCAGGTTGATGACGGAGCGCGCGGCCTCCAGCGGACGCTCCACGCCGTTTCCGTTCTGCCCCACCCAGCACTCGGTGTTGGCGGAACAGGTCGTGGGCTTGGTCCCCGTGGGGATGGTGATGCCCGAGCACTGGCCACCACTACAGGTACTGTTCTGCGTCAGCCAGGCCCGGAACTGGTTGATGTTATCGGTGAAGCCACGCAGCACCCCCGAGTTCGACCCGCTGCTATAGGTATAGGTGGTGGTCACCATCGCCAGGCGCCAGTCCAGCGACGCGTTGGCGAGCTTGTCCGCCACGGCCGAGGCCGCGTTGGCCAGCGACTGCTGCGACGAGGCCATGGAGCCGCTGTCGTCCACGACGAAGATGAAGTCCACCACCGCCCTCCGCACGGTGAACTTCTCGCACTGCACCGCGTCCGCGTCGCCGAACTGCGCCAGGGCCGAGCCGCCGGCCGTGTCCGCCGTCGTGAAGAGGCTGCCCGTCTCGTTGTAGCGGGCGGTGGGGGTGATGGCGAGGACCACCACCACGCTCTGGTCGGAGCGGTGGACGTACTGCGCCTGCATGGTGAAGGGCCCGGTGATGCCGGCCGTCCCCGTCAGCTCACCCGTGCTCCCCGGCACCAGCGAGCGGACCAGGGTGTTGGTGAACGTCTTCAGGTCGGTGTTGCCCGACATGGCGTAGCGCGCCGACAGCGCCGCGTAGCCGTCCCAGGTGGTGAAGGTCTGCTGGAAGTCGCGCGTGGCGGTGTTGAACGACGCCGCGCGGATGCCCGCCTCGTCAGCCGTGGGCGTCGACGACGTGCCCACCCGGCCGCGCTTGTACGCAATCAGCGTCACCTGCTTGGTGGCGTCCCAGCCGATGATGCCCACGCCCGTGTTGCCGGAGCGGATGGTGCGCAGGTTGGCGTCCGTGAAGGTGGACGGCAGCGCCAGCCGCAGGTCTCCACCGTTCTCCTCCTTGAACGTGACGGTGCGCAGGTTCGACGTGCGGCACGCCTGGCCCGCCGGCGTGCCGGCCGCGCCGTCGCTGGGGTCGTTCGGGTTCAGCTCGCCCTCGTCCACGCGGCCGTTCTGGTTGGAGTCCTCGGCACCATCCATGATGCCGTCACCGTCCGTGTCCGGGTTCGTCGGGTTCGTGGTCGTGGTGGGGTCCGCGTCGCCCACGTAGCCGCAGTCCTGACGCGGCGCCTGCGCCGTCGTCACGCCCCGCTCGACGCCGTCCAGAAGGCCGTCGCCGTCCGTGTCCGGGTTCGTCGGGTCCGTCTCGCCCGGGTCCACCCGGCCGTTGCCGTTGGTGTCCTCGCCGCGGAAGCCGTTGCGGCCGGGACCGTCCTGCAGGCCGTCACAGTCGGTATCCGTCAGGCGCGGGTCCGTCTCACCGGAGTCCACGCGGCCGTTGTGGTTCTTGTCCTCGACGCCGTCCGGGATGCCGTCGCCGTCCGTGTCGGGGTTGTGCGGGTCCGTGCCCGTCGCAATCTCAATCGAGTCCGGGATGCCGTCGAAGTCCGAGTCCAGCACGGACGCGGCGCAGTCCGCGACGCGCGGGTCCGTCTCATTGCCGTCCACGATGCCGTTGCGGTTGACGTCCTCGTCACCATCCGCGCAGGTGTCTCCGTCCGTGTCCGGGTTGAGCGGGTCGGTGCCCGTGCGAACCTCCAGCCCGTCGTCCAGGCCGTCACCGTCGGTGTCGCGCTTGCGCGGGTCCGTCTCACCGGGGCTCACCACGCCGTTGCGGTTGGCGTCCTCCACGCCGTCGGCCAGGCCGTCGCCGTCCGAGTCGATGGCGTTCGGGTCCGTCTCGCCCGGGTCCCTCCGGCCGTTGCGGTTGAGGTCCTCCAGGCCGTCCGGGATGCCGTCACCATCCGTGTCCGCCAGCACCGGCGAGGTGCGCGTGCTCGGGTCCTGGTCTCCGGGGAAGTTGCAGTTGGGGTCGGGGCTGCTCGTGCGGCCCACCTCCACGCCGTCGCGGATTCCGTCACCATCCGTGTCGCGCAGGCCGGGGTCCGTCTTCAGACCTCCGGGGTACACGGTGGAGAACTCCTCCGCGTCCGTCAGGCCATCACAGTCAGAGTCCTTGAAGGGGTTTTCCGGGTCATCGATGTCAGTGGGGACGCGGCCCGGATCAGGGTCGGGATCGGGAATGACGCCAGCGTCTTCTTCGAGCGTGCCGCCGTCGTCGCCGCTGTCTCCGCCACCGTCCGCGCCCGCGTCGGTGTTCGGTTGTGGATTAGGGTCGGGATCGTCCCCACCGCCGCAGCCAGTCAGCAACGACGCTGCCAGCAACGCGCAGGTGAAGAACTTCATCAGGGGGTTGCGCATCGTCTTTGACTCCAGTGACTCCGACTCGAGGTGGGGGTGAGTCGAAGCAGACTTCCATTGTAGAGAACGATTGAGGACTTTCCGAGTCCCTGCTCCCCCTGGGGCAACTCTGAGTCGGGGTCCAGATGCTCCCCGTCCAGTGACGAAGGCGGATTGTGCCCAGACTGTTGGTAAACGGGGTTCGCGGGGATGTGGCGCTCGGCTATCGTCAGGGCCGTGCCCGTCTTTGGCCTTGCGGCATTGTGGAACGGCTCGGCGCCCCCTGAGCGCGTGGCGGCCTGGGTGGAAGGGATTGGCGAGGTGCTCACCTCCGCGCAGTCGCTCCAGCTGGTGGTGGCCTTGCGCCCGGAGGACGCGGGCATCGAGCTGAAGGTGGAGGCCCCCGGCTATCCACGCGCCGCGGTGGAGCGGCTCGCCGAGGACGTGAAGCGCAGCGGTGGCACCTTCGTGGAGCTGTGGCGCCTGCCCAAGGCGGAGCGTGACGCGTTCCGCGCGTCGACGTTTGGAGGTGGCGTCACGTACCGGGGTGAGGAGCGCGCCGCCGCCGCCCGCGCCCTCCAGCAGCACCTGTCCAGCCTCCCGGTGAGCGACGTGCGCCCCGCAGGCCCCGGTGGCGGCGACGCCCCCCAGGGCGGCACGAAGCCCGCAGCCTCGCCGGGTCCGCTCGCCGCGCCGCCCACGGACGCGCCTGCCTCCCCGCCAGTTCCCCTGTTCCACCAGGTGCCTGTCCGCCCGGCGGAGGGTCCGCAGCGGCGCGGGCGCCGCTTCGCGGTGAAGCTGGAGATGGAGTTCCGGACCGAGCTGGACTTCGTGCGGGAGCACGCCCTCAACATCTCCAACGGCGGCCTCTTCGTGCGCACCGCGCACCGGCCCCAGCCCGACAGCGTCGTCACCGTGGACGTGAAGCTGCCCAACGGCGAGCGCCTCCAGGGCGACGCGGTGGTGGTCCATGTGGTGGACGACCCGTACACGGGCGGCGTGGGCCTGGCGTTCCTCAACGACGACGCCACGTTCGCCCAGACGCTGGACCGGTATCTGGCGAGTCTGGCCGGCGACGCGGGCTGAGCATGGAGGACGTGCGGGAAATCTGGCCTCGCGACCATGGCCGCTTCGAGCTGCTGTCCCGGCTCGGACGGGGCGGTATGGCGGAGGTGTTCCTCGCGCGGATGAAGCACGGCCCACATGCCGGAGCGCACGTGGCCCTCAAGCGCGTGAGGCCCGAGCGCACGCGAGACCCGGAGGCCCACGAGCAGCTGCTGCATGAAGCGGAGCTCGCGCGCTGCCTGCGCCACCCGTACATCGTCGGCTTCGTGGAGTACGGCGAGCTGCCGGACGGCGGCTACCTCGCGCTGGAGCTGGTGGAAGGGCCGGACCTGGGCCGCGTGCTGGCGCGGTGCCGCCGCCGCCGCATCGAGCTGCCCGTCGACATCTCCGTGCTCATCGTCCGGCAGGTGCTGGAGGCCCTCGCGCACGCGCACCATGCCGTCAGCACCACGGGCCGCCCCCTGGGCGTGGTGCACTGTGACGTGTCCCCGCACAACGTGCTGCTGTCCCGCACAGGCGAAGTGAAGCTGACGGACTTCGGCGTGGCCCGCTCGCGCGCGGGCGCGGTGAAGGACACCCGGCGGCTGGGCAAGCAGCACTACCGCTCCCCGGAGCTGCTCGCGGGCGACGTGTCCGTGGCGGTGGACCTGTGGGCGGCGGCGGTGCTGCTCTACGAGCTGCTGGCGCTGGAGTCGCCCTTCCCCTCCGGCCCGGAGGAGCAGGTGGCGTCCTCCATCCGCGGCGGCCGGGTGACGCCGGTGCGCAGGCACGCGCCCGAGGTGCCGGACGCGCTGGCGCTGGTGCTGGACCGCGCGCTGGCGCCCGTCCCCTCGCAGCGCTTCAGCTCCGCGGAGCAGTTCGCCCGCGCCCTGGCGCCGCTGAGCGATGACCGCGTGGCCACGCCCCTGGCCGTGGCCGCGGTGGTGCGCGGGCTGATGGAGACCTGAGCCCGCTACGCCACCTGCTGCCCCGCGGCGAGGGGCACCATGCCCAGGTCGCCCTCCACCACCAACCGGCTGCGGCCTCCGCCCTGCTTCACCACCCGCACCTGCACGCCAATGCGCTCGGCCATGCCGCTGACGTGGGAGATGATGCCCACCTGCCGGCCCGTGGCCTGGAGCGCGTCCAGTGTGGCCAGGGCCACCTCCAGCGTCTCCGGGTCCAGCGTGCCGAAGCCCTCGTCGATGAAGAGCGTCTCCACCTGCGTCGTCTCCGACGAGAGGGAGGCCAGCCCCAGCGCGAGCGCGAGCGACACCAGGAAGCTCTCGCCCCCGGACAGGCTGGCCACGCTGCGCACCTCGTCGCCCATGTCCCCGTCCACTACCTGGAGGTCCAGGTCGTGTCCGGGCACGCGCATCAGCCGGTAGCGCCGCGCCAGCTCCCGCAGGTGCGCATTGGCATGCAGCAACAGCGCGTCCAGCGTGAGGCTCTGGGCGAAGACCTTGAAGCGCTTGCCGTCATGCGAGCCGATGAGGTCCCCCAGCGCCTTCCACACCTCCGCCGCGCGGCGGCCTTCCTCCAGGGCCGCGGCCTCGGCGCCGTGCCGCGCCCGCGCGGCGTCGTCCGCCTCCAGCCGGGCGTGCAGGGTGGCCTCCGCGTGACGGCGCGCCTCGACCTCCGCGCGCAGGTGCTCGCACGCGGGCCCCGCCTCCTGCTCCGAAAGCGCTGGAGGGCCGGACGCCTCGTGCCGCGTCCGCCGCTCGCTCCGCTCCGCCAGCACAGCGGTGGCCTGCGAGAGCGCCTCGCGCAGCGCCGCCAGGGCCCGGGCCTCCGCTTCACGCCAGGCCGCGTCGTACGCCAGCAGTGACCGCACGGCATCCAGGGTGGTCCCACGCGCGGACAGGCGCGCGGACAGCGCGGCGCCCTCCGACTCACGCAGCGCCAGCGCCTCCTCCCTGGCGCGCACGGCGTCCTCGGCGCGCGCGGTGGCGACCCGCACCGCCTGGTTCGCCGCCTCGGCGCGCTCCCGGGCCTGCTCGAAGGCCGACTCCGTGGCCTCCCGCCGGGCTTCCAGCTCGGCGCGGACCTCCGCCGTGGGACGGCCCTGCAACAGCGCCGCGCGCGCCCGGGCCAGCTCGCCGCGCTCCGCGTCCTTCCGCGCGGCGAAGGCCCGGTGCTCCTCCGCGTGACGGGCGCTCACCTCCACCTGCCCCTGCGCCCTGGCGCGCTGCTGCTGCTCCGCGGCCTCGCCCGCCTCCGCCTTCAGCCGCGCCTCCTCCTTCCCCTTCCACATCGCCACCCGCTCGCCACACTTGCGGCGGAAGGTGGCCGGGTCCTCCTCCAGCTTCCGGTCCCAGCCCGCGTCCACGGTGAAGACGGGCGACAGCTCCGACACCACCTGCCGCTGCGCCTGTTCGGCGGCGTCGAGCCGGGCATGCACGTCCTTGAGCGATGCCTCCGCGCGCGACAGCGCCTCCTCCGCCTGGCGCAGCGACTCCGCCGCCACCTCGCGGCGCGTGCGCTGCGTCTCCAAGGCCGCGCGGGCCTCGCGCGCCGTCCGGGCCCGCGACTCGGCGGCCTGCTCCTCGGCCTTCAGCGCCGCCAGCCGCTCCGACACCTCCGCGCGCGCCGCCTCCAGCCACGCTGCGGCCTCGGGCGAGCCTCCAGCGTCCGGTGGCGGCGGCGCGCCCGCGCCATCACCCCTCGCGGACTCCAACCACGCGGCGGAGTCCTTCCGCCAGACCTCGCCGTGCGCTGCCGCGCGGACCTCCGCGGCCTGCCTCCGAGCCGCCGCCTGTCCGGCGCGCGCACTCGCCGCCGCGCTCCGCGCGCTCGCCGCGACCTCCGCCTGGGTGGCCTCGGTCCGCTCCGCCTCCAGTTCCTCCACGCGCGCGGATGCCTCCGCGACCAGCCCCTCCAGCGCGGACACCTCGCGCGCGGCCGGATGCTCCCGTGCGCCACACAGCGGGCAGGCCTCGCCTTCCCGCAGCAGGGCCCGGTGGGACGCATACCCCTGGGTGGCCTGGGCGAGCGACAGCGACCGCCGCGCCTCCTTGAGCGCCGCCTCGCACGCCGACCTCCGCGCCCCCGCCGCGCTTGCTTCCGCCGCCGTGGCCTCTGCCTCGGCCCGCGCAGTAGCCACCTCCGCGCCCGCCTCGCGGGCCTCGGCCTCGTCCGCCACCCATCCCGCGTGGGCGGACGTCAGGCCCCGCACGGCCTCCTGCCGCGCCAGCAACTGCTCCCGCAGGGCCCGCCGCTCCGCGCCCGCCTCCGCTCCCAGGGCGGTCTCGGCATGCGTCGCCGCAGCCAGGGCCATCTCCTCCGCCCGGGCGGCGGCGTCCCGCTCCCCGCGCCGCAGCCCCACCGCCTCGCGCAGCCCGTCCACTTCACCGAGCAGCCGCCCGGATGCCTCGCGCGCCTTTCGCCCCTCCCCCTGCGCCCCCTCGTAGCGCTCCAGCTCCCGCTGCCAGCGGGGCCACTCGCTCGTGAGCGCCACCCAGTGCGCCTTCTCCGTCAACCACCCCCGCGCGGCCTCCCCCGCGGCCCGCGCCGCGGCCTCGCGCGCCAGCACGGCCTCCAGCTCCGCCCTCGCCTCCACCAGCGCCGCCTGGGACGTCTCCGCGCGAGCCTGCGCCTCCCGCGCCTCGTGGGAGACGGCCTCCAGCCGCGCGTCCAGGCGCGCCGCCTCCTCCAGCGCGGGGCGCGCCGCCTCCTCTTGCGTCTGCGCCGCGGCGCGCGCGGTCTCCGCCTCCAGCTGCGCCACCCGCCGCGCCGAGGCGTCCGCCAGCGCCGCCTCCACCTCCGAGGCCCGCGCCACCTGCGCCGCTTCCGCCTCCGCCCACCGGCGCTCCGCGGCCTCCAACGCCGCCACCGGCCCCCGGAACGACTCCGCCTCGCGGACCTCCTCCAGCCGGGCCGCCCGCGGCGCCGCCTCCTCCAGCGCCGCCTGGGCCTCCCGCGCCTTCGCGTCCGCGGCCTGCTCCGCCTCCCGCAGCCCCGCCCGCGCCACGTGCCACGCCGCCGCGCCCTCCGCCTCCTTGAGCCGCACCTCCAGCCCCTGCCGCGCCCGGGACTCCTCGCCGAGCGCCACCTCCGCCGCCGCGCGCTCCGCCTCCGGCATCAGCGCGATGGCCGCCAGCCCCTGCGCCCGCTTCGCCAGCGCCTCCTGCTCCGCCTTGTTCTTCTCGTGCGCGGCGATGGACAGCCGGCTGTACACCTCCGTGCCCGTCATCCGCTCCAGCAGCTCCGCGCGCTCGCTGGCGTCCGCCTTGAGGAAGGCGGCGAACTCGCCCTGCGCCAGCAGCGCCGAGCGGCGGAACTGGTCGAACGACAGCCCCAACTTCTCCTGGATGGCGGCCAGCACCTCACCCTTGGTGCGCCCCATGAGCTGGCCGGTGGCCACGTCCATCAACTGCATCTCCTGGGGACGGAAGCGGCCCTCGGCGCGGTTGCGCGCGCGCCACACCGACCAGCGCGCCCGGTAGCGGCGTCCGTCCTTGCCCAGGAAGTCCACCTCCGCGTGGCCCTCCCCCGCGCCCCGCCGCAGCAGGCCACGCACGTCGTAGGCGGACAGCCGCGCGTCCTCGTCCTCGTCCGCGCGGCCCACGGGCACCCCACCGCGCCCGCCCAGCCGGGGCGTGCGGTCGAACAGCGCCAGACACAGCGCGTCCAGCAGCGTGCTCTTGCCCGCGCCCGTGGCGCCGGTGATGGCGAACAGGCCCAGCCGGTCCAGCGGCGGCTGGTCCAGCTCCAGCGCGAAGTCCCCCGCGAAGCTCGTCAGGTTGGAACCGCGAATCGCGAGCACCTTCACGGCGACTCCTCCTGCACCTCGGACAGCAGCGTGTGAAAGGCCTCCAGCAGCGCGGGCGCTGGCGGCTCCTCGAAGTCACGCGCGTAGCGCGCGCGGAAGACGTCCTCGGGTGTGCGCTCCTTCAGCGACAGGCCCGGCTGCACCTCCGCCAGCGCGCCCCCCGCCCCGGTATAGGCGGGCGTCAGCTTCACCAGCCGCGCCGCCTTCCCCTCCAGCACCTTCTCCACCTTCTGCCGCAGCGCCGGCTCCGGCCGGGGCAACGACACGCAGACCTCCAGGTAGGGCCGCCGCCACTCCGGCGCGTCCGCCTCGTGCTCGGGCAGGGCCTCCAGCAAGGCCAGCACCGCGTCCAGGGGCGCCGCGTCCCGCCCGGGCACGCGCACCATGTCCGTGGTCCGTGGCACGGGGAGCGGCCGCACCTCGCCCAGCGCGTCCCCCTCCAACTCCACCAGCAGCACCTGGTGCCGGTACCCCGCCTCCGACAGGGACAGCGGCAGGGGCGAGCCGCTGTAGCGGACCCCCTCGCGCCCGCCCACGCGCTGGGCCTTGTGCAGATGTCCCAGCGCCGCGTAGGCCACGTCCTCCGGGAACAGGTCCACGGGCAGCGCGTGCTGGTTGCCCCCCAGAATCTTCCGCTCGCTCAGCGCGGACAGCTCCGTGCCCGTCATGTAGCAGTGCCCCATGGCCACCAGCGCCTGCCCCGCCTGACGCCTGCGCCGCGCCGCGGCCAGCACGTCGGCGTACACCGCGCGCACGCCCTCCACCAGCCGGTCTCCCGAGTCCCCGGGCACGGGCGGCAGGTCCGAGGGTCGCAGGTACGGCACCGCCGCCACCCACGCGCCCACGTGCCCCGTGGCGTCGTGCAGCGGTACCAGCAGCCGCTCCAGGTCCAGCACGCCCCGGGCCCGCGGCAGCCCTCCCACCACGCGCACGCCCAGCGCCGCGAACAGCGGGTCCGGCGCGTCCAGCCGCGCCGCCGAGTCGTGGTTGCCCCCAATCACCACCACGTCCAGCCGGGGCAGCCGCCGCCTCGCCCGCGCGACGAACTGGTACCAGGCCGCCTGCGCGTCCGCGCTGGGGTTCGACGTATCGAAGATGTCCCCGGCCACCAGCAGCGCATCCACCGCCTGCGCCTCCAGGGTGTCCAGCAGCCAGTCGAGGAAGGCGGCGTGCTCGGCCTCCCGCGAGACGTCGTACAGCGTGTGTCCCAGGTGCCAGTCCGATGTGTGCAGCAGGCGCATCAGGCGTTCACCCTCCCTCTTCCCTTGGCGTGCTGGCCAGCGGCCAGCCTCCAACGGGATGCCTGCCCGCTCCAAGTGGCGGGCGCCTGCTCCCTTACCCCCTCCCCCTGACATGGGGGCAAGTTCTTGAAACTCCAGGCCCTTCTGGAGAGGACGCCCTGCCACATCCCATCCGGAGGCCCTCACGCGCGGAGGGGGTTGGCCGATACGGTCCGAGCGGGGATGCTCGCGGCCATGACCGCGCTACACGTAGGCGTCTTCGCCGTCTTCCTCAGCATCGGCCTGGGGATCGCGAGCATCGTCGGCTATTTCCGCTGGCGCATCTGGAAGCAGCAGCTCAGGGTCTGGCAGGACTTCGCGGCCACCCGGGGCTGGCGCTTCGAGTCGACGCCCGGGCGCCTGTTCTCCGCGGGGACGTTGAAGCTGGAGGGCGAACACGCCGGGCGCCCGTTCACCATGGAGACCGAGCACCGCCGGCAAGGCAAGCACGTCCCCATCATCACCATCGTCCGGCACGAGCTGGGCGACGGCTTTCCGCGCGAGGTGACCATCCGGCCCGAGACGCTGGGCGACAAGTTCTTCAAGCTGGTCGGCGTGAAGCAGGACGAGGAGCTGGGCGATGCCCGGCTCGACGCCGCCCTGGACCTGAAGAACGTCACCCCCCATGCCCGCGCCGTCCTCCTCAGCGCGGGCATGCGGAGGCCCCTGCTGAACCTGGTCCACGTCTTCCATACCTTCACCATCGAGGACGGCACCGTGGCGGCGGAGGTGGTTGACGACGTCCCGCGGACCCTCATCGAGCTGGACGTGCTGATGTCGCCCGTGCGCGAGCTGGGTGACGCGGTCCAGGACACGCGCGGCCACACGGCCTGGCGCGCGGACGCCGCCGGCGAGAAGGCCGGCGCCTGAGCCTCGACGGCCCGCCGCGGCTCGACGCTGGTGCCGCGCGCCGACGCACTCACCCCGTGGCGGCCAGCGTCTGCTCGAACAACGCGCGCACCCGCACGGCCAGCGCCTGGGGGTCCGGGCCGAAGGTCTCGGGCGGCAGCGCGGGCAGCACCCGCACGCGGATGGATGCGGTCGGGCTCATCCAGGGCCCGTCTCCGTCCAGCAGCCCCGGCGTGCCCTCCACGACCACGGGCACCAACGGCACGTGCTCCTCCAGCGCGAGCTGGAAGGCGCCCCGCTTGAAGGGCAGGAGCTGACCGCCCTTCGAGTACGTCCCCTCCGGGAAGATGAGCACCGGCATGCCCCGGCGCAGCCAGCGGCGGCACGGGTCCAGGAGCTGGTGCATGGCGGTGGACGAGCCCCGGACGATGGGCACGTAGGCCAGCAGCGTCATCATCCACCCCACCAGGGGCAGCGAGAACAGCGAGGCCTTCGCCACGAACTTGTACGGATGGAACAGGCCCATCACGGCGAGGATGTCCGCCGCGGATTGGTGGTTCACCACGAGCACGCAGGGCCCTGGCGGGATGAGCTCCCGTCCCTCGATGCGCGTGCGCCACCCAGGGGAGGCGTGTAGCCACAGCCCATAGCACCACCGGCACACCAGCGAGTGCAACAGCCGCCGGTCCCGGTCAAATGGGTACGTGACGACGAGCAGCAGCGCGCCCAGGGTGAACAGCACCGGCGCGGTGAGCAGGAAGACGACCCAGAACCAGAGCGTGACGACGTACTTCATGGTGGGGGCCCTGCATACCACCATCCGGCCCGGGCCACGCAGCCCTTCGCCGCACCGGCACCTCCCCACCTGCACCCACGAACGGCACGGCGGCGCGGGCCCTCGCTGGCTCGCGCCTCGACTTGCATGGCGGGCTCGCGGCCCCACCGTTAGAGCAGCGGGCGGCAATCGCGTGGAGGCACGGCGCGGCGGGCGCACGGAGCCATTGTCCGCTCGCCCACTTGCCCGGTGGCCACGCTGGCGACGTAAGGTGCCCGCCGGACCCAACCCGGAGGGAGGCAGCGGAATGGACGCGCATCAGGGCCTGCATATCGAGACGCATCCCCGCGAGGGAGACCCGCTGGTACGTGCCCGCCAGCCCGACCCCTGTGCACTGGTGCTCTTCGGCGCCACGGGAGACCTGGCCCAGCGCAAGCTGTTCCCGGCCCTCTTCGAGCTGGCACGCGAACACCTGCTGCCGGAGAGCTTCGCCGTCGTCGCCTTCAGCCGCTCGGAGGGGAACAGCGAGGCCTTCCGCGAGCACGTGAGGGCGTCCCTCCAGAAGTTCGCCCGCACCCAGCCCCTGGACGAAGCCGTCTGGCAACGCTTCGCCCCGCGCCTGCAGCTCATCGCCGGCGCCTATGACGACCCGAAGTCGTTCGTCCACCTGCGCGAGGCGCTCGACCAGGTCGCCCAGCGCTTCGGCACCCGGGGCAACCAAGTCTACTACCTGGCCACCCCGGCCTCCACGTTCCCCCAAATCCTCCACGGCCTCGCGGACTCGGGCCTGCTGAAGCGCCAGGAGCAGGTGGAGCAGAAGCCCTGGCAGCGGCTCATCATCGAGAAGCCCTTCGGCCATGACCTGGAGAGCGCCCGCGCGCTCAACCGCGAGCTGGCCACGGTGCTGGACGAGCGGCAGATCTTCCGCATCGACCACTACCTGGGCAAGGAGACGGTGCAGAACATCCTCGTCTTCCGCTTCGCCAACTCCATCTTCGAGCCGCTGTGGAACCGGAAGCACATCGACCACGTGGAAATCACCGCGGCGGAGGAGCTCGGCGTGGAGGGCCGCGGCGGCTTCTACGACGAGACGGGTGTCATCCGGGACATGGTGCAGAACCACCTGCTCCAGGTGCTCGCGCTGTGCGCCATGGAGCCTCCGGTGTCGTTCGGCGCCGAGGACATCCGCGACGAGAAGACCAAGGTCTTCCGCGCGCTGCGCCCGCTGGAGGGGCGTGAGGTGTCGCGGGCGGTGGTGGCGGGCCAGTACGAGGGCTACCTCCAGGAGAAGGGCGTCAAGGCCGGCTCGCGCACGCAGACCTACGTCGCCATGAAGATGAACATCGACAACTGGCGCTGGGCGGGCGTGCCCTTCTACGTGCGCGCGGGCAAGCGGCTGAAGCGGCGCGTGACGGAGGTGTCCATCCACTTCAAGTCGGTGCCCATCAGCCTCTTCTCCGGCGAGAACGCCACCTGCCAGCGGTTGCAGCCCAACGTGCTCACGCTGCGCATCCAGCCCCAGGAAGGCATCGCGCTCTCCTTCGAGTCCAAGGTCCCCGGCGAGGACGTCAACATCGCGGGCGTCACCATGGACTTCAACTACCAGGAGACCTTCCAGCGCCCGGTGCCCGAGGCCTATGAGCGGCTGCTGCTGGACTGCATGCGCGGCAACGCCACGCTCTATGCCCGGCAGGACAGCGTGGAGCAGGCGTGGACCTACGTGACGCCCATCCTCCAGGCCCTCGAGTCCGGCGAAGGCGGCCCCATCCATGGCTACGCGCAGGGCAGCGCGGGGCCGGATGCCGCCGCCGCGCTGCTGGCCCGCGATGGCCGCCGGTGGACCGCGCTGTGAGGACGGCCCACGTGGACGTCGTCCCCACCGAGGACCTGCCCCAGCGCGCCGCGGAGTGGATGGCGCAGGCGCTCCAGGCCACGCTCGCCACCCAGCCCCGCGCCAGCCTGGCGCTGTCGGGTGGCAGCACGCCGGGCCCCGCCTACCGGGCGCTCTCGGCACGGACGCTGCCCTGGCAGCGCGTGGACATCTACTTCGTGGACGAGCGCTTCGTGCCGCCCGACCACGCGGAGAGCAACTACCGGCTGGTGGAGGACACCCTGCTGCGCCCGCTGCGGCTGCCGCCCTCGCAGGTCTTCCGGATGGAGGGCGAGCGCGAGGACCGCGACGCCGCCGCGCGCGACTACGCGGCGAAGCTCCCGCCCGTCCTGGACGTGGTGCTGCTGGGCATGGGCGAGGATGGGCACACGGCCAGCCTCTTCCCGGGCCACCCCGCCTTGGAGGAGCACCAGCAGCGCGTGCTGGCGGTGACAGGACCCAAGCCGCCCCCCTGGCGGCTGACGCTGACGCTGCCGGTGTTGCAGTCCGCGCGGCACGTGCTGACGCTGGTGTCGGGGGCAGGCAAGCGGGACACGGTGCGCCGGGCGCTGGCGGGGGACGTGAGCCTCCCCGTGGCCCGGGTGACGAACTCGGAATGGATGCTGGACCCCGCCGCCGCCGGGCGGTGAGGGGCCTTGTCTCGGACCTTCCAGGAGGAACCAACCATGAGTGAGGCGAAGGGCGCGCAGTTCGGCGTGGCGGGAATGGGCGTCATGGGGGCGAGCCTCGCCCTCAACATCGCGGACCACGGCTTCCGGGTGGCGGTGTGGGACCGCCATGCGGAGCGCATCGACGAGATGCACCGGAAGCACGGGCACCCCGAGGTCTGGGGCACCGAGTCGCTGGAGGCCTTCGTCCAGCGGCTGGAGCGTCCGCGCAGGGTGCTGCTGATGGTGACGGCGGGCGCCGCGGTGGACTCGATGGTGGAGCGCCTGCTGCCCCTGCTGTCCGAGGGCGACGTCATCATGGACGCCGGCAACTCGTGGTTCCTGGACACGCGCCGCCGCGAGGAGCAGTGCAAGGCCCGGGGCATCCAGTTCCTGGGCGTCGGCGTGTCCGGCGGCGAGGAGGGCGCGCGCAACGGCCCGTCCATCATGCCGGGCGGCGCACCCACGGCGTACGAGCTGGTGCGGCCCGTGTTCGAAGCCATCGCCGCGACGACGGACATGGGCCCGTGTGTCACCTACGTGGGACCGGACGGCGCAGGGCACTTCGTGAAGATGGTGCACAACGGCATCGAGTACGCGGACATGCAGCTGCTCGCGGAGACGTACGACGTGCTGCGCCGGGGGCTCGGGCTGGAGGCGGACGCGCTGGCGGACCTGCTCGCCCACTGGGATGAGGGCATCGCCGGCTCCTTCCTGCTGGAGACGACCATCAAGGTGCTGCGCCAGAAGGACCCGGAGACGGGCAGGCCGCTGGTGGAGCTGGTGCTGGACAAGGCCGGCCAGAAGGGCACCGGGAAGTGGACGGTGCAGCTGGCGCTGGACCTGGGCGTCCCGATTCCCTCCATCGCCGCGGCGCTGGATGCGCGCATCCTGTCCTCCATGAAGGACGAGCGCGTCGCCGCCGCGACGAAGCTGAAGGCCCCCGACGCGCGGCTCAGCAAGGAGGAGCAGGCGCAGCTCGCGGCGTGGACCCACGACGCGCTCTACGCGGCGCGCGTGGTGACGTATGCCCAGGGCATGCGGCTCATCCAGGCGGCGTCCCAGGAGTACGAGTGGAACATCCAGCTGGCGGAGCTGGCGCGCATCTGGCGGGGCGGCTGCATCATCCGCGCGAAGCTGCTCACGCCGCTGCGCGAGGCCTTCCTCCAGCAGCCGGGGCTGCCCAACCTGATGGTGTCCGACGCCTTCGCGCCGGTGCTGGAGCGCATGGCGCCTGCGTGGCGGCAGGTGGTGGGCGTGGCCACGCGCGTGGGCATCCCCGTCCCGGTGTTCAGCTCCTCGCTGGCGTACCTGGACAGCTACCGCACCGCGGAGCTGCCGCAGAACCTCACGCAGGCGCAGCGCGATGCCTTCGGCGCGCACACGTACCAGCGCAAGGACCGGCCGGAGGCGGGCTTCGTCCACACGGAGTGGGGGAAGTAGCCTCGGCTGGCGCCCCGTGCGTCATCCCCGACCCGGCCAGGCTCGAACGTCTCCCCCGAGCCCGCGCCAGTTCGAGGAGCCCTGACAAATTCCATTCGATTCAAAAGACAACCCATCCGTGGGTTGCGCGGCATTGCGCGGCGCATCTTTCACGAACACCGCGCATGGGGCATCGTTGAGGCTCTCCCACAACGAGCCTCGACCATGACAATGGATGCCGGAGCGAAGCTGCTGCATGCGGTGCGCGAGCTGGCCCCTGCCCTCTCCGCTCGAAGCGCGGAGATTGAGCAGGCACGACAGCTCCCGACGGACCTCGTCGCCACGCTGAAGGAAATCGGTGTCTACAAGATGTTCGTGCCCCGAACGCACGGCGGCATGGGGCTGGACCTCGTCACGGGGCTGGACGTCCTCTCCCAGCTGGCGCGCGCGGATGCCTCCACCGCGTGGACCATGATGATTGCCTCGGAGAGCCCCCAGATTTTCGCCCTGCTGGCGCGCGAGGAGTTCGACGCCATCTACGCCCAGGGCCCCAACGTCGCCGTGGGGGGCGCCTTCAACGCCCAGGGTCAGGCCGTGGCGGTGGACGGCGGCTACCGCGTCACCGGCCACTGGAACTTCGCCACCGGCTGCCGCCAGAGCGACTGGCTGTTCGGCAACTGCATCGTGCTCGGCCCGGACGGCAAGCCCCGCCCCGGCCCCGCCGAGGGCGTGCCGGAAACGCGCGCCATGCTGCTGCCCGCCAGGGACGTGCGCATCGTCGAGCACTGGGACGTGCTCGGCCTGCGCGGCACCGGCAGCCACGACATCGCCATCGACGCCTTCGTCCCCCAGCGGAACAGCTTCGACATCTTCACCGGCCAGTCCTCCGTGCCGGGCCCCGGCTTCATCATGCCCGTGCTGCACTACGCCATGCACATCGGCGCGGTGGCGGTGGGCATCGCCCAGGGCGCGGTGGATGACCTGCTCAGCCTCGCCCGCGCCGGCAAGCGCCGGCTGTATGCGCGCACCTCGATGGTGGACTCGCCCGTGTTCCGGAACCGGCTGGGCCGCGCGGAGACGGGCGCCCGCGCCGCGCACGACGCGCTCCGCCGCATGGGCGAGGTCTTCTGGGAGGCCTGCCAGCAGTCCCCCGCGACGGCCCTCACGCTGGCCCCGCAGGTGTCGTCCACCCTGACCTGGGCCGTGGAGACAGCCGCCGGGGTGGTGACGGCCTGCTACCACGCCGGCGGCGGCACCTCCGTGCGTGACGGCACCCCGCTCCAGCGCCGCTTCCGCGACATCCACACCCTCACCCAGCACGCGGCGGTCGCGGAGGGCTGGTTCACCCAGGAGGGCAGCGCGCTCCTGGGCTTCCCCGTCCTCTTCGAGGCCTGACGGCCGCCGCTACTTCTGCGAGGAGCGCAGCTCCGCGCGGCGAATCTTGCCGCTCACCGTCTTGGGCAGCTCGGTGACGAACTCGATGTCGCGCGGGTACTTGTACGGGGCCGTGGTCCGCTTCACGTGCTCCTGCAACGCCTGCGCGAGCGCCGGAGAGGCGGTGTGCCCCGGCGCCAGCACCACGAAGGCCTTCACCCGCTGGCCAATCTTGTCGTCCGGCACGCCGATGACGGCGGACTCCGCCACCGCGTCATGCTCCAGCAACGCGGACTCCACCTCGAAGGGGCCCACCCGGTAGCCCGACGTCTTGATGACGTCATCGGCGCGGCCCACGAACCAGAAGTAGCCGTCCGCGTCCCTCACCGCCCGGTCGCCCGTCACGTACCAGTCCCCGCGCCGGCAGGCCGCGTTGGCCGCGTCATCGCCCAGGTACCCCTGGAACAGGCCCACCGGGCGCTCGGGGAACACGCGCACGGCGATGTCCCCCTCCTGCCCGTCCGCCACTTCCTGCCCCTGGTCGTCGATGATGCCCACCGTGAAGCCCGGGGACGGCTTGCCCATGGAGCCCACGCGCGGCTCCAGCGAAGGGAACATGCCGACAATCATCACCGTCTCCGTCTGCCCGTAGCCCTCGCGGATGTGCAGCCCGGTGGCGGCCTTCCATGCGTCGATGACCTCCGGGTTGAGCGGCTCGCCCGCGCTCACCGAGTGGCGAAGGGAGGACAGGTCGAAGGCCTTCAAGTCCTGGAGCACCAGGGCCCGCCATGCGGTGGGGGGCGCGCAGAAGGTGGTGACCTTCTGCGTCTCCAGCACCTTCAGCAGCTTCGCGGGCTCGAAGCGGCCCCGGAAGTCATGGACGACGTTGCACGCGCCCTGGCTCCACGGCCCGAAGAGCTTGCCCCAGGCGCACTTGGCCCAGCCGGTGTCGCTGAGCGTCAGGTGCCGGTCCTCCGGCGTCAGGTCCAGCCAGTAGCGGCCGGTAATCACATGCCCCTGCCCGTAGCTGGCCTGCGTGTGCAGCACCATCTTCGGCATGCCCGTGGTTCCGGACGTGAAGTAGATGAGCAGCGGCGCGTCCGCGCGCGTCGGCTCGAACCCCGCGCCCGCGCCGGCCTCCGCGACGCCGGACTCGTAGCGCACCCAGGGCGCGGGCGCGCCCTCGCCCACCGCCACCCAGGTCCGCACCTGGGCCGTCCCCGCCAGTCCCTCGAAGCGCTCCAGGCAGCTCACGTCCGCAATCACCGCCCGGGCGTCGGCCACCTCCAGGCGGTAGCGGATGTCCTTGGGCGTGAGCATGGGCGTGCCGGGCATGAAGACGATGCCCGCGCGGATACAGCCCAGCACCAGGAACCACCACTCCGGCACGCGCGGCATCATGATGAAGACGCGCTCACCCCGGCGCAGTCCCTGGGCCACGAGAAAGTGCGCGGCGTGCAGCGAGCGCCGCCGCAAGTCCTCCCACGTGAAGCGCCGCTGCTGCCCCGCCTCGTCGGACCACAGCAGGGCCAGCGCGTCCGGGCGCTCGGCGGCGTGCCGGTCGATGACGTCGGTGGCGAAATTGAAATGCTCGGGCCGCTCCCACCGGAAGTCCCGGCGGGTGGACTCGTAGTCATTCATGTTCCGGGGCGACGGCGACGACATGGTGCTGACTCCTGGGCGAGAGAAACCAACCGCCAGAGCCTGCCACGCCAGCCCCGCCCCGTCCGCCGCGAGCACCTCCTTCGCCCGCTGCCCGACACGCGCCTGCATGGCACCCATGAAAGCAAGAGGCCGGCCCTGTCACAGGCCGGCCTCCGCGCTGCCCCGCCGCACCTGACGGGCGCGGGCGTCTCCCTTCACACCGGGAAGGGACTCAGTTGATCTCCGAGCACGGGAAGAGCGTGTTGTACGCCCCACACGTGCGGAGCGTGGCCAGCAGCAGCTGCTCGGCGGCGGCGGCGCGGCCCACGGCGTCCTCACCCCGCGCGCGCTCGCGGTCCGCGAGCAGGTTCAGCCACGGGTCCCTGGAGCCGTGGGCGTACCGCTGTAGCGCCTTGAGCGCCTCGGCGTCCTTCGCCGCCTCGCCCGTGTGGAGCAGCGCGCCGACATACAGGTCGGTCTCCTGGGAGGCCCGCAGCGTCTCCACCAGCCCCGGCACGGCCTCGCCCTTCATCAGCCGCGCATAGTCGCGCGCCAGCGGTGCCCGGACGTTGAAGTCGCGCGCCGCCATGTCCCGGACGTAGTCCTGGAGCACCGAGCCCCCGCCCAGCTGGTCCAGCGCCGTGGCGAGCGGCATCAGCGCGGAGACCTCTTCCGCCGAGGCCGCCGTGCGCACGGCCTCATACAGGGCCGCCCGCGTCACCGCCGGCTGCTGCCGCACCAGGTGCGACGCATCCGCCGCGCCCCCGGTGAGCTGCGCCCACGTCTCACGCACCTGACGCTGCCACCGGGCCGCCTCCGCGTCGCGCAGCGCGCGCAGCTCGTCCGCCCGCTGCTCCGCCGCCTGCTTCCAGCCCGCTTCCTGCCCCGGCAGCGCGGCGACGTCGCGGAACGACGCCTCCGCCTGCTTCAGCAGCCCCAGCCCCCGCAGCGCCAGGCCGCGGTTCCACAGCGCCTGCGCATGGCGCGGCTCCTGGCTCAGCGCTCCGCCGAGCAGGTTCAGCGCCTCTTCCCAGCGCTGTGCGCTGAGGGCCACCACCGCCCGGTCATTGTCCTTGTCCGCCGAGGCCGGCGCCCGGGACAGGAAGGACTCCGCCTGCTGCCAGTCCCCTCGCAGCGCGTACGCCGCGGCGATGCCCCGGAAGTCCTGCTGCTCCTCCAGCTCCGCCAGGGGCCGCAGCGGCAGCGGGTTCGCCGTGGCCGTGGTGCCGCGCATCGGCTCGTAGGGCAGGAAGCGGTCCGCCTTCGAGTAGCTGAGCCGCGCCTCCAGCGTCCGCGAGCCGGCGCTCGCCAGCCACACGTCCACGGCGGGCTCCGGCTGCGCCTGGAAGCGGAACACCCCCACCGCCGCCAGCCCCGCCGCCAGCGCCACCGGCACCAGCGTGCGCGAGGCCCGCTGCATCCACGGCCGCAGCGGCGTCACCTTCGTCTCCAGCGCGGGCGCCGCCTCGGCGGCCCCTCCCAGGGCCCGGGCGGCCAGCAGCTCCAGCTGTAGGACGTCCCTCAGCCCCGCCTCACACTCCGGACAGCGCGCCAGGTGCTGGCGGAAGGACTCCGCGTCGGGCGCGGACAGCTCGCCGTCGACGAAGAGGTGCAGCTTGGTGCATGGCGTATTCATGAGCTCGTGGCCCCCTGCTCCCGGGCTACCGCCACCTGGGGCAGCAGCAGTTCCTTCAAATCCCTGCGGGCCAGGGTGAGCCAGCTGCCCACGGTGCCCACGGGAACATTGAAATGCTCGGCGATAGCGGTGTAGCGCTTCCCTTCCGCGTGCAGGCGATAGGCGTCCCGCAGGTGCGGCTTCAGCCGCTCGATGGCTTTCTGGAACGCGTCGGTGCTCACCAGCTCCCAGTTCTCCTGGGTCTCCTCCGGCGACACCGCCAGGTCCTGGACCAGCGCCAGGTGCGGCAGCCCCCGGGACTCCGTTCGCTGGCGGCGGCAGTAGTCCAGGAAGCGGTTCGTCATCGTCGTACACAGCCACGCGGCGGCCGCGGAGTCCGTGCGGTCCTTCAGGTGGTCGAACTCCGGCATCGCCCGCTCGAAGGCCTCCTGGACCAGGTCGTCCGGCTCCAGGCTGGAACGGGCACACAACCGGCGGGCCAGCCCCAGAAGGCTGGGCCGATGCTGACGGATGAACGCTTCGAAGCGCCTCCGCTCCCGGTTGAAGAGGTCCGACATGAAGCCCCACTCCCATGCGCGCCTGCGTGTTTCCCAGTCAAAGACGCGCCCCGGTCCAATCCTTGAGAAGAAAAAAGAGGCATCCGGGTAGAAAAATGCCCGGGAGGGTGAAAAACCCCGCCCGGGCCTGGAGTTCAGCGAGCCTGGCTGGCGCTGGAATGCTCCGGCCCGGCCAGCGGGGGAACCGCTGGCGGAGGCAGCGGGAGCCGCTTCCGTGGGGCGACCGTGGCCGTGTCGCAGTTGACGTAGGTGTTCTTGACGTGAGCTTCGCCGGACTCGGAATCCAAGCTACCGGCCATGAGGGATTCGACGGGCGTCATGAGCGCTCGCACCTCGTAGTGGGTTTGGGCTGAAAGCAGACATGGGTGATACGGACAACACGAACAGTCCTTATCATGACACGCGCCAACCCCGTGCATCTGACAGGGCGGCACGCGACACGGAATTCACGGAGTTCTGAATGAGCAGGGAAGATTCGCGGCTGGCAATGGAATGGCACACCTGGCTGGCGGAGAACCTCGCCCTGGGCGTGAGCGCGGAGGACGCGCAGCAGGTGCTGGTGGACGCGGGCGTGGAGGCGGCGCTGGCGCAGCGGGAGATTGCCACGGCCCAGGCGCACCCCTACGTGGTGGCGGCGCGGCGGATTGGCCGGCGCTACGAGTGGCTGGAGGCGCTGGCGGACCTCTACGCGGAGCTGCACCGCCAGTCGGGCGAGGTGCGGCTGGAGAAGCGCCGGGGCGTGACGCCAGAGGAGTTCTTCTCGCGCTACTACTTCGGCCACCGGCCGGTGGTGTTGCAAGGCTTCATGGAGGACTGGCCGGCGATGCGCCGCTGGTCGCTGACGGACTTCCGGGAGCGCTTCGGGGACGTGGAGGTGGAAATCATGTCCGGGCGCAACACCAACCCGGACCACGCCTCGCAGCCCGACAAGCACCGTCAGGTGGTGAGGCTGCGTGAATACGTGGACATGGTGGAGACGGGCGGCGAGACGAACGACTTCTACATGGTGCCGCGCAACGAGAACTGGAAGCGCGACGGCCTGGCCCGGCTGCGCGAGGACATCCGCGCGCCCGCGGGCATCATCGACCCGGAGCTGCGTCCGGACATGACGACGCTGCTGCTGGGCCCTCCGGGCACCGTCACCCCGCTGCACCATGACAACATGAACGTGCTGCTGGGACAGGTGATGGGCCGCAAGCACGTGCGGCTGGTGCCGTCCTTCCAGCGCCACCTCGTGTACCCGCGCCATGGCACCTTCAGCGCGGTGGACGCGGCGACCCCGGACCCGGCGCGCTTCCCGCTCTACGGCGAGGCCACCGTCCTGGAGGCCGTGGTGGAGCCCGGCGAGCTGCTCTTCCTGCCCGTCGGTTGGTGGCACTGGGTGCGCGCCCTGGACGTGAGCGCCACCGTCACGTTCCATCATTTCCAGCTCCCAGGAGGCAACACGCACCTGCGGACTCCGCAATTGGCGGCGGGCGGCGCCGCCCGCCCTCGCTCAATAGGCCTCCACGAGGATGACGTGCCGGGTCCACCCGGCGCGGCTGTCCCGCTCCAGCCAGCGCTGACGCTCCTCCCGCAGGGCCACCGCCGGCGCGGCGCCCTCGCGGATGCGGCGGCGCACCCCGTCGAAGAAGCGGCCGGCGGCGTCCGGGATGTCCACCGTGGACGCCAGCACCGCGCGCGCGCCCGCGTCGATGAAGGCGGCGGGCAGGCTGAAGGGCTCGTGGCTGGTGGTGGGGCTCGCCGCGCGCCCGGCGCTGCACGCGGCCAGGAAGACCATGGGCGCCCCGGTGAGCTTCTGCTGGCGCACCACGTCCGCGGTGAGCGCGTAGCGGCCGCTCGTCTCCGGGGACAGGACCACCAGCGACGCGTCCGACAGCGACGGGTCCATGATGCCGTGGGCGTGGATTTCAATCTCGGTGGCGTCCCGCATGTCCGCCAGCACCCGCGCGGGCGTGGCGTCCGAGCCGGACAGCACCTGGAGCGGCACCGCCTCCGGCTCCTGGGACGGCAGCCACTGGGGCAGCCGCGGCAGTTGGAGCAGCGCGGGCGCGTCCACGCTGGAGACGACGAGCCGCCGCGCCGAGGGCGCGCCGCGGGGCTGCGCCGTGCGGCCGAGCCGGAAGCTCCACGCCACCTCCGGCGGCAGCAGGTCCGTGCGCCCGAAGACGGGCGGCCACGCGAGCACGTCCACGTGCTCGCAGCCCCGCATGGCCAGGCGCAGCCGCTCCGGCACCAGCCGCGAGGTGTCCGCGCGGCTGAAGGGCCCCTGCCGGTCCGTCTCGTAGTGGCCCAGCACCTCGCCCTTCAGGCCTCGCGCCACCAGCACCGTGCGCTCGCCGTGCACGGCCGCCGCCAGGGCGCACCGCTGGGGCACGGGCGTGCCGAGCTGCGCGGCCATCAGCTCCAGCGCCTGGGTGTACTCCCCCGCCTTGCCCGCATCGGTGGCGAGCGAGGAGTAGCTCAGCGCCCAGGCCTCGCGCGCCAGCGAGTCCCCCCGGGGCAGCGCCTCCGCCTCGGTGATGGTCTGCCGCAGCAGGGCCCGGCCCCGCTCCGATTCAGCGTCCAGCAGGAAGCGGCCCTCCACGTAGCGGGCATACACCGCGTCGCTGGGCATGGGGTTGCTGTGATTGGCCCACGTCAGCGCCCGGCGCAGCAGCGCCTCGTCTCCGGGCTTCGGCCGCGTGCGCGACAGCTCCGCGAGGTTGACGGCGAACAGCAGGCTGAGCGGCTCGTTCTCGCAGGCGGCGTTCGCGTCCACCTCGCGGCGCGCGTCGTCCATGCGGTTGTCCAGGTAGTACGTGTGCGCCAGGTTCTCCCGGGGCCAGACGCAGTTGTCCCGGCCGCGGGCGGACCACTCCTCGACGTAGGCGCGCGAGCTGGCGAAGTCTCCGCGCGAGCGGGTGATGGCGGCCAGCGCCTCCAGCGCGGTGAACTCCATGTCCCACTCCCGCAGCTGGCGGGCCCAGGACCAGGCGTTGCGGGCATGCTGCTCGCCCTCGGTGAGCCGCTGCAGGTCGGCGTAGAGGATGCCCAGGCGCAGCTCCAGGTCGACGCAGCGCGCGGAGAGACCGCCCTCGCGGCAGCGCTGGAGCGCGTTGAAGATGCGCTGCTCGGCCTTCCACCACTGGCCCTCCGCCGTCTCGCGAATGGCCTCCTCGCGCTCGATGTAGAGGTTGAACCAGGGGTCGTTCTGGCGCTTCGCCCGCTCCACCACCTGGGCCAGCATGCGGCGCGTGGCGCGGGCATGCTGCGCCGTACCCAGGAAGAGGTCGTCCTCCCCCGAGGCCCGCACCCGCTCCAGCAGCTCGTCCGGTCGGGCCAGCTTGCCCCGCACCAGCGACGCGTACTCGCGCGCCAGCGCGCCACGGCGCGTGAAGTTCCGGCTGCTCACGCGCTTGACGTAGTCCGTCAGCGCGGAGCCCCCGTGACTCCGGTCCAGTTCCTGCGCCAGGGGCAGCAGGGCCAGGGCGCGCTCCTTCGAGGGCACCGCGCGCACCACTTCATAGAAGGCCTGCCGGACGACGCCGGGGTCCTTCCGGGCGGCCTCCAGCGGCAGGGGCGCCTGGGGGTCGTCCACCAGCGCGAGCGTGGCCTCCCGCGCCTCCTTCCAGCGGCGGGCGCGCTCCATCGTCGCGTCACGCTGCTCGCGGGCGTGGGCCTTCGCCTCCCGGCTCCACCCCTGTTCGCCCAGCAGCGCCACCTGCTCGAAGGTCTCCGCGGCCTTCATCGTGAGCCCCATCTCCTGGAGCACGAGCGCGCGGTTCCACATGGCCTGCGCATGCCTCGGCTGCGCCTTCAACACACCGTCCAGCAGCCGCAGGGCCTGCTCATGGGCCCCCCGGGCGAGGTACACCGCGGCCAGGTCGCTGTCGCGGTCCGGCGAGGAAGGCATGCGCTCCAGGAAGGAGGCCGCCTGGTTCCACTCGCCCTGGAGGGCATAGGCCGCCGCGATGCCCGACAGGTCGCCCGCCTCCTCCAGCCGGGCGAGGTCGCGCAGGGGAATGGGCTCGGGGGGGACCGGGCAGCCGCCCGCCGAGGTGCGCGGCCGGTAGCGGTCCGCCTCGGGGTGCGTGAGCCGGGCCTCGATGCGCGACGCGGCGCGCCGCTCCGCCCAGAACTGCGGTGACACGGGCGCCCCGCTCCCCTTCGGGGGCGTGCGGGCAAGCAGGACGGTCAGCACCAACACAGGCGTTGCCAGCGCCAGAACCAGGACCTTGTCGTACGCCGGCTTCAACATACTGCCCCCTCGGGCGCCATCCCCCGAAACAGCCGCCCAGCGACCGCGTTGTACACCATCAATCCTTCCCCACCGACTTCTGGCAGGGGCCGGCGCGGCCGGAAACGACTCCCGAGCACACGGTCACCGGCTGAATTTTCACTGCATTTCCAGCCCGCCTCCCCAGCCGCCCGCCGCCAGGGCGCCGGGTGGTCAGGCCGTGAACCCGCCGGCCCCACCTGGAGACGGCTTGCGCCGAAAACCTTGAGTGCAGGCCCTGCCCGCATCCCACCGGAATCACGGCCTGTCCGTCCGCGGAAGCCAGCGTGAGCGCAGCGGCCAGCCCGAAGGCCCGCCCCCCACGCGAGAGGGCGGCGGCCCGCGCGCACGAGGGTTCTTCAACAGGGCACGAGCGGGAAGCAGCACGCCCGATTGAGTGTCCCACTGCGCCAACCTGGAACGAAAGGACCTCGCTTGACGCAGCTGCTTCGACTCGCCGCCCTGGTGCCGCTGATTCCCACGTTCGCCGCCGCGGACGTGGTGTGGAGGGGCGACTTCGAGACGGGAAACACCTCTCAGTGGACGCGCAGCCAGAGCGTCGCCAACAGCCGGCTGCAGGTGGTGACGGACGTCGTCCGCGAGGGCCGCTATGCATTGAAGGCCACGGTGCGCCAGGGCGATGACCCCATTGGCGCCAGCGGCAACCGCAACGAATTGCTCTACCTCAGCCAGGAGAAGACGGACTCCACCTGGTACTACAAGTGGAGCACCCTCTTCCCGGCCAACTACCCGCTCGACGATGGCTGGCAGGTCTTCGCGCAGTGGCACCAGGAGGGCTGCTGCGGCTCGCCGCCGCTGGAGTTCTACGTGCGCGGCGAGGAGATGCACATGCGCGTGGGCGGCGCGAAGGGCAAGGTGCTGTGGACGGCCCCGCTCCAGCGCGGTGACTGGCACGACTTCGTGTTGCAGGTGAAGTGGTCGCCCAACGCGAAGAAAGGCTTCGTCCAGCTCTGGCACAACGGCGATGTCGCCGTGCCGAAGACCTACGCCGCGACGCAGTTCGGCAAGGAGTTCAACTACCTGAAGCTGGGCCTGTACCGCGACGACGCCATCCGCCCGGAGGCCAGCGTGTACCACGACGGCTTCCTCATGGCGTCCACGCTGGAGGCGGTGATGCCCCCCGCGCCGGAACTGGAACCGGAGCCGGAGCCGGAGCCGACCCTCCCGGAGCCGGAGCCCGCGCCGACGCCCCCCGAGCCGGAGCAGCCCGTGGACACCGCGTCCGAGCCCCCCTCCGTCGAGACGCCCGTCTCCGAGCCGCAGACGCGGTGGGGCGTGATGGGCCACGGCGACACCCTCCTCCCCGGGAACTCGCTGGGCGAGACCAACGTGCGGGGTTGCAGCGCCTCGGGCGGTATGGCGTCCAGCGCGCCCCTCACCGCCGCCGTGGGCCTGCTCTCGCTGGGCGCCCTGCTCGCCCGCCGGCGCAAGCGCGCCCGGGCCTCCGCTCACGCGAAGCGCTGAGCCGCCCCGCGCGAGCACCGCCAGGCCTGTTCGCCAGAAGGCCATGCCCGCGCCGATGCCCCGGGTCAGGGCTCCTTGAGGAGGGGGAGCCCCACGGCGACCTTGGCCAGCAGCTCGCGCAGCGTGGCGTGCTCCTCCTCGCTGAGGGGCGCCATCAACGCCGCGATGCGGCGGTAGTGGTCCGGCAGCATGCCTTCAATCAACTGCCGGGCCTTGGGCGTGAGGCGCACCGTGTACATGCGGCGGTCCTCCGGGTGGTCCTCGCGGGAGATGAGGCCGTCCTTCTCCAGCGTGTCCAGCAGCCCCGTCATCGTGGCGCGGCTGACGCCGGAGTTCTCCGCGAGGTCCGCGGGCGTGAGCCCTCCCGTGCGCTCCGTGTCCTCCGAGGTGTACAGCCGGACCAGCACCGTGAAGCGCCCCAGCGACAGGCCATGGCGGCCCAGGTGGGCCTCATAGGCGCCCGACAGGTCATGCGACGCCCGCAGCAGGGCGATGCACGTCTCGATGGCGCGCGTGTCGAGCCCCGGGAAACGCTGCGCCAGGCGCCGGAGCCGCTCGTAGCGTGGCGCGTCCACGGAGGTCGGAGGGCTGGGAGGTCGGGTAGGCACGCTCCTGACCTCGTAAGGCGCCTAACCGCTCAAGGCAAATGGAAAGGTGGCGCGGCACCCCCCCGGCCTGACGCCGAACGCCCCTGGCGTTATGAACGTCCCGTGCTGGACGTGAAGGACGCCACCGTGCAGTCGGCCCTGCGCCGCGCGTGTGAGGAAGTCGGCTTGCCGGACTCCCTCCGGGGCTGCGTGTATCCCCTGCTGAGAGACGCAGAGGGCGAGTGGCCGGTCTGCTGCGGTGGAGGCTGCCATCCCTGCGCCTCTTCGCTGGTGGACGTGGCCCTCCGCACGTTGGAGCTGCTCGGGACGCCCCGGCGCGCGCCCGTGGTCGGCTGACGCGAGGCCGGAGCGGGTATGAGGCCCCGGACGACGGAGGGCATTCGCACCCTCCGGCGCAGGTTCCTCCGTGAGGATTTCGTGCGGGAACCATGACGTGAATGCCGCCGCCCCCCTCCGCACCATGGGGGCATGCACATCCTCGGATTCGGGTTGATGGCCGTGAGCGTGCTGGGGGCGACGCTCGATGCCCCCGTCACGTCGGTCACCGTCTATAGCGACCAGGCGCGCGTGGTTCGCTCCGGCAGCCTCGCGGTCTCAGGCTCGCAGCGCGTGACGTTCCCCCGGCTGCCCAAGAGCGTGGACACAGACTCCATCCGCGTCGAGGCCGAGGGCGCGGAGGTGTCGCATGTGGACGTCCGCACCGTGAAGGACGAGGCCTTCTCGCACGACGAAGCAAAGAAGCTGCTCTCACGGATGGAGGAGCTCGACACGGCGCTCACACGCATCACCGCCGAGCGCGCCGTCCATCACGCGCAGCTCGAGGCGCTCCGGCGCGTGCGCCCCTCGGTGCAGTCCGACAGCGACGCTGCCCGCGCGCAGACCGCGCCCGCCGCATGGAACGCCGCCGTGTCCTTCCTCATGGACAACTCGGCCCGGCTGGAGGCCCGGATACGGGAGCTCGACACGCAGTCCGAGGCGCTCAAGCAGGAACGGCAGCAGCACGCGGACCGCGCCGCGACGTTGGGCAAGACGTTCAGCGAGCCGGGTGTCGAGGTGGCCGCCACGCTCACGGGGAAAGGCACCACGAAGGTCGCGTTGACGTACCTCACCAGCGGCGCCCGCTGGTATCCCCGCTATGAGTTGCAGCTCCAACCCGAGTCGCAGCGGGTGCAGATGGCCTTCTACGGCCGCGTCAGTCAGGAGACGGGTGAGGACTGGGAGGGCGCTCGGCTCACGCTCAGCACCGCCGTGCCCACGAACGCCACGGAGCTGCCGAAGCTGAGCACCTGGAAGCTCGGCGTCCGGGAGCGCTTCATTCCCACGCCGCGTGCCCACGTAGAATCCACCCGGTCCATGCCCTCCGCGCCGAGCCCACGGCCCCAGGCCACGGCCTCCTCCGAGGGCGCGCTGCGCGCCCGGTTGCTGGGACTTGCCAGACAGCGGGCCCAGGCACAGCCCGAGCCGTCGACGTCTCAAGCCACCTCGAACGCCGAGCCCCAGAATCGTAGCGCCATCCAGGGCACGCTCATCGACGCCCAGTCCCGGCGGAAGCTCGCCGACGTGGTCGTCACCGCGACCTCCTCCTCGAGCGACTCCGAACACCTGGCGGTGACAGACGCCAGAGGTGAGTACCTCCTCCCGGCCCTCCCTCCCGGCGACTACTCCCTGCGGTTCGAGCGTGAGGAATACAAACCCTATTCCCGCAGCGCCATTCAGCTCCGCTTGAACCGCACGATTCGAGTCAACGCGGAGCTGCTCCCGGAGACCTACAGAGAGGACGTCGAAATCGCTCGCGCCCCGCCGACCATCGATGTCGGCTCCACGACGATGGGCGTCAATATCGACGATGCGTTCATCATCAGGGGCTCCGGCTCCGTTGGACTGAATCCCCCGCCAGCCTGGCGCCCCCCCACGTTCGCCCCGGAGTCTCCAGTCGCTGTCGCAGGAGGCTACAACCTCGCCTTCACCTCACAGCACCCGGAGACCCTCCTCAGTGGCAAGGGCGAACGCGCCCTCCCGCTGGTCTCCGAGTCCTGGCCCGTACAGGTGGAGCGCAAGGTGTTCCCCGCGCTCTCGCAGGACGCGTATCTGGTGGCAACGCTCCAAGGTCCCTCCCGGAGCGTTCTCCCAGGCGGTGAGGTATCGCTCTTCGTGGGCACCGACCCGGCCGGCACCGCGACGCTGGCGACCGTCGTCCCGGGGGAGTCCTTCACCCTTCCGCTGGGCATCGACCGCGCGGTGCGAAGCGCCCGGAACGTGCAGCTCGTCGAGTCGGAGAAGGGCTTCATCTCCAAGGACGAGGTGGGCACCTACGAAGTCACCATCGAGGTTCCCAATCCCTATCCCTTTCCCCTGGCCGTGAGCGTGGTGGACCAGCTCCCGCTCAACGCCGACGGCAAGGTGGCGGTGACGCTGGTCCGTACCGAGCCCGCCGCCCAGCCCGAAGAGGGGACGGGAAGGCTCCAGTGGGACGTGGTGGTGCCTGCGTCCAGCAAGTCCACCATCTCCTTCCAATACACCCTGAGCCGCCCCAAGGGCTGGCGTCTGTACCAGCACTGACCCGAGGACCGAACCATGCCTGCCCTGCCCCTGACGCTGTGGGCGCTCGTCGCGTCCGCCAAGGTCTCCACCGTCGTGGTGTATCCGGACCGCGCGCAAGTCACGCGCGAGGAGACGGTGACGTGCCACGGGCCCACCCGTGCCCGCTTCGAAGCCGTCCCCCTCGCCGCCGCGGCCGACAGCCTCCGGGCCCGCGCCACTGGCGCCACGGTGGAAGGACTCCTCAGCGAGGAGCACACGCGCGAGGAGTCCCACCGCGAAGAACGCACCCGGCTGGGGGCGCGAAGAGACGCGCTCATCCGTGAGCAAGCCCTCCTGAACGACGCGGCGGCGCGAGTGAAGGACCTCCGGACGCTCGCGAGCGGCTACACCGATGTCGCCGTGGACCGGGTCACCCGCGAGCTGACCTCCGCGAAGCCGGACACGCGCGCCTGGATGGCGGCCTTTGACTCGGCCATGGCCGTGCGGAAGCGCGCGATGAGCGAGGACCAGGACGTGGCAACGAAGCGGCGCGTGCTGGAGAAGCAACTCGCCCAGGTGGACACCGAGTTGGAGAAGCTCCAGGCCGCCTCCGAACAACGGGAGCGGCACGTGGAGGTGCGGCTCTCCTGTCCCGAGGGGACACGGGCCCGCGTGGAGCTGACGTACCTGGTGGGCAACGCCGAATGGACGCCCGCCTACGAAGCCCGCGCGAACGACAGCACCCGGACGCTTGAGCTGACGACGCTGGCCACGGTGCGCCAATCCACCGGAGAGGACTGGTCGAACGCGAAGCTGGTGCTCTCCACGACGCAGCCGCAGCGAGACGCCACGCTTCCGGAAATCCAGCCGCTGCATGTCTCCGCGGAGCAACGTCCGAAGGAGAACCGGGTGCTGGTGCGCCGCGACGAGCAACCCCAACACGCCAACGCCGGCAGGGCCGGCGGCGCCGCGACCTCGAAGGGACTCGAAGCCCTGCCCCAGGGCCTGTCCGTTCAGCTCGTGGCCCAGGCGCCCGTGAGCGTCCCCGGTGATGGCGCTGCCGTGCGCGTCCAGGTGGCCCGGACCCGCCTCGACGCCGCGTTCAGCTTGCGCACCATGCCCAAGCTGCACCCCGTCGTCTTCCGCGTGGCCCGCCTGACCAACGCCGCCCCCTTCCCGCTGCTGCCGGGTGAAGTGGACCTCTACCGGGGCGCGGGCTTCATCGGACGCCAGCCGCTGGAGCACGTCGCGCAGGGCGAGCCCTTCGAGCTGACCTTCGGCGTGGAGGAGGGTCTGCGCGTGGAGCGCCGCGTGGTGGAGGAGATTCAGCGCCCCAAGGGCCTGTTCAAGGACACCCAGCGCTTCCGGTATGTCTACCAGTTCACGCTGAACAACCTGCGCGCACGTCCGGAGGAAGTGGAGCTGTCCGAGCACTTCCCCGTGTCCGAAATCGAGGAAGTGAAGGTGGCCCTGGAGCCCGAGACAACGGCTGGCTACACGCTCCAGTCCAACGATGGCATCGCGACCTGGAAGGTGACGCTGGCCCCGGGCGAAAAGCGCACCTTGGACTTCGCCTTCCACGTCGACGCGCCCTCCAGCTACGAGACGACAGGGATATAGGGACGCACCGGGGCATCCCGCCCCCGCTGGGGCAATCTGCCCCGCTCCGGCAGGGACGCTCCGCGCGGCTTCCGAGCGAGGCAACGCACCCCATCCGTTGGCACAGCGGATGCTCTGAGTGAAGACGAGGAACGGGCCCGCCCGCCTTGAAGGCCGGCGAGGGCTCGGGCGGCAATCACCGCCTTCCTTGTTGCAGCACTCGCGGTACGTTGTGAGAACCCACCTCCGGTCCGTGCGCTCCCTCCCCCTCGAGGCGCACGGACCGGAGCAGCCTCTTCGAACCGCCCGTGAGACTCGCCCGCAAGTTCACCCTCGCCCTCGTCCTGCTCGCCGTCGCCGTGATGGCCGGCCTGCAGTACTTCCAGGTCCGCCGCGAGCTCGAGCGCTCCGCCCTGGACATGCAGCACGACCACCGGCTGCTCGGCCACACGCTCGCCGGCTCCATTGGCAAGGCGTGGCAGCTCGCAGGGGAGCGCGAGGCGCTCACGCTCCTCCACCAGGCCAACCGCTTCCAGGAGCAGGTCCACCTGCGCTGGGTGTGGCTCGACGGTGGCCCCGGCACCCCGGCCCTCACCGGCTTCCCGCCGCGGCTGCTGGCGTCGCTGCTCCAGGGCAAGGACGGCTCCATGGTGGACCCCGCCGTGGACCCGGGCCTGCTGCACTCGTACACGCCGGTGCTCATCGGCAACCGCCTGGGCGCCATTGAAATCACCGAGTCGCTGGGCGCGCAGCAGCAGTACGTCAACACCGTCGTCATGGGCACCTTCGCCGCCACCGCGGCCATGGCCATTGGCTTCATCGTCGCCGCCATGGCCATGGGCCGCAGGCTGGTGGGCGAGCCCGTGGACCAGCTCGTGTCGCTAGCGCACCGCATCGGCCAGGGCGACCTCACCGCCCGCGTGCAGCTGCCCCAGCGCCGCGGCGACGAGCTGACCACGCTGGCCGGCGCCATGAACCGCATGGGTGAGCACCTGGAGGAGACGCGCACCCGCCTCGCCGCGGAGACGGCCGCGCGCCTGTCCGCCGTGGAGAACCTGCGGCACGCGGACCGGCTCACCACCGTGGGAAAGATGGCGTCCGGCGTGGCGCACGAGCTGGGCACGCCGCTCAACGTCGTGATGGGCCGGGCGAAGATGATTTCCTCCGGCGAGGCGGAGGGCGAGGAGGTGGGCGAGTGCGCGCGAATCATCTCCCAGCAGGCCCAGCACATGACGGCCATCATCCGCCAGCTCCTCGACTTCGCGCGGCGGCGCAAGCCCCACCGCGCCCCGGAGGACGTGCAGGACCTGGTGGAGCGCTCCCTGTCCCTGCTGCGGCCCATGGCCGCGCGGCGCAGCGTCACGCTGGAGGCGGACATCCCCGCGGGCCTCACGGTGCACGTGGACGTGGGCCAGGTGCAGCAGGTGCTCACCAACCTGGTGATGAACGGCGTGCAGGCCATGAAGCAGCCGGGCACCGTGCGCGTGCGCGCGGCCCACGCCCGGAGCACCCCGCCCCCCGACGTGGGCGGTCCGGAGGCGGACTACGTGCGCCTGGACGTGGAGGACGAGGGCCAGGGCATCCCCGAGGACGTGCTGCCCCACGTCTTCGAGCCCTTCTTCACCACCAAGGACGTGGGCGAGGGCACGGGGCTGGGCCTGTCTGTCTCCTATGGGCTGATGCAGGAGCATGGCGGCTGGATTGCCGTGCGCAGCGAGCCCGGACGCGGTAGCTGCTTCTCCATCTACCTTCCGAGGGGTGAGGACACATGCCAGGCCGCGTCCTAGTCGTCGAGGACGAGCGCGAGATGCGCGCGATGTTGGAGAAGGGGCTGACGCGCCGGGGCTTCACGCCGCTGGCGCTGCCGTCCGCGGACGAGGCCCTGGGGCACCTGGCCGCCGAGGACTTCGACGTGGTGCTGACCGACCTGCGCATGCCCGGCATGGACGGGCTGGCGCTGTGCGAGCGCATCGCGCTCAACCGCCCGGACATCCCCGTGGTGGTGGTGACGGCCTTCGGCAGCCTGGAGACGGCCGTGGCCGCCATCCGCGCCGGCGCGTACGACTTCGTCACCAAGCCCATCGACGTGGACGCGCTGGTGCTGGTGCTGGAGCGCGCCGTGCAGCACCGCGCCCTGCGCGAGGAGGTCCGCCGGCTGCGCCAGGAGCTGGGCCGGCGCGAAGACAGCGGCACCGTGGTGGGCGAGAGCCCCGCCATGAAGCAGGCCTACGCGCTCATCGACCGCGTGGCGGACCTGGACTCCACGGTGCTGATTACCGGCGAGAGCGGCACCGGCAAGGAGGTGGCGGCCCGCGCCGTCCACACCCACGGGCGGCGCAAGGACGGGCCCTTCGTGGCCATCAACTGCGCGGCCATGCCGGAGGCCCTGCTGGAGAGCGAGCTGTTCGGCCACGCCAAGGGCGCCTTCACGGACGCCAAGGCCGCGCGCACCGGCCTGTTCGTCCAGGCCCACGGCGGCACCCTCTTCCTGGATGAAGTGGGCGAGCTGCCCCTCACCCTCCAGCCCAAGCTGCTGCGCGCGCTGCAGGAGCGCACGGTGCGGCCGGTGGGCGGCGACACGGAGGTGCCCTTCGACGCGCGCATCGTCGCCGCCACCAACCGCGACCTGGAGCTGGCGGTGGAGGAGGGCCGCTTCCGCGAGGACCTCTACTACCGCCTCAACGTCATCGGCGTGGAGCTGCCGCCGCTGCGGGCGCGGGGCAACGACGTCCTCGCCCTGTCGCAGCGCTTCATCGAGCAGTACGCCTCGCGCACCGGCAAGCGGGTGCTGGGCCTGTCCCCTGCGGCGGCCCAGCGGCTGCTGGCCTACGGCTGGCCGGGCAACGTGCGCGAGCTGCAGAACTGCATCGAGCGCGCGGTGGCGCTCACCTCCTTCGAGCAGATTACCGTCGACGACCTGCCCGAGCGCGTCCGCAACTACAGCCAGCCGCGCGTGGTGCCGGAGACGCAGGACGCCTCGGAGCTGGTGACGCTGGAGGAGCTGGAGCGCCGCTACATCCACCGCGTGCTGGAGGCGGTGGGCGGCAGCCGCACGCTGGCGGCGCGCATCCTCGGGGTGGACCGCAAGACGCTGTACCGCAAGCTGGAGCGCGACGGCGAGCCGCGCAAGGGCTGACTCAGCCCGCGGGCTCCAGGCGCACCTCGAAGAGGCGGGGCCACAGCTTGCCCGTCATGAAGATGCGCCCCGAGTCCGGCTCCACGGCGATGCCGTTGAGCACCGCCTCGGGGTTGGTCACCTGCCCCGCCACCGCGCGCGTCAGCGCCGACGCGTCGATGACGGCCACCACCGTCCCGGTGGCCGGGTCGATCTCCAGCACGTCCGAGCTGTGCCAGACGTTGGCGTAGATGACGCCGTTGGCGCACTCCAGCTCGTTGAGCAGCTCCACGGGCTGGCCGCGCAGCTTCACCTGCACCGCCCCCACCATGGCGAAGCCCTGCGGCTCGTGGAAGGTGAGCATGGCGCTGCCGTCGCTGCGCACCAGCTTGCCTTGCCAGAAGCAGAGGCCCCAGCCCTCGCCCGCGTAGCGCGTGGTGCGCTCGCGACGGGGCGGCATGCCGCTCCAGGTGAAGAGCAGGCCCTCGGTCCAGGTGAGCTGGTACAGGCGCTCCCCGTCGCTGGCGAGCCCCTCCGCGAAGATGTTCCCCAGCCGCTCCATCCACACCGGCTGCGCGCTCTCCAGCGACAGCTGACGCAGCGTCCCCTGGTGCCCCGTGCTCTCGAAGAGGTGGCCCTGGTGGAACACCAACCCCTGCGTGAAGGCGTTCGTCGCGTGCGGGTAGTCACGGACGATGCGCGCCACGCGCCGCACGGGTTTCTGCTCCTGCGCGGTGCTGCCCGCGTCCGGCACGGGCCGGCTCGTGGGGGTGCAATGGCAGGCCGCGCCCAGCGCGAACAACGACAACAGCGAGGATGGCTTCCGCATCAGACGCCTCGTATACGGAGGCGCACACGACGGCCACCGCTCCGCGCGAGACTGGCCCCAGACGCGCCAGGGAGCAAGCACCTGTGGCCTCCCCAGGCCATGGGACACCGGACGAAGGCGCGCGGGCGGGCGCTCAGCGCGGAGGCGGCACCAGCAGCTCGACCACCTCGCACAGGTCCTCCATCGCGAAGGGCTTGTTGAGCACGCGCGCGGCGCCGAGCAGCTCCGCTTCCTGGTGGAGCTGGGCGTCCCCGAACGCGGTGATGAGGATGACCGGCGTCGTCCACCCCTCGCGGCGCAGGCGGGCCAGCACCTCCATGCCGGAGAAGCCGGGCATGCGCACGTCGGTGATGATGAGGTCGGGCACCTGCGTCTGCTGCGCCAGCAGGCCGTCGACCAGGGCCTTGACGAGCCCCGGCCCATCCGGGGCCTCCACCACGTCATACCCCCGCCGGATGAGCGCGCGCCGCAGCAGGCTGCGCATCTCCGGCTGGTCCTCGCCCAGGAGGATGCGCGGCGCGCTCCGGCGGGCCACCCACTCACGCGTCGACAGCGGCCACTCCCGAACCTCCTCGTTCATCCCGGTGATTTCGTCTGGCCCCATGACGGACGGCTCCTTGTGATGTGGTGGGCATGCCCCCACGCCAGGTCCCCGTCCTTGTGAGGGGATGGGCTGGAATGAGGCGCCTCACGCATGAGCATCCGCCGTGCCATGGCCCCTGGCCGGGCCTCCCCTGGCCTGGAAGGCAAGGCCTCCACCCCAGGCGGCTTCCACTCTCCGGCGCGGGGCATGTTGCTCGGGGAGAAATGCCCCAAGCCGGGGCAGTTTGCCCCGCGGCCCCGGGCCCCCGAGGCCCATGCGCCCCGTGGCCCCAGAGGAACACCCGGAGCGTGAAGCGTTGGCCCACCGGCTGCAATAGGCCCTCGCAACGGTTCGGGCGTGGGGCCCACGCAAGAGACCCCATGACGATGACCGCCGCTGGCGTCGGGGGACAGTCAGCGGCTGGGCGTCGCCTTCCACCCCCTCCAAGGTGGGACCTTTCTCGCGACGGCTCCTCGCCTGAACCGGCATTTCCCTCTCTCGCATGGAGAACGAACGATGGCCTGCTCGCTCCCCTCTCGCCGATTCCTGAGTGCCCTGGTCCTCCTTCCCGCCGCCACGCTCGGCGCCTGTGGTCAGGCCATTGGCACTGCGTCCGCGGCGACGCCACCCGCGCCCACCGCCACGGCGCAGGCGGCGCCTCCCATCCAGAAGGCCCTCTTCAATCCCGCCCTCGGCGGGAGCCAGGGCGGTGTCTCCTCGCTGGCCCCGCTCGTGGACGCGGTGAAGGACGCGGTGGTCAACGTGGAGGTGCGCGCGAGGCCCCGCCGGACGGCCGCCATGCAGCGCCTGCCTCCCGGCTGGGCGGAGCGCTTCGGCCTGCCGCCCGGGTTCGGCGGCGAGCCCAACGGCCCGGCGCGCCAGGGCGCGGGCTCCGGCTTCATCATCGACCCGAGCGGCATCGTCCTCACCAACAACCACGTGGTGGAGGACGCGGACCAGGTCCGCGTGAAGCTGGATGACGGCCGCTCCTTCGACGCGGAGGTGATGGGCCGCGACCCGCTCACCGACGTGGCGCTGCTGAAGCTGAAGGGCGCGCCGGGCAACCTGCCCTCGGTGCCGCTGGGCGACTCGGACGCGCTGCGCGTGGGCGACCCCGTCATGGCCATTGGCAACCCCTTCGGCCTGGCCTCCAGCGTCAGCGCGGGCATCCTCTCGGCGCGCGCCCGTGACATCCAGGCGGGCCCCTATGACGACTTCCTCCAGACGGACGCCGCCATCAACCCCGGCAACTCCGGCGGGCCGCTCTTCAACATGAAGGGCGAGGTGGTGGGCATGAACACCGCCATCGTCGGCGGCGCCACGGGCATTGGCTTCGCGGTGCCCAGCAAGCTCATCCAGGCGCTGCTGCCGCAGCTCCGGGAGACGGGCGTGGTGCGGCGCGGCTGGCTGGGACTGGCCGTGCAGGACCTCACCCCGGACCTCGCGCGGGCGCTGGGCCTGGAGGCGATGAAGGGCGCGGTGGTGGCGGGCGTCAACCGCAACAGCCCGGGCGAGCGCGCGGGCCTGCGCGAGGAGGACGTCATCACCGCCGTGAATGGCAGGCCGGTGGAGTCCGCCGGTGGGCTCACCCGCGCCGTGGCCCTGCTCAGGCCGGACACCCGCGTGAAGGTGGACCTGCTGCGGGGTGGCAAGGCGCGGTCGGTGGACGTCACGCTGGGCATGCGTCCCGCGCTGAACGGCGAGGAGGAGGTGCTTCCGCGCAACGCCTCCGCGTCCGCGCCGAAGCGCCTGGGCGTGCAGCTGTCGGACACGCGGGACGGCGGCGCGCAGGTGGTGGCCGTGGAGCCGGGCAGCCCCGCCGAGCGCGGAGGGCTGGTGCCGGGCATGGTGCTGGTCCAGGTGGGCGACCAGAAGATCGCCAGCGCCGCCGACGCCGTCCAGGCCCTCACCTCCGCGAAGCCGGGCGCCGCGCTGCTGCTCCGCGTGCGCATGCCGAACTCGGACAGCACCCTGCTGCGCGCCGTGGAGGTCCCGGAGCGCTGAGTGGGGTGCCCGGGGAACCCCGGGCACTCAGGGATGGTACGTAGACGACCCCGGGGGTTCTGAAACCGGCGCTCACCTGACGTAGAGTCGCCCCCGTGCCGCGATGCCAGACATGCGGACGGCGGTGGGAAGGCTCTCACGCGCCGTGCCCACCAGGCCCCACCGCTCCGGGAGGCAGCCCATCGCCGTCCGCCGTGCCCGCAGTCCCGGGGTACCGGGTGGACGGCGTCTTCGCGCAAGGGGGCTTCGGCGTGCTGGTGCGCGCGTCCCGCGAGGAGGACGGCCAGCGCGTGGCCATCAAGGTGGCGCGCGGGAGCAACTGGCTGGGCCGCGCGCAGCTCGCCCGCGAGTCGGAGGCCCTGCGCGTGCTCGGCCCGCCCACGGTGCCCGCGCTGTACGAGACGGGCACCCTCCCCGGGGGCGCGCGCTTTTTGGCCATGGAGTATGTGCCGCTGCCCACCCTGGCCGACCGGCTGGCGCGCGCCGCCGGCCCGCTGCCGCCCGAGGAGCTGGCGGCGTGCGCCCTGGCCGTGGTGGACACCGTCGCCCAGGTCCACGCGCGGGGGCTCGCCCACTGCGACCTCAAGCCCGAGCACCTCTTCCTCGACGAGGCAACGGGCGGCGTGCGCGTCTTCGACTTCGGCCTGGTGCGCGGCACCGCCACGGAGGACGCCGCCCGCCCCAACGAGGCCACCACCCCCAGTGATGCCTCCGGCTTCGCGGGCACCGCGGAGTACATGGCCCCCGAGCAGTGCGCCGGCAACGCGGACATCTCCCCGCGCACCGACGTGTACGCGCTAGGCGTCCTCCTCTACGAGATGCTCACCGGCCGGCCGCCCTTCTTCGGCGCCACGCCGGACGTGCTCCAGGCCCACCTGTCGCTGCGGCCTCCGCCACCCTCCGACTTCGCGCCGGTGCCGCCCGCGCTGGAGGAGGTCGTCTTGCGCTGCCTGGCGAAGGAGCCCGCCCGCCGGCCGGAGAATGCCGCCGCGCTGGGCGGCGCGCTGCGCGAGGCCCTCGCGCACGCCCAGCGCGCCACCGAGCCCGCGACGCCCCGGCCCACCTCTCCAGGCGAGCCGCGCCCCGCGCAGGCGCGCCGCTCCGTCGCCATCCTGTTCCTCACCTCGCGCGCCAACCCCGTGTCGCTCCAGAAGGCCCTGGCCTCCTACGGCGGACACATGGCCTTCTCCGACGCCCAGCGGGTGGCCGCCGTCTTCGACCCCGAGGCCGGAGAGAACCCCGTGCGCCGCGCCATGCGCGCCGCGGAGGGGCTGGCGGAGCGAGGTCTGGCCTCCGGCGGGCTCGTGGACGTGTCCGCCGTCACCGTGCAGCGCCGCCCCACCGGCGCGCCGCGCTACCTGGGCGCCATCCTCTCGCGGGAGGACCGCTACCCGGCGGGGCCGGAGGCCCACGGGCTCCTCATGTCCCCCGCCGCCGCGGAGACGGTGCCCGAGGTGCCCTGCATGGAGGTCCCGGAGCTGCGCGGCCTCTTGCGCCCCGCGCCGCCGGGCGCCGCGCCCCGCCCGGACATCACCGTGCTCCAGCTGGGCAGCGAGGTGCTGGTGGGCCGCGAGGCGGAGCTGGCCGAGCTGCTGGAGAGCGCCCGCTCCACGGTGGGCGAGGCCGCGCCCACCATCGTCACCGTGCTCAGCGAGCGAGGCCACGGCAAGAGCCACCTGGCCGCGACGCTCGCCCGCCGTCTCCAGTTGCAGCTTCCGCACGCGCGGGTCTACAGCATGCGCTCGCGCGAGCCGGTGCAGGGCGACCCGGACGGCACCCTGCGCACGCTGCTCCGCTGCGCCCTCAACGCCTTCGAGCGCGACGACACGGACACCGAGCGCCAGACGCGCGCCGCCATCCTCCAGCGCCTGGGCCCCACGCTGGGCTCCGAGCTGTGGCCCGGCGTGGCCGCCACGCTGGGCTGGTACGCGCCCGGCGGCCCGGAGCTCCAGAGCTGGGCCGCCGCGCCCGGCGCGCTGCGCTCGCTGGCCATGCGCGCCGCGGGCGAGCTGCTGGTCACCAACGCCCGCGAGCGCCCGCTGTGCCTCGTCCTGGACGACGCGCACTTCGCGGAGGAGACGGCGCTGGACGCGCTGGAGTACGCCTGTCTGGCCGAGGCGAGCGTTCCCCTGTGGGTGTGCGTGCTCGCGCGCCCCGGCTTCGAGAAGAGCCGCCCCGCGTGGGGCACCCGCGCCGCGAAGCAGGCCACGCTGGCCCTGCCCGTGCTACCCGCGGAGCAGGCCCGGGCGCTGTGCCGCCTGCTGCTCAAGCCGGTGGAGAACGTCCCCGCCCAGGCGGTGGAGCGCATCGTCGAGCGCGCCCAGCACGTCCCCCTCTACCTGGTGGAGCTGGTGCGCGGCCTCAAGCGCCAGGGCCTGGTGCGCCAGCGCGCGCCGGGCGGGAGCTGGTACCTCGTCACCGACGGGCTGGAGAAGGTCCCCGAGCTGCGGCTGGTGGAGTGGCTGGCGGACCGCGAGCTGGGCGCGCTGCCGCCGTCGCTGGCCGCGCACGCGCGCCTGTGCGCCCTGCTGGGCACGGACTTCACCGCGGCCACCGCCGAGGGCGTGGTGCGCGAGCTCGAGCGCGACGGCGCCGCGGGCGGCTTCCCCCTGGACGCGGGCCACGCCACCCGGCGGCTCCTCGACTCCGGCCTGCTGGTGTCCCACCGCAACGAGGGGCTGAGCTTCCGCAACGAGCTGCTGCGTGAAGCCGTCGCCGCCACCCTGCCCGCCGCCGAGCGCGAGCGCATCCACCACGCCGCCTTCCGCTACTTCCTCAGCACGGCCGGCGCCGGCGAGCGGCAGCGGCTGCCCCGCCTGGCGCTGCACGCGGCCGCCGCCGGAAGGCGCGACGAGGCCGCCGCGCTCTCCATCGACCTGGCCGAGTCCGCCCGGGGCCGCCACGCCTTCCTCGACGCGGAGGCCATGTACACGCGCGCGCTGGAGCTGCTGGAGCCCACGGACGAGCTGCGCTGCCTCACCGCGCTGCGCGGCCGGGGCCTCATGCGCATCCGCATCGGCCGGTATGACGACTCGCTCGCGGACTTCGCGGCGGCCCGCGAGCGCGCCCGCCGCCTGGGCCACACGCGCACGGAGGTGGAGCTGCTGCTGGACGAGGCCATGGCGCTGGACTGGGTGAACGACTACTCGCGCAGCGAGGCCATGGCGCTGGAGGCCCAGCAGCTGGCGGCCACGGTGGCCTCGCCGTACGTCCAGGCCCGGCTGCTGCTGGCGCTGGGCCGCGCCCAGTTCCGCAAGGGCGAGTGGCAGGAGGCGCGCATGCCGCTGGAGGCCGCCGCGGAGCGCGCCCGCCGCCTGGGCGACGCGGGCTACGAGACGCAGGTGGTGGCGCAGCTGCTGCTGGCCGTCATCCTCCCCAACCTGGGCGACATCGACGAAGCGGAGCACGTGCTCAACGAGGTCATCTCCGCCTGCACCGAGCGCGGCGACCACTTCCACCTGGGCAGCGCCATCAACAACCGCCGCAACCTGTGGGTGGCGCGCAAGGAGCTGGCGCGGGCGCTGAAGGACCAGGAGCGCTTCATGCACCTGGGCCGAGAGCTGGGCATGGTGGGCTGGGAGTACTTCGCCGAACACAACCTGGGGGAGCTGCACTACCAGGCGGGGGACGCGGAGGCCGCCGCGCCGCACATCGCCCGCGCCATCGCGCTGGAGCGCCGACACCCGGAGGTGGCGTCCCGCCCGTGGGCCCTGCTCCTCCAGGCGAGGGCCCTGGCCTGGACGGGCCGGCACACCCGCGCGCGCGAGGTGCTGGCGCAGGTGCGGCAGGTGATGGAGGAGGGGCCGCCGGGCGTGGAGCTGAGCCCCTCCGAGGAGGTCCTCTTCTCCATGGTGGAGCTGGCCACCCGCGATGCCTCGCCGGAGGCGTGGTGGTCCCTGTGCGAGCGCTCCGCGCAGGTGTCGGTGGAGCAGGAGCCCCTGGAGGTGCTGGAGATGATGGGGCTGGCGGCGCTGCGCCGCGGCGACCGCGAGGAGGCCGAGCGCGTGCTCCACGAGGCGCTGGAGCGCGCGCACCACGTCCCCAACCTCATGGAAGGCCGCATCCGCCGCTCGCTGGCGAAGGTACACGAGCCCCCGCCATCGGCGTGAGGGCGGCGCGCCCTCCGCTCCTTCCTACGCGAGCCCCAGCGCCAGCAGGGCGGCGATGAGCACCCCCGCCAGGGACTCGCCCGCGATGGCCCCCGCCGCCAGCGTGGACACGCTCCGCTCCGCCGCCGCGGGCCAGCGCCAGCGCGCCACCGCCAGCCCCAGGGCGCCCACGCACAGCGTCACCGCGTAGTAGGCCGGCAGGATGAAGCCGATGCCCAGCGCCACCGGCAGCGGCAGCCAGCGCGCCGCCCGGCCCCGGGAGGCCAGGGTGAGCAGCGCGCCCACGCCCACGGCCACGCCCGCGGCCAGCGCCGCGTGGGGCGGCAGCCCGTCCAGGCCGCGCACCGCCACCTCCGCCACGGCGCGGAACTGGTGGGCGAAGGGCGCGGGCAGCGCCTCCGAGCCCAGGCCGTGCGCGCTCGACAGCAACAGGTACACCGGCACGCCCACCACCGAGCCCGCCAGCACGCCCACGAGCTGCGCGGCGAGCATCCGGCGCGGCGAAGCCCCCAGCAGGTGCCCCGCCTTGAGCGACCACATGCTGACGCCCGTCTGCGCCGCCGCGCCCGACACCACCGCGCCCGCCGCGACGTTGGGGGCCATGGCGCCCGGCAGCAGCGCGCCGAAGATGACCTGCGTCAGCTGCCCCATCTGCGTCACCGGAGAGACGTCCACCTGCCCGGCGCCGCGCGCGCACACCGCGCACAGCGGCAGCACCAGCGCCAGCGCCAGCAGCATGTACGGCACGCTCAGGCCAAAGAGCGCCGCGCCCAGCCCCACCGCCAGCACGCACGCGGCCGCTCCGGCGCCCAGCGCCCAGGACGGCATCGCCTCGCCCTGCCCCAGGCTGCCCAGGTCCCGAGCCGCCCGCAGGAGGTCGCGCGCCTGCGACAGCAGCGACGCCAGGGCCGAGCCCACCATCAGCCCCACGCCCGGCCAGGTGAGCCAGGTGGAGAGCCCCTCGTAGCCCGCGTCCGGCAACAGGCCCGCCCCCGTCAGCCACGGCGCCAGCAGGCCCCACGCCACCGCGGCGCCCGCGAGCATGCTCAGGCCCAGGCGAGGGCCCGTCATCATCCCAATCGCCAGCAGCATGGGGCTCCAGCCGATGCCCCACGTCAGCGACGCGGCGGCCACGCCGCCCAGTGTTCCCGGCAGCGCCGTCATCCCTGGCAGCCACTTGAGCGCGTCGCGCGCGGCCGTGACGGCCACCGCCGCGGCGCCCGCGCCCGCGAGCAGCCGGCCCCGCCCCGCGCGGACCTCCTCGCCGCGCGACGCGTGCATGGCGGTAATCAGCTCCGCGGTGGCGATGCCGGTGGGGAACGGCAGGGCCTCCTGGTCCACCAGCCGGCGCCGCAGCAGGTGCGCGGCGAGCACGCCGAGCACGCCCAGCGCCACGCTCCACACCGCCACGCCCCAGCCCGGCACGGCGGTGCCCAGCAGCGCCAGCGCGGGCAGCGCGCCCAACAGCCCCGCTGCGGCGGGCATGGCCCCCACCGCGGCCGCCGCCGTCTGGGTGAGGTTGTTCTCCAGCGGCGTATAGGGCGCGCCCCGTCGGCGGGACACCGTGGCCAGGGCGCTGAAGCCCAGCACCGCGGCGGTGACGGAGCCGCTCTCCCACCAGCCCGTCTTCAGCCCCATGTAGACATTGGTGATGGCCAGCAGCCCGCCGATGAGCAGGCCCATGCCCAGCGCGCGCGCCGTCAGCTCCAGGGGCGCGGCCTGCTCCCGCACCTGCGCCAGCGCGGGCGCGGCGTCCGCGGCGCGGCCCTCCGTTCGCGAGAGGTCGCGCACCGTGGAGCTCATCGCCCCGCCTCTGCGGAGCGGCCCACGAGCTCGCGCAGCTGCGTCAGGTCCAGCGGCTTGGAAATCTTGGCATTGGGCACGTCGCGGAGGAACGACACCGCGCGCGGCGTGAAGGCACCACCCGTCATGAACACCATGCGTCCAGCCTGCTCCGGGGCGCAGCGCCCCAGCTCGTGGTACAGGTCCATGCCCGTCATCCCGGGCATCATCACATCGCAGAGGATGAGGTCGAAGCGCCCGCCGTCGCTCACCAGCCGGAGCGCGGCCTGGGCGCTGTTCGCGGTGGCCACCTCGTGGTCCGCCGCCAGCGAGCGCTGCAGGGCCAGCGTCACGTTGGGCTCGTCATCCACCACCAGGATGCGGGCGCGCGCGTTGGCCTGCACCGTGGCGGTCAGGCGCGGCAGCACCTCCAGCTCGCGCGTGGCGGCGCACAGCACCACGCGGAACGTGGTGCCGCGGCCGGGCTCGCTCTCCGCCTGGATGGAGCCGCCCATGGACTCGATGATGCCGTGGCAGATGGACAGCCCCAGCCCGGTGCCCACGCCCACCGGCTTGGTGGTGAAGAAGGGGTCGAAGATGCGTCCCAGCACCTCCGGCGCCATGCCCACGCCGTTGTCGCGGACCTCCACCACCACCCGGTCCTTCTCCCCGGCGCGGATGACCACGCGAATCTCGTGCTCCATCTCCGGCGAGCCCTCCTCCGGGATGGCCTGCGCCGCGTTGAGCAGCAGGTTGAGGAACACCTGACACAGCCGCGACTCGCTGGCCTCCACCGGCGCCACCGGCTCGAACTCCGTCACCAGCCGGGCCCGGTGGCGGATGACGTTGTCCGCCATCTTGCACGCCAGCTCCACCGCCCGGCGCACGTCCACCGGCATCAGCCGCGCCTCCTGCTCGCCACGGGCGAAGACCTTCAAGTCCCGCACGATGGTGGCGATGCGCTCGGCGCCCTCGGCCGTCTCGCGCACGAGCTGCTGGAGCGACGCGACGGGGGCCGCGGGCGCCAGACTCTCCAGGCGCTCCAGCCCCTCGCGGATGAGGTGCAGGTTGACGAGCATGTACGCCAGCGGGTTGTTGATTTCGTGCGCCACGCCGGCGCCCAGGGTGCCCACCGAGGCGAGCCGGTCCGCCACCACCAGGTGCGCCTGGAGCTGCTTGCGCTCGGTCGTGTCGCGGTGGACCATGATGTTGGCGATGGCGCGCCCCTCGCTGTCCCGCAAGGGCACCACCACGGACTCACACCAGCAGGTGTTGCCGTCTCTGCGCTTGAACTCCAGCTCGCCGGACCAGCGCCCCTGCTTGTCCAGCGCGGTGAGAATCTGCCCGGTGAGCCGGTCGGGCTCGTCCGGGTGCAGCACGCTGAAGAGCGTCTGCCCCAGGGCCTCCGACTTCTGCCGCCCGAACATGCGCTCGGCGCTGGAGTTCCAGTCGATGATGCCGCCGGCCAGGTCGGTAATCACCACGCCGTCGTAGATGCTCTCGAAGATGAGCGACTGGCGCTGCAGCTCCTGCTCGGCCAGCTTGCGCGCGGTGATGTCCATCACCGTGCCCGTCACCCGCGACGGCGCGCCCGTCGCGTCACACAGCACGTCGCCCTTGCAGGAAATCCAGCGCCAGCCGCTGTCCTGAGGCTCGATGCGGTACTCGACGTCCACCTGCGTCTTCTTCTCCAGCGCCGCGCCCAGCACCTCCTTCACGCGGGGCAGGTCCGCGGGGTGGACCACCTCCGACAGCTCCATGGCGCGGCCCGACAGCTTGCCCACCGGCAGCCCCAGGAGCCGGTCCACCTGCTCGCTCCACGTCACCCGGCCGGTCTGCGCGTTCCAGTCCCAGATGCCCACGCGCGCGGCGGACAGCGCCTGTCGGAGCTGCTCCTCGCGCTGCTCCAGCACCTCACGCTTGGAGAAGCGGAACACGGTGACGGTGCCGATCTGCAGCCGGTCCCCCTCCATCAGCTCGGCGGTGCTGACCGGCACGCCGTTGAGCAGCGTGCCGTTGGTGGAGTCCAGGTCCGTGACGTGGCAGGCGCCGTCGCTGGCGCGCACGATGCGCGCGTGCTTGCGCGACACCCCGTGGTCGTCGATGCGCAGCGTGACCTCGGAGCCGCGGCCGATGATGTGCTCGCCCTGCTCCAGGCGGTAGGCCTTGCCGATGGCCGCGGGCGTGGTGGTGCTGATGAGGATGAGGCAGGCTCCCATGGAGGACGGCGGCGGAGCCACGGCGAGGCCCGCGCACGTCGTGAGGTCATCCAGCGTCGTCATGTCGCAGCCCCCCGACGCCTGCCCGGAGCCCCACCTCCCTCCAGCCCCGCGCTCCGTGCGAAGCGTCACGCCCCCTGAATCCATCAGCGCCGGGCCCTTGCGTCCAATCCCCCCCGACTCCAGGGCGGCGGACCTTCCAACAGCGAACACCTGGCGTCCGCCGGCACGCCGCCGATGACAGGTGGTCAACGCGCCCACCCCCATGCCGCGACGCGGCGGGAATTCAATCGCGCCGCGAGGCAGACTGTCTGGTGAAAGGTGTAAGGACCAGACACCCATGGCGGCGGACTCCGAGAGCACCTTCCGCATCCAGGCCCGAGCGGACCTGCATGCGTCCGAGCGTTCACCCAGCGACCCTTCGCTCGCGCAGCGGGGCCCCGGCACGCTGGCCGGCGAATACCTCCTCAAGGCGCTGCTGGCCTCGGGAGGCCATGGCAGCGTGTACGAGGCCGAGCACCGGATTCTTGGCCGCCGGGCCGCGGTGAAGGTGCTCCACCCGCACCTGGCGGACCAGGGGGAGATGCTCAAGCGCTTCGTGCGCGAGGCGCGGGTGGTGAACCAGATACGCCACCCCAACATCGTGGACGTGTATGACTTCGGGCTGATGCCCGATGGCAGCCCGTACTACGTCATGGAGCTGCTCACCGGGCGCACGCTGAGCCAGGTGGTGCAGGAGCGGGGGCGGCTGTCATCGTCGCGCGCGCTCGCCTATCTGGAGCCCGTCTGCGGCGCGCTGGAGGCTGCGCACCGGGCCGGCGTCGTGCACCGCGACCTGAAGGCCAGCAACATCCTCGTCGTGGAGGAAGGCGAGCGGCCCCGGGTGAAGCTGCTGGACTTCGGCATCGCCAAGCTGCTGCACGCCGAGCCCGCACAGGAAGGGCTCACCATCGCTGGCCAGCGGCTGGGCACCGCGCACGCCATGGCGCCCGAGCAGTTCCGCGGCGGCCCCATTGGCCCGCACACGGACATCTACGCGCTGGGCGTGCTGCTGCACCAGCTCGTCACCGGGCGCTATCCGTTCCAGTGCGAGGACCGGATGGAGCTGGAGCGGCTGCACCTGGAGGCCCCCGCGCCGCGGCCGAGCGCCATCGCCGCCGTGTCCCCGGCCGTGGACGCGGTGGTGCTGCGCTGCCTGGAGAAGGACGGCGGCCGCCGCTTCAGCAGCGTGACGGCCTTCCTCGCCGCGCTCAGCGAGGCCGCCGAGGAGCCCGTGCAGCCCGCGCGCCGCACCCGGCTGGCGCTCGCCGTCCACGCCGAGGTGGTGCTCGCCGCCTCCGCCCAGGACGATGACGCCGTGTACGCCGTGCTCGCGGACGTGCTGGACGGGCTCGAGCAGGGCCTGCGCGGCGGCGGCTTCCTGCTGGCGCTCCAGTCCGGCACCTCGCTGCTGGCCATCCACCCGCTGGAGAACGGCGCGCCCAGCGCCGAGCGCACGGAGTACCTGCGAGAAGCGGAGCGCACGCTGCGGCTGCTCCAGGCGATGGCCCAGAGGCTCGCGGACCCGGTGAACGCCCGCGTCCACCTCTGCATCCACCTGGGACAGGCGGAGACGCGCGGCGACTCGCAGGAGTCCGAGGTCGTGGGCGGCCCCGTCACCGACGTGGGCACCTGGCGCCTGCGCTCACCGGACGGCTTCGCCCTCACCCCCGCAGCGTCCTTGGCGCTGGAGTTCGACGAGAGCGATTAGCTAACGGATAACACGTATCTGTTATCACCTGGATGGCAGGCGCGCTCCGCGCCGTCGGGCATGACACACACCAGGTGTCTCCAGGAGGACCCCCACTCAAACATTCGCGCTTGGTTACATTTTCTCGCCCCCTGGAAGTCGCCACACTGGCCTCACCCATCAGCGACAGTGTTTCAGTTCATGAGCACTGAAACTGATGGCATCCGGGGAGCGTGGTGTCTTCGGCTCCCCGCAAACGGGGGAGAGCCATGCGCCACACGCCAGCGATTTCGTCTGGAATTCCAAACAACCACGGCCTGAAACACCTGCACCGGCCACGCTTCGCGGGAGGACTGCTGAGCCTGGTGCTGGGTGTTGGAGGCGGAGCGTGTGGCCCGGCGGACACCCCAGCGGAGGAGTGGGCTCCCCGGGAGGCTCGCGCGGCGGCGGCGTCCGCCAATGGCCTCTCCACCAATGGCTTGTCGACAAATGGTCTGTCGACCAACGGGCTCTCCATCCATGGTTTGTCGACATTGGGCCTGTCCACGAGCGGATTCTCCAACTGGTTCGGCCAGGACCCCGAGCGCGCCGACGAGCTCATGCGATACATCGTCAAGTGCGCCGCGAAGGAGAACCAGCAACGCAAGTACACCCATCCAGGAAATGGCGTGACGTACACGTGGCACGGCGGCCTGGGGCTGGCCCACCACTGGGCCATGGGCGCTCCGGCGACGCAGCTGGAGCAGGAGGCCGTCTCCGCCTGCCTGGCGGCCCACGCCAACAAGTTCGGCCTCGCCGTCTCCATCTCCGTACTGGGGCGCAACGCACGGGGCGGACTCCTCACGTACACGGAGCAGGAGCTGTCCACATACAGCGAGCGGGAGGCGTGCTTCTTCGGCAACCTCTTCGACGACACCGGCGTCTTCGCCGCCACGGACCGCGGCTACCTGGGCCTGGACGAGAGCACGGTGCGGGCCTGCGGCCTGTCCTCACATCCCAACCAGTCGGACTGCCTGCCCATCATCCATGTGGGCACCTGCGAGGCGCTCTGCCAGCGGCCTACCTCGGTCACCGTCCCCATCGGTGAGGAGGCGCTCCCGCTCCCCGACGGCGAGCCGCCCTATTACGAACAATGCACGTATAACGGACGGACGTACCGGCCCCTCACCACGCGCATCCAGCCGAGCGACATCCACCGCTGCGGCGACGGCACCTGCCAGTTCACCGAGCGCTGCGGCACGGGCAGCTCGCCCGACAACTGCCAGGCCGACTGCGGCTCGTGCCCGGATTGATGCGAAGGTGCTCGGACGGAGCACACCGTCAGCGTCTTGAGGCACACGCGGGCACCGCCCTTCAGTCCCTTGCCCCATGCCCCATGACGGTGTTGACTACTCAGGTCTGTCGCGACTCGGGGGCATTCCACGAGCAGACACCACACCGCTGGAGCCGGACGCGATGACGCTGCGAACAAGGGTGAAGCTCATGTCGGCGGTAGCGCAGCGCCGAGGCACGCTGCGGCGTGCCTTCGACCTGCTCCAGGGCCCCACGATGGGCGGCGTGCGCCTGCGCGCGCGCCGTCCTTCCGCGAGCGATGCCGAGCGGCTGGAGGAGACGGTCCGCGAGCGGACCGCGGCGCTGGAGGCGGCCAACATCAAGCTGTCGCGCAGCCTGGAGCAGCTGCGCGCCACGCAGGCCCAGCTCCTGTTCGCGGACCGGCTGATTGCGCTGGGCCGCATCGCCGCGGGCGTGGGCCACGAAATCAACAACCCGCTGGCCTTCATCCTCAGCAACCTGGAGTACATCCACCAGGAGCTCCAGCAGAAGGAGCAGCTGCCCGAGCAGGAGCGTCAGGAGGTCCTGGAGGCGCTGGCCGAGACGCGCGACGGCGCCGAGCGCATCCGGCTCATCGTCCGCGACCTCCAGACGCTGTCGCGCGCGGAGGACGTGGGCACCGGCCCCTCGGACCTGGGCGCGGTGGTGCGCACGGCGGCGAAGATGGCCATGCATGAGCTGCGGCACCGCGCCCGGCTGGTGGTGGAGTGCGAGGGCATGCCGCTGGTCCAGGGCAATGGCGCGCGGCTGGGGCAGGTGTTCCTCAACCTGCTGCTCAACGCGGCGCAGGCCATCGTCCCCGGCGACGTGGAGAAGAACGAGGTCCACATCACCGCCTGCGAGGCCAAGGCGGGCCGGGTGGCGGTGGAGGTGCGGGACACCGGCTGCGGCATCTCTCCGGAGCACCGCGAGCGCATCTTCGACCCCTTCTTCACCACCAAGCCCCTGGGCGTGGGCACCGGGCTGGGGCTGGCGGTGTGCCATGGCATCGTCACGTCGCTGGGTGGCACGCTGACGGTGGAGAGCGCGCCCGAGCGCGGCAGCATCTTCCGTGTCACGTTGCCCGTGGCCGGCGCCTTCGTCCAGACGCCCCGCTCACAGCAGGCGGACGCGGCGGCCTGAGCGCGTCCACCGCGAGCCGCGCCTCGTACCGCGTCATGCCCTCCATGGGCGGCGCGTAGAGGTGGAGCGACACCGCGCCATGGCGGGACGCATTGTCGACGCGGTGGATGGTGTCCGGGCGCTCGATGAGGACGTCGCCCTCGCTGGCGCCCACGACGGCATCGGGCGCCACCCGGTCGCCCGCCCAGGCGTAGCGCGTCTCCCGAAGCGTGCCCTGCACCAACCAGGACACGCCCCCGGAGCCGCCGTGGTCATGCACATGCGTGGCTTGACCTGGAAGCCAGGAGAGGAGGAGCAGCTCACACGCGGGGGTCCGGGCGAGCGTGCGCCGCGAGTAACCCGCGGCGTCGAAGCGCACCAGCTTCCGCAGCAGCCCCCAGTCCACCTTGCTGGAGCACAGCCGCTCCAGCAGCCACGCCACGGAGGCAATGGCCTCGGGCCGCTCGGGCAGCGGCCAGCCCAGCAACGCGTCCGCCACGGAACAGTGCTCACGCTCGTCGAGAAGTGGCTCGCGCATGATGACCTCCTTGCAGGTGCGTCGGAGTGTGAACACCCCGCGGCGCCCTGCCCAGGGAGGTGGGGCGGGCATCCGGACGCGGCGCCTGGATACCGGGCAGGCGCGCGAGGATGCCGGCGAGCCAGGCAGGACCTACGATTGCGGCGTGCGAGCACAGGCGTGTTGGGATGTGGCCATCATCGGAGGAGGGGCCAGCGGCACGCTGCTGGCGGTGGGCCTCCTGCGGAGCGCGCGAGCCCCGCTCCGCGTGGCCCTGGTGGAGCGGCGCGGGCGGGCGGGCCTGGGGTTGGCGTACTCGACGACGAGTCCCTGCCACCTGCTGAACGTGCCGGCGGCGAAGATGGGCGCCTTCCCGGAGGACCCGGAGCACTTCCTGCGCTGGGTGCGCCGTGAGCAGCCCGGAACGGCGCCCGGCGCCTTCGTCTCCCGGCAGCGCTATGGCCGCTACCTGGAGGCGGTGCTGCGCGAGGCGCGCGCCCACGCCGCGCCGGGCGTGCATCTGGAGATGGTGGCCAGCGCCGCCGACGCGGTGGAGGAGTCCCACGGCGCGGTGCGGCTGCGACTGGCGGATGGGGGACACCTGGAGGCGCGGATGGCCGTGCTGGCCCTGGGCAACGCGTTGCCCTCCAACCCGCGCGTACCGGATGGCGGGCTGTACCTCAGCCACCGGTATCACCGCTCGCCCTGGGCAAGCGATGCGCTCCAGGGCGTGGGCGCCCAGGACGACGTGCTGCTCATCGGCACCGGGCTCACCATGGTGGACACCCTGCTGTCGCTGGTGGAGCGGGGACACCAGGGGCACGTCCATGCCCTCTCCCGGCATGGCCTGCTCCCCCACGTGCACCAGGAAGGCCCGCGGCCCGCGGCCTACGCCTCACCGGGCATCCGGGACGCCCTGCGCGCGCTGCGGCAGGAGCTATGGCGCGAGCACCCCGGCGCCGGCAGCACCGCCGCACGCCATCCCCTCCCGGTCCGCGTCCGCCCCATCCTGCGCCTCGTCCGGCAGGAGGTGCGGCGGGCCGCGGAGGCGGGCGCGGACTGGCGGACGGTGGTGGACGCGCTGCGGCCGGTGACGGTGCCGCTCTGGCAGCGCCTGCCGGTGAGCGAGCGGCGGCGCTTCCTCCGCCACCTGCGCGCGTACTGGGACGTGCACCGGCACCGCATGGCGCCCGGCATCGGCGAGGAGGTGGAGCGGCTGCGCCGCCAGGGCCGGCTGTCGATTCATGCGGCGCACGTCCGGAGCTTCGCGTTGGAGCAGGCGGGCGTGGCCGTCCGCGTGCGTCCCCGGGGGCGCGGCGGCGAGGAGGCGGTGCTGCGCGTCCAGCACGTCATCAACTGCACGGGACCGGAGGGCAGCGTGGCGCGCGGGCACCCGGTGCTCGGCGGACTGATGGCGGCAGGGCGCGTGCGCCCGGACGCGCTGGGCATGGGACTGGCCACGGACGCGGACGGCGCGCTGCTGGACGCCGATGGACAGGCCACCGGCCGCCTCTACACCCTGGGCCCTCCGCGCCGGGGCGAGCTGTGGGAGACGACGGCCGTCCCGGAGATTCGAGGCCAGGCGCGAGACCTCGCCTGGCACCTGCTGCGGCGCCTGGCGTCGGCGCGCGCGCCGCACCCACCGCTGGAGCCCGAGGGCGTCCTGCTCGGCGGGTGAGGCGCGGCAAACCTACTCGGCGGACACCGCGACGGTGCCCAGCCCTTCCACCGTGAGCCGCACCCGGTCCCCCGGGCGCAGCATGTGCGCGGCGGTGGCGGCCCCCGCGAGCACGATGCTCCCGGCTGGCAGCACCTGCCCCCGCTGGGCCAGCAGCTCGCAGAGCTGGATGACGGAGACCACCGGGTCACCGGAGATGGCGTCCGAGCGGGCGGACTGGACCTGCTCGCCGTTGACGGACATCGACATCTCCAGCCGCGTGAGGTCGAGCGCGCGCGGCGGGTGCTCGGCGGTGCCCACCACGAACAGCGAGGATGACGCGTTGTCCGCCACCACGTCGGGCAGGGAGAAGTACTTGAAGTCGCGGTAGCGCGAGTCGAGGATTTCCATCGCCGCGAACACGGACGCGCAGGCGTCCAGCACCTCGTCGCGCGTCACCGTGCCGCGCAGCTCGCGCGCGATGCGGAAGGCAATCTCGGGCTCGATTTTGGGATGGATGCCCCGCGCCACGTGAATTACGCCGTCGGCGGGCACCTGCATCCGGTCCGTGAGCACGCCATACACCGGCGAGTCCAGGTTCATCTGCTTGCGCTTGGCCTCGGACGTCAGGCCCATCTTCAGGCCCACCACGCGCTCCCCCTGCGCCTGACGCAGCCGGATACCGGCCTCCTGGATGGCGTACGCATCCGGCACCGTCAGCGCCGGATACTCGCGGGTGAGCGGCGCCACCTCGCGGCGCTCCAGCCTCGCGGCGTCCAGCGCGCGTGCCAGCGCTTTATGGTCCACGGTCGCGGTCATCCCGTACCCTCTCTTGCCACTCCAGACACGCCGCCATGGCGCGCCGCCCGGATGGTGGGCGCGGAGCTTCCGGCACTCCCGCGCGCGCACGCAAGCCTCGCGCGCGACGGCGCGGAGCAGACGCCGAATACTGGCCTTTCAGGGGTCTGCTGCTGCATAACGCAGGCACCCAGGCCGGGTGGGTCTCATCCAAGGAGACGTTGTCATGCGTTACCCCAGCATCATCGCGGCGCTGCTATTCACCGCCACGGCGGCGAGCGCCCAGGAGTACGACGAGCACGTGCACGACGGTTTCTACCTGCGCCTGCAGGTGGGCGGCGGCTATCTCCGCGCCAAGGCGGCCGACGTCTCGCCCGACCTCGTCGTGAAGGGCGGCAGCGGCAACATCAACGCCGAAGTCGGCTTCGCGCTGGTCAACAACTTCATCCTCTTCGCCAAGTTCTACGGCGCGTCCGCCCCGAACCCGAGCCTCCAGCTTGGCGACCTCACCATCGAGGGACAGAACGAGGACGTGAGCCAGAACTACGGCGCGGTGGGCCTGGGCCTCACCTATTACTTCATGCCCGCCAACATCTACCTGTCCGGCGCCATCACCTACACCCAGCTCTTCATCTCCGAGAACGGCGAGACGGTGGCGGAGTCGGACGTGGGCGGCGGCCTGCACCTGGGCGTGGGCAAGGAGTGGTGGGTCAGCAAGAACTGGGGCCTGGGCATCGGCGCGGAGCTGGCGCTGGGCCGCATCCGCAATGAGAGCACCCACGACAACTGGAACGTCACCCACCTGTCGCTCGTCTTCTCCGCGACGTACAACTGAGCACCGCCGTAGCGGCCCGCCTCAGCCCTGCTGGTTGAGGCTGGCCGCGAGGGCGCGCACGGCCCCGCGGGGGCTGAAGCGCACGCCCACCGCCCCCACCCAGTTGAGCAGGCCGTGGATGGCCAGCACCCGGCCGCGCATCATCATCGCGTAGGCATGGGCGGCCACGTCCTCGGCCTTCGCCACGCCCGGCCGCTGGAACAGCCGCGTCTTCCCGTTGCCCGCCCGCTGGGTGAACTCCGTGTGCGTGGCGCCCGGGCAGTGGCAGGTCACCGTCACGCCCGTGCCCTTCAGCTCGTGGGCGAGCGCCTCCGACAGGGACACCACGAAGGCCTTGGTCGCGAAGTACGTGGCCATGTACGGCCCGGGCTGGAAGCCCGCGGTGGAGGCGACGTTGAGGATGCGCCCGCTGCCGCGCTCGCGCATGGGCCGCGCGAACAGGTGCGTCAGCTTCAGCAGCGCGGTGCAGTTGACCTCCACCATCTCCGCCTCGCGCGCCAGCTCCTGCTCCAGGAAGGGCCCGCACGAGCCGAAGCCCGCGTTGTTCACCAGGAAGTCCACCGCCAGCCCGCGCGCGCGCACGGCCTCGAAGAGCTGCTCGGGCGCCTCCGGCCGGGACAGGTCCGCGGGGAGGACATGCGCCTTCACGCCGTGCGCCTGCTCCAGCTTCGCCCCCAACGCCTCCAGGCGCGCCGCGCCGCGCGCGACCAGGATGACGTCGTGCCCGTCCCGCGCGAAGCAGTGCGCGAACTGCTCGCCCAGCCCCGCCGAGGCTCCAGTGATGAGCGCCACTTTCCGTGACATGGTGTCTCCTCCCAGCTCAGGTCCCGCCTTATAGCCGAGCCGGCGAGCCCACGCGGCGTCATCGCGGCGCGCGCTGACCGTCATAGCGGCGGCCAGCGCCACGCCTTCGCGCAGTGCGGCATGCCCCGTGGCCTCCAGGCGGGCGGGCGCGATTCCACGACAGTGGACTGCGGGCGCGCGTGGTGCTGGTGAGGCAATGAGGGGCGGCGTACATTGCCCGCCCTCCCACAGGGGCCGGCGGGGCTCGCTCATCCCCGGGGCCGTGGGCAAGCGCGCTTGGAGGCTCGGCCATGGAGAAGGTGCTCAACTACATCGGCGGAGAGCTGCTGCCCGCCCGAGGTGGCGCGTGGCTGGACAAGCCCGAGCCCGCGACGGCCGCGGTGTACGCGCAGGTCCCGGACTCCGACGCGGCCGACGTGCAGCACGCGGTGGAGGCCGCCGCGCGGGCCTTCCCCGCCTGGGCCGCCACCCCGGCCACCGAGCGCTCGCGCATGCTTCGCCGCATCGCCGATGCCCTCCGTAGCCGCCTGGATGCCTTCGCCCGCGCCGAGTCCATCGACACCGGCAAGCCGCTGTCGGTCGCCACCTCGGTGGACATCCCGCGCAGCGTCCTCAACTTCGAGTTCTTCGCCGACGCGGTGACGCAGTTCTCCAGCGAGGCGCACCAGACGGACGACGTGGCCCTCAACTACACCCTGCGGGCGCCGCTGGGCGTGGTGGGCTGCATCTCCCCCTGGAACCTGCCGCTGTACCTGCTGACGTGGAAGATTGCCCCGGCGCTCGCCATGGGGAACTGCGTGGTGGCCAAGCCGTCCGAGGTGACGCCGATGACGGCGTACCTGCTGGCCCAGGTCTGCCGCGACGTGGGCCTGCCGCCGGGCGTGCTCAACCTGGTGCATGGCCTGGGCCCCAAGGTGGGCGCCGCGATGAGCCAGCACCCGGACATCCGCGCCATCTCCTTCACCGGCAGCACGCGCACCGGCGCGGAGATTGCGCGCGTGGCCGCGCCCGCCTTCAAGAAGCTGTCGCTGGAGATGGGCGGGAAGAACCCCAACGTCATCTTCGCGGACTGCGACTTCGACGAGGCCCTGGCCACCACGCTGCGCTCGTCCTTCGCCAACCAGGGCCAGATCTGCCTCTGCGGCCCGCGCATCTTCGTGCAGCGCCCCCTCTACGAGCGCTTCAAGGAGGCGCTGGTGACGCGCACGCGCGCGCTCAAGGTGGGTGACCCGCTGGAGCCAGGCACGGACCAGGGCGCGCTGGTGTCGCGGCAGCACTTTGAGAAGGTGTTGGGCTACGTGGACCTCGCGAGGCAGGAGGGTGGGCGCATCCTCACCGGCGGGCAGCGCGCCAGCGTGCCCGGGCGCTGCCGCGAGGGCTGGTTCGTGGAGCCCACCCTCATCGAGGGCCTGGACGCGGGCTGCCGCACCAACCAGGAGGAAATCTTCGGGCCGGTGGCCAGCCTCATGCCCTTCGACTCGGAGGACGAGGTGCTCGCCTGGGCCAACTCCACCCCCTACGGGCTGGCCGCCAGCGTGTGGACGCAGGACGTGAAGCGCGCGCACCGCTTCGCCTCGCGGCTGCACAGCGGCATCGTCTGGGTGAATACGTGGATGCTGCGCGACCTGCGCACACCATTCGGCGGCATGAAGGACTCGGGCGTGGGCCGCGAGGGCGGCTGGGACGCGCTGCGCTTCTTCACCGAGCCGAAGAATGTCTGCATCAAGCTGTGAATGCCCTTGAGCCCCAACGGAGGAGCACGCCGTGAGCAGTGACAGCGCGCGAGTCGATTCGCAGAAGGCCCCGGAGCCGGTCGGCCTGTACCCCCACGCCCGGCGCGTGGGCAACCTCCTGTTCCTGTCCGGCGTGGGTCCGCGCGAGCGCGGCACGAAGAAGATTCCCGGCGTGGAGTTGGACGCGGAGGGCAACCTCGTCTCGTACGACATCGAGGCGCAGTGCCACTCGGTGTTCCGCAACGTCCGCTACATCCTGGAGGACGCGGGCTCGTCCTGGGACAAGCTGGTGGACGTGACGGTGTACCTCACCGACATGAAGAAGGACTTCCCCACCTACAACCGGCTGTGGGCGGAGTACTTCAAGGACAACCCACCGTGCCGGACGACGCTCGAAATCAACCGGCTGCCCACGCCGATTGCCATCGAGCTGAAGTGCATCGCCACCATCGGAGGTGAGTAAATGGGCCGCCTGACTCCCATCAACTTCAAGAAGTGGATCGACGAGCACCGCCACCTGCTCAAGCCGCCCGTGGGCAACCAGCAGGTGTGGGCGGACCGTGAGTTCATGGTCACCGTCGTCGGCGGCCCCAACTCGCGCACGGACTTCCACATCAACGAGGGCGAGGAGTTCTTCTACCAGCTGGAGGGCACGATGACCCTGCGGGTCATCGACGAGGGCAAGGTCCAGGACATCCCCATCCACGAAGGGGAGATCTTCCTGCTGCCGCCCAGGGTGCCGCACTCGCCGCAGCGCCCGGCGGGCACGGTGGGGCTGGTGCTGGAGCGCCGCCGCCTGCCACAGGAGCTGGACGGCTTCATGTGGCTGTGCCCCCAGTGCGGCGAGAAGCTCTACGAGGAGTTCGTCCACGTCACCGACCTGGTGACGCAGCTGCCGCCCATCTTCGAGCGCTTCTACGGCAACCCCGAACACTGCACCTGCAAGCAGTGCGGGACGAAGGTGGTCAAGGGAGGCCCCACCCGTTGAAGGTCGACATCCACACGCACCTGCTGCCCGCCGAGCTGCCGCGCTTCGCCGAGCGCTACGGCTACGGCGGCTTCATCACCCTGGACCACCACGCGCCCTGCCGCGCGCGCATGCTCCGGGACGACGGCAAGTTCTTCCGCGAAATCGAGAGCAACTGCTGGGACCCGGTGAAGCGCATCGAGGAGTGCGACGCGGCCGGCGTCCACGTCCAGGTGCTGTCCACGGTTCCGGTGATGTTCGGCTACTGGACGAAGCCGGAGCACGGCGCGGACCTGGCGCGCTTCCTCAACGACCACCTCGCCTCCGTGGTGCACGCGCACCCCAGGCGCTTCGTGGGCCTGGGCACCGTACCGCTCCAGTCACCGGAGCGGGCGGTGCGCGAGCTGGAGCGTTGCGTGAAGGAGCTGGGCTTCGCGGGCGTGCAGATTGGCTCGCACGTCAACGACTGGAACCTGTCCGACCCGGCGCTGTTCCCCTTCTTCGAGGCCGCCAGCGAGCTGGGCGCGGCCGTCTTCGTCCACCCCTGGGACATGATGGGCGAGGCGAAGATGCAGAAGTACTGGCTGCCGTGGCTGGTGGGCATGCCAGCCGAGGTGTCGCTGGCCATCTGCTCCCTCATCTTCGGCGGCGTGCTGGAGCGGCTGCCCAAGCTGCGCTTCGCCTTCGCGCACGGCGGCGGCGCCTTCCCCCACACGCTGGGCCGCATCCAGCACGGCTTCGAGGCCCGGCCGGACCTGGTGGCCGTGGACAACCCGGTGCCGCCCCGCGACTACCTGGGCCGCTTCTGGGTGGACTCGCTCGTCCACGACGCGCAGGCGCTGCGCTACATCATCCGCCTCTTCGGCCAGGACAAGGTGGCGCTCGGCAGTGACTACCCCTTCCCCCTGGGCGAGCAATGCCCGGGCACGCTCATCGAGTCCCTGAAGGAGCTGGAGCCCGCCGCGCGCGAGCGGCTGCTCTGGCGCAACGCCTTCGACTGGCTGGGACGCGCTCCCGAGGACTTCGCACCATGACGACGCCATCCCCCTTCGAGGACACCGAGCGCTTCGCGCAGAAGCTGGACGCCGAGGACCCGCTGCGCGGCTTCCGCGACGCGTTCCACTTCCCTCCGGGGCCGGATGGCCAGCCCGTGGTGTACCTGGCGGGCAACTCGCTGGGGCTCCAGCCGCGCAACGCCGCGCGCTACGTCCAGGAGGAGCTGGAGGACTGGGCGCGGCTGGGCGTGGAGGGCCACCACCACGGCCGCCACCCGTGGCTGCACTACCACGAGCTCGTCACCGAACAGGCGGCGCGGCTGGTGGGCGCCAAGCCGCTGGAAGTGGTGGTGATGAACACCCTGTCGGTGAACCTGCACCTGATGATGGTGTCGTTCTACCGGCCCACGCCGCAGCGCTTCAAAATCCTGGTGGAGGCGGGGGCCTTCCCGTCGGACCAGTACGCCGTCGCCTCCCAGGCGCGCTTCCACGGCCATGACGCGCGCGAGGCCGTGCTGGAGCTGAAGCCCCGCGCGGACGAGGAGACGCTGCGCACCGAGGACATCCTCGACACGATTGAGCGGCACGGCCACGAGGTGGCGCTGGTGCTGCTGGGCAGCGTGAACTATCTCACCGGACAGGCCTTCGACCTGGCGGCGATTACGAAGGCCGCGCACGCGAAGGGCTGCTTCGTCGGCTTCGACCTGGCGCACGGCGCGGGCAACCTGAAGCTGTCGCTGCACGACGACGGGCCGGACTTCGCGGTGTGGTGCTCGTACAAGTACCTCAACGGCGGGCCGGGCGCGCTGGGCGGCGTGTTCGTCCACGAGCGGCACGCGCACACCCGGGACCTCCCCCGCTTCGAGGGCTGGTGGGGCCACGACAAGCAGACGCGCTTCCAGATGGGTCCCACCTTCCACGCGCTGCCCGGCGCGGAGGGCTGGCAGCTCTCCAACCCGCCCATCTTCCAGCTCGCGGCCCTGCGCGCGTCCCTGGAGCTGTTCGACCAGGCCGGCATGGCGGCGCTGCGCGCCAAGAGCGAGCGGCTCACCGGCTACCTGGAGTTCCTGCTGGACCGGCTGCCCGAGGGCTTCGTGCGCATCACCACGCCCCGGGACGTGAAGCAGCGCGGCGCACAGCTCTCCCTCCGCTTCCGGGGCGAGCCCCAGGGCCTGCTGAAGCGGCTGGGCGACGCGGGCATCATCTGCGACTTCCGCAAGCCGGACATCATCCGCGCTGCGCCCGCGCCGCTCTACAACTCCTTCACAGACGTCTACCGCTTCGTGAAGGCGCTGGAAGGCCACGCCCGTGAGTGAGGCACGCAAGGACACCGTCACCGTGGTGGGCGCGGGGCTGGTGGGCTCGCTGCTCTCCGTCTACCTGGCGCGCCGGGGCTATGACGTGGAGCTGCTGGAGCGGCGCCCGGACATGCGGCGCGAGGCCATCGGCGCGGGCCGCTCCATCAACCTGGCCATCTCCACGCGCGGGCTGCACGCATTGCGGCAGGTGGGCCTGGAGGACGGGGCGCTCGCGCACGCCATCCCCATGCGCGGGCGGATGATCCACCCGCCCCAGGGCGCGCTCGTGTATCAGGCCTATGGCAAGGACGACTCGCAGCACATCAACGCGATGTCGCGCGGGTGGCTGAACGCCTTCCTCATGACGGCGGCGGAGGCCACCGGGAAGGTGCGCATCCGCTTCAAGCAGCGCATCACCCAGGTGGACCTCGGCTCGGGCGCGCTGACGGTGCAGGACGACGCCACCGGGCAGGTGCGCCAGGAGCCGGGCCGCGTGGTGTTCGGCGCGGATGGCTCCGCCTCCGCAGTGCGGCAGGCCCTGGAGGCGCAGCCGGGCTTCTCGGGGACGCAGGAGCAGCTCGGCCACGGCTACAAGGAGCTGACGATTCCGGCGGGCCCGGGCGGCACGTTCCTGATGGAGAAGCACGCGCTGCACATCTGGCCGCGCGGCTCGTTCATGCTGATCGCGCTGCCCAACGAGGACGGCAGCTTCACCTGCACGCTGTTCCTGCCCTGGCAGGGGCCGCTGAGCTTCGCCTCGCTGGACACACCGGAGCGGCTGGAGGCGTTCTTCGCCGCGCAGTTCCCGGACGCGAAGGCGCTCATCCCGGACCTCGTGGAGACGTTCTTCTCACGACCCACCGGCAGCATGGTGACGGTGAAGGGCGCGCCCTGGCGCGCGAGCGGACAGGTCCTGCTGCTGGGCGACGCGGCGCACGCCATCGTCCCCTTCTTCGGCCAGGGGATGAACTGCGGCTTCGAGGACTGCGCCGTCCTGGACGCGCTGCTCGGCCAGGGCCTCGGCTGGGAGCAGGTGTTCGCGGACTTCGAGCGGCTGCGCAAGACGAACGCGGACGCCATCGCCGACATGGCGGTGGAGAACTTCATCGAGATGCGCGACAGCACCGGCGACCCGCGCTTCCAGTTGCGCAAGGCCGTGGAGAAGGTGCTGCTCAACGCCTTCCCGGGCGAGTTCATCAGCCGCTACGCGCTGGTGAGCTTCAGCCGTGTCCCCTACCGGCAGGCCTATGACGTCGGCGCGATTGCCGACGGCATCGTCGCCGAGCTGAGCGAGGGACTGGCGCGGGCGGAGGACGTGGACCTGGAGCGCGCGGCGGGGCTCATCCGGAGCCGGCTGGCGCCCTACATGAAGGAGCACGCGGATGGATTTCGGACTGAAGGGTAGGCGCGCGCTGGTGATGGGCGCGTCCGCGGGCCTGGGGTACGCCATTGCCCAGGCGCTGGTGAAGGAAGAGGCCACGGTGGCCATCTGCTCGCGTGGCGGTGAGAAGCTGGAGCAGGCCGCGAAGTCCCTGGGCGCGGCGCTCGCGGTGCCATGCGACTTGACGCAGCCGGGCGCGGCGAAGCGGCTGGTGGAGGACGTCGGCGCGAAGCTGGGCGGTGTGGACATCCTGGTGGTGAACACGGGCGGGCCACCGGCGGGCGGCTTCGAGTCACTGACGGCGGAGCAGTGGCAGCTCGGCTTCCAGAGCCTGTGGATGGCGGCGGTGGACGGCATCCAGGCGGCGCTCCCCGGCATGAAGGAGCGGAGCTGGGGCCGCATCATCCTGGTGACGTCGCTGGCCGCGCGCGAGGCGATGCCGAACCTGACCATCTCCAACGGCCTGCGCGCGGGGCTGCTCGGGCTGGTGAAGACGGTGAGCAACGAGGTCGCGCAGCACGGCATCACCCTGAACGCGGTGCTGCCGGGCTACCACGCCACCGAGCGCATGCAGCAGCTCGGGCTGACGGACGAGAAGGTGGCGCCGCAGATTCCCGCGCGGCGGCTGGGCCGCCCGGAGGAGCTGGCGGCGCTCACGGCCTTCCTGGCCTCCGAGCAGGCGTCATACATCACCGGCCAGTCCATCTCGGTGGATGGCGGCGCGCAGCGGGGCTTCTGAACCGCCGCGCTGGACGGCGCGGCTCCTGCCAACGCCTCACAGCAAGGCGTGCAGCGCGGCCACGACCTGCGGCCATTCTTGAGAGCGTGGGTCGATGACCTCGAAGTGGCCCGCACCCGGCAAGGTGACACAGCGGACGTCATCCCCCAGCTCGCGTCCGCGCGCACAGAAGTCCTCGCTCATCGACACGGGCACGGTGTCGTCCTCCGCGCCATGGACGAGCACCTGGGGCACCCCGAGCGGCTGGAGCGCCGCGGGCGAAGCCATGCGATAGCGCTCTGGCACCGAGGACGGCGTGCCGCCCAGGAACGTCTCCACGATGCCGTCCCCCAGCCGGTGCGCGAACGCACGGGCGAGGTCCACGACGCCCGCCAGCGGCACCACGCCCCGCAAGGGCAACGGCGCCTCACCGTGGAGCGCATCACCGGGCCGCAGCCGGTGCCGCGCCCCCAGCCACGCCACCAGGTGCCCTCCCGCCGAGTGGCCAAGCGCCACGACGCGCGAGAGGTCCAGCGCATGCGGCTGCGCCAGCGTGCGCAGGAAGTCGGTGCCACGCGCCACGTCCTCCAGCGTCCCAGGCCAGCCGCCGCCGTCGTGTCCCACGCGCCGGTACTCCAGGCTCCAGGTCGCGAAGCCGCGCCGGGTCAGGTCCGCGCACAGGTGGCCGACATGCTCCAGCCCGTACTTCGCGCGCCAGAAACCCCCATGGACCACGATGACCACCGGGTGCGGACCGAGCCCCTCGGGCACTCGCAAGTCCCCGAACTGATGGGGCTCCGCTCCATATGGAATCCGCGCATCCGCGGACGGCGCTGGCGTCTCCAGGACCCACATCGAGCTCATGGAGGCATCCTACGCCGCCGCCTCCGCCCACCCGCGACGACGTCAGGAAGGCGCCCGCCGCGCCGAATCGCTGCCGGAAGCGCGCCCCGGACTCCCCTTGGCCTCAGGCCCCAGTGCCGGGGCATGACGCACCCCGCCAGCAGGCCCCAGGCCTGGCCGCTCCTTCGCCCACCCGCCATCTGTCCGAGGGCTCCCTTGGCGGGTCCAAGTGTCTTCAGGTGGGCTCCAGAGGTTTAATCGTGTCTCCTCAAGCATTCATGTCGCGAGATTTAGACTTGATTTCATCTCGCCAAGTGTAAATACCTGCGCCACAGACACGGCCCGCCGCGTCATCGCGCGAGGAACCCGGCCTGGGAGGCACGGACAATGGAGACGAAGGGTCTACGGACGTTCCTGGAGATTCCCTACGACGAGTTGGAGGAGCGCAACCTCAAGGTGAAGGAGCAGCGCCTCAAGCACGTCTCGCCGGAGAAGCTTCGCGACGAGCGCATCGAGTACCTCTCGAAGGAGCGCGGCATCAAGGCAGTCACCGTGTGCTTCACCGACCTCGAGGGTCGGCTGCACATGCTGGACTACGACAAGAAGTTCCTCATCAAGAGCGCCGACAACCTCACCTTCGACGGCTCGTCGATAAGAGGCTTCTCCGCGCAGCAGGAGAGCGACCTCCGGCTGAGCATCGACTGGAGCGCCTTCTACTGGCTGCCCTCGGACATCTTCGGCCCGGGCAAGGTGCTGGTGTTCAGCGAGGTGCTGGAGCGTGACGGCACGCCGTACCACTCCGACATGCGCGGCAAGCTCAAGGGCCTCACCGAGTCGATGTACCAGAAGGACGGCACGGTGGTTTACGCGGCGCCCGAAATCGAGGGCTTCCTGTTCAAGGGCCGCGACGCCGAGCGCCACTACCACGAGACGGACCACTTCGAGTTCATCTCCACCGGCGGCTACTACCACGCGCTGCCCGGCGACGCGCTGCGCACCTTCATCGACAAGGTGGCCGAGGCCCAGCGGGCCATGGGCTTCCAGAACGAGAAGGACCACCCCGAGGTGGCGCCCAGCCAGTTCGAGATAAACTTCTCGTACAGCGAGGCCCTCATCGCGGCGGACCAGATTCAGCTCTACAAGCTGCTCAGCCGCCAGGTGGCCGCGCAGATGGACTGCACCGCCAGCTTCCTCCCCAAGCCCGTCACGGGCGTCAATGGCACTGGCATGCACATGAACCTGTCGTTGGCGAGGGGCGGCAAGAACCTCTTCTACGACAAGAACGGCCCGGACGGCCTGAGCCCGCTGGCCTGGGAGTTCATCGACCGGATCCTCACCAGCGCGAATGAAATCTGCCTCACGCTCAACTCCAGCGTGAACTCGTACCGCCGCCTGGACCCGCGGTTCGAGGCGCCCAACCAGATCAAGGCCAGCGCCAACAACCGCGGCGCCATGGTGCGCATCCCCTACGGCAACGAGCACAGCGCGCGCATCGAGTGCCGCTCGGTGGCCCCGGACTCCAACGCGTACCTGGTGTTCTACACCCTGCTGCGCACCGGCCTGGAAGGCCCGCTGCCGCAGGAGGACGCGGAGACCAAGCGCAGCCGCACCCGCTTCCTGCCGGACAACATCTTCGACGCCATCCGCATCTTCAAGAGCAGCCAGTTCATGGCCACCATCCTGGGTGAGCACGTGCAGAGCAAGTTCGCGGAGCTCAAGACGTCCACGGCCGAGCGCAGCCCGAAGCAGCTGGGCACCCGGGTGAAGACGTCCGAAATCCAGTTCCACCACGAGGTCACCAACCAGTACCTCTGGAACCTCTTCTAGGAAGGGGGCGCACATCCGCGCCGCCGGCGGCATGGCGGCGCGGCGGGGCCCTCCGATATGCTTCGGCGTCCCGGACGTTGCCTGCGGGCGTCCAGGCAGCCCGCCTGGCTCCGAACACCGAACACCGAGGCAACTCCGATGCGTCTCCAGAATGCGCTGATTGGGCTGGGGCTGCTGTGCACGGGTTGTGCGACCCTGAGCCGTGGGCTCGGCGCCACGGCCGATGAGGACACGGGCGAGTACGAGACACCCGAAGAGGAGCGGGTGTACGTCGTCCCCGCCGAGGACGCGATGATGGTGGCGCGGCGCATCCTGGAAGAGGAGCGCTACGACGTCATGGAGAAGGAAGGCGGCCTGGAGCTGTTCTCCTCGGCCCACGAGCCCGGGAAGAACAACGTCGGCCTGCGCACCATCGAGCGCTACTACGTCCAGGGCGAGCGGCTGGGGCCTCGGCAGACGGTCGTGCGCGTCTTCCGGCTCAGCTACCACGAGATGGAGACCCAGCTGGAAATCCCGCCCCAGGCCGCGGGGAAGCGGGATGGGGACTTCATGGCGGCCCAGGATGCCCACCCGTTCGACGCCACGCGGGACGCCTATGCGGGCCCGCGCGGGGCGGCGCTCCAGGACCCCTTCAAGAACGCGCCGGGCATGGAGCGCTTCCGGATGGCGCGCGGCGTGCGCGACCTGGGCATCGAGCAGAAGCTCCTGGAGCGGCTGGAGATGGTGCCCGCGCTCGAACTGGTAGGCAGCAACGCGCCCGTGCCCATCCAGTCGGTGCTGCTGGAGGGCGGGCAGGCTCCGGAGGCGTCCGCCGAGCTCCTGGCGCCGGAGTGCGACCAGCCGGTGGAGGGCGCCGGTCCGCTGATGGCCCCGGGCCACACGCTGCTGCTGGCGGACCCGCTGGGCACGCGCGAGCTGCCCATGGCCGCGCTGCACATGCTGTGCGAGGCCACGTCCCGGGGACTGCCCGTGACGCTGGCGCTGTCGCTCCCCGCCTCTGAACAGCCCCTGCTGGACACGTACCTGGCGAGCGGCGGGCAGCAGCAGGACGCGCAGACCCTGGTGGGCGAGAGCGCTTTCTGGCGCCGGACCTACCAGGACGGCCGCAGCAGCCGCGCCATGCTCTGGCTCGTCGAGCAAGCCCGCCGGCTGCGCGCCTCCGGCAAGGACGTGGCCCTGGCGGCCATCGACGTGGACAAGGCGCAGGGCAACGCGCGCGAGGCGCAGATGGCGGAGCACCTGCTGGCGTACCAGCAAGGGCGCCCCCAGGCCTGGACGCTGGTGCTCGCCGGCGGCACCCACGTGCGCACCGCGGGCGTGAGCTGGGACAAGGACTATATGCCCCTGGGGGCCCGGCTGGCCCAGGCCCTGCCCTCCGTGCGCGCGCTCGACGTGGGCTTCATGCGAGGCACGCACTTCGCCTGCCGCTTCAACGTCTGGGACGCGGTGGAGTGCGACGTCTTCTCCATCAGCCCCACGAAGGAGGCGCGGCAGAAGAAGGACGTCGCGTCCGGCGTGCAGCTCTTTCCCCAGCCCCTGGCGGAAGGCTTCCATGGCCGGCTCTACGTCGGCGCGCTGAGCGCCTCGCCCCCGGCACTCCAGCGGCGGGCCACCAGCGCCGCTCCCCGCCCCGCGCCCTAGCCATGGCGGCCCCACGTCGCACAGCAGGGGCGCCAGGACCTCGTCATTGGCCTTGAGCGGGGGCAGCGCCACCATCACCTCTCCAGCACGTCCGCCACCGCCGACGGGTCATACGCCCGTGCGGCGTTCCCAGGTCCGGATGAGTTCCATCCGGACTCCGGCCAAGCTCGGCGGCGATGTGGATTCGGCAGGTGCACGCTGCCATGTCCTCACGGCCAGACCAATCCTCTGACTGGATGAAGAGTAACGGGAGGGACGTTGCGTGTTGCCCAGGTATGAGGGCGCACGTGCGAAGCCTAGGAGTGAAGCTGAAGCAGGAGGACAAGGCAGCGCAGTAGGCGCTGACACGCCGTGGGCGCGAATCCGTGTGGGCGTTGAAACGCCCACGGCTGCTGCAAATCCTTTCCGAAGGCTAGACGGTGATGGGAACAGCCGAGGCCGTGGGCATGACGTAAACCACGGTGCGCCGACGCTATCTAATACGACTTGGTCACATCCGAGAGGGCAGCTCAGGCGGAGCTCTGGGGCTGATGGCCCTGTTGCAGAGCGGGCAGGTGCCAATCTGGCGTAGCAGGAGTGGCTGAAGCGCGCGCCGCACCATCGGTAGCGTCCAGTGCACTCGGCTCCGGGGGGAAAAGCGCCCGACGGAGCGCGAGGAAGCCGTGGGCGACGACGCAGAGGGTGACGTGGTGGTGGAAGCCACGCCACGAGCGCCCTTCGAAGTGGTCGAGACCGACTTCTGCTTTCAACTCCTGATAGTCTCGCTCGACGCGCCAACGCAGCTTGGAGAGGCGTACGAGTTGCTTCAGGGAAATGTGAGCAGGCAGCGTCGAGAGGTGGAACCTGGTGGGCTGCTTCTCGTTTCTGGGCCATTCGCAGAGCAGCCACTGCTCGTCGCCCGGGGCCAATCCCACCGAGTGCCCATGCGCGATGCGGATGCGCAGCGCCGCGAAACGTGAACGCTTGCGCCCCTTGGCGCCTTCACCCCAGCTGACCGACTTCCATGCGGTGGGTGGCAGGCCAGCGGCCAGCTTCTGGGCGGCAATGGGCTTGGCTTCGCCATAACGGTAGCGCGTGCGCGCAGGCCCACTCATTCCCGCGGGCTTCTGGGGAATGGGCGGAGGCTCGAATCCTGGAGGCCAGAGCACCGAGTCTCCTCGGATGCCGACGATGTACGGCAGTCCTCGGCGCGTGAGTGCCTCGCGGAACTCGACTTCGTTTCCATAACCTGCGTCCGCCAGGAAAAGCCGCGGCTTGACGCCCCAGTCGAGCGCACGCTCAAGCAGCCCAAGGGCGATGGCCCCCTTCGTCTCGAATGAGACGTCCTCGGGTACGCCTGCCTTGCGCAGTCGCTCCGGGGCGGATGTCCATTCCGCCGGCAAGTACAGCCGCATCCCGATGCAGCCACTGCTCTTCTCTCCTGCCAGATGCAGACTGACGGCCACCTGGCAGCTATCCGTCCGGCCCAACGTGCCCGAATACTGCCGCGCGACGCCTACCGAATGCTTGCCCTTCTTGGGCAAGCCCGTGTCGTCCAGCACCAGCGCCTCAATGCCCGGCAGTTCCGCCTCCAGCTTCAGTGCCAATCGGCGCATGACCTCCTCGTCCGCCCACGTGCTGCCGCTGACGCACTGCTGGAGGCGCTGGCGCATGGCCTCCTGCTCGCCAACGTCCTCCACCAGTCGCCCCGCCAACGGCTCGATGCTCTTGCGCTCGCCTTCGAGCAGCAGGCCCTTGACGTACCAGCTCATCGCCCGTCGCCGCTCCACGCGGCCCAGGCCTGAGAACATCGACTCAAGGAAGCTCTCCAGCTCTCCCTCCAGTCGCTTCATTTGCCTCGGCGTCATGCATGGGGAACAGTCCGCCCACCCTCACGCATTCTTGAAGTGACCGGGTGGTGGTAAGTGCGGCCCACCTGTTCGATGTGGTGTGCGAACTCGCGCTGCATCCTCGACGTCTTGCTCAGCCCGTCGCGGCGGCGTTCCCGGTGTGCACTCTCGAAGAGATGATAGGTGAGTTGGCCGGT